>NZ_JBFAPZ010000008.1:0-355825 GCF_040676935.1 Saccharopolyspora sp. NPDC049426 | reverse complement strand
CTGTTCCTCTCCGGCTACGGCCTGGAACTCGACGACCTCAAGCAACTGCGCACATGGGGATCCCTAACCCCCGGTCACCCCGAGCACGGCCACACCAAGGGTGTGGAGACCACCACCGGACCGCTGGGCCAGGGACTGGCCAACGCGGTGGGCATGGCGATGGCCGCACGCCGCGAACGCGGCCTGCTCGATCCCGAACCCGCACCCGGCGACAGCGTTTTCGACCACCACATCTACGTCATCGCCTCCGACGGCGACATCGAAGAAGGCGTGACCTCCGAAGCCTCCTCGCTGGCCGGCACCCAGCAACTGGGCAACCTCACCGTCCTCTACGACGCCAACGAGATCTCCATCGAAGACGACACCAAAATCGCGCTCTCAGAGGACACCGCCAAGCGCTACGAGTCCTACGGCTGGCAGGTCCTCACCGTCCACGGCGGCGAAGACGTCACCGGCATCCTCGACGCGCTGGCGGCCGCTCGCGCCGACACCGAGCGTCCCAGCCTCGTCGTGCTGCGCACCGTCATCGGCTACCCAGCACCCACGAAGATGAACACCGGCAAAGCCCACGGTGCCGCGCTGGGCGCCGACGAGCTCGCCGAAGTCAAAAAACTCCTGGGCTTCGACCCCAAGAGGACCTTCCAGGTCGACGACGCGGTGCTAAACCACACCCGCGCCATCACCGAACGCGGCAGGGAAGCCCGCGAGAAATGGCAGATCGCCTTCACCGCATGGGCCGCCGACAACCCCCAGCGCAAGGCACTGCTGGACCGAATGCAGACCCGCACGCTGCCCACCGGATGGGCCGACGAGCTGCCCAGCTGGGAACCCGATGAGAAGGGCATCGCGACGCGGAAAGCATCGGCGGAGGTGCTGGCGTCACTGGCCGACGTGCTGCCGGAACTCTGGGGCGGTTCGGCCGACCTGGCGGAAAGCAACAACACCACAATGAAGGGCGCCGACTCCTTCGGCCCGGAGAGCATCTCCACCGACGCGTGGTCGGCCCACCCCTACGGCCGCACACTGCACTTCGGCATCCGCGAACACGCCATGGGCTCCATCCTCAACGGCATCGCCCTGCACGGCGGAACCCGACCCTACGGCGGCACCTTCATGGTCTTCAGCGACTACATGCGCCCCGCCGTACGACTCGCGGCCCTCATGCACCAGCCGGTGATCTACGTGTGGACCCACGACTCGATCGGACTCGGCGAAGACGGTCCGACGCACCAGCCGGTGGAGCACCTGGCGAGCCTGCGCGCGATCCCCGATCTGGCGGTCGTGCGCCCGGCCGACGCCAACGAGACCGCCTCCGCGTGGAAAGCGATCCTGGAAAACACCGACGGACCCGCCGGCCTGGCACTGACCCGCCAAGGGGTGCCGACGCTGGAAGGCACGGACCCGCAGGGCGTCGCCCGCGGCGGCTACGTGCTCGCCGAGGCCTCCACCGGCACCCCCGAGGTGCTGCTGATCGCAACCGGATCCGAAGTACAGCTGGCAGTGGCGGCCAGGAAGTCCCTGGAGGCCGGAGGAATCCCGACGCGCGTGGTGTCGATGCCGTGCGTGGAGTGGTTCGACGCGCAGGACGTGACCTACCGCCGACACGTGCTGCCCCCGTCGGTGCGCGCCAGAGTCGCCGTCGAGGCCGGCATCGCCCAGCCATGGCACCGCTTCGTCGGCGACGCCGGCGAAATCGTCTCCCTGGAACACTTCGGCGCCTCAGCCGACTACCAGACGCTCTACACCGAATTCGGCATCACCACCGAGGCGGTCACCGAGGCCGCGCGACGCTCCGTGAGCACCGTGCGGTCGGGCTGACGCCCGAGCGCGGTGATCGCGCCGCGAACATCATCCCATTCACCGCGAAGGACAAGGCCCGTGCGCATCTACATAGGCTCCGATCATGCCGGACTCGAGCTCAAGACCTACCTCGCCAAGAAGCTCTCCGACGTCGGCCACGAGGTGACCGACGTCGGCCCCGCAGCCTACGACGCCGAGGATGACTACCCACCGTTCTGCATCGACGCGGCTCGTCGCGTCGTGGCCGACGAGGGCAGTCTCGGCATCGTCGTCGGCGGTTCCGGGAACGGGGAGCAGATCGCCGCGAACAAGGTCCCCGGCGCCCGCGCCGCGCTGATCTGGAACGTCCACATCGCCCGGCTTGCCCGCCAGCACAACAACGCGCTGCTGGCCGCCATCGGCTCCCGGATGCACACGCTCACCGAGGCCGAGCGCATCGTCCACGCCTTCCTCACCACGGAGTTCGAAGGCGGCCGCCACCAGCGCAGGATCGACCAGCTGTCGCACTACGAGTGCTCCGGGGAGCCACCCGCGCTGCCGACCAGCTGATCGTGGACGCGGTGGTGTTCGCACGACGGTCAGCAGCAGGAGGCGAAGCGCGGAGGCGGTGTGAAACCGCCTCCGCGCTTCCTCGTTCACCGGCCCAGCACCGGGTGGCCGAGCGGCAGTCCCCGTCCTCCTGTCGCCACCGACATGACGTGGAAGAACAAGTAGCAGCCCAGAGCCGCGAAGGTGAAGACCACGTACCCGCCGACGGCCTTCAACTCCGTCGAACCCTGCAGCGTCGCGACGAGGACGATGACGAGGGCAGCGGCGATCAACCCGAAGAGCAAGGTGTACGCGGCCGGAAGGCGCAGCGTCGCCAGGGTCAGCAACGCAACTGTGACGAACCACGAAGTCAGGAAAAGACCTTGGGTGGCGGTCGCGCTCTCAGACGGCACTCCGAACCAGTCGTGGGTCAGTCCGAGCACGAGGAATCCGTAGCTGAGCCAGAACCCGGAGAAGATTCCGAAGATGGACGCCACCGCGCTCTGGCCGATGCCGGCCGCCCACACCGCGGCGACGAGTTGTCCGATCCCGGTGGCGGCGAGGATGATCGCCACCGGTGCTCCGACCGCTGCGGCAGGCACGTAGCCGACGAGGGTCATTCCGAGGGCGATCGAGCCGACGATGAAGGTGGGAACGCCGATCAGTGCGGGGTCACCGGTCAGAGGCCCCGGTGTCGGCTCGGGATCCTGGTTCACGGGTGTTTCGCGGTCAGTTGTCGCTGCTTCCGATGCGGTCACGATCCGCTCCTTTGCGGTATTCGGGTGCGCGATTTCGCGGCGCGCCGCAGAGCCGGATTGACATCGCCGACTTCGCGTGGACGACGGCCGCTGACGGGAAGTTCTCGGGAATCCCCGAGATTCTCCAGATGGGAATGCTCCCGCTTGAAACATGCCACGTCCCAGTCGTTTCGGACAATGAGTTGGGAACGAGTGGAACCCGAATCAGCACGAAGGGATTCCTACCGGACCCGAACGGTGGTCGGTCGGCTTCGACATTCGCGCGGCGAAGAATTCCGTCCCTTTTCGCGGACTCATGGCATCTGCCCGCCCGATTTCTGTTGACGCGATTCGGGTTCGGGTCGAGCTACCACCAGGGCGGATCAGCGAACCAGCCTTCCCAGCAGCGCGGAGGAGACCCCGGCCATGGCCGCTGCGGCGGCCGCCAGCACCGCGAAGTCCAGAGCCAGGTTCGCGGGCGTGCCGATGAGCAGGCCGCGCAGAGCATCGACCTCGTAGCTCAGCGGGTTGACGGCGTTGACCACCCGCAACCAGTGCGGCATCAGATCGACCGGGTAGAGCGCGCTCGAACCGAAGAACAACGGCATGGTGATCGCCTGCCCGAGGCCCAGCAAGCGATCCCGGGACAGCACCAGGCCCGCGATGGTGAGCGACAAGCAGCAGAAGAACACCGATGCGAGCACCACCACCGCGCACATGGCCAGCAACCGCACCGGGTTCGCCGTGATCTCGACGCCCAGCAGGACGGCGAGCACGAGCACCGCCAGAGCCTGCACCAGGGCTCGCACACCGGCAGCGAACGCCTTGCCGCTCACGATCGCGATCCGCGGCGTCGGTGTGACCAGCAGTTTGGCGAGGATCCCGGCATCCCGCTCCCAGATGATCTGGATGCCGAAGAAGATCGCGATGAACAGCGCGGACTGGGCGACGATGCCCGGTGCGAGGTAGTCCAGGTACCGCACTCCCCCGGTCTGGAACGCGGGTGTCCGGCTGAAGGTCGTACCGAAGACCACCAGCCACAGCGCCGGTTGAACCGCCCTCGTCAGCAGCTCGGTGCGGTCGTGCCGCAGCTTCTGCAGCTCCACCAGGCACATCGTCGTGATCCGCGACCACATCAAGCGCACCGGTCCGCACCGCACGTGATCAACCGCCACGACGTGCGTCCCGTCGGGCAGCGCGGACCTGGCGCATCCCCTCCCCCGCATCACCGGCGAGCGTGCCACCGGTGACCGCGCGGAACGCGTCCTCCAACGTCGCCTCCGGGCCCACAGCGGCGCGGAGTTCCTGCGGTGCCCCTTCGCTCCGGATCCGGCCGCGGTGCATGAAGGCCACCCGGTCGCACCGCCTGTCGGCCTCCTCCATGTAGTGCGTGGTGATCAGGACCGTCATCCCCGTCGTGGCGCGCATTCGCTCGATGTGCTCCCACACGCCCGCTCGCGCGACGGGGTCGAGCCCCACCGTCGGCTCATCGAGCACGAGCAGGCGGGGCTCGCTGACCAGTGCCTGCGCCAGCTCGAGGCGTCGGATCAAGCCGCCGGAGTAGGTGCTCGCCGTTCGCCCCGCGACCTCCTCCAGCCCGACCGCTCGCAGCGCCGTCTCCACCGCGGACCGCCGCTGCGCTCGGGGCACGTCGAAGAGCCGCGCGAACAGCGCGACGTTCTCCCGGCCGGTCAGCGCCGAATCCGCTGAGAGCTGCTGCGGAACGTAACCGATCAACCTGCGGACAGCGAGCTTGTGCAGGTTCGCGTCCACTCCGAAGATCTCGACGGCTCCCGTCGGCACCCGCAGCAGCGTCGAGATCATTCGAATCGTGGTCGTCTTCCCGGCCCCGTTCGGACCCAGCAAGCCGAAGACAGTGCCTGGTTCGACTCTCAGGTCCACGCCGTCGACCGCTGCGGTGGGCCCGAAGCGGTAGCGCAGACCGTTGCAGCGCACAGCGGGTTCGCTCGTCATCATTCCTCCTGCCGACCGACCTGAGACCTCGGCAGAACGGACCGGGCGCGGGATCTTCGGATCACGAGCGGGTTTCCGGCCGACGCGGCTTTGTCGACGCCGGTTGGACGATCGACCGCAAGCGCATCACGCGGCGAAACCGCCGTGATCGGAAAGCGACCAGTAGCGAAGCGCTCGGGTCCCCTTCCGGGTGATCACCACCCGGTGACCTCGCGGCGCGAACAGATCGCGCGTCTCGATATCGATCAGATCCGCAACCCACAGATCGTGGAGCGCCTGACGCAGCTCATCGGTCATCGGACTGACCACACCAGGAACCCACGAGTACCCGACTTCGGAATCGCGGAATCCGTTGTGGAAGCAGATACTTCCCCGGCTCACGGAATCCAGGGCCGTCAGCCGGAGGGCTGTGGATGTTGCACGGGACATCACCCGGTCACCTGTTGTGCGGGCGCTAGGAATTTCCGACATCAGATCTCCCTCCTCGCGTTGACCGCGCCCGAGCAGTGGGTGGACGACCGAACACCGTCGTCCCGACGGATCGGAATTCAGCGCCATTGCAATTCGCGCGCGAAGAGGAGCGTATTCGGCTTTTCGGAATTCCCGCAACGCATGTTCCACCGGTGGCCCGGAATCAGCGCTGAGCGGTCCGCGAGGCCCCACGAGAGGCGCCGTCCCCTGTGGACCGCTCAGCGCCCATCGGTCAGTAGCCTCGGCTGATCCACTCATCGAGATGTGGTCGTTCAGCGCCGATGGTCGTGGTCGCTCCGTGTCCGGGGAGGACGGACCGGGAGTCGGGCAGGTGGAAGAGCTTGTCCCGGATGGAGCGGATGATGAGGTGGAAGTCCGAATAGGACCGACCGGTCGCACCCGGCCCTCCGGCGAAGAGGGTGTCCCCGGTGAAGACCACGTCCAGGGCCGGAACGTCGAAGCACACCGCCCCCGGCGCGTGCCCAGGGGTGTGCAGGACGTGCAGGACGATGCCGGCGACCTCGATCTCCTGGCCGTCCACCAGGTGGCCTGCCGGCTCTCGGCTCCCGTGGGACTGCCGCCACAGCACGAGATCGTCAGCGTGCAACAACACAGGCGCACCCGTGGCCTCCGCGAGAGCGGGGGCGACCCGGACGTGGTCGTCGTGGGCATGGGTGGCCAGGATCGCGACGAGGCGGCGTCCGGCGACCACCCTCCGGATCGCTGCTGCGTCATGGGGAGCATCGATGACGACGCACTCGTCGTCATCACCGAGCACCCACACGTTGTTGTCCACCTCGAAGGTCTGACCGTCGAGCGAGAAGGTGCCGGAGGTGGTCGTGCGATCGATGCGGGCGTCCATCAGAACACCACCACCGATCGCAGCACCTCGCCGCGTTCCATCTTCACGAACGCCTCCTCGACCTGGTCGAGCGCGATCTCCTCGGTGACGAACTTCTCCATCGGCAGCCGCCCCTGCAGGTACAGGTCCGCCAGCACGGGGAAGTCGCGGCTCGGCAGGCAATCGCCGTACCACGAGGACTTGATGGCGCCACCGCGCGCGAACACGTCGATCAACGGGAGCCGGAGCTCCAACTCCGGCGTCGGAACGCCGACCAAGACCGCGGTGCCGGCGAGGTCGCGCGCGTAGAACGCTTGCTGGAATGTCTCCGGGCGCCCCACCGCGTCGATCACGACGTCCGCACCGTGCCCCCCGGTCAACGACTTGATCCCGGAAACGGCGTCGACCTCCAAGGCGTTCACGGTGTGCGTCGCACCGAACTCCTCGGCCCACTTCAACTTCGTCGGGTCCGTGTCGACCGCGATGATCCGCGAAGCCCCGGCCAGTCGAGCGCCCATGATCGAACCGTCACCGACGCCACCGCAACCGATCACCGCCACCGAGTCCCCGCGGGAGACCTGCGCGGTGTTGATCGCAGCACCGACACCCGCCATGACGCCGCAACCCAGCAGGGAGACCACGGCCGGCCGAGCCGCCGGGTCCACCTTCGTGCACTGACCGGCGTGGACCAGCGTGCGTTCGCTGAAAGCACCGATGCCCAGCGCCGGAGACAGGACCGTACCGTCACCCATCACCATCGGCTGCTCGGCTTTGCCGGTGTCGAAGCAGTACCAGGGACGCCCTCGCGAGCAAGCGCGGCAGGTGCCGCACACGGCGCGCCAGTTCAGCACGACGAAGTCGTTCTCCCCCACCTCGGTCACGCCCGGCCCCGTGGCTTCGACGACGCCTGCGGCCTCGTGCCCGAGCAGGAACGGGAAGTCGTCGCCGATCCCGCCCTCGCGGTAGTGCAGATCTGTGTGGCACACCCCGCAGGCCTGCACCCGCACCAGAACCTCACCCGGCCCTGGCTCCGGAACCCCGATCGACACCACCTCGACCGGCTGCCCCCGACCGGATGCCACCACCGCACGCGACTTGATCACCAAGAGTCCCTTCGACGAACGCTTCTCACACGGCAGCGCTTCCCGCGCCGCACCGGAGTTCGGCCCGATGCGGGAGGTGGTCCGGGGCCACCCCTGCACCGTGGCCGGGCACGGGGCGGTCTCAGCGCCCGGCGAGCCGCGAACAGCTTGTCCGCCCACTCCTTCGCGGACAAGCTCTGCGGAACCAGTGGAGTTCAACTCGGCACGGGTGGTTTCCCGCGCGGTACGAACGGCATCCTCACGGCATCACGTGCGGCGCCTCCTGGGAACGACGGGACCGGGGTCTCACACTCCCAGAAGCCGTCGGAGTTCCGGGGCATGACGCCGCGAAACGGGAACGAGTTCGGGCGAACGAGGGTCCGTGATCAGGACGAGCTCGCCCTTGATGCCTCGCTCCACCTCGACCACCCGTCGGAGGTTGACCAGGAAGCGCCGGTGCACGCGGTAAAAACCGAAGCTCGCCAGCGCCGCCTCCACGTTGTCCACGCCACGGGTGGCGGCCTGGATCCTTCCGCGGTCCGTGCTCAACCACACGGTGCTCCGGTCGGCCTCGGCATACCGGATCTCCGCCGGGGAGAGCAGCACCAGCCGATCGTCGCGAACGCCGATGACGCGCGGGGGCATCGAGTGGACCGGCGGGCCCGGTTCGCCGCGGTACGGCTCACCCTCCTGCACCCCGAGCGCGCACAGAACGCCCACCACGTGATTCGATTCGACGACGGGCCGCATGGTCATCGGAATCGCAGCTTCCCCCGGACAGGCGGGCAGACTCGCGAAACCGCTCCACTGCGCGGATTCCAGCGCCCGGTCCATCGCCCATCGAGCGACGTCGAGAAGCCCGGGAATGTTCGGGTTCCAGCGGTCTGACGGTTCGAGCGCGCCTGAGGCGATGGGGTTGTCGTCCGCCAGCTTGAGCATCGACACGGCTGCGTCGTTGGCGGCGATCACGTTCCCGCCGCGGTCCATCGCCATGAGCGGACCGGTTCTCTGGGCGCGCTTGCGGTGGAACTCGGCCAGCACCTTCTCCGCTTCGGCGATGGCGTTCTGGTAGATGCCGTGTTCGACGCACGCGGCGGCCTTCGTCAGCCAGGACGAGACGTGCTGGGACAGCGGCGCGTTCAGACGCGAGATGTTGATCGACGCGACCGGCGCCCCGGTCACCACGTCCCGCACGGAAATGCCCGCGCACGACCACTGGTTGAAGCTCTCGCACCAGTGCTCCGGACCGATCACCGTCACCGGCCCGGGCACTTCGAGCGATGTCCCCATCCCGTTCGTACCGGTGCACTGCTCCGACCACGAGGACCGCGGAGCGAGGTTGTTCAGATCGGCTTGCCGCCGCGCGGAAGGATCGCCCCACACTCCGAGGACGCGCCCACAGCCATCCGTCACCGTGACCACGCCGCTGTCCCGTTCCACCTCCCGGCCGGCCAGCGCGCCGAGGCCGCCCAGCGCCGTGAAGAACACGCGGCTGTCGAGACGAGCGTCGTTCTCGCCCGTCGCACCCGGCGCGACATCCAGCGAGCGGTCCACTTCGTACCGATCTCGGCATCGGTACCACGAAGCCAGGATCTCAGGCCGGACGCCCTTCACGATGTCTTCGCCGGCGGCGAACCTCTCCCGCGCACGAGCGACACTTCTGGCTGTGGACGTGGGTCCCAGCGCGTTCCCCACGTGATCATGACCTCTGGACGCGCTCGATGCGATCGCCAGAGGCGGCAAACTAACGGTCACCCCGACCTCCTAGTCGCTCGGGCACACGGGCATCCCCGAACTGCCGCGAAGTGACGGAGGCCACAACATAGCTTCCGAGGTGCGGCACTTCAAGTGCATGCCTTCCGCCCCAGCGGGAGCAGCGGAACGGGGCAGCGGTGCCGCAATAGCGAACGCCGATGCGCTTCGAGCCTGAACGGTAGGTCCCACCGTGTGAACGGCATGAACGACCGGGTCGGCGGTTCACACTTCCAGCGGGGGTTCGGCAGGCGTAAAATTGATCGCCGGCAGGAATTAGGGCAATCAACGCCCCAATCGATTCGAATCGCCGGCACCCTTTCCGATCACTCCTGATTTCCACTCTCCGCGGGCAACGGCGGAACGATTTCGGCAGTTCGCCTGGTCCGGAATCGAATTGGAGATCATCGGCGAGCGCGTCTCACGAACCGACGGCGCACCGGCAGTCGGGCACTGCCTCGACTCAGCGCCCATGACCTGCAGGAGCACTCATGATCGGTCAGACCACCGCAACGTCCGTCCGGCACGAGCCCCTCATCACGCGCTACCGAGGACTGATCTGCGATCTCGACGGTGTGGTGTACCGCGGCGCCACGGCTGTTCCGGACGCGGTCGAGACCTTGAACCGGCTGACAGCCGACGGCGTACCGGTCGTGTTCGCGACCAACAACGCCTCCCGCCCCCCGGAGGACGTGGGCGATCACCTCCGCGGGCTCGGCGTCGTGAGCGAGGGCTGGTCGGTGGTCACCAGTTCCCAGGCGGCCGCGGCCCACCTCGCGCAGCACCTGGACCGAGGAACTCGCGTGTGCGCGGTGGGAGGGCCCGGCATCGCTCGCGCGCTCACCGAAGCCGGGTTGACCCCGGTGCGCGTGGCGGAGCTGGGCGAGGAGCCGGTCGAGGCGGTCGTCCAGGGGCTGGGATTCGACATCACCTGGCGCGAGCTGGCGGCGGTCGGATACCTCGTCCAAGCCGGAGCGACCTGGGTGGCCACGAACCTCGACCCCACCCTGCCCACCCCGCACGGGAACGCCCCCGGCAACGGCGTGCTGGTCGCGGCGGTGCAGGCGGCGGCCGGCACATCGCCGCACGTGGTCGGCAAACCGCGGGCAGCTCTGCTGGACCTGGCCCGCTCCCGGCTGGGCACTTGCCGGCCTGAGACGCTGGTGTGCGGGGACAGGTTGGACACCGACATCGAGGGCGCCAACGCGGCCGGGCTCGATTCACTGTTCGTCCTGAGCGGATCTTCGCGGCTCCGGGACCTGGTGTTCGCCGCTCGGTCCGAGCGGCCGACGTACGTCGCCGCCGATCTGGCAGGACTGCTCACGGCCGGGCTGCCCCTGGGCACCACCGCGTCCGGCGATCGCACCGGCATCACGCCCGACGCCGTCCTCCGCGCGGAGAGCGCTGCCGACAACGGGGAACTGCTGCGGTCCGTGGTCGCCACAGCGTGGGCCGCACTCGACAGCGGTCGTGCGGTCCCCGACGACAGCGGTCTGTGGAGCGAGGTCGAACACAAGCTCGGACTTGTCCCCCAGCTCGAACCGCGAAAAATAACCTGATCCTGCGACAACATCAATGGATCTCGCACGAACGGCGTCCTGACATTGACGACTGGTATTCAATCTGCAATTAACGGCAATCCTTGCCCGTAGAAGAATTCATATGTAATGTTCAATTCGCGTTTGCCGGATGACTGCACACAAGTCACTTAGCTGAACGGTGTTTCGATGCTTGAGACGCTTGCCCTCGGATTCTTCCTGAGCCTGGACAACTTCAGATCGTCGATTGCGATCGGGACGATCCCGTTCAAATTCCGTCGCGCCCTCCAGATAGCCGTCGTGTTCGGCATCTGGGACACCGTGGCACCGCTGATCGGCGGCGTGCTCGGCCACTACATCGGCTCGGCCATGGGCGAGGTCGCCGACTACGCGGGGCCCGCACTGCTGGGCGTGTACGGCTTGTACCTCCTGATCGGAGCGATTCGGAAGCCCGCGCCGGAAGAGATCGACCAGCCGTGGGTGACCCTGTTCGGCATGCCCCTCACGTTGAGCGTGGACAACCTGCTCGCCGGTACGGGTCTGGGGATTCTCGGATTCGCTCCGCTGGTCTCCGCCCTGGTGTTCGGAGCCATCACCGCCGTGATGTCATTGGCCGGGTTGTGCATCGGACGATTCGTCACGAACTTGATCCCCGTCCGCACCGACCTGCTGAGCGGAATCTCGCTCATCACAGCAGCAATCGTCCTGCCGATCGTGTCTTCATGACACCCGATCCTCAAATCCACATCGGACGATGGATGGATGTTTCTGCGGCGACTCGGTGATGACGAGCTGCGTTCCTGCCTGGCGCGACTCGTAATGCCTTCCTGTGAAGCGGAAGTCGCCCGTACCTGTCCTCCACTCTCTTCAACTTGGTTGCGTCAGACCTCGACGGCATTCACTTCAACAGCAGTGGCGAGCCCGTGTGGGTGCGGGAGCATCGGTGGCGTCCGCGATGCGTCCGCGCAGCATCGTTTCGATCATGCGCATGTACTGCTGCGTTCGGTGCGGGCCGAGGACGAACGGGTTGTCGGCCTGCGGATCGTCGAGCATCTGCTGCATGCGTTGCAGGCCGGCGTCGCAGAAGGAGTGGTTGGACAGTTCGACGTCCGCGCGGGCCATTCGCATGCGGAGCCGGAGCTTCTGCGCTGACGAGAGGTAGGCGCGCAGGCTGGCGAGGTCTTCAGGCGGGTTGGTGCCTCCCCACAGCACGGTGTGCCGTTGGCCCTCGGCGCTGAGCGGGATGAGCGGTGAGACGGCGTCCCGGAGATTCAGCATCGTCGGGTCGAGTGCGCATGACTCGGGCGAACTTTCACTACTGCCAGCGAACGCGGAAGCTGGTCAGCGCATGGCAGGAGGGAACCCTACCTCCGCGAGCGCGCCGGGCCGACGTAACGGGCGGGTTCGGCGGGGCGCTCGCGCTGTTCGGCGTAGAGGCGGCTGGCGTGCTCGACGAGGGTGATCAGCACTTCCTTCGCCGAGTTCTTGTCCCTGGCGTCGCAGAGGATGACGGGAATTCCCGGATCCAGGTCGAGCGCCGCGGACACGGTGCTGACGTCGTAGGTGCGGGATCCGTCGAAGTGGTTCACAGCGACGATGAACGGGATCTCCCGGCGCTCGAAGTAGTCGACGGCGGCGAAGCAGTCCCGCAGCCTGCGGGTGTCGGCGAGGACCACCGCGCCGAGCGCGCCCTGGGCGATGTCGTCCCAGAAGAACCAGAAGCGGTCCTGGCCGGGCGTGCCGAAGAGGTAGAGCGCGAAGCGGTCTCGCAGCGTGATCTTGCCGAAGTCCAGCGCGACCGTGGTGGTGGTCTTCTGCTCCACGCCGTCGGTCCGGTCGACCTCGACGCTCGCCTCGGTGAGCTTCTCCTCGGTGCGCAGCGGCTGGATCTCGCTGACGGTGCCGACCATGGTGGTCTTGCCGACGCCGAAACCGCCTGCGATGAGGATCTTCAGCGCCATCGGGCCGGTCGGCTCGTGGGTGCGGGTGTCAGAGCGCGCGGAGACCATCGATTACCTCTCTGAGGATGTGCTCGCTCGGCAGCTCGTGGGCCGGGGTCGGGCGTTCGACCTGGATGTGTCCGGCTTCGACGAGGTCGGCGAGCAGTACGCGGACGACGCTCAGCGGCAGGTCCGAGCGGGCCGAGATCTCCGCGACCGGTGTCGGGCGTTCCCGGCACAGGTCGAGGATCCCCGCCTGCTCGGGGGTGAGCGTCATGTCCTTTTCCGGTGTGGTGCGGGCGGCGACGAGCGCGATGACGTCCAGGTTGGTGTGCTGGGGCCTCGCGCGTCCGCGCGTCAGCGCGAACAGCCGCACCATCGGGCCGGCCTCGTCGTCGAACCAGCGCTGATCCGCTCTGTTCACGTCCGGGCCCCCGCGTCACACATCGCGCGCGCGTTCGGCGGTGAACATGTGCTCGCCGACCTGGTTGATCAGTCGCGCCATCTCGTAGGCGATGAAGCCGATGTCGGCGCCGGAGTCGGCGAACACCGTCAGGCACGTGCCGCCGCCGGCCGCCACCACGAACAGGTAACCGCCGTCCATCTCGATCATGGTCTGGCGCACCGAACCGGCGTCGAAGTGCCTGCTCGTGCCCTTCGCCAGGCTCTGCAGCGCGGAGGCCACCGCTGCCAGGTGCTCGGACTCCTCGTTGCTGATCGACGCCGATGAGGCCATGGCCAGGCCGTCGTTGGAGAGCAGCAGCGCGACCCGGACCATCGGCACCTTGGTGGCCAAGTCGTCCAGGAGCCAGCTCAGCTCCCTGGTTTGCTCAGTCGCATACATCTCGTGCATCCCCTCGTGTCAGTCGTCGACGCGGTCGCCGCGACCGCGGGCGAAACCCTCCTGGAGGGCCGACATCATCGAGCGCGCCGTCTCGGGCGACACCCCTCCGCCGAACGGCGCCGGACCTTCCTCCGCGCTGCCGCGGGAATCCACCGCCTTCAGGCCCGGCGCCAGGTTCTCCTGGCGCTTGCGGCGGGGAAGACCCGCGATCTCGTCCTCGTCGAGCCGGCCTTCGATCCTCGGCGGAACGTCCACCGCGTGGTCAGCGGGCGCTGTTTCGACCACGTCCGGTGGTGTCCATTCGGGCTTCGGGCGACGCTCCGGAAGCCTGGTCGCCACCGCCTTCATCGGGACGGGCTCCGGCTCCGGCTCCAGCTCCGGGAACGCCTCGACGGGTCGGATCGAGTCCACCGTGGACTCGGCGTCCCGCACCGGGTTGACCAGGATCGCCGATGGGATCAGCACCACCGCCGTCGTGCCGCCGTAGGGGGAGCGCCGCAGCGACACCTGGATGCCCTGGCGGTGTGCCAGTCGGCTCACCACGAACAGGCCGAGCTGGCCGCTGTCGAACAGCTCCAGCCGGTGGGCCTCCTGGACCCGCTGGTTCGCCTCGGCCATCCGGTCCGGTGCCATGCCCAGGCCGCGGTCCTCGATCTCCACCACGAATCCGGAGCCGACGGGTTCACCGTGCACCAGCACCGTGGCGTCCGGCGGAGAGAAGCCCGTGGCGTTCTCCACCAGCTCCGAGAAGAGGTGCGTCACGTCCGACACCGCCGAGCCCAGCACCGACAGCTCCTGCGGCAGCCGGCGCATCTCCACCCGCGTGTAGTCCTCCACCTCGGAGACCGCGGACCGGATCACGTCCATCAGCGGCACCGGGGTGCGCCACGCGCGGCCCGGGGTCGCGCCGGACATGATGATCAGGCTCTCGGCGTGGCGGCGCATGCGGGTGGCCAGGTGGTCGATGCGGAAGAGGTCTTCGAGGTCGCTCTCGCTCTCGGTGCGACGCTCCATCGCGTCCAGCAGCCCCAGCTGCCGGTGCACCAGCGCCTGGTTCCGCCGCGCTAGGTTGACGAAGACGCCGGAGACACCGGTGAGCAGCTCGGCGCGTTCGGCGGCCGCCTGCATGGCCGAGTGCTGCACGGCGTTGATCGCCTCGCCCACCTGGCCGACCTCGCCATCACCAGGGGTGATCACCGGGACGGCGGTGGAGACGTCGATCTTCTCCCCCGCGCGCAGCCGCCGCATCGCCTCCGGCAGCTGCTCGTCGGCCAGCTCCATCGCCGAGTTCCGGAGACCGACCAGCTCGATCACCATGCCGCGTCCGATGCGCACCGAGATCGCCAGCGCCAGCAGCACGGCGACGAGACCGGCGACGACCGTCCAGATCGCATTGGTGCGCACCGACGCGCTCGCCGCCTCCGCCGCGGCCGCGCGCGCCAGCTGCGCCCGGTCCCCTCCGGCGTCCATCGCCTGGGTCACCTGGTCGACCGCGTCGCCCCACTGGTTCGGCGGAATGGTGCCGAGGGCGGCCGGATCGGCGCTGAGCAGCCGGGCCTGCATCTCCGACAGCGCGCGGTAGCCGTCGCTGCGGGTGAGCTGCTGGTATGCGTCCTGGTCCGCGCTCGACAACTCCGGCAGCAGGTCATCGGTCAGGACCCGCTGGCCTCCCAGCGCTTCGGCGAAGGCCGCGTGCTGCTCGGGACTGATCCGCGCGGCCGCGAACGCCGAGGTCGCCGCGGCGTCCTGCCGCTCGACCATCTCCTCGACCCGGCCGATGCCCAGGACCAGTCGCGCACCCTCGGCGGCCTCACCTCGTTGGACGCCGGTGATCCGCTCCTCGATGGAGAAGACGTCGTCGATCGCGCGCGTGTAGGCGCGGTAGGTGGAGTTCCAGTCGGTGTTCCCCGCCAGCACCGCCTGGTGCTGGGGCCGCAGCCGCTCCAGGTCGTCGTTGAGCACGTCGACGCGTCCTCGCAACTCCGGCGCGAGGTTCGCGATGTTCGCACTGGCCTGCTGGACCGCGGTCTGCAACGCCGCTGCGGCCGAGGAGGTCTGCTCGTGCAGCGACGCGAGTTCGGCGGTGGAACCGGGTGCGGCGAGGTGCCTGCCCACGGCTTCGCGCTCGGCCTGCAGGCGTTCCACCACGTCGTGCATCGGCGCGGACAAGCTGCGGTCGAGCTGCTCGGCCTGGTGCAGCGACCACGCGTCCTGCACGGCGGTCACCGTGGTCAGCGACCACAGCGCCATCAGCGACACGACGGGCACCGCGAGCAGTGCGACGGTTTTGGCCCGCACCGTCTTCGGGCGCAGCAGTTTCGGAAGGGCGGGAGCGCGAAGTCTCGCCCGGGAATGGTCCGGCTTCGAGTGTGCCGGTTTTGCAGACATGCTCAGGCCTCCATCCCGAAATGGAGAATCCGGGAATGAGATGTGCGGGTCCGCCCGCTACCAGCGGAATGGGGCGCGGCGGAAGACTTGGCGAACGGGTGTTATCCGGAGAGGGGCTGGTGTTCCTCAGCCGCTTCCTCGGGTCTGGCGGGGTTCTTCCGGCGCGAATTCGATCCGGGCACGTTCGGTGAGATCGCGACGAACGCCGAGGACAGGAACAGGTACGTCCCCAGCAGCACGGTCAGCGGGAAGATGAACGACATCGGCGTCGCACCGGGCAGTTCCGAATGGATCGCGTGCGCGCCCGAGTGGAGTTCGACGTGCACCGCGGCCATTCCGGTGTAGTGCATGAGGCTCACCGCGATGCCCATCACCAACGACGCGCCGAACGCGGCGAGGGAACCCCGCACGGTCAGCGTCGCCCAGAGCGCGGCGGTGGCCGCGACGACCGCGATGAGCACGGAAAGCGCGACGGTCAGCGGGTCGTAGTGGATCGAGCCGGACATCCGCATCGCCGACATCCCGACGTAGTGCATGACGGCGACGCCGATCCCCGTGATCACGCCGCCACCGAGCACCGCAGGCGTCTTGCTGCGGCTGTAGCTGACCACGAAAACCCCGATGCCGACCACGATGACGGCCACGACCAGGCTCAACACGGTCAACGGCACGTCGTAGCGGATGTCGGTCCCGGTGACGCTGAAGCCCAGCATCGCGATGAAGTGCATCGTCCAGATCCCGGTGCCGATCGCGAACGCGCCGTTGATCAGCCAGCTGCGCCGCGCACGTCCCGTCGTCCCCAGGGCCCGGACCATGCAGCGCAGCCCGAGCCCGGCGCCAACGCACGCCATCACGTACGACAGCACCGGCGTCAACCAGCCGAAACCGAACTCGGTCATCGAGCCTATTTGACCCATGATTCCCTAATGTGTGTAGGCAGCACTCGTCAAAAAAGAAGCGACCCACAAAGCCCCGACTGGCCGTTCACAACGGCAGCGACCATACACACGTGATCGAAACGTGACAACCATACTCAAAAGTAGGTTGGATGGCGTGATTGAATGCGAACACGCAGTGATATCCCCAGCTACAGCGCCTTTTTCGGCAAATTGGTAACACCCGGCGAACTCTCGGCGATGAAGTTCGCAGGGCTCCCTGTGCGCGCGGAGAATTGCAGAAAGTGGCGCGACGTTACCTCACCGTGATCGGCGATCGAATCCGCAAGATCAATTCATGGGCGACGCCGTCGACGCCGCATCGATCTTCTTCGAGATAGGGCGCCCGTCGGCGACCATCGGGCTGCTGCCGATGGCGACTTTCCGTGCGATCCGCCCGTCCAGGCGAAGTGCCCTGAGCGCGAAACGAGCAACACTGCCCTGGTCGACGGAATCTCCGAGGAACGAGGCTGGTCGGCGAACGTGAGGCTCAAGAGGCTTCTGCTGGTGTTCTCGTCAACCCAGCCGCGACTTGGCGAATTCGAGCACGGGGATGAGCAGGTACGGGATGAACAGGACCGAGGCTGATAGCGGTCCTGGTGTCAGGTTCTGGACCGCCCAGATGAAGATTCCCCCGGATGCCAACGTGGCGGACATCCAGGACGGCGAACTCTCGTACGACGTCATGACTCGATCGATCTTCTCGTACCGCCACTGCGAGCGAGGCGAGTTTCGCGCCCGTCGGCGGCGCTGCGCCGTCGGCGCCAGGCGTGCTAGGTACCGGTGATGCTCCGGAGTTCCCCTTCTGCAAGTCATCATGTGCCGGGCGAACACCCGGTGCTCCCTGCGGACTTCCTCGCTCAACCCGCTCCCGTGGAAGCCGAACGCGTTCCGAGTGGATCTGAGCAACCGCATGAAGAAGATCATCACAACCCAGAACACGAGGCAGTGCACCAGGGAGGAGAAGGCGACCCAGAAGATCCGCCATCCTCCCGGCAGCTCTTTCCAGAAGTCGTTCCACCCCAGCACGGTCATGATGGGGAAGAAGACGACGCTGATCCAGTCACCGACGCTCAACGATCGCCACGAGAAGGCAGCAGCACCGAGCGGCGCCCGCAGGAGAACACCGAATGCGAGGGCAACGCCGCCGAATCCTCCGACAATTCGCGCAACGACCGGATGCACCAGACCGAAGTTCACGCACAGCCCCACCAGTGCAGCCGTCCCGAGGAGCAAGGCGACGATCCGGAGAGCGAATCGGAGGAAATCAACAGCACTCGCCCGCCGCTGCACACCGATCTCGCAGGCGCAGTATCCCCACATGAGATCAAGTATGCCCGCCAGATCGTCGAGCCAGAGCTCCTTTGTCCAAGACTGAAGCGCCTCCGGCACAGCGATGTTCGAGGCTTCTGAGCGGTTCCGGCGCTGGATCACGCGCTGCTCTCGCCGCCAGTCGGTGCGCGTCCCGGTTCTGCGGGAGGGCGGTTGGTGCTCTTCCCCGTTAGCGTTGCTGCTCATGGGTGAGGAGCACGCACTGGTCACGGACCTGCTGTCGGTGTGGTGGATCGCTTTGGCCGCGGCGTTGGGGCCCGTGTTCGCGCTGGTCACTCGACGGGTCGTTCCGGACGTGGTGTGGTTGCTGGTGTTCGGCGCGTTGATCGGGCCGCACGCGCTGGGTCTGGCGTCCGAGACCGATGCGGTGGGGTTCCTGCGTGAGCTCGGGTTGGGCCTGTTGTTCCTGCTCGCGGGCTTCGAGGTGCGCGTGGCGGACATGCACGGTGCGCAGGGCAGGCACGCGGCGCTGACGTGGGTGGGGTGCGTCGTTCTCGGTGTCGGCGCCGGGCTGCTGTTGACGCACGGCCAGCTGCAGGTCGCGATCGTCGTCGCGATCGCCTCGACGTCGACGGCGCTGGGAACCTTGCTGCCGATCTTGAAGGACTCCAACGGGATGGGCACGCCGTTGGGGCGCGCGATCATGACCCACGGCGCCTACGGTGAGCTGCTGCCCATCGTGGCGATGTCGGTGCTGCTGTCGACCCGCGGCACGTGGCAGGCCGCCGCGGTGCTGCTGGCCTTCGCCGCGGCGGCCGTGATCGTCGTCGTGCTTCCCGCCCGGATCCTGCGCAGGCTGCCGCTGCTCGGACGGGCGGTCATGGGAGCGTCCAACACGACGATGCAGACGACGCTGCGGATCACCGTTCTCGTGCTGGTGACCTTGATGCTGCTGACTGCGGTGCTCGAACTCGACGTCGCGTTGGGGGCCTTCTCCGCCGGTCTGCTGTCGAACGCCGTGTTGCAGGCGGTCGCCCAGGGTCATGCCGAGGAGATCACGCACAAGATCGAGATCGTCGGGTTCAGCCTGCTCATCCCGGTGTTCTTCGTGACCAGCGGCATGGCCATCGACATCGCGGCGGTCGCCTCGCAATGGCCGCTGCTGCTCGGGTTCATCGCGATGATCCTCCTGGTGCGCGGCCTGCCCGTGTTCCTGCGCGAGGCGTGGACCACGACCCGTTCCGGCATCACCGACACCCGCGAGCAGGTCGCGCTCGGGCTGTACGCGGCCACCGGGCTCCCCATCATCGTCGCGGTCACGCAGATCGCGGCGTCCTCCCAGCTCATCACCGCCGCCACGGCCTCGGTCATGGTCTCCGCAGGCGCGGTCACCGTGCTCCTGTTCCCGCTCGTCGCCGGCCGCTTGTCCCAGCACGGCAGAGCGGGCGTGGTGCGCTGATCCCGAAGTCGCCGCAGCCCCCCATACGCCGCCCGTGCCGCGCGAGCGGGTCGCTGAAGCGTGCCAGTCTGACCATTCTTTACGGTGATCACCCGGGACTCCGGGAGCAGTCGTTGCCATCGTTGCGGTGGTACCGCAGCGCACTGCGGCGTTCACACGAGTCCCTAGCTGCAGAGGTGACGAACAAGATGACAACGGTGTCCGAACTGGACCAGACGGTGACCGATTACCAGCTCTCCCACGTGTACTGGCTCGTCAAGGCGGCCAAGCTCGCCTACTCGGACGAAGCTGAGGTTCGCGAGACGACCCGCCGGTGGGGGCTGGACCGGTGCGAGTTCTTCCACACCAAACTCGACGCGTCGTTCCCGATCGAGGACACGCAGGCGTTCGTAGCGGGCAGCGACAAGATGATCATCGTGGCGTTCCGGGGAACCGAACCGACGAACATCAAGGACTGGCTCTCCGACGTCAACGCGTTGGGCACGCCGGGCCCCGCGGGCAAGGGGTTCGTGCACGACGGATTCAGCCGGGCACTGGATTCGATCTACCCGCAGGTGAAGCAAGCCGTGCAGGAGCTGCGGGACAACGACCAGACGTTGTGGATCACCGGGCACAGCCTCGGAGGCGCGCTGGCCATGCTGGCGTCGGCACGGATGCACTTCGAGGACCCGAACCTGCTGCCCAACGGTGTGTACACCTTCGGGCAGCCGCGCACCTGCGACAGGTCGCTGGCCGCGCCGTACAACGAGGCGTTCGCTTCGCGAGTCTTCCGCTTCGTCAACAACAACGACGTCGTCGCGCAGGTTCCACCGGAACCGGCGTTCCACCACGTCGACGACGTGCGGTACTTCGACAGCGACGGCGTCCTGCGCGAGAAGCTCAGCTTCACCGGCGGACTGACCGACGGCATCAAGGGCCTCACCAGCGACCCCCTCGCTCCTGGCACCGACGGCGTGCGGGACCACTTCATCGACCACTACGTCGAACTGGTGGAGAAGAACCTCTCCTGATCACCCGCGCAGCGCGCCCCCGGAGGTGGCTCTCCGGGGGCGCGCGGACGCGGTGGCGTCGCCGTCCGACGTCACGCGTGGGCGATGAGGTCGGCGGTTGCGCGAGCGCTCCCCCAGGACAGGGTGATTCCCGCGCCGCCGTGGCCGTAGTTGTGCACGACCGCTCGACCGGGGATCAGGGATCGGTCGAGTTCGACGCGTGGGCCGTCTTCGCGGGCGGGGCGCAGACCGGCGTGGTGTTCCAGGACGCGGGCCTGGTGCAGTTCGGGGACGAGTTCGGTCGCGCGCGCCCAGAGCGCCCGTGCCGTGTCGGGGTCGGGAGCGGTGTCGGTCTTGCCGGGCTCGAAGGTGCCTCCGATGATCACGTCGTCGTGGCGGGGGTGGACGTAGGTGTGCCCGCCGGGGTTGTGCTCGTCGCGCACCGACACCGCGAGTCCGGGATTCGACGCCCGGATGACCTGCCCGCGCACGGGCTGCACGGTCGTGTCACCGCACAGCGCGCCGGCGGCCAAGCCGGTCGCGTTGACCACGAACCTCGCGTGATCGGTGATCTCCGCCAGCGATGCCAGGTTCCTGCTGCGCACTTCGACGCCGAGTTCCCGCGCCTGCGCGTGGAGCCAGGGCAGGTACAGCGGAACCTCCACCAGCGGCACGGAGAACCGCCAGGTTCCGGTGAACGGGTCGTCCGCGTCCTCGGTCTCGAACCCGGGAACCGCCGTGGACCACCACGGGTCCGCGGGCAGCGGGCGCCGGTGCAGCATGCGCGTGCCGATCATGCGCACCCCGGGCACTCCCCGCGCCGCCTGATCGGCGAAGACGTCGAAGCTCTCCTGCGCGAAGGTCAGCGCGCGTTCGCTGCCGCCGATGCCGACCGGGTACCAGACCGCGGCCGCGAGCCAGGACGTCGTCCTCGCGGGTTCGTCGGCGGTCACCACGCACACCCGGGCACCGCGTCGGCGCAACTCGACGGCGCAGGTCATCCCGACGATGCCACCACCGACCACCACGACGTCGAACTCCTCCACCTTGCCCCGCTCTCCCACGACGACACGAACCAGCCCAGTGCACGTCGTCCACCAGGCCGTTGTCCAAGATCCGATTGGTATGCGCCCATAAGGAGCGCTTATAGTGGCTGGATGGAGGTTCGCCGGCTGCGCTACCTGGTCCACCTGGCTGAGCACCGCAGCTTCACCCGCGCGGCGGCTTCGCTGCACATCGCCCAGCCCGCGCTCAGCCAGCAGATCCGGTTGCTCGAACGCGAGCTCGGCGCGGCACTCGTCGACCGCCGGTCCACCGGGATCGCGCTGACCCCGGTCGGTGAGATCGCCGTCGCCGAAGCCCGGCAGGTGATGGACCGGCTCGACCGCGCCGAGCGGGCCATCCGCGATGCCGTCACCGGCCAGGTCGGCCGGTTGCGCATCGCCTACACGCGCTCGGCTCCGGGCGGTGTGACGGCCGAACTCGTCGACCGCTTCCGCGAGCAGCACCCGGGCATCGAACTCGCGCTCACCACCGGGTGGACCGCCCGCAACATCGCCGATCTGCGGAACGGTTCGCTCGACGCCGCGTTCGTTCGCCCACCGCTGGACATACCCGACCTGCGCTGCGACATGCTGACCACGGAGGAACTCCTGCTCGCCGTACCCGCGGGGCACGAGTTGGCGTCGGTGCGCACGGTCCGACGCGACCAGGTCGAGGACGAGCCCGTCGTCCTGTGGCCGCGCGAGAACGCCCCGGGCATGTACGACCGGATCGCCAACCAGATCTGGCCGGGTTCGACCCCGCGAGTCGTGCGCGAGGAACCCGACGACGAACAACTCCTCCGCGCCGTCGCCGACAACGCCGGCATCGCACCGGTACCCGCGCCCCGCGCACGCTCCCTGCGCACCCGCGGCGTGCGCCTCAAACACCTCGCGGCACCACGCCCCACGGTCGACCTCGCCCTGGCCTACCACCCCGAGACCAGCCCCGCGCTCAACCACTTCCTCGATCTGTGCGGGCAGCTACCGGGTCTCGGTGGCGCTTCGCGGTGATCAGCAGGTGATTTCAGCCGTCCTCGAATCCCTGGAATCTCTGCGCGGAGTCGTCGCCAACTGCTCATCCGAGCCCGGAGGCTAGCGCCCGAGGAACTCGCCTTGATCATGGGCAGCCCCGGCGCCCGAGTGATCTTGCTTGAGTCGAGGTCGCTCCCACAGCTGACGGTGTGGTCATCCGCCACAGCAAGCATCCCGAGCGAAAGCCGTTGTGCCACCGCCACCTGCGGCCACCATCAGCCTGCGACGATCACTCCCCACCGTCCCGCTCGCCATCCCGGTCCACCCATCATGTTGCGGGGCAATGGTTTCCGTCACCGAGTCGTTCGGCGACCGGATGGTCGTGCGCAGGGAGGACGACCGCACGTCCGTGCGTGCGGAAGCGCGCATTCGCGCTCCGACATGCGCTTGAGCAACAACGAGGTCGGGTCCTGGCGACGCTCGATCGCGATCACACACCCAGGGTGCTCGCTGCGCCCGGCCGCACATGACCGCGATTCCGGTGAACCCGATGGTCCGTACGGCTGGTCGGCCCGCGCCAACGCGCGCGCCGAACGGCCCGCGGTCACATACGATGCGTGACCAGAAGGTCGCATCGCGAAGCAACCCCGCGGAGGAGCAGGCGATGAAGGCGTTGCAATACCGGGAGATCGGCGCAGCCCCCGAGGTCGTCACCGTCCCCGACCCGGAGCCCGGTCCCGGTCAGGTGCTGCTGAAGGTCACCGCTGCCGGCGCGTGCCACTCCGACATCGCCGTGATGAGCTGGCCCGCGGAAGGCTTCCCCTACGCGCTGCCGCTGACCTTGGGCCACGAAGGCGTGGGCACGGTAGCCGCGCTGGGCGCGGGCGTCACCGGTGTGGCCGAGGGCGACGCCGTCGCCGTCTACGGCCCGTGGGGATGCGGCACCTGCCTCAACTGCGCCGCAGGCAAGGAGAACTACTGCCTGCGCGCCACCGAACTCGGCATCCACCCGCCCGGACTCGGCGCCCCCGGGTCGATGGCCGAGTACGTGCTCGTCGACGACCCCCGCCACCTCGCGCCCCTGAACGGCCTCGACCCGGTCGCCGCGGCCCCGCTGACCGACGCAGGACTCACCCCGTACCACGCGATCAAACCCTCGCTGCCCAAACTCGTCCCCGGAGCGACCGCTGTGGTCATCGGCGTCGGCGGGCTGGGCCACATCGCCGTCCAGATCCTCCGCGCGCTGACCACCGCCCGCGTCATCGCCCTCGACGTCAACGAGGACAAGCTAACCCTCGCCCGCACCGTCGGCGCCCACGACACCGTGCTCTCCGACGAACGAGCAGCCACGAAGGTCCGCGACCTCACCGACGGCCGCGGAGCCCAAGCCGTCTTCGACTTCGTCGGCGCACAACCCACCGTGGAAACCGCCGGAGCCGTCGCCTCGGTCGAAGCCGACATCACCATCGTCGGCATCGGAGGAGGCAGCCTCGCCGTCGGCTTCGGCCTACTCCCCTTCGAAGCCTCGGTCACCGCCCCCTACTGGGGCAGCCGAAGCGAGTTCCACGAAGTGCTGGAACTGGCCCGAGCCGGAGCCATCTCCGTCCACACCGAGACCTACACCCTCGACGAAGCCCCACTGGCGTACGAACGCCTCCACGACGGCCAGATCAACGGCCGCGCCGTGATCGTGCCGAACAACTGAGGGCACACATCACCCGGCCTGGAGCGATTCTGCGACGAAAGCGCGCCGCACTCGGCTATTCGCGTTCGCAGCTTAAGGGGCCCACGTCTTGCACCCGATCACGCTTGGCCCAACCAGGTACGAGCTGCCGCCAAAGCAGCTCGAACAATGACGCGTCGGTCTGCTGGGATTAAGAACCGCGGCAGGAATCAGACGCCACCAGCGCCCAAATCGTCGAACTCGCCTGCTTTGCAGCCCTTGATCCAGGCATCCATCTCGGCCGGGGTGAAGAGCATGACGCCCGCTTCGGGACGCTTGCTGTTGCGCACGGCGATGGTGCCCTCCTGCAGCGAAGCGACCTCGACGCAGTTGCCCCCGGCATCGCTGAAGCTGGACTTGCGCCAGGCGGCGTTGGACAGGTCAGACATGGGTCGCGTCCCTCCGATGCTGTTGCTCCAATACTGCAACCAGCATCTCGGCTGATTCAGCCTCGGACAGCGCCATATGACGCAGATCATCGAACATGTTGATGAGCGTGACGACGCCACCTTCATCACTGACCATGTGCCCGCCCAACGGGCCGTCGAAGTAGCCCAGTGGCGGGTCGATCTTGGCATCAGCGAAATGCAGCACGGTGAAGTTGCTGGCTATGCCTCCGATTCCACGGCTTTCCGCAGCGAGTACTTGTATGGTGATGTTCGGACTCTGCGACGCCTCCACGAGTCGTCGCAACTGGCTGGCAAGCACACCTGGCCCGCCAACCTGCAGGCGCAACGCCGCTTCGGCGACCACCACGTGCAGTTGCAGGAGATTCGGTTCACCCAACCTCCTCTGTCTTTGCATCCGAGCCGCGACCCACTTGTCGACGAATTCGGGAGCAACCTTGTGCCGTCCGGCAGTGTGGATCGCACGGGCGTACTCCTCGGTCTGCAGCAATCCGGGCACGAGGACAGGTTCGAAGGAACTCAGAGCTGTCGCGTCTTCTTCGAAACTGACCAGCGGGCGCAGCCACTCAGGTAGGCCGTAAGTAACCCACTGCGAAGTCCCTTGCCTCGACTGGTCACGTAGCTGTTCCAAACCGGTCCGCACCGAAGCAGGAGCGCTCAGCTCCACCAACAGACAAGCCAAGTCCGATTTGCTGATTTTTGTCTTGCCCGACTCCCAGTTGACCAGCGTCGCGTGCGTGCGCCCGATCGCCGATCCCACATCGGTCTGTGTGCGGCCGGCGGCCTCACGAAGGCGCCGCAACTCCGCACCCAGCCGCCGCAACGGTGCTGACGAACCAGCCATCGTCGGCCCCTCTCGCTGAAGATCGACCTGGCGGGAACCCTACCGGTAGCACCTTGACATCAAAGATTACGCCCGACCGGATGATGACGATCTTTTATGTCAATCTCTAACATCACGTGTTGGATGAGGCAGTCGCCGAGACACGCGCGAGCCGCCACCGACACCTGGAGGACCTATGACAAGCGCAATCGACAACCAAGCGGACGATCCCAACCTCCGTCCAATATGCGGCCGCGCGCGGTTTACCGAGCTGGTCGAGGCCCTAGTCGCGGACTTCACACCGCAGATGTTCGCCGTTGTACAGGAGTATGGCGACTGTCTGGATGCCGACATAGTCGCTTGGGGCATCGCGTTCGAAAACCGTGTCGAAGTCATCGACGTGAGCGGTGGACTCCGGATGAGCCTGCAGTCACCTGAGCGAGCGCTGCAAGCCTTTCAAACCGACGGCGACTTCACCACACACCTAGTCTGGGCGAGTCCCGAACCAAACACGCAACGACCTTAAAAAGGTACAAGGTCAACATCGACAGGTTCTCCACCGAGAAGAATTTACAACTACAACCCGCTGATCACCCTAGTGGCCTATAGATCACGCCTGCCCGGATCTTCAAGGAAAGTCATCTGACTGAAGTCTTCGTCTTCTTCCTCGGAACTAGGCGTATCCTGAGGAGCAGGCCCGCCCGGTCCATTACCTTGCGCGAAATGACGGCGAATCTCGTCGAACTGTCGCTCCCCTTCCTCCGCGAGCTCCTGCTTCTCATCCTCGGACATTTCATTCACACGATTAATCGCTTGTTGCGCAAGGGGAGCAACCGCCTGGCCAAATGCCGCGGTCTGAGCAACGTCACGCAGACTGGCTTTGCCCGCCAGCACGTCATCCACGAGCTTGCGGAATTGCGGGTTCTCGACCCTGTCGCGCAGCAGCTGAAGCGAAGCACGGAGGTGGCGCGAGCGCGCCTCATCGCCACGAGCGATATCAAGCACCGGCTCCTGCTCGGGATTGGACACGTCAGGCTCCAGGGTGATCGTAAGCCCCTGCGGGCAACGGGTGGTTCTTGAAGCCATGCAAGTTGCCCAGGAGTCCAGCAATGATTCCAGACGTACCGGTGCAGAGGTTCCAGGCCATTCCGTGGTACTTGCAGATGTCCATCCAGACCTGAACAGCTCGGCCGATAGTGAGCAGCATCGCACTGCCACCAGCGATCGCACCAACGCCCGTCCAACTGCTGATTGCAGTGGCAGCAGCTTCGATGACGAACCCAATCGCAAGATCGAACAACAGCTCCAACAAGCTGACCATCGTCTTCGCTGTCGCCCACACTCCGTAGGCCGCCTGCTCGAACTGCTCGCCAACTTTCTCTAGCGCTGAGATTTGGTCACGCAGCGACTTGGGCAGCGCCTCGAAATACTCCCCCGCCGCCGAAGCCGCGTTGCCCTCCCAAACTTTCAGCATGTCAGCACCGCCACGGTCAATTTCAGCGGCAAATGCTTCATGAAACTTGCTCAGGTTCTTCAGTGCGTCGCCAGCTTTGGCCACAGCTTCCCAGTTTCCGGCAAGTTCCTTCGCGACCCACTCCGCTGGGTTCACCCCAGAGACTTGGTCGATAAAAATGTACACCCAATGGCCCAGACTGAAAAAATCAGGAAATGATACCGCCTTGTCGATCGCGTCGGGAATTGCTTTCTCTGCGACCGGGGCAACAAGGGTTGCTTTTGGTTCACTCATCGCCGCAATCCTTAACTTTTACGAACTGGGGTAGGTTGCATCAAGTCGGCGTTCCTCGTTTGCATCGGTTTCCCGGTAGACCTTCGCGGACTTCTCGAGCTCTCCCGCAGAGGCGGACAGTAGTTGGTCCAAGTGCTTGAGGTTGTCACCAACGGCGGCTTTGGTGTCATTGTTCGCGTTGGCGATCGTGGCGAACATCCGCGCATCGCCGTAGTCGTAGGACAGGTGCTGGTTTAAGTACTCCTGCGCCTTCTTCACGTCGTCCTGCAAGCCCTTCA
This sequence comes from Saccharopolyspora sp. NPDC049426, assembly GCF_040676935.1. Classification (NCBI taxonomy): domain Bacteria; kingdom Bacillati; phylum Actinomycetota; class Actinomycetes; order Pseudonocardiales; family Pseudonocardiaceae; genus Saccharopolyspora; species Saccharopolyspora sp. NPDC049426. The sequence continues at coordinate 328,282 of NZ_JBFAPZ010000008.1, read as the reverse complement.
GCAGAGACGCAAATGCATCGAGCCCTTCGGGCTGCACTCGAAACCCCATACGAATCCCCTCTCTCTGGTGATCACGCCAGCGCGACCGCGTAGGCTACCGCCTGAAGCGATGCGCTGGCACAAAAAACGGGAAGGACGTCATGTCGCTGCAGTCCACACCCCCTGCTAATCCCGCCCGCCGCCGCTGGCTGCGGGTGGCATGGATCGCCACCTTCACACCGATCTGCGCAGGACTGCTCATCGCCGGCTTTGCGTTCCACTGGGCGTTCTTGCTTGCCGCTGCGCTCTGGGGAGGAGCGCTGGGGTGCGTGCTCCGCATGGAATCCCTTGATCACCGCAGCCGGTCGGTGGCCCAGGCAAGCCCACGTCAGCAGCTCGCCAAGGCGGGGTGGCTGTTCCTCGCCATTGCCTTGATCTTCGCCAGTGCCGGGGTTGTGAGCGCGGCTTTCCGGTAGACCGCAGTGCGTCACGGGATCGCCGGTCCGGCTGACGGACTGGCCGTCATGGTCGGGGCAAATGGCCTGCGCAGTGACGTGTTGGGCGTGGTGGACTGGGGTATTCACCGCCGTGCGGGAAGGCAGGTGAGGAGATGTCGTCTGGGCATTCGGGTGGGTCGTCTTCGGTTGCAGGTGGCCGGGCTTTGGCTGTCTGGCGGCGGTTGAGCGCGGTTTTCCTGCTGGGCATGGGTGGGATTCATCTTTTTCTCGTGCTCACCGGGACCGGGGGTTTGCTCGGGGTGTTGTTCGTGGTGAACGCGGTGGGGGCGGTTGCGTTGGCCGTGGCGGTGATCGTGGTCCGGCAACAGCGGTTGGGGCTGGCGAGCGGTCTGGGGCTGCTGTTCGTGTTGGGGACGTTGTTGGCGTTGTTGATCGCGTTGAGCCCGGTTTCGCTGTTCGGGATGCGGTCGAGCCTCGGCTACCGGCTGGCGCCGACCTCGATCGTCGTGGAGTCGGTCGGGGTGGTCGTCCTCGCGGTGACCACGGTGCTCGCGCTCCGGAAGCGCGCCGGTGGAGTTCGCTGAGCGACCATCGGTGTCGCTCAGCGAACGATGCCGAGACGCTCGCCTGAACCCTCGGCCGCCGCGTCTTGCCTGGTGAGCGCGCTCCTTCAATGCGGCTCGTGCCCCACGTCACAGCCGGTTCCGCTCGGTGTCGCGCTTAGGATCCGCGTCACAGCAAGCGCCCTTGGCCCGAGATGGCGCTGCGCGTCTCAACGTTGAGCGGGAGGTCGTGGATGACCGGCAGGATTCGGAATCGGCAGTTCGCGTCGAAGATCGTCTCGGCGGAGGAGGCCGCCGCGATGATCGAGCCCGGCGAGAACGTGGGCATGAGCGGGTTCACCGGTGCCGGGTATCCGAAGGAGGTGCCGGGAGCGCTGGCGAAGCGGGTCGCCAGGTCCCACGAGCAGGGGCGGCCGATGAAGGTCGGGTTGTGGACCGGGGCATCGACCGCTCCGGAGCTCGACGGGGCGCTGGCGGAGGTGGAGGGGATCGACCTCCGGTTGCCGTACCAGTCGGATCCGGTGAGCCGGGCGAAGATCAACGCGGGCCGCCTGGACTACACCGACATCCACCTCTCGCACGTGGCGCAGCGGGTGTGGCAGGGCATCTACGGCGAGCTGGACGTTGCTGTCGTGGAGGTCAGCGGCATCACCTCGGACGGCCGGTTGATCCCGTCCTCTTCGGTGGGCAACAACAAGACGTGGCTGGAGCAGGCCGATCGGGTGATCCTCGAGGTGAACTCGTGGCAGAGCGAGCACCTCGACGGCATGCACGACATCTACTACGGGACCGCTCTCCCACCCCACCGCAAGCCCATCCCGATCACGCACCCCGCCGACCGGATCGGCGTGCCTTACCTGGAATGCCCGGCGGACAAGGTGATCGCGGTCGTGGAGACCGAATCACCCGACCGCAACGCGGCTTTCACACCGCCCGACCGGACCTCCGAGCAGATCGCCGGGCACGTCCTGGACTTCATGGAGCTGGAGGTGCGCAGCGGCCGGTTGCCCAGGGAGCTGCTGCCGCTGCAGTCCGGGGTGGGCAACGTCGCCAACGCCGTCCTCGCCGGTCTCGGAACGGGCCCGTTCGACGGGCTGACCGCCTACACCGAGGTCATCCAGGACGGGATGCTGCAGCTCATCGAATCGGGCAAGCTCCGGATGGCTTCCGCGACGGCGTTCTCGCTGAGCCCGACCGCGGTCGACCGGTTCAACCGGGACACCGCCGCCTACCGCGACAAGATCGTGCTGCGGCCGCAGGAGATCAGCAACCACCCCGAGGTGGTGCGACGGCTCGGCTGCCTGGCGATGAACGGGATCGTGGAGGCCGACATCTACGGCAACATCAACTCCACGCACCTGATGGGCAGCCGCATCCAGAACGGCATCGGCGGCTCCGGCGACTTCGCGCGCAACGCCTACGTGTCGATCTTCGTGACGCCGTCGCAGGCCAAGAACGGCGACGTGTCGGCGATCGTGCCGATGGTCTCGCACGTCGACCACACCGAGCACGACGTGGACGTAGTCGTGACCGAGCAGGGCCTGGCCGACCTGCGCGGACTGTCACCCAAGAAGCGTGCGGAACGCATCATCGACCGCTGCGCGCACCCCGACTTCCGGCCGCTGCTCCACGACTACTTCCAGCGCGCGCAGCACTCGTCGTTCGGGCTGCACACCCCGCACCTGCTCGACGAATCCCTGTCCTGGCACCACCGCTACGTCGAGCACGGATCGATGCGACCGTGAGCATCCACCCGCGTGCGAGGCGGGGGTCGGGGTCAGACTGTGGTCATGTCTCAACCGCCGTTGCTGCTCGCGCTGGATCTGACGGGGACGTTCGCGTTCGGCCTCAACGGTGCGCTCACCGCCGTGCGCGTGGTGCGGCTCGACCTGGTCGGGGTCCTCACGCTGGGCATGATGACCGCGCTCGGCGGCGGCATCCTGCGGGACATCCTGATCGGGTCGCTGCCGCCCGCCACCTTCAGCGACGCGCTCTACCTGGGCGTCGCCGCTGGTGGGGCGCTCGTGGCGTTCTTCATCAGCGTGGAACTGGAGCGGTTCGCGAAGCTGATCACGATCTTCGACGCGATCGGGCTCGGCGTGTTCTGCGTGACCGGTGCCAGCAAGGCGCTGGCGTACGGCCTCGGCGGGGTGCAGGCGGTGCTGCTGGGGGCGCTCACGGCCGTCGGCGGCGGGACCCTGCGCGACATGGCGATCAAGCGGGTCCCCTCTGTGCTGACCAGCGACTTCTACGCCGTTCCTGCGCTGGTGGGCGCCACGCTGACGGTGCTCACCGTGCACCTGGGGATCTACGGGATCGCGAGCGCGCTCGTGGCCGCGGCGGTGTGCTTCACCATCCGGATGCTCGGGGTCAGGTACAGCCTGCGGGTGCCCAGCACGCCGCGGCGCGATGGTGCGGGTCGGCCGGCGGTGGCGCATCCTGGCCGAGATTCCGGGCGCACACCCAGGAGTGAGACCAGCACGGACACGCCACGAGCCGCAGCGGTGCTCGCCGTTTTCGACTCCGCGCTGGCCTGGCAGGAGGACTTCTACCGGGATCTGCACGCGCACCCGGAGCTGTCCCACCAGGAGACCCGCACGGCATCGCTGGTCGCCGAACGGCTCCGGGGATCCGGCTACCAGGTCCACGAGGAGGTGGGCGGCACCGGCGTGGTCGGGGTGCTGGCCAACGGTGACGGGCCCACGGTCCTGCTGCGGGCCGACATGGACGCCCTACCGGTGCAGGAGGACACCGGCCTGCCCTACGCGAGCACCGCGACCGCTGACGGCGAACCGGTGATGCACGCGTGCGGCCACGACGTGCACGTGGCCTGCCTGCTCGGGGCCGCGCAGCTGATGGCCTCGGCCACCGGCCGGTGGAACGGCACGCTGGTCGTGCTGTTCCAGCCCGCCGAGGAGGTCGCCGACGGCGCCCGGGGCATGGTCGACGACGGTCTCCGCGCGCTCATCCCCCGACCTGATGTGGCGCTGGCCCAGCACGTGCTGCCGATGCCGGCCGGGACCGTGGCCACCAACGCGGGCCCAACGCTCGCCGCGGCCGACAGCGACGCCTCGTCCACCGGCAAGGTCGCCGAGGCGTTCGCCGGCTTCTTCGGGGACCGCGCCGGGCCTCTCGGCCGGTGGGCCGCCAGCGAGGACTTCAGCGACCTGGCCACCGCCTTCGACATCCCCTACACCTATTGGGGCATCGGCGGCCTCGATCCCGACCTGTTCGACGGCGGCTCCCAGGACGTCCCGGCGAACCACTCGCCCACCTTCGCCCCGGCGATCCAACCGACGTTGACCACGGGCACCCAGGCTCTCGTCGTGGCCGCTCTCGTCTGGCTCTGACCAGCGACCTCTTCCAGTTCGACCTGCGGTAGACCGCGGTCGTGCCGCGGGCTGGAGGAACCGCACAAGTGCCACTGTTCGATTTGTTCGCTTTCCACAGCGGCGTTGGTCTGAACGTCTGCCATGATCGGGCTTGAACGGTGAGGTCAGATCACGGGAGGGCTGGTCATGGGCGCTATCGCACGCACCCGTCGTGGTCCACGGGCCTCAGCGGTGATCGGCTCGCCTTCCGAAGACCGCGCGACCGTCCGGCTCAGACCGGTACGCCGCCGACGGTGATCACCCCGCGCGACTGAGCGGCGCGAGCGGACATCGTCCACCGACGCCTCGCCGAGCTTCCTCCCGATGCCGCGCACCTCGGATCGCTGAGGTCCGGACGCACACCTCTTCGCATCACGCGGCAGCAACGTCTTGATCCCGACCCGTCGACACGAGGAAGACCATGACGACCACGCACCCCCGCTGGATGACCCAGGACGCTCACGACCGGCTGCGGGCCGAGCTCGCCGAACTGGTTTCCCACCGTCCCGCCGCCGAGCTGGACGACGAGGGGCACCGGCGTGCTCGCATCCGGCAGATCAGAGATCTGCTGAACAACGCGGTGGTCGGTGACCCGCCGCCGGACGACGGGGTCGCCGAGCCCGGCATGCAGCTCACCGTCCGCTACGACGACGGCGAGATCGAGACCTTCCTGCTCGGCACCCGCGACGGGACCGACACCGACGGTCTCGCGGTCTACTCCCCCGAATCGCCGCTCGGCGCCGCCCTGACCGGAGCCCGGCAGGGCGACGAGCGGACCTACGAGGTCCCCAACGGGGGCACCGAGCGGGTCACCCTCCTCAAAGCGGTCCCGCACCACCCGTGACGCCTTCGCGGCCGGCCGGCCGACGCCGTGTCGATCGGACGGCCCCCTCGCGCCTGCGTTCAGGGTCGGTTCTGGTCCGAACCGTCCATGATCGATGCCCTCTTCGACCGGACAGTTCGGACCAGATCCGCAACCCTCTGGTTCAGCGCTGCTGCGCCGCCTTCTCGATGGCGTCGATGATCCGAGGACGCAGCTCTTCCGCGCTCACGATCGCGTCGACGGAGCCGACCTCCACCGCGCGCTGGATGCTGTGGACGCGGTCGAACTCCGCGGCCACCTCGCCGAGCTTCTCGGCACGCACCTCGGCCCGGACGTCGGCCAGCTTCAGGCTCTGAGCCGCTCGTTCCGGACCGTCGGCAGCCGACACGAGCTCCTCGAGCTCCCGCACCCTCGGGTCGTTCGCGGTGCGCTCGTTGACATCACCCGCGAAGACGACCGCTGCCGCCGGTGCGCCACCGATCACCGAGGCGTAGGAACCCTCGACCGCGAGGACGGTCATGTTCGGGTTCAGCGCCTTGGAGAACACGACGAACGCGCCGCCGTGGTAGCGGGAGATCACGCAGAACACGATCGGGCCGTCGAAGTTGACGATGGCCCGGCCGATCTCGGCGCCGTACTCCAGCTGCAGCTTGCGCATCGACTCGGGCGAGCCGTCGAACCCGGAGAGGTTCGCCAGCACCACCAGCGGCCGGTTCCCGCTGGCCGCGTTGATCGCTCGCGCGACCTTCTTCGACGACCGCGGGAACAGGGTGCCCGAGGTGTAGGCGTCCGGCCCGTCGGTGGGCGGGAACCCGCGCCGAGCGACCGAACGCGATTCGACACCGATCAGGCAGACCGGGCTGCCACCGAGGTGCGCGTCCTGGACGACGGCCGTGTCGGCGTCGGCCATCCCGGCCCACCGCTCCAGCACCGGGTGGTCCTGGTCGGACACCGCCCGCATCACGGTCCGGATGTCGAAGGACTTCTTGCGGTCCGGGTTGTGCTCGGCGGAGAAGATCTGCCCCACGGTGCTGAAATCGCTGTCGGCGAGCTCGTGCGGGTAGGTCGAGACGTCGCGATCGCGCGGGTCGCTGCTGCCCGCCCGGCGCGGCCCGGCCTCGCCCGGGGCGATGTAGGTGTGCTCGTAGTGGGCCATCAGGACGTCGTTGGCGGCGGCGAGGTTCGGCGCCCAGTACTGGGCCTGCCCGTTCGGGCCCATCACCCGGTCGTAGCCGCCGATGCCGAAGTTGTCCTCGGCCGACACGCCACCGGAGAAGTCCAGCGACTGCTTGCCGGTGAGCACCATCGCCGAATCCGGTGTCATCACCAGGATTCCCTTGGTGTGCATGAGCATCGTGGCCTCGGCGTTCCAGTACGGCTGCGCGCCGACGTTGATGCCCGCCACCACGACGTTGATCTCACCGCCACCCTGGGTGAACGTGACGATCTTCTTGAGCGCGGCGGCCACCCAGTCCATGTTCTCGGTGCCCGAGGACATCGAGATCCGCGCACCCGCCGACAGCGCGAACCACTCCAGCGGCACCTGCATCCGCTCGGCCAGGTCCAGCGCGGCGATCACGCGCGAGCACTCCGGCTCCGACAGGGCGCCCAGCGCCTTGGTCGGATCGCCCAGCAGCACCACCCGCGACATCCCCTCGGGGTGCCGGCGCGTGGGCGTGGTGACCACGCCCGCCACGATCGCCGCCGAGTTCTGCCCCTTCGGCCGGTCCACCGGCACCAGCACGCCGTCCTCGTCGAGGTCGTGCTCGACGAAGCGGCCGTGGGCGCCGGCGAGCATCTTCGTCAGCTCGTACGGGTACGCGGTCCCGCGGTTGGCCGCCCGCAACACCTTCTGCCGGTAGGAGTCCAGCGGCTGCACCGGCTCCACCGACGGCTGCTCGACGGAGAGCCGCATCCCCGCCCCGGCGTCGTAGCCGATGCGCACCGCGACCTCGCCGAGCTCACCGGTCTCCGGGTCGGGCTGGCGCACCAGGAACAGCACTTCCTCCAGCCCGGCACCGGCCGTCGTGGGCAGCACGCGCTGCGCGACGACGTCGAGCTCCTCCATGGACAGCTCGTTCGGAGGCCAGACGTAGATGACGATGCGGTTGGTCCCGGATCGCTTGTTCGCCTTGGGCTTCTTCGCCTGGGCCTTGCGGATCGCGTCGAGGCACGCGGTGAGCACGCCCTCCGCGGCGGGCAGCGCGACGAGCCTGCCGTCGGACTCCCGCAGCGGCGTCAGGTCACGCACCTGGGCCAGCGCCACCAACCGCTCGTCAGCGGGGTTCTGCGGTGCCACGCACCGGAACAGGTAGACCTCCTCGTCTGCCGAGGGCAGGCGGTCGAGGTCGAACTCGCGCAGCCGCTCCAGCTGCATCCGATCGGCGAGCAACGGGTGCAGCCCGCGGATCAGGCGTTCCTCGGCGAAGCCCTCCGGCGACGGGCGGAAGGTGAAGTGGTGGTGCATCACCGCACCACTGGGACCGGCCACCGTGGTGGTGATGCGGTTGACCTGGCTCGGCAGCTGCTGAGCGGCGAGCACCTCGCCGAGCCGGGCCGCCATCGCGTCGGTGTCGTCGGGCTGGCCGTCCCACACCAGGTAGACGTCGGCGACCAGGCCGCCGTCGGTGGCCAGCTCACCGATCGCCCGCACGACGTCGGGCAGCGCGGCGAAGTCCACCGCCGTGCTCACCACGCGCGAACCCGCGCTCCGGTGCTCGGCGGTGACGAAGGTGCAGTCGGCGACCTCGACCGTGCGGACGTCGTCGAGCTCCCGGTTGCCGTAGTAGCGGCGGGCGAGCACCTCCAGCAGCGGCGCCGGGTCGGTTCCCTCGCGACCGATGCGCTGCCCGACGAGCCGGACCAGCGGTTCGGCGCTGGAGACCATCGCGGAGATCCGCTCGGCCCGGTCCGGTGCGGCCGGGTTCTCGTCCAGGTACCTCAGGTGCTTGCGCACCCCCGCGTAGACCTCCGCGCGGTGGCGCCGCAGCATCGGCTGGGCGAACCAGCGGAACGCCACGGTGCGGGCGAGGTCGGACAGCGCGGGGAACCGCAGCTGGGTGGCCGCCACCAGGTGCTCCAGGGCGAGACCGGCGGGCTGCCGGTTCGCGCCGGAGGGCGGCGCCTCGGCGAGCCACTGCCGCAGCAGCGTCGCCATGGCCGCCTCGTCCGAGGAGGCGCGCTGCTGGGCGAGGAAGATCCGGAAGACCGCCTCCTCCAGCTCCGGGGTCCGGTCCAGCTCGTCGACCCCGTAGTGGGCGAGGACCTTGACCAGGCGCCGCTGGAACGTCTCGGACAGTCCGGCCCGCTCGACGTCGAGGCTCTGCAGGTAGGTGTGGAAGTACTCGCGCGAGCTGTGCACCCGCGAGTCCGCCGCCGTCTCCTCCCCGACCGGCCGGTTGCGGCTCAGCTCGGAGAGGTCGGCGAAAACCTCCAGGAGCTCGATCTCCTCGGCCAGCGGACGCCGTCCGGCCTCGACCAGTTCCTCGCGGGCCCGCAGGTAGTCGTTGAGGACGCGGCGCTCGTCCTGCGGGTCCACGTCGAACCCGAGCAGCATGCTGCGCAGGTCCTGCCGGCTGCGCGTCGCGCGTTCGCCCGCGTCGATCCCTTCCCGTCCCGGGGGGAGCGCGAGATCAGCGGTCTCGGACGTGGCCTGCTCCGCGTCGGCTTCGTCGGAGTCGCCGAGCGGTTCCAGCCGCAGCAGCGGCGCGCCCGTCTCGACCTGGCTTCCCGTGCGCACCAAGCACTCCCGCAGCTTGGCGCGGAAGGGTGCGCGCAGCACGGTCTCCATCTTCATGCTCTCCAGCACGAGGACCGCTGCGCCTTCCTCGACCTCGGCGCCGACCTCCAGCGGGGTCGCGACGACCAGCGCGGGCGCGGGCGAGCGCAGCACGCCGCCCTCGTCGCGGCTGACCCGGTGCGCCACGCCGTTCACCTCGGCCAGGCACACCGGACCGTGGGTGTCGGTGACCAGGCGGTAGCGCTCGCCGTTGACGGTGAGCTGCCCGACGTGGTCGTCGAAGCGCTCGACCTCGACGTCGGCGGTGTGCACCGGAGCGCCGCTGCCCGCGCTGATCCCGATCCGGAACCGCTCGTGCCCGATGCGCGCCACCTGCACCCGGTAGGAGTTGCCCCGCAGCTTGAACTCCAGAGGCCTCCCGCTCTCGTGCTGCGCCTGCGGCCGTCCGCCGTGCGCCGCGGCCAGGAACCGCTGCCGCTCGACGAGCTCGGCGTCCTCGTACGCCTCGATGCCGGCCGCGGCCAGGGCGATCGCGGAGTGCCGGTGCGACTGGAGCTCACCTTCGGCGCGGACCCGGTCGATCCAGCCCGTGTCGGCGGAACCGTCGATCACCTCGGGCCGGTCGAGCAGGTCGAGCACGAAGCTCTTGTTGGTCGCGCCGCCGGAGACGATCACCGTGGTCTGCGCCATCGCGCGACGCAGCCTGCCCAGCGCCTCGTCCCGGTCGCGCCCCACGGCGATGATCTTGGCGATCATCGAGTCGAAGTCGGCGGGGATGCTGTCGCCCTCGTCCACACCGGTGTCGACGCGGATGCCGGGTCCTGCGGGGAAGTCGAGCCGGACGATCTTGCCCGGTGCCGGTGCGAAGTCGCGTTCCGGGTCCTCGGCGTTGAGCCGGGCCTCGATGGCGTGCCCGGATTCGGCGGGCGGCTCCCCTTCGAGCTTGCCGCCCGACGCCACGTGCAGCTGGGCCTTCACCAGGTCGATGCCGGTGGTGGCCTCGGTGATCGGGTGCTCGACCTGCAGGCGGGTGTTGACCTCCAGGAAGGCGAACAGCCGGTCACCGGGGTGGTAGAGGAACTCCACGGTCCCGGCGCCCCGGTAGTCCACGGCCAGCGCGAGCCGCTCGGCCGCGGCCTTCAGCTCCGCGCTCTGCTCGGCGCTGAGCACCGGCGAGGAGGATTCCTCGATGACCTTCTGGTTGCGCCGCTGCACGGAGCAGTCGCGGACCCCCAGCGCCCACGCCGTGCCCTGGCCGTCGGCGATCACCTGGACCTCGACGTGCCGGGCGCCGGTGACCAGCCGTTCCAGGAAGACCGCGCCGCTGCCGAACGCCCGCTCGGCCTCCAGCCGGGTGCGCTCGTAGGCGTCGGCCAGTTCCCGCTCGTCGTTGATCACGCGGATGCCGCGTCCGCCACCGCCCGCGGTGGCCTTGAGCATCAGCGGGTAGCCGATCTCACCCGCGCTGCGGACGGCCGAGTCCAGGTCGGCGACCTCGCCCCGGCTCCACGGCGCGACCGGGACACCGACCTCCTCCGCGATCAGCTTCGCGCCGATCTTGTCGCCGAGCTTGCGCATCGCATCGGCGCTCGGGCCGATGAAGGTCACGCCCACCTTCTCGCAGAGCTCGGCGAACGCCGGGTCCTCCGCGACGAAGCCCCAGCCGACCCAGGCCGCGTCCGCCCCGGTCTCGACCAGCGCCCGCTCCAGCACACCCAGGTCCAGGTAGGGCCGATCCCGAGCCGCACCGAGGTCGTAGCCGAGGTCCGCCTCCCGCACGAAGGCCGCCGAGCGGTCCGCGTCGGTATGGAGGGCGACGGTCTCGATCCGGGCTCCGGTCTCGGCCTCGACCTCCCGCACAGCATGAATCAGCCGCATCGCGGCTTCCCCGCGGTTGACGATCGCCACACGACGGAACACCGACAAGACCTCCCAATCTCCTCACGGGAGCTGTCACTCCCGACGTTCAAGAACACCCTCCCGGTTACCGGGAAGTAGGGATATGTAGCCAGCCTGGCGTGGTGGACCCCGAAAATAGTCGAGACCCACCAAACGGAAGCCCTCCGGACGCCGCCGGTAGGTCCGCGATCACGATCCGGCGTCGATCACCGGAACCGTTGATGGACACTGGTGGCGCACGCGCAGCCCCTGGAGGAACAGATGGCCTTCACCCCGCAGACCTGGCCGGGCCGGGTCATCCCGGCCGACCGGGAGCAGGTCGAGCTGGCCACCAGGAAGCTGTTCGGCGAACTCTTCCCAGGTCACCCGGTGACCTCGGAGGCCGTCGCGATCCTCAACCGCTGGTTCGACGCGGGCTGGTGCGTGGACGCGATCAAGGTCGCGCTCGACAACCTCCCGGAGGGCCAGGAGGGCTTCCAGCCCCGGCGGGGCGACCGGGAGTCGCCGGAGGACTTCCTGGTCAGGCGGTTGCGGAAGTGGTTCCGCGACTCGGACGACGACTTCGAGCGCAACGCGCGGCTGGCTCCGCCCCGGGCCGGGCAGTCGCTGGACATGCACCTGCGGCTCAAGCGCCAGCAGCAGATCAACGACGGGTTGGTCTCCCGGCCCCGGAGGTTGTCCGCCGCCGGGCAGCAGGCCCGTGAGAAGGTGCGGGAGCGCGCGGGCAAGGGGCGTCCGGACGCGATCGCCCGAGCGCGCGCCCGGGACGCGCGCGTGCAGCGTGCGATGGACGCGCTCGACGTCGACGTGCCGCCCGCTCACGCCGAGAACGGCCCGGGCGCTCCGGACGATCGACGCGGGTCGCAGATGGTGGCCGCGTACGCCGCAAGGGCCGCGACGGTCAAGAACGACCCGACCGTGCGACGCATCCTCGCCCGCCTCACCGAGGAGCGCCGGCGTCCGAACGCGCAGGAGACCACCATCCTCCGACGCGCCGTGCGCGGCGCCCAGCAGCGCGCGAGCCTCGGCACCCTCGACGCCGCCACGGCGGATTCCACCAACGCGGTTCTCGGTGAGGACGCGCAGCGCATCCTCACCTACCTGGACCACGCCGTGAACTCCGGCCTGACCCTCGACCAAACCCTCGCCCTCATGCACACCCAGGTCGACGCCGTCACCGAAAACCCGCAGCCCGGTCGGCAGTAGCCCGCCGTTCGCCAGGTTGACCCTTCGGCCGAAAGGGCCCGGAAAAGATCTCCTGAATGCGAACTCTTTCCGCCATTTCGCAGACAGAGCCCCATGTTCGCACGGTAATGTTCTGACCTCGAAGAGTAATTTCCATGAAGGAAGAGGTCATGACGACTTCGGCTTACACGCCTCAGCCTGCTCCGGTTCAGCCGCGCAACGGAATGGGAACCGCGGCGCTGGTTCTGGGCATCCTCGGCCTGCTGCTGGCCTGGATCCCGATCATCGGCTTCATCGGATTCGTCTTGGGCGCGCTCGCGATCGTCCTCGGAATCATCGGCATCGTGCGGGCCCGCAAAGGACGCGCGACCAATCTCGTCGTCGCGGCCATCGGCACCGGCCTCGGGGTTGTCGCGTTCATCCTCAGCACCGTCGTGTTCGGCCTGTTCGCCACGGCGGTCAACGAGCAGATCAACACTCCCGGCTCGGTCATCGGGACCGGCATCACGCAGGGAGATCAAGCCGCTCCCACGGTGATCGCGTTCGGGCAGGGCCACACCTGGAGCGGCGGTGAAACCGTGACCGTCTCCACCCCTCGCGAGTTCACCCCGGACAACCAGTTCCTGCAGGCACCTTCGGGCAAGCGGTTCGTCTCGGTGGACGTGGCGGTCAAGAACGGCACCAGCCAGCCCTACCAGGTAATGATGGCGCAGCTGACCGCGCAGCACGCCGGCCGCGTCGCGCAGGAGAACTTCACCGCCGGCGACCCGCTGCCCAACACCGAGATCCCGCCCGGCGGCGAGGTCACGTTCACCAAGGTCTGGGAGGTCGACCAGCAGCCCGGTGAGCTGCAGGTGTCGGTCAAGCCCAACCCCATCGCCGGTCAGACGGTGTTCTTCAAGGGCCAGTTCTGAGCACTGCTGTCGGCCACGTAGTGCATTGAACTTCGCCCCACCGGCGGAATGGGACGTTTCAACTGAAACTTCACCCCCTCCGAATGCGTGGTTTCCTCAGGAGGGTCGAGGTTTCAGTTGAAACCTTCGTCGTGGGGTGCTGGCGGAGATGAGGCGTTTGCTTCCGCCTGTTCTGCTCGCGAGGACCACGTGGTCGGGTTCGACGCCGTCACGTCGCGGGGTCAGGGCTGATGTCGTTCGGACTGTTCCCGCGCGCTTGAGCCAGTTGTCCAGTTGTCGCAGATCCGACCCGAAAGCCTTCAGACGCCTCTAGATTCCGAGGCGCTGCCAACTTTCGGGAGAACGCGTGAGGCACAACCGAATCAACCCAGTGATCAAGCTGCTCGTTTCCGCTTTCGCCGTGCTCGGCTTGCTCGGCGGCGGCAGCGCCGTGATCGCCCCGACCGCCACGGCCGCCATCGCGCAGGCCTGCGAGGTCAAGGGGTGCGACGAGGCTCGCAGCTCGAACGAGATCTGGGCGTCGCTGAACTACCCGCCGGAGCGCGGCTGGGTGGACTGGCCGGACGGGCAGTGCAACTTCGCCGGCGGCGCCTACAACAACTACGAGGGCCAGCTCCCCGAGGGCCACAGCTACCTCGAATTCGACGTCACGCCGCGCGAGTGCGGCGCCCAGCGCCAGGCCTACCGCCTGGTCCTGGACACGACCACCAACGAGGTGTACTTCTCCCCCCCACCACTACGGCACCTTCCACCTGCTCTGAGCGCCACACCGGATCAGCTCACGGCGTGATCGGGGACCGGAATACCGGAGTAATCCGGGTGGCTAGTACCCGCGTGTGAGGTCCACCGTTCCGATCAGGGTTTCTCCTCGGACGTACCGGCCGATGTTGTGCGCCAACCGTTCGTGGAATCCGCGGCGGAGGGTGACCGCCGGGTTGGCCACGTGCGGAGTGACGACGGCTCGCGGATGAGTCCACAGTGGATGACCGTCGGGCAGCGGCTCGGGGTCGGTGACGTCGAGGGCCGCCCCGCCGATGGTCCCCTCGTCCAGCGCTTCCACCAGAGCCTCCGTGTCCACGACCGAGCCTCGGGCGACGTTGACCAGCCACGCGCCCGGGCGCATGCGCTCGATCTGGTCGCGGCCCACGAGGTGCTGGGTGTCGCTGGTCGCGGGCGCGGCGACGACGACGTGGTCGGCCTGCGACCAGACCTGCGCCGCGTCGTCAGCCGCCACGGTGCGGAGGGCGCCTGGAACGGTCCGTCCGCTGCGGTTGACGGCGATGACCTGGGCGCCGAGCGCTCGCAGGGACGGGATGAGGGCGCGGCCGATGCTGCCGCAGCCGATGATGGCCACCGTCGCACCACCGAGCGTCCCCACGGCCGGCATCAGCTCGGCCTTGGACCACGTGGTGGCGCGGACGCACTCCGGCATCCGACGTATCCCGGTGAGCAGCAGCAACAGCGCGTGCTCGGCGACCGGTGCGGCGTAGGCACCGGTCGCCGAGGTCCAGGTGCGCGCGCCGTCGACGATCCCGGCCTGGAACCACTGCTCGACCCCGGCCGAGGGGAGCTGCACCCAGCGGATCGAATCCGGCAGCGCTGAAGGGAACTCGGCGGTGGCCGAGGTCGTCCAGGCCAGCGCCTCGGCCTGGTCGAGCCCCACCACTTCCGCGCCCGCATCGCGGGCGACCTCGGCCACACCACCATCGGGGTCCGGCAGGACGGCGATCTCGAGCTTGTTCATGCTTCCTCGCTCGGGTCAGAAACCGAGAACCTGGGCGAATCCCTGCACGGCGGCTGCGCAGACCAGCAGCGCGACGATGACCAGGACCAGGTTCTCCTTCCAGGTGTTGACGTGCTCGCCCATGATCCGGCGCTTGTTCAGCATCGCGATCAGGCCGATCACGATGATCAGCAGGAACGGGGAGGTCAGCACGTGCGAGATCACCACGAGCACGACGAATCCCGGTGCGGCGGGCAGGGACCAGACGATCGCGGCCAGACCCCAGACGACCATCACCTTGTAGAAGCCGTCCTCGCGAGGGTCATCGCCGACCCGCTCCCGGCGGCCCGGCCGAACCGTGTGCAGGGCTTCGACGCTCATCTTGCTCAGCGCGAACAGCGAGCCGGCCACCGTCGTCCACGCCGCGCCCAGCAAGCCCAGGTAGAACAGGTAGGTGCCGATCGGGCCGATCGCGGTGCCCAGCGCTCCGGCGATGTCGGAGGCCTCGTCGACCCCCTCACCGGTGCTCAGCACCTCCGCCCCCAGCGCCCAGACGCACACGCCGAGGAACAGCACCACGAACGAGCCGAACAGCAGGTCGTACTGCTGGACACGGCGGTAGGCCGGGGTCACCCAGCCCTTCTCCCGCAGGAACTGCGGGTAGAACAGGTTGGCCATCGAGCCGAGCGTGGCCAGGACCAGGCTCGACGCCACCAGCGAGGAGTCGAACAAGCCGCTCTGCGGCGGCAGCTCGAAGGCGAATCCGCGCACCAGTTCGGGCCAGTTGATGCCCACCATGACGACGCCGACGACGAACGCGCCCACCATCACCGCGAGCACGACCTTGAAGGTGTTCTCCAGGACTCCGTAAGCACCCCGGAAGGTCACCGCGAACACCGAGATCGCGCCGATCACCGACCACCAGAACGGCGGAAGCCCGCCGAACAGCCCGTGCAGCGCCACGCCCACACCGCTGAAGCTGAACGCCAGCAGCAGGTGCGTGTAGAGCACGAAGGAGATCAGCATCAGCCACCCGAAGACCGGGTGCGTGCGGGCGAAACCCCGCACGATGCTGGAGTCGTTCTGGACGTTGTAGAGCGGGTACTTCGCGAGGCTGTTGACGAACAGGAAGCGGAAGACCAGCGACAGCGGCAGCACCCACAGCAGCGCGTAGCCGTAGTTGCCGCCGGCCACCGAGTTGTCGATGAGGTCGCCGGTTCCGACCCAGCTGAGCGCGATGACGATGCCCGGCCCGAAGGACCGCAGGTATCCCAGGAACGATGTCGGTGGTGGCGCGGCGAAGGTGGTGTTGAGCGACTTGGATTCGACCACGAGAGGCTCCTTTGCCCTTGCCAGCACCGGTTTCCGACGCGCCTCGTCAGGCGCGCACCGGAATCCGTCGGCTCGGAGGCCTCGACCGCACCTCCACCGGCTGGCGAATGTCGTAGTGCTCTGAATCACCCGGCATGATCGGGCTCGACGCTAGATCTCCGGACAATGCCCGTCCAACATCCGTTCGGTATTCACTGATACCCGGAGAGCATCGGATTCCTGTGGCGGAGCGACGCGGCGGTCCTTGATCGTTGACCTCATGCCCGGCGAGTTCGAGCCAGAACCGCGCTCTTCCCAGAAATCTCCGCAAACCCGGGGAAATCGGGAATCTTCGCAGCGCCCGGAATAATTCCGCTTCCAGGTACCTTATGGAGTCGTGCCCGCTCCATCTTCCGGTGTCGGGCTGCGCTCCGAGCGCGGCCCGATCCTGCTCGCGCTGATGTTGTCCACGGCCCTGGTGGCGCTGGACGCGACGATCATCGCCACCGCGTCGTCCACGATCGCCCGCGATCTCGGCAGTTTCGCTCAGGTCCCGTGGTTGTTCTCCGCCTACCTGCTCGCGCAGGCGGTGAGCACGCCGCTGTTCGGCAGGCTCGCCGACGTGCTCGGCCGCAAGCGCCTGATGCTCGCGGGAGTCGGATTCTTCCTGGTCGGATCGGTGCTGTGCGGTGCGGCCTGGTCGATGCCCGCGCTGATCGTCGGCCGGGTGCTGCAGGGTCTGGGCGCGGGCGCGGTGATGCCGGTCTCGCTGACCATCGCCGCCGACATCTACACGCTCCAGGAGCGGGCGAAGACGCAGGGATACCTGGCCTCGGTGTGGGCGATCTCGTCGGTCGTCGGCCCGACGCTGGGTGGCGTGTTCAGCGAATTCATCAGCTGGCGCTGGATCTTCTGGATCAACCTGCCGCTGTGCTTCGCGGCGGCGGCGATGCTGGTGCTCAAGTATCACGAGTCGGCGCGCGAAGGCGACCGCGAACCGATCGACTACCTCGGTGCCGCGCTGCTCACCGGCGGCAGCACGCTCGTGCTGCTCGGTCTGCTCGAAGGCGGCACCAGCTGGGCATGGATGTCGGTGCCGTCGGTCCTGATCTTCGTGACGGCCGTGCTGCTGCTCGCGGCGTTCGCCGCGCACGCGCTGCGCTCCTCGCACCCGATCCTGAACCTGCGCCTGCTGCGCCGCCGCGTGGTGGGCGTCCCCACGGCCGTCTCGCTGCTGGTGGGCGTGATCGTGCTCGGTCTGTCCACCTACGTGCCGATCTACGCCCAAGGCGTGCTCGGGTTCGGCCCGCTGATCGCCGGCTTCGCCCTGGCCGCCATGACGGTCGGCTGGCCGCTGGCCGCCACCAACGCCGGGCGCGTCTACCTCAACCTCGGGTTCCGCTACACGTCGATGATCGGTTCGGCCTTCGTGGTGGTGGGCACCGGCCTGACGCTGCTGCTGGGCGAGAACTCGACCGTGTTCATGATCGGGGCGTTCACGTTCGTTGTCGGCCTGGGCATGGGCCTGACCGCGGTGCCGACGCTCATCGCATCGCAGTCCTCGGCCGCGTTCAGCGAGCGCGGCGCCGTCACCGGCGTCAACATGTTCGCCCGCTCGCTGGGCTCGGCCGTGGGCGTGGCGGTCTGCGGAGCCATCGTCAACGCCCGCACCGCCGTCGGCCCCGACGGCACCCCCGCAGGACCGGGCCTGATGGCCGCGGTGCACGTCGTCTTCGGCCTGCTGTTCCTCATCGCGGCAGCCCTCGCGGTCCTGTCCTACCTCATGCCCGCAGACCACCCCGAGCGCCAAGCCGCGCAGACCGAACAACCCGACCAATCCCCCACCACGGTCTGACGCACGACCGAGTCCGCACGCTCCACCAGCCGCGGCAGGTGCAGCGCCATGACTGGACCTCAACCGCGATTGAGGTCCTAGGGTGAAGACCATGCCAACTGCTGAGACGGGAACGCGTTCGTCCATGAGCCGAGAGAGGTTCGGCCGCCAGGGATTCGGGGCGATGAGGTTGCGCGACGGGGTCGCCGACGGCGGCGACCGCGACCCGGTGGCCGTGGTCCACGCCGCCCTGGATGCGGGCATCACGATGGTGGAAACCGCCGATGCCTACCAGAACGAGGAGCTGGTCGGCCGGACGATCCAAGGGCGCCGTGACGAGGTGCTGCTGGCCGGCAAGTTCGGGCTGGTGTGGCAAGGAAAGGTCGCCGGTGACTTCGACGTGCGGGCCGACCCGGAGTACGTGCGACAGGCATGCGAGTCGAGCCTGCGACGGCTCGGTGTCGAGGTGATCGACCTCTACTACCTGCACCATCGCAGCGAGACGGTCCCGATCGAGGAAACGGTCGGCGCCATGGCCGAACTGGTCGACCAGGGGAAGGTGCGCGCTCTCGGCCTGTCCAACGTCACGGCGGACGACCTGCGCCGCGCACACGCCGCACATCCGATCGCGGCGCTGCAGGAGCAGTGGTCGCTGGTGCAGCGCGACATCGAGCAGGAGCTGCTGCCCACCGCGGCCGAACTCGGAGTGGCGGTCGTGGCCCACTCCCCGAACGGCCATGGAGTTCTCCACCAGGCCCAGAGCACAGCCGACGAGCGGACGACGAACGATCTGAGCACCGCGCTCGGTGAGATCGCTCATGCGCACGACACCACGCGGGGGCAGGTTGCGCTGGCCTGGGTGCACCACCGGCAGCAGGCGCACGGCGTAGCGGTCATCCCGATCCCCGGGACCACCAGCGTCCGCCACCTGCGTGCCAACGTCGCCGCAGCCGACCTGGTCCTGTCCGACGACGAACTGCGACACCTCGACATCCTCTGCGCCACATCCTGACCCCGCGCCCCGCACCCGAGGTCCCGGAAACATTCACCGGAACGACCAAGAACCTTTGCCCGGTCAATTCCAGGAAGAACCGTCCCGGGACGTTGCCACCACGGTCCGACGCGTCAGAGCATCCCCACGACCGAGTCCAGGCGGTCTTCGGCCCTGGACGAGGGCATGGTCGCCGCATGGCGCTGCGCCCGCTCCACGACGTCGCGTGCGGCGTCCAGGTCACCGGTCCTCGCATGGGATTCGGCCAGCCACGTCAGGTACAGCGCCACTTCCCTGGCGTGCTCGGCCGGGTAGGTCGCGATGGCGTTGGCCAGAAGGGGCTCGGCGTCGGCGGGACGTCCCAGTTCGATCATGCACCGACCGGCCATGACGTCGATCTCCGCCTGGTTGAGCCAATAGACCCACTCCGGCTCGGACTCGGTCCCGCCTCGGCGGTCGTACGAGTCGTTCACGGCGTCCAACGCGCGCCAGGTGCCCTCGGCGTCTCCCGCCTTCACCGAGGCCCACGCCAGGCGCTCCAGCAGGAGCGCACGCACCACCGGCGACGCGCCGTCGGCCCCTCGAACCGCCGTCCGCGCCAAAAGGGCTGCGTCACGCGGGTTCCCGACATTGGCCAGCTGATAGCTCAGACTGGACAGCAGCTGCGCCCCCAGCACGCGATCGCCCGCCGCCTCGGAAGCACCCACGCCCGACAGGTACAGCCGCTGCGCGTCGGCACAACGCCCTGCGTCACTGGCGATCCACCCCGCGAGCTGCGCGAGTTCCCCGACCGCCGTGAACAGCCGCCGCCCCACCTGCTCCGCGAAGCTCGCCAAGCCCACCAGCGCCTCGACCTCACCGAGCTCCTTCAACACGGCAGGCAGGAGGTCCCGGCTGCTGACCACGTCATCGAGATGCCGCAGCTCGACGACTCGCTCGTCGAGCTCATCCGCCAACGAACCCCCGACCCGCCGACCGGCACGGACGTGCGCGGCCATCGGCGACTCCGCCACGAGCCACTCGTGCGCAACCCGCACCGGATCACCGCAACCGGCCCGCAATGACACACCGAGCACCTGCTCGTAGGCGCTGATCACGTCCTGCGCCGCAGTCCGTTCCCGGTTTCGACCATGCTCAGGTACGACTTCGCGAAATGCGTGCGCTGCGCCATCCGCGCCAGGCTCAGCCCCGCAGCTTCCCGCGCAGCCCGCAGGTCCGCACCCACCGTCATCAGCCCCACCTTCGCTGTGAACGCCTGTGAACACCCAAAGCCCAAGGATCACCACCCGGACGGCAGCGCATCGCCTTCGCCCTGCTCGTCCCCTTGCACAACGTTTTGTGTAGCGCGGCAATGGGCAGTTTTGGTCCGACCCGCCCATGATCGTTGTCCTTTTTCCCGGTCAATTCCTAGAAAAGGCGTCCCGGGACGTGGCGTCGCTGACGGTTGTCCGGAAGTTCACCTCGGCGTTCGTGATCGACGGCCCGATTCCGGACACGGGAAAATCGGTTGGTTGTTCGCGGCGGGCGCTGCTACTTTTTCGGAGGCCGTGTGAGAGTTGAGGAGGTGGTACCCGTGGGCGTTGTGACGTGGGTGCTCCTTCTCGGGGTCACGGTCGGGCGGTAGGTCGTCCGGGAGCGCCGTTGGTGAGCTCTCCCGAAAGGCACGACCATGCGATTCACTTCTGAACAGCGCCTCGACGACGGTGTCATCGAGCGCGGATTCACCCTCGGCGGGATTCCCGGCATCCTGTGGACGCCCGAATCCGCGCCCGGCCCGTGGATCCTGCTCGGCCACCCCGGCGGGGTCGGCAAGATGTACCCGCGGCTGGCGAATCGGGCGCGGCATTCAGTGGCTCAGGGCTTCACCGCGGCCACCATCGAGCTGCCCGGGAGCGGTGACCGGCCGCGTTCCGCGGAGGCCGACGTGGCGCGCGCCGACCTGCGTCGGGCGTTGGCGGCCGGCGAGCCCGTGGACGAGATCGTCGAACGGCTCGTCTCACCACTCGTCGACCAGGCGGTTCCGGAGTGGCAGGCCGCTCTGGACGCGCTCCTCTCGTTGCCCGAGGTCGACGGGCCGGTCGGGTATTCGGGTGGAGTCATCGCCATCGGGATCCTGTTGGCGGTGGTCGAGCCGCGCATCGCGGCAGCAGTGCTCTTCGCCGGGAGTTTCGTGCCTCGCAGCATGTTCGACGAGGCGCGAAAGGTCGCCATCCCGCTGCACGTGCTGCTGCAGTGGGACGACGAGGGGAACGACCGGGGGCAGTCACTGGAGCTGTTCGACGCCTTCGGTTCCGAGGAGAAGTCGCTGCACGCCAACATGGGCGGGCACATCGGTGTCCCGCCGTGGGAGGGCGATTCCGCCAACCGGTTCTTCGCCAGGCACCTGCGGGGAACCGCCTGAGTCGGGCGAAAAATCAGTCGCTCCGAGGTCGGCCTGGCCGTACGGTCAGAGGATGAAGGTGCTGTCCGTCAACGTCGGCCGACCTCGGCCCAACCCGTGGAAGCAGGTCAGCGCCACCGGCATCGACAAGCGGCCGGTCACCGGTCCGGTGGCCGTCTGCGCACCCGGCCCGAAGGGCACCGGTGCGGTCGGGCTAGCGGGTGATCGGGTGTACGACGTCAAGCACCACGGAGGCTCCGACCAGGCCGTCTACGCCTACGCACGGGAGGACCTGGACGAGTGGCAGGTCGAGCTCGGTACCCCGCTTCCCCACGGCACTTTCGGCGAGAACCTGACCACCTGCGGTCTCGACGTGAACGGCGCCCTCATCGGTGAGCGCTGGCGCATCGGTCGGGAGGTCGTGCTGGAGGTGTCATCCCCTCGCATCCCCTGCGCGACCTTCCAGGGATGGATGGGGCGCAACGGCTGGATCGAGCGGTTCGTGCGGGCGGCGAAGCCCGGGGCGTACCTGCGCGTGATCGAGCCGGGAAACGTCCAACCCGGCGACTCCGTCGAGATCGTCCACCGGCCGGACCACAGCGCTACCGTCGCCCTGGCGTTCCGCGCGATGACGCTCGAACCTGCTCTGTTGCAGTTTATTCCGCGTTCGGTCCGCGAAGCCCTCGACTGACCGGATTGCTAGGCCAGGCCGAGATCCTTGACTGCCTGCCAGGCCAGTTCGGCTTGGCGCTGTTCGGTGTCCGCTCTGGCAGCGGCGTCGTAGCCGTCGTCACCCATGTGGCCGGCCTCGTAGCGGGCCCGGACCCCTGCGGTGATGCAGCAGGAGCGCCAGCGCTGGAAGGCGACGTAGAACGGCAGGTCGGAGAGGTCTCGGCCGGTCAGCTCGGCGTACCGGGCGATGAGGTCGTCGCGGGTCGGAAAACCGCCCTCGGCCGTGGGGCCGGGGGTGACGGCGGGGAGGTCGTCGCCGGGTTCCTCCCAGGTGGCGATGAGCCAGCCGAGATCGGCCAGCGGTTCGCCAAGGGTCGCCAGTTCCCAGTCGAGGACCGCGAGGACCTCGCCGTCGAGGCCGTAGGAGAGGTTCCCGGGGCGGAAGTCGCCGTGGACGATTCCGGTGGTCTGCTCGGGCGCGTTGGCGACGAGCGCGTCGTGCACCTGGTCGAGCAGGCCGAGGTCCGGGGCGCCCGAGGCGTGGACCTGCTTCTGCCAGCGCCGCAGCTGACGTTGCAGGTAGCCGTCGCGGCGGGCCACGTCGCCGAGCCCGACGGCGTCCGGTTCGAGGTTGTGCAGCGCGGCCATGCACTCCACGGTCGCCATCCCCGCGCGGTGCCGAGCCGTGAGCGGCATCGCGGTCACCGAGGAGCCGTCGGCGAGCACGGTACCGTCGACGAAGTCCATCACGTAGAACGCGGCGCCGGTGACCTCGTCGTCCTCGCAGTACGCGAACGGCGCCGGAACCGGGACACCGGTCCCGTGCAGCGCGGAGATGAACCGCCACTCGCGGCTCATGTCGTGGGCGGTGCTCAGCACTCCCCCGGTCGGCGGCCGGCGCAGGGCGCGCACCACGCCTTCGGCGTCGGTGACCCGGTAGGTGAGGTTGGACCTCCCGCCCGAGACCAGCGAGAACTCCACCGGTCCGGGCACGCCGCGCTCGGCCAGCCAACCGGTGACCGCGTCGTGCTCGATGCCTGGCAGCTCCACCGCGCTCACCCCTGCTGGACGATCTGCTCGCGGAGTCGACGCTTGAGGACCTTGCCCGTCGGCGTGCGCGGCAGCGGGTCCTCGTGCACCACCACGTGCGCCGGCACCTTGAACACCGCCAGGCGTTCTCGGACGTGCGCTCGCAGTTCCTCCGCATCCACAACGGTTTTGAGGTTCACCACGGCCGCGACCTCCTCCCCCAGGGTGGCGTGCGGCAGCCCGATGACGGCGACGTCGGCGACCGCCGGGTGCTCGTACAACGCGGCTTCCACTTCGGCGCAGTAGACGTTCTCGCCGCCCCGGATCACCACGTCCTTGAGCCTGTCCACGACGTACACCCAGCCGTCGTCGACGTAACCGAGGTCGCCGGTGTGGAACCAGCCGTCGGTGAAGGACTCCGCGGTGGCCTCGGGCAGGTTCCAGTAGCCGCGCACGACGCTGGGGCCCCGGAACCACAGCTCGCCGATCTCGCCGTCCGCCAGGTCGTCGCCGGTCGCCGGGTCGACGACGCGGATCTCCGCGCCCGGCATGGGTTTTCCGACGCTGTCGGGGTGGTCCTGGTAGTCCTCGCCGGAGTTGCCGACGACCGTGGAGGTCGTCTCGGTCAGCCCGTACCCGCTGGACGCGCTGCTGCCGAGCCCGCCGATGCGCTGCACGAGGTCGGGCGGGATGGGGGCACCGCCCATCGTGACGCCCTCCAGGCCGCGCACCGAATCGCTGTTCTCGACCAGGTCCCGCATCACCGTGGGAACACCGGAGGCGCTGGTCAGGTCGTTGTCGCGGATGAGCTTCTCCGCCTGCGCACGGTCCCAGCGGTACATCGTCGCCAGCTTTGCTCCCGCGAGGGTCGCGAAGCACAGCACGGTGATGCCGGCGATGTGGAACATCGGGAACGTCAGCAGCGCCCCGGGCTGCGGGTCGTTCGAGTCGGGTTCGGGGAAAGTGCCGCCGTTGACGATGGCGGACCCGACCTTGCGGGTGACGACCGTGTTGAGCAGGTTCGTGACGTGGTTGCGGTGCGTGGCGACCGCGCCCTTGGGGCGTCCCGTGGTGCCCGAGGTGTAGAGGATCGTGGAGTCGTCGTCGGGTTCGATGACGACCGCGGGCGGTTGCACGTCGTCCGGGAAGCCGGCGATCAGGTCCGCCCAGGGGCGCACGCCCGGTCCCGGTTCGCCGCCGCGCACCTCGACGACCGGGACGTCGCGGTCGAGCAGCGCCGTGCGCTCGGGGTCGGCGAACACGAGCTTCGCCCCGCTGTCGGTCATGCCGTAGCGCAGTTCGTCGCGCGACCACCAGGCGTTGAGCGGGACGGCGACGAGCCCCGCGACCTGGACGGCCCAGAAGATCGGCACCCACTCCGGGAAGTTGCGCATCGCGATGGCGACGCGATCTCCGCTGGTCATCCCGTACTCCTCGCGCAGCGCTCGGGCGAGTCCCGCAACGAGCCGCTGGTGCTCCGTGAAGGTGCAGCGGTGGTCCTCGTAGATGAGGAAGTCGTTGTCGCCGTGGAAGGCGCTGAGCAGGGCGGCATCGCGCAGGGTGCGCAACGGCTTGGCGTAGACGCGCATGGGTGTTCCGCGCACCACGGCGTCGGTCATCTCGAAGTCACCGCCGGGTCCGGTGAGCTCGTCCAGCAGGCGTTCGCGCAGCTCGTCAGGCACCGTGGCCTCCCCTGGTCGTTCCCTTGGCGTGCTTCGGATTGGCGACCGCGAGCCGGTCCCGGACTTCCGACCACAGCAGCGCGGCGACGTCTTCGTCCCACGGGTCGGCCTCGCCCGCCCGCAGCGCCGCTGCCAGCGCGGCGCGATCGGCGAATCCCAGCGCTCCCAGCCGCTCGTGATGCCGCCGCCCCTGGTCGGCGCCGAACCGCAGCTCACGTTCCACAGTGGACAGAACGTTCACCGCCACCAACGACTGGAACCGCATCCTGCCGTCGAACGCGGTGAGCACCTCGTCGCGCAGGAAGTCCCGCGTCGCCGCGACGAGCTCGGCGGCGGTCGGCCGCCCGTGCAGATCCGCGGAATCGGACTCCACCTGCGGTTCGACGGCTGATTCCGGGATTCCCAGCTCGGTGAGCAGGTCGTGCTCCTGCTCGCAGACCCTGCGGCCGATCGCGGCGAGCTCCACCGACGGGCGCGCGCCGCTGAGGTGCTGTTCGGCCTGGGAGCGGCAGATCACGCCCCACCTGGCGGTGCCGTAGACCTCCCACCAGCGCACGACCTCCGGGTCCGGCCGCGTGCCCGCGATCTCGGCGTAGCCGTCGAGAAGCTCGTCCGCGGAACCGAAACCGCCCACCGGCAAGGGCGATCCGAAGCGCCACGCGTTGGTGCACAGCCAACCCAGGTCCTCCATCGGATCACCGACGTGCACGAGCTCCCAGTCCAGCACCGCGCGCAGTCCGGTCTCGTCGACGATGAGGTTGCCGTTGCGGAAATCCCCGTGCACCAGGGCCCTTCCCGATCCGGTCGGCCGGTTCTCGCGCAGCCAGCGGAAGGCGACCTCCACGGCCGGGATCGGGTCGCCGAGGGCGTCGTGGTCGGCGACGAGCTGTTCCAGCGGGTCGGGCTCCGGGAAACCCTCCGGAACCGGGATCAGGTGGATGCGCGCGGCGGCCCTGCCGAGCTCGCGGGCCAGCCCGTCGCGCGCTGCGGCGTAGGCGTCCTCCCGCAGCAGGCGCCGGGGAATCGTCTCGCCGTCGACGTGCTCGGTGAGCACGTACGGCGAACCCAGAACCGACTCGTCAGCGCTGTGGTCGACCACGTGCGACACCGGAACTCCGGCCTGTTCAGCGGCTTCGAGCGCCACCGCCTCCCGGGCCATGCCGTCGGGACGGGCCTGGCCGGGCGGGTCCCGCCGCAGCACCAGGCGACCGGTGTCGAGCTCGACGAACCACGTCTCCCGGCTCGCGCCGCCGCTGGCCCGCTCCAAGCGCATCACCCGCACCGGGTGCCCTCGGACCGCGCTCAGCCGCTGAGCCAGTCGCTCGCCGAGCTCCGCAGCGCTCATGCGCGCTTCCCCGGACCGGCGAAGCCGAACAGGTAGCCCGCGACCTTGCGCATCTGCACCTCTTCGGCGCCCTCGGTGATCCGGTAGCGGCGGTGGTGGCGGTAGATGTGCTCGAACGGTGCGTGCCGGGTGTAGCCGAGCCCGCCGTGCACCTGGATCGCGCGGTCCGCCGCATCGCACACCAGCCGGTTCGCCCGGTAGTTGCACATCGAGACCTTGTCGCTGATCTCGAAGTTCGGTCGCCGGTCCAGCTCCCAGGCGGTCTTGCGCACCAGCCCGCGCACCATCTCGGCCTCGGTCTGCAACTCCACCAGCGGCCACTGGATGGCCTGCCTGCGGGCCAGCGGCTGACCGAAGGTGACGCGCTCGCGGGCGTGGGCGACGCTGCGGTCGATGCAGAACTGCGCGGCTCCGACGCCCGAGGCGGCCTGGCGGATGCGGTTCTCGTGCACGAAGCACTGCGCCAGCTCCAGACCCCGGCCCTCCTCGCCGAACATCGCCGAGGCCGGCACCCGCACGTCGCGCAGCGACACCTCGGCGTGGTCGGTGGGCATGTTGAAGGTCCACCAGTGGAAGTCCACCGAGAACCCCGGCGTGCTGGTGGGCACGACGAACGCGGTGATGCCCCGGGCATCGCCCGGTTCGCCGGAGGTGCGCGCGAAGATCACATCGTGGGTAGCGGAGTGCATCCCGGAGTTGAAGCGCTTGCCGCCGTTGATGATCCAGTCGTCGCCGTCGCGGACCGCGGTGGTCTCCAGCCAGGTGGCGTCGCTGCCGTGGTCGGGTTCGGTGAGGCCGAAGCCGAGCCGGACTTCACCGGTGAGCATCGGCTGCAGGAACTCCTGCCGCTGCGCATCGGTCCCGAACTCCAGCATCATGTGCACGACGGGGAAGTTGCCGACCACCGATGCCTCGTTCTGCAGGTCGTTGTGCAGACCAAGACCTTTGGCCGCCAGGTGCTCGCGGATCACGGCCATCTCGAAGTTGCCGCCACCACCGCCTCCGACCTCCTGCGGCAGCCCGTAGCGCAGCCAGCCGGCCGCGTCGGCGCGCCGGGACATCTCGCGCAGCAGCGCTTCCCACTCTGGGCGGGGCGTGCCACCTGCCTCGAAATCGGTGCGGGCGTACTCCCGCCGGTGGTCGAAGAAGCGCTCGTTGTCGTCCTGCTGCTGGAGCGGGACGATCTCGGACTCGATGAACTGGTCGAGCTCACCGAGCAGGGCGACGAGCTCACCGGGCATCGAGAAGTCCATGCAAGCCTCCTTAGCGCCCGTTCAGTGACCTTAAGCACACGTCCCGGCTGGCACAAGAGGGCGTCAGTCGACCAACCACTCGCCGGTGAACTCCGGCTCGGTCTTGTTCACGAAGGCCCGGAACGCCGCGGGTGCGTCGGCGGTCGCGAAGTTGACCGACTGGGCTCGCGCCTCGGATTCCAGCGCCTCGCGGAACGTCTGCTGACCTGCGGCGTTGAGCATGGCCTTGCTCTGCGAGAGCGCCACCGGAGGCCCGCCCGCGAGCGTGTCGGCGAGCTCGTCGACGAAGCCGTCCAACTCGTCGTCGTCCTTCACCCAGGTCACCAGACCGAGCTCGCGGGCCTCCTCGGCGCCGATGATCTCGCCGAGCAGCGCCAGCCGCTTGGCCTGCTGCAGACCGACCAGGCGAGGCAGCAGCCAGGAGCCGCCGAAGTCCAGCGACAGGCCGCGCTTGGCGAAGATCTGCGAATACCGGGCGTCCGGGGCCGAGACCACCAGGTCGCAGCCCAGCGCCAGGTTCCAGCCCGCCCCCACCGCGACCCCGCGCACCTTGGCGATCACCGGCTTGGACAGCTCGTGCAGGGTCAGCGCCACGTCGTTGATCCGGTGCATGCGGTTCAGCGGGTGCCCGCCCCGGTCAGCGGAGAGGTCGGCTCCGGCGCAGAAGTCCCCACCGGCCCCGGTCAGCACGACGGCCCGCACGGCGTCGTCCAGCTCCGCCCCGCGCAGCGCCTCGTGGAGCGCGTCCCAGGTCGGCGGGTCGATGGCGTTCTTGCGCTGCGGCCGGTTCAGCGTCAACGTCAGGACCGGCCCGCGCTGATCCGCCAGAACGGTGTCACTGTCCACTGTGCTCACACGCCCTCCGCCGAACTCCGATGCACTTATCGATCGCTAAGTTAACACCCGGAAGACCAAAACGTAACCGCCCACAACCGCACGATTCGCGGATGGACTGGGCCGACGGAGGCTGTTCGGCGCCTTGGCGGTGCACCGATCCGAACGTGGCGTGACTAGCGGACGTGGCCTGTTCCTACGAGCGTGGTGGTGTCGAGCTCGGTCAGGCCCGCGTCGTCGAGGCGAGCGAGGTAGCCGTCCCGGACGCGGGTGACCTCATCCGGATCGAGGGCGCCGAGGACGCCCCGGTAGCCGGAGCCGAGGACGAGCAGCCAGGCCACCTCGGGCGTCATCGGCAGTCCGCGCTCGTGGACGGCTATATCCACTTCGGACAGACCGAGGTCGTTCAGCCAGGTGGCGAACGTGTCCGGCTGGTTGATGCGGTCACCGGGACGCTTCGGCCGCTCCCCCGGAGGCTCGGCACCGGTCGCCTCCGCGACTGCGAGGGCGAGCTGCCTTCCCGCCGGGTCCATCGCGCCACGACGCCAGATCGTGAACGCGACCCGACCTCCCGGCCTGGCGGTGCCGATGAGGTGCAGGGCTCCGGCTTCCATGTCCGGGAAGAAGAAGATGCCCAGCACTGACTGGACGAGGTCGTACCCCGCACCGCCCCAGCTGGTGACGTCGGCTTCGTGCGCGTGCAGCTGTGGCAGCTCGCCCGCCCGTTCGCGCAGCTCGGCGATCATCGGGCCGGAAACGTCGACCGCGTCGACCAGCCCTCCGGGGCCAACCCGCCGGGCCGACGGGATCGCGGAGGCACCCGTCCCGCAGCAGGCGTCGAGGACCCGCTCACCCGGTTGCGGATCGGCCACCAATACCGCGTCCGCACCCACCGGTTCCCAGAGGTGACGACCGAGAGCGGCGAAGTCCGCCGCAGCGGCGTCGAACGCGTCCCGCGGGCCGACCTAGCCACGTCGTGCCATGGCCGTCCCCCCCTTCAGCCCTGACGGGCCTTGTAGCGCGGGTTCTTCTTGTTGATCACGAAGGTCTTGCCGTGCCTGCGGATCACCTGAGCCCCGGGCTTCTGCTTCAACGACCTCAACGACTTGCGCACCTTCACCGTTCCACGACCTTCCTCTCGAGCAATGCACCTCCACCTTAACGAAAACGACAACCATTGTCATCAACTTCGGACTTCCACGGAAATCGAGCACCGGACTTCAGTGGAAATCGGGTCCCGGATTTCCACTGAAATCGGGTCCCGGACTGCCGTCGGCGACCTCGGTGCGGGCGGTTTTGGTCCGAACCGTCCTGGCAGAACCGACATTGATCATGGACGGTTCGGAGGAAAACCGCCCCCTGGCGGACCCTCGCGCCGCACGCCCGCAGATGGGTCCGAGCGTCGTTCTCGATCACTGCGGACGTCGGCGGCGGTAGCATCTGCAGCGTGCTGGACCGGGCGCGCCTCGGCGTTCGAGCACGTCCTCGAACCTCATGACGGCGCCGCACGCGGAGGAGACCACGTGACCGCACCCACGGACATCCTGCGTCTCGCCACCGAAGCCCGCCCGCTGCTCGAAAGCCACCGCGAGAGCAACGATCGGCTGCGCAGGCTCAGCGACGAGACGATCTCCTGCCTCGTCGACACCGGAGTGATGCGGGCGCTGGTGCCCGCGCGCTTCGGCGGCGCGGAGTGCTCGCTGCGCACCGCCATCGACGCGACGTGCGAGGTCGCGAAAGCCGATCCCTCCGCCGGATGGGTGGTGATGATCCTCGGCTCCGGCGCGTTCCTCAGCGGGATGTTCCCCCCGCTCGCGCAGCAGGAGGTCTACGCCGACGGCCCCGACACGCGCGTGTGCACCGTGCTCGCGCCGAAGTCCGCCGCACGGGCGGTCGACGGCGGTTGGCTGCTGACCGGGCGCTGGGGCCCGGCCTCCGGATGCCTGCACTCGCAGTGGGCGATGATCGGATTTCCCGGACTCGACGGAGAAGCGTCCCTCGCGCTGGTCCCGATGGACGAACTGACCGTCGAGGACACCTGGTTCACCACCGGCATGCGGGCGACCGGCAGCAACCTGCTCGTCGGGAGCGACCTGTTCGTCCCCGAGCACCGGGTCCTGCCGTTCACCTCCGCCATCCGCGGCCGGTATCCCGCCGGACGCCCGGCGGAGTCCCGCTACCGCTCAGCGCTGATGTCCACGCTGGCCACCTACATGATCGCGCCCTACCTCGGGATGGCCTCCGCCGCGCTGGACCACGTCGTGGCAAGCGCCGACACCAAGGGCATCGCGTTCACCCACTACGAGCGCCAGCGCGACTCCACGGCGTTCCAGCTGGCCGTGGCCGACGCCTCGATGAAGATCGACCTGGCCCGGCTGATCGCGGAGAACTCCGCCACCGCCGTCGACGGCCACGCCGAAGCCGGCACCTTCCCCGACGACCTCACCCGGGCCAGGATCCGCCAGCACACCGGGCACGCCGCGCAGCTGTGCCGGCAGGCGGTCGACGAACTCGTCACCGCGCACGGCGCCGCGGCGTTCTCCGAGACGAGCCCGCTGCAGGCGCACGTGCGCGACATCCACACCGCGTCCCGGCACGCCGTGGCCAATCCGGCGTCGTGCGCCGAGGTCTTCGGCCGCGCGCTGCTGGGGGTCGAGCCGAACATCACCGACATGATCTGACGCGATCAGCCCTCGACGTACGGGATGGTTTGCGGGCCTTCGGGGAGGACGCAGACGCGGGCCTGCGGGCCCCTCGCGGCGAGTTCCTCGGCGACCGCGGTGGCGATGTCGTCGACCCGGTAGAGGTGGGCCGTGCGCAGTTGCGCGTCGGTGAGGTGGGTGGTGTGCACGCCGACGCGGGCCGTGGCGAGCACGCGGGCGAGGATCTGCACCTGCCACTGGTCCGGGACGGTTTCGGTTCTCCCGGAGATGGTCCGCAGCAGCGCCTCCGGCGTGGGCTCGGACGCCAGGACTTCGCGGAACGAGCCGTGATCGGGGAAACCGTCGCTGCACTCGGCGGCGCAGATGATCAGCCCGCCCGGCTTGACGACGGTCGCGGCGGCGGTCATGCCCTTGACCGCCTGGTAGACGTTCTGGTCGAGCGGGTACCCGGAGTTGGTGGTGACCACGACGTCGTAGCGCTGCGGAACCGGCTGCATCGACAGCTCGCGCACCACCTCGCGGGCGGCGGCGTGCATCGGGAGCAGGTCTCCGCCGAAGGCCTCGACGATCCGCTGCTCGCGGTTGAGCACCACGTCGAAGGCGAAATCCACGCCGGTGCCCGCCGCGATGGCGCGGACGTCGTCGTGAACCGGGTTGCCCTCGCAGACCGCCCAGGTCGCCTGCGGGCTGGCGATGCGCGCCGCGTCGTGCAGCGTGAGCACGGTGTCCAGTCCGGCGAGGCCCGGGGCGACGAGCTTGGGACCGCCGCTGAAACCGGCGAAGAAGTGCGGTTCGACGAATCCGGTGGTGATCCGGACGTCGGCCTCCGCCCAGTGCCGGTTGAGCGACACCGGTACGCCATCACCGAAAGTTCCCAGCGGGCAGAGCACTTCGGGGTCTCGGCAGTCGTGGTTGATGATGCGCATGGTCTCGACGAGCTCGTCGCCGAGCATCGCCCGCAGCTCGGAGTCGGTGTTGCCGCGGTGCGTCCCGGTGGCCACGAGCAGCGTGAAGTCCTCCCGCGTCGCGATGCCCTCCAGCTCGGCCAGCAGTGCGCGCACCATCGCTTCGCGGGGCTGCGGCCGGGTCGCGTCGCAGAGCGACACGGCGATCCGCTGCCCGGCCCGCACCCGTTCCCGCAACGGCGGACCGGCGACCGGCTCGGCGAGCGCTCGGCGCAGCGCCGCCGCCGAGTCGGGTGCCGCCGGCGGGTGGGCGGGCGCGACCACGGTCGTGCGCTCGGACGGCAGCTCAACGGTGAGTCCCGTCCTTCCGTAGGCCAGCTCAACGGACAACGTCTCCGGCATTCATCGCTCCAGGTCCACTCGGGTCTCCCCCAATCCTGACCCAGCGAACATCGCGGCGGGGAGCCCCATCTCATCGGGCGGCTCTCCCGCGGCCACCGCCGAATTCTCCACCCATTCGGAGCATTCGGATCCACTTCGTCGAAGATCCGGAAACATTTGATCCACTTTTATCCCTGAAAATCCTGATAAGCGCAGCTCAGAATCCCCGAAAAGGGCGCCCGGAAATTTCACAACGGAGGATCCGCAACCGCTTGCGCCACCCCGATGTGCGCTGGCTCTCGCAGATCAATCCTGTTAAGTTAGCCTTGCCTTTGTTAGCGTTTCCGCTCGTAGCTGTGCCTTTCGGTCGTCGATCTGAGGAGAAACGTGGCCGTCGACACCCAGACCGAATCCGTAATCGGGTCGGTTCTCGAATGCGTGGGAAACACTCCTGCTGTCGCGATGAACCGGCTTTTCCCTCAATCCGATGTCGAGGTGATCGCGAAGCTCGAACTCATGAACCCCGGCGGGAGCATGAAAGACCGGTCCGCCCGGCACATCGTCGAATCCGGTTTGCGCAACGGTTCGATCCGGCGCGGAACCCACCTGGTGGAGAGCAGCTCCGGCAACTTCGGGATCGCGCTGGCCATCGCCGCGCGCATCCACGGGCTGCGGTTCACCTGCGTGCTGGACCCCAAGGCCGTGCCCGCCAACGTCGCGATCCTCCGGCACCTGGGTGCGGAGGTGGAGATCGTCGACCAGCCGGACGAGACCGGCGGCTACCTGCACACCCGGATCTTCCGCGTGCAGGAGATCGTGGCGAACTCGCCCGGAGCGATCTGGATCAACCAGTACGCCAACGACCGCAACTGGCAGGCGCACTACTACGGCACCGGCGACGAGCTGAGCCGTCAGCTCGACGGACCGCCGTCGTACCTGTTCGGGGCGGTCAGCACCACCGGCAGCCTGCTGGGTTGTTCGCGGCGCCTGAAGGAGGACTTCCCCGAGATGCGGGTGATCGCGGTGGACGCCGTCGGCTCGGTGATCTTCGGCGGCCCGCCCGGACAGCGCGACGTGCCGGGCATCGGCGCGAGCAGGGTCCCGGAGCTGTTCAGCCCCGACGAGATCGACGAAGTGGTGCACGTCAACGACTTCGAGGCCGCCGTGGGCTGCCGCGAACTGCTCGCCACCGAGGGGATCTTCGCCGGCGGGTCCACCGGAGCGGTGGTCGCCGCCGTGCAGCGCACCTTGCCGCGGCTCCCCCGCCCGTGCCGGGTGGTGGCGGTGTTCCCGGATCGCGGAGACCGCTACCTCGACCTGATCTACGACGACGACTGGTTCGACGCCGCCCGCCAGCGCTGCGCGAACTGACCAGAACACCGCAACACGAAGGAGAAAAACCGGTGACCACCGAGGAATCCCCGAAGATGCTCTACCTGAGCCGCAGCGACATCGCAGCGGTCGGCGGCGCGGCGTCCGAGCTCTACGTGGAAGCGCTCAACGCCGGGTTGATCGCGCACTCCGAGGGCAAGACCGTGCAGCCGCTCAAGCCGTACCTGCGGGTGGCGGGCAAGCAGGGCCACATCGCCGACCGGATCATCGCGATGCCCGCGCACGTCGGAGACCCCGGGCTGTCCGGCATCAAGTGGATCGGCAGCAAGCACGACAACCCCGCCGAGCGCGGCAAGGAGCGCGCCAGCGCGGTCATCGTGCTCAACGACCCGGCGAGCAACTACCCGGTGGCGGTGCTCGAAGGAAGCCTGATCAGCGCCTGGCGCACCGCGGGCGTGACCTGCCTGGCCGCCCGGCACCTGGCGCGCGCCGGGTTCTCCGAGGTCGCGCTGGTGGGCTGCGGTGTCATCGGCAGCACCCAGATCACGGCGCTGCTGGAGCAGTTCGACTGCATCCAGCAGGTTCACCTCCACGACCAGCGACCGGAGGCCGCGCACGCGCTGGCAGAGCGGATCGGCCGCGAGTACCCGTCGGTCAAGGCCCACGTGACCGAGACCGCCGAAGAGGCCGTGCGAGCCGGCGACCTGGTCGTTCCGTGCACCGTCACCAGCGAGCCCTACATCGTCTCCGACTGGATCAAGCGCGGCGCGCTGCTGTGCAACGTGTCCATCATGGACGTGCACAAGGACGTCTTCCTCAAGGCCGACAAGGTCGTGGTGGACGACTGGGACCAGAGCAACCGCGAGAAGAAGATCATCAACCAGCTGGTGCTGGAGGGCTCGTTCTCCCGGGAGCAGCTGCACGCCGAGCTCGGCGAGATCCTGGCGGGCACCCGACCGGGCCGCACCGATGACGACGAGATCATCGTGCTCAACCCGATGGGCATGGCCGT
The DNA here is from genome assembly GCF_040676935.1 of Saccharopolyspora sp. NPDC049426. NCBI lineage: Bacteria > Bacillati > Actinomycetota > Actinomycetes > Pseudonocardiales > Pseudonocardiaceae > Saccharopolyspora > Saccharopolyspora sp. NPDC049426. Next base: position 294,004 of record NZ_JBFAPZ010000008.1, on the reverse strand, counting down.
CGAGGACATCGCCTGCGCGGGCGCGGTCTACGAACGCGCCAAGGAGCAGGGCGTCGGCACCTGGCTGGACCTGTACTGATGCAGGTGGGATCGGCCGAGCTGGTCATGCGAGACCTCATCGACGTGCTGCTGCAGGAGGAGCTCGTCGAGCTCACCGAGGAGCCGTCGGGCTGGGGCCGGATCACGCTGGCCGCCGGCGCGGTGCGCTTCCGGATCGCCTCCGGCGGCGCGCTGCAACGCCATCGCCACGCCGGCGGCCCGGTCCTGTTCGAGGGAACGCGGTCGCTGACACCGGCCGAGCTCCTCTCGCTGGTGAGCGAGGACTCGTCCGAGGTGGCCGCGGACCTGCGGGCCGCGGTGGAGCACGCGGAGGTGCTGCGCGAGCAGCGTGCGTCCCTCGACCTGACGCCGCGGAAGGGGCAGTTGCTGGCCGGGGAGCGGTTGGCGGCGACGCGCAACCGCCCGTTCCACCCCACCTCCCGGGCGGCGGCGGGGTGGCGCGCGGAGGAGGTCGAGCGGTACGGGCCGATGCGCGGTGAGCCGTGGGGCCTGGACTGGGTGGCGGTGCGCCGCGACCGCCTCGCCCACGGTTCCGACCCGCTCTCGCACCACCTCGCCGAGCTGGTCCTCTCCCCCGCCGAGCGGCAGGCGCTCGACGAGGCCGGCGAGGACTACCAGCCGATTCCGGTGCACCCGTGGCAGTTCCAGCACGCCCTGGCGGAGTCCTTCGGCTCGGAGATGGCGGAGGGGGCGGTGGTTCCGCTGGCGCGCGGGATCGGCGGTTTCCACCCCACCTCCTCGCTGCGCACCCTGGTCGCAGAACCCGAGACCGACCGGCACGTCAAGCTCCCGCTCGGTGTCGCCACGCTGGGCGCGACGCGGTTGCTCCCGCCTCGCTACCTGGCCAACGCCGAGCGGGCCCAGCGGTGCATGGCGGATCTGCTCGACCGCGTTCCGGCGTTGGGCGAGCGGGTCGCGTTGTGCGACGAGCGGATCTGGGCCGGTTGGCACGACCCGGACGACGAGTTCGGGGACCGGCCCGGGCAGCTCGCCGCGCAGGTCCGGATCTACCCGGAGCTCGACGGCCTGGTGCTGCCGATGGCGGCGCTGGCCGCGCACGAGTGGGACGTGCTGGCACCGGCGATCTCCGACCGGTTCGACCCTGTCCGGTTCTTCGGCGAGCTGGCGCGCTCGTTCTGCGAGGTCGGGTTCGGCTTCCTGAGCCGCGGGGTGCTGCCAGAGCTGCACGGGCAGAACGTGGTCGTGCGGCTGGAAGAGGGACGGGTGGAGCAGTTCGTGCTGCGCGATCACGACACGCTGCGGCTGTTCCCGGAGTGGATGCACCTGGCCGGTACGCCGGATCCGCAGTACGTCATCAAACCCGGTGCGCCGCAGTCGCTGCGGCTCGACTCGGCGGAGTCGCTGGTCGGTTACCTGCAGACCCTCGGGTTCCAGGTCAACCTCTACGGCATCGCCGACGCCCTGCGCCGTCACTTCGGAGTGGACGAGCGGGAGCTGTGGGCGCAGTTGCACCAGGCGGTGCGGGAGCTCCTGCCCTCGCAGCCCGCCGAGGTGCGCGAGGTGCTGCGGAAGTGCTTGCTGGGAGCCGACTCCTGGCCCAGCCGTCGGGTGCTGGAGCCGCTGCTGCGGCAGGGGAGCTCCAGCGGGGTGAGCATGCCCGCCGGTATCGGGTCGGTGCCGAATCCGCTGGTCGGGGGGTTGAGGGCGTGATGTTCTCGCCGGGCAGGACCTATCCCGTGCTGTGCCTGGGGCAGTTCGCGGCGACCGCGGGACTGACGATCGTCGTCCCGCTGCTGCCGTTCTACCTGGCCGGGCTCGGCACGCCCCGATCCGAGATCCCTTGGTGGACGGCGGTTTCGGTGGCGGCTCCAGCGGTGGTCCAGCTGGTCAGCGGGCCGTTGTGGGGTTGGGTCGGCGACCGGTTCGGCCGCAAGGCGATGGTGGTGCGCGCCCACGCCGGGCTGGGCCTGGCGATCGCGCTGATGGCCGTGGCGAGCACACCGGAGGAGTTCCTGGCCTGCCGGTTGCTGCAGGGCGCGTGCGGCGGTGTGGTCAGCGCGACCGCGTCCTACGCGACCGCGGCGGCCTCGACCGACCGGCGCGGGCGCGCGCTCGGGATGCTCTTCGGCGCCACGGCGGCGGGTTCGCTGCTGGGGCCGCTGGTGGGCGGGTTGCTGGCCAACCAGATCGGGTTCGGGCCGTTGTTCGCGGCGGTGGCGGGGATGCTCGTGCTGTCGAGCGTGCTGGCCGCGTGCTCGCTGACCGAACCACCGGCGCAGGCGCGTGAACGCCATTCGCCGCGCGCCATCGCGGGTCTCCTGCTCAGGCGCAGGGAGAGCCGCCTGATGCTGCTGGCCGGTTTCGCGGCGCAGGCCGCGATCTACGCGCTGGTGGTGGTCTTCGCGCCGCAGGTCGAGCAGATGGCCGGGTCGGTGGCCGCAGCGACGGTGTGGGTCGGTGCCCTGCAGGCGCTGACCTGGGCGGCGTCCTGCGCGGGCAGTCCCTGGTGGGGCCGCCGCAACGACCGCAGGCCCGCGCAGCTGGGGTTCGCCGTGGCGGCGGCCTGCTGCGCGCTCGCGGTGGCGTTGCAGGGATTGGTGAGCGTGGAAGCGCTGATCCCGCTGCGGATCGTGCAGGGCTTCTGCTTCGCGGCGCTCTTGCAGTCGGTGCTGCACGTCAACGCCCACCACGTGCCGGAGCGCGGTTCGGGCACGGCGTTCGGGTTCAGCACCGGGGTGCTCGACCTCGGTCAGGTCTTCGGCCCGCTCGCGGGCGCCGTCCTGGCGGTCCTGCTGCCGCCGGCGGCGGTGTTCTCCCTCATCGGCGCGCTGCTGGGCGTCGCCGCACTGCTGGCCCTGGCCGGCCGAACGAGGGCGGCGGAGGGTTCCACTCACACCTCCGCCCCGGTTGAGATTCAAGAGAAGGTGTTGCGGTGAACGAGGTTGTGGCCCGTGCGGCCGCGCGGCAACGGCTGCTGAACGCGCTGGTCAGGGAAGTCGAGGGCGAATTCAGCGCCGGCTCGGTGCGGATCCCGCTGCGATCCGGGGCCGGGGAAACCTCTCCGAGCCGGTTGTGCGCGGAGGTCCGGCACCGGTCCGAGATCGGACACCACGTCTACGGGGCGGAGGTGTCCCGGGACGGGGTCGCGCTCGAACACGAGGAGTTCGTGGCGCTGGTCGCCGACGAGCTGGCCGGGCGCTGCGCGACGGCACCGGAGGAAGCGGTGGAGCGCTTCCTCCGCCAGGTCGCCAACAGCGTCGCCCGGACGGCGCGCTACCTGGACCGGCCCGCGTTCGCGAGCGCGACCGATCCGGCGGAGATCACCCGGCAGGCGGAGCAGTCGCTGCTGCTGGGGCACCCGTTCCACCCGACGCCCAAGAGCGCGGAGGGGATCAGCGACGAGGACCTGGAGCGCTACGCCCCGGAGCTCGGCGCGTCGTTCCGGCTGCACCACTGGGCCGCCGCGCCCGAGCTGCTGCTCGAAGAGCGGGTCGGTGACGGGCCGTGGCTCCCGCAGGAGGACCTCTCGGTTCTCCCCGTGCACCCGTGGCAGGACCGCTACCTGCGGGAACAGCCCCGGGTGCAGGAGTTGATCGAGGCGGGCCAGCTGACTCCGCTGGGGCCGGTGGGAGCGCTGGTGTACGCGACGTCCTCGGTTCGCACCGTCTGCGATCCCGCCTTCCCGACCGCGTGGAAGCTGCCGTTGCACGTGCGGATCACCAACTTCGTGCGCAACAACCCCGTCGAGCACCTGCACCGCGCGGCCGACGCCGGTCGGCTGGTGGCGGCGCTCGAGAAGTGCTGGCAGCACGAGGGGTTCGAGGTGCTCCCGGAGACCGGCTACCGCACCCTCGACCCGGCGGCGGTCGGCGACCTCGCGGCGGACTTCGCCGTGCTGTTCCGCCGGAACCCGTTCGCGGGCACCGACATCGCACCGCGCGTGCTCGCCGCGCTGCTGGAGGACCGGGTCGACGGGCGCCCGGCGCTGGTGGACCTCGTCGAGCAGGCGGGCCCGCTGACCACCGAGCACGTCTCCGAGTGGCTGCGCCGCTACCTGCGGATCTCGCTGGGGCCGCTGCTGGCGGTGTTCACCGAGGACGGCATCGGCTTCGAAGCGCACGTGCAGAACAGCCTGCTGCACACCGACGACGGTTGGCCCAGCAGGTTCTACGTGCGCGACATGGAAGGCACCAGCGCCGACCGCGAACGCGTCCCGGATGGGATCCTGCCCCCGACCAGCCCGGTGCTCTACGACGACGCCGAGGCGTGGCACCGGTTGCGGTACCACCTGGTCACCAACCACCTCGGGCACGTGGTCGCGGTGCTCGGCCGGTGCACACCCGCCGGTGAGCGGGTGCTGTGGCAGGTCGTGCGCGAGTTCCTGCGCGGCCTTCCCGGGCGGTACGCGGCCGAACTGCGCGAGGCACCGACGCTGCCCGCAAAGGCGAACCTGCTCAGCCGGTTCGCCGAGCGCGGTGAGAACCCGCTCTACGTCGACATCCCCAACCCGATTCACGAGGTGACCCGATGACCGCCGAGCTCGTGCAGGCTGCGCTGAGCGACCCCCGCGCCGCGGACGTGCGGCGCCGGGTGTTCCGCCAGCTCGTCGAATCCCTGCTCTACGAAGGTGCTGTGCGCACCGATCTGGAGGGCGACGAGCACGTCGTCACCGGCACCGACCACGACGGCGAACCCGTGCGCTACTCCTTCCGCGCGGTGCGCAGGTTCGGGTTCGGCAGGGTCGGTCTGACCTCGCCGGTGCTGCGCGACGGCGTCGAGGCCGAGTCGGTCACCCGGTTCCTCTCGGAGGTCCGCGACTCCCTGGACGCCGACCCCGGCCACCTCCCCGGCTTCGCGCGCGAGCTGGAGGAGACCCTGTTCAAAGACGCTCTGTCGGAGCACCTCCGCGAGGACCCACCGTCCACAGCGGACCACGACGTCCTGGAATCGGCCATCACCGACGGACACCGCTACCACCCGACGTACAAGTCGCGCCTCGGGTTCGACGTCGCCGACAACATCGCCTTCGGCCCGGAGTTCGCCAACCCGCTGCGCCCGCTGTGGCTGGCGGCCCACCGCGACATCACCGAGGTCAGCGGCTCCGCGACCCTCGGCGGCGACTACGTGGCCGAGCAGCTGGGGACCGCGATCGAGGGCTTCCACCAACGGATCGAGGACGCAGGTCGCGACCCGGACGACTACGTGCTGGTCCCGGTGCACCCGTGGCAGTGGCGGGAGCGCATCGCGCGGGCGTTCTCCGAGCAGCTCGGGCGCGGTGAGCTGATCCCGCTGGGCGACGACCCGCACGAGTTCCTCGCCCAGCAGTCGATCCGCACCCTGACCTGCCGCGACGCCCCCGAGCGCCCCTACCTCAAGCTGTCGATGTCGATGGTGAACACCTCCACCAGCCGCGGCCTGGCCGCGCACACCGTGCGCAACGCCCCGCGCATCACCGACTGGTTGCGCGAGGTCGTCGCCGGCGACGACTACCTGTCCGGCGAGCTGCGGCCGATCCTGCTCGGCGAGGAGCTGGGCGTGTCGGTGACGCCGGAAGCCGATCTGCTGCAGGCCGACACCTACGGCGCGCTGGCGTGCATCTGGCGCGAGAGCCTGCACCCGCACCTGGGAACCGGGGAGCGGGCGATCCCGTTCACCGGCCTGACCGCCTGCCTGCGGGACGGGACACCGCTGATCGACGCGTGGGTGCGCGACTCCGGGGTCGAGGACTGGGTGAGTCAGGTGGTGCGGGTCAGCGCGCTGCCGCTGGTGCACCTGCTGTGCGCGCACGGGATCGCGCTGGAGTCGCACGCGCAGAACATGGCCCTGGTGCACGTCGACGGGAAGCCGGAACGCGTGGTGCTCAAGGACTTCCACGACGGCGTGCGCTTCTCCCGGGAACACCTCGCGGGGGAAGCCCCGGAGCTGGCGGGAACGCCCGCGCACCACCAGAACCGCAACTCCTTCGTCGAGACCGACGAGCTGAGCCTGGTCACCGACTTCCTGCTGGACGCGTTCTTCTTCATCAACCTCGGTGAGCTCGCCCTCTTCCTCACCGACCACTACGACTTCGCCGAACAGGACTTCTGGCGGCTGGTGGCCGAGGAGATCCGCGCCTACCAACACCGATTCCCGGAGCTGAAGGACCGTTTCGAGCTGTTCGAGCTGTTCACCCCGGCGATCGAGGTGGAGCAGCTGACTACCCGCAGGCTGCACCCGGACACCGAGCTGCGGCTGCACGCCGTGCCCAACCCGCTGGCGGAGGTGGAGCGGTGCTGAAGCCCAACACCGTCAAGCGCCGGCTCGCCGAAGGCGGTGAGAGCTACGGGCTGTTCTGCTCCATCCCGTCACCGCCGCTGGTGGAGATGATCGGCTGCGCGGGATACGACTTCGTCATCCTCGACACCGAGCACTCCCTGGTCGATCCGCAACAGCTGGAGAACCTCATCCGGGCGGCCGAGGCGGTCGACCTGATCACCTTCGTCCGCGTCCCCGAAGCCGATCCCGGCGCGATCCTGCAGGCCTTGGACGCGGGCGCGCTGGGCGTGGTGGTGCCGCACGTGCGGTGCCGCGCCGATGTGGACGCGGCGATCCGCGCCGCCCGCTACGCACCGGAGGGCATGCGCAGCCTCAACGGGGGCCGGGTGCCGGGCTTCGGGCGCATCGAGCTCACCGAGTACGTGCGCCGGGCCAACGAGGAGACCATGGTCATCGCGATGATCGAGGACGCCGAGGGCGTCGACGAGCTGCCGTCGATCCTCGCCGGTGGCGGTGTCGACCTGGTGCTGGAAGGCGCGGCGGACCTGTCGCAGTCCTACGGCGTCGCGTGGCAGACCCGGCATCCGCTGGTCCAGGAGGCGCTGGCCCGCGTGCACGCCGAGTGCGACGCCCACCGAGTGCCCTACTGCGCGATCCCCCGCACCCCCGAGGACCACGAGCGATGGCGCGCCGCAGGGGTGCGCACCTTCGTGCTCGGCGAAGAACGCGGCCTGGCCGCCCGCGCCCTGCGCGCCCACCTCGACCGACACCGGGAGAACCATGACTGAGCGACTCGAAGGACTCGTGCGGGAACGCGTCGGCGGCGACCCGGTGTGCCTGTTCGCCTACGACCTGGACAGGCTGACCGACCACGTCCGCGCGATCACGGCCACGCTGCCGCGCCGCTGCCGGATGTTCTACGCGATGAAGGCCAACAGCGCCGATCCGCTGCTGCGCGCCCTGGCTCCGCTGGTCGCCGGGTTCGAGATCGCCTCGGGCGGCGAGCTGGACAAGGCGCGCGCCGTCGGCGCCGACGTCCCGGTGGTGTTCGGCGGTCCGGCCAAGACGCCCGCGGAGATCGAGCAGGCCCTCAAGCAGGGCGTGCAGCGGCTGCACGTGGAGAGCCTGCTGGAGCTGCACCGGGTTTCGTCCGCGGCGACCCGGCTGGGCGCGACGGCGGAGGTGCTGCTGCGGGTCAACCTCTCGGGCCCGTTCCCGACCGCGACCCTGGCGATGGCCGGCAAGCCCACCCAGTTCGGCATCGCCGAGCAGGACCTGCCCGCCTGCGTCGCCGCGGCCCGCGAGCTGCCGGGTGTGCGGCTCGCCGGCTTCCACCTGCACTCGCTGTCCAACAACCTCTCCGCCGACGCCCACCTGGAGCTGCTGGCGCACTACGGGCGCACGGTGTCGGAGTGGGAGCGGGAGTTCGGGCTGCGCTGCGAGGTGATCAACGTCGGCGGCGGCATCGGCGTCGACTACGCCCGGCTGGACCGGCAGTTCGACTGGCCGACGTTCGCCCGACGCCTGCCGTCGGTGCTCGCCGAGTTCCCCCCGCACGTGCAGGAGATCGACTTCGAGTGCGGGCGCTACCTGGTCGCCGAGTGCGGCAGCTACGCCGTGGAGGTGCTGGACGTCAAGCGCAACCACGGCGTGGACTACGCGCTGGTGCGCGGCGGGACCCACCAGTTCCGGCTGCCGTCGTCCTGGCAGCACAACCACCCCTTCACGGTCCTGCCGGTGGACCGCTGGGAGTCGACGGCGCCGCGTCCGGAGGTGAGCGGGCCGGTCACCGTGGTCGGCGAGCTGTGCACGCCCAAGGACGTCCTCGCCCGCGAGGTGCCGGTGGAGCGCATCCGCGCGGGTGACGTGCTGGTCTTCAGCCACGCGGGAGCCTACGGCTGGGAGATCTCGCACCACGACTTCCTCAGCCACCCGCATCCCGAGCACGTCTTCTTCTGATCCCGCCCGCGATGGGCCTGGCCGGCAGCGCGCTCGACCGGCCAGGTTCATCGCGCGTGGGTACCGTTGGTCCTGAATCTCCCGTGCAGGGCTTCAACCCGGGTTGAAGCGGAAGGTTTGGGACGTGGCATCCATGACGTCGTGGAGCCGGGGTGAACCGGGTCTCTCGCCGTTCGTGCTCCCGCGCGGTGCGCGCGGCCGGATCGCCGGCCGCTTCATGCTGTGGGTGAACCGCCAGGAGGAGGTGCTGGACCTCCTCGACGTCCCAGCCGGCGCGGAGGTCCTCGAAGTCGGCTACGGGCCCGGCGGACTGATCCGCCTCCTGAAGCGGACTCGCGCGAGGCGGATCTGCGGCGTCGACCCCTCGGCGGAGATGCGCGACCTCGCGAGCCGTCCGCACTCCGACGAGATCCTCGCGGGCCGGATCGACCTGCGGCTGGGCACCGCCGCCGACACGGGTTTCCCCGACGCGGTTTTCGACCGCGTCGTCTCGGTGAACAACGTCGCCATCTGGCCGGACCTCGACTCGGGCGTCGCCGAGCTGCACCGGGTGACCCGCCCCGGCGGGCGGCTCCTGATCGCCTGCCACGGCGGCACGAGACCGTCGATCCTCACGCGCAGCAACGCGCTCTCCGCGGACAAGGTCGAACGGATCGAGCGAGCGCTGAGCGGCACCTTCGCCGAGGTCTCCCGCCGCGATCTGACCTCCCTCACCAGCTTCACCGCCATCCGCTAGCTCGTTCGACTTCTGGTCATCGGGTTGGCCGTGTGCCCGTGGCCGGGCATGCTGTGCGCGGCGCCGAAGTCCCCTGGAGGATGATCGATATGCCGCGTCCGCGGCTGGCCGTCTGCGTGGCCGCCATCGGCCTGATCCTGGCCGCGTGCACCACTCCCCCGCCGCAACCCGCCGGCGATCCGGCCCGGCCGAACATCGTGTTCGTGCTGGTCGACGACATGGACCAGGGACTGGTGCCGTTCATGCCGGAGGTGCAGCGGATGCAGCGGGAGGGCGTGACGTTCTCGAACTCCACCGTCACCGACTCGCTGTGCTGCCCCTCCCGCGCGTCGTCGCTGTCGGGGAAGTACCCGCACAACACCGGTGTGTTCACCAACGAGCCTCCGGACGGCGGGTTCGCGGTGTTCCACCGCCGCGACGAGCGCGACACCCTGGGCACCCAGTTGCAGCAGGCCGGTTACCGGACGGGGTTCATGGGCAAGTACCTCAACGGCTACCAGCCGGGCCGGACGCTCGGCGGTGAGCGGCCGTTCGTTCCGCCGGGCTGGGACGAGTGGGCCGTGGCGGGCGACGGCTACGCCGAGTACGACTACCAGCTCAACGTCAACGGTCGGTTGCGGTCGCACGGGCATCGGCCCGGCGACTACCTGACCGACGTGCTGGCCAAGCGCGGCAACGACTTCATCCGCGCCAACGCCGCCCAGGGCACGCCCTTCTTCCTGGAGGTGGCCCCGTTCGCGCCGCACGGGCCGTTCACCCCCGCTCCTCGGCACGCCGACGCGTTCCCGGGGCTGACCGCGCCGCGCACCCCGGCTTTCGACGAGCCGGACCGCTCGGACAAACCGGCGTGGCTGCGCCTGCTTCCGCCGCTGCCCGCCGCGAAGGTCCAGGCGGCGGACGTGAAGTTCCGCAAGCGGGCGCAGTCGTTGCAGGCGGTGGACGAGATGCTCGCCGGTTTCCGGCGCACGCTCGCCGAGACCGGGCAGGCGCAGCGCACACACGTCATCTTCACCTCCGACAACGGGTTCCACCTCGGTGAGCACGCGCTGGCCGAGGGCAAGCAGACGGCGTTCGACACCGACGTGCGGGTGCCGCTGGTAGCCACCGGCCCTGGCGTGCCCGCCGGCCGGGCGGTGGACGACTCGGTGCAGAACATCGACCTCCGCCCGACGTTCGCCGAAATAGCCGGTGCCGCACCGCGTTCCGACATCGACGGCATCAGCTTCGCGGGCCTGCTCCGAGGCGGCCCCGGCACGGGCCGGGAGGTCGCGCTCGTCGAACACCGCGAGCCGCGCGGCTCGCGGGAGGATCCCGACCGCCAGGGGAAGCCCGACGGGATCCCACCGACCTACACCGCGATCCGGACGCCGGAGGGCACCTACGTCGAGTACGTCAACGGCGAGCGCGAGTTCTACGACGCCCGGACCGACCCGTTCCAGCTGACCAACACCTACCCGAGCCTTTCGCCCGAGCGTCGCGACGAGCTCCACCGCGTCCTCACCGGCCTCGCCACCTGCCGGGGCGAAGCGCAGTGCACCGAGGCCGCCGCGGCACCCTGATGGCCGTCGCGCCATCGCGAAAGCGCCGCGGGGCGCGTGGCCTCAGGAGACCCGCGCCCAGCGGCGATTCGTTCAGGCGGTCGCCGGGACCGCCGGGGAGGTCGGGACGGCATCGCGGGACGGGGTGAGCAGGGTGGCGACCGCCAGCGCCCCCAGTGCGGTCAGCGCAGCGATCCCCCAGAGCACGATCTGCCAGGCCTGCGTCAGCTGCGCGGCCTGCTCCGCTCCGGCGAGCTCGCCGGTGGCGATCCGGCCCGCCCGCTCCCCGCCGACCTGGCCGGTCAGCAGCGTGATCAGAACCGAGCCGAACAACGCCATCACCAGCGTTTGCGAGCCTCCTCGCACGGTGTTCAGCAGTCCGGCGGCCATCCCGGTGCGCGACCGGTCAACCTGGTTCATCGCCTGCGCGTCGATCAGGCCGGTGGCCAGACCGATGCCGAACCCGACGGTCAGCAGCGGGCCGAGCAGCTCCCAGCCGCCGATGCCGGGGTGCAGCCGGGTCAGCCAGGCGTTGCCCACCGCGATCAGCAGCAGACCACCGGTGATCAGCAACCTCGGGGAGACTCCCCGGTTGACCAGGCGGCTGGTGAGGATCGGCAGGGCCAGCGTCGGCGCCGTCGCCATGAGCATGACCAGGCCGGAGTCCCGCGCCGACATCGCGTTCGCGCCCTGCAGGTAGGTCGGCAGGTACGACATCATGCCGCCGAACCCGAGCACCATCACGACACCGGCCAGCAGCCAGCCCGCGAACCACCGGTTGCGCAGCAGCGCCAGGTCGAGCACCGGGTTCGGGCTGCGGCGCTCGGCGCGCGCGAAGACCAAGAGCAGCCCGGCCCCGGCGGCGAGCAGGCCCAGCACCAGCGGACTCGTCCATCCGGCGCGCGAGCTCTGGGTGATCGCGAACATGATCGAGGCGAGCCCGGCGATGAAGCTCACCGCGCCGGTCCAATCCACCCTCTCGCGGCGCTCGGCGCGGGACTCCCCCATCGCGAGAGTTCCTGCCAGCAGGAGCGCTCCGGTGGCGGCGAAGACCCCGAAGGTGGCCCGCCAGCCGAGGGCGCCGACCAGCCAGCCCGCCAGCGTCGGGCCGATCGCCATGCCCACGCCGGCGATGGTGCCCATCGCGGCGAAGGCCTTGGTCCGCTCGCTCCCGGTGAACGTGGAGGCCAAGATCGCGCCGCCGCCGGCCATCACCCCGGCCGCGCCGACGCCGGTGACCGTGCGCGCCACGTCCAGCAGCAGGACGCTCGGTGCGAGCGCGGCGACGAGGCCGCCGAGCGCGTACGTCGCCGCGCCGATGCGGTAGATCCGCCGCCTGCCGAACAGGTCGCCGGTCGACCCGGCGACCAGCATGAACGACGACGCGGTGAGGAAGTAGCCGGTCACCACCCACTGCAGGGGGCCGCCGGAGGCGTTCAGGGCGGCCCCGATCTGCGGCAGGGCGACCGTCGTACCGGACATCGACATCGGCAACGCCAGGTACCCGAGCAGCACGACGGTCAGCGTCAGCTTGTTCTTCACGGTTCGGCCCTCAGACGTCGTACGGTTCGGCGGTTTTGGCGTTGCGCAACGCGCGTGCCCACCAGGTGAGCTGGTGGAGCATCCCCTTGGCGGCGCCGTTGCAGGCCTCGTCGACCGGGCGGCCGCTGTCGTCGAAGCGGTCCCAGGCGTTGTGGAAGCTGACGCTGTCGCGAACGGTCGTCGCGTGCAGTTCGGCGAAGACCAGGCGCAGCTGCTCGACGGCGCGCAGGCCCCCGCCCATCCCGCCGTAGGAGACGAAGCCGACCGGCTTGGCCCGCCATTCCGCGCGGTAGAGGTCGATCGCGTTCTTCAGCGGAGCCGGGAAGCTGTGGTTGTACTCGGGCGTGACCACGACGTAGGCGTCGGCCGCATCCAGTCGGGAGCCCAGCTCGGCGACGTGCGGATCCGGCGCGGCGCCGAAGTCGAGGGCGGTGGGCAGCGGGATCGCGGCCAGGTCGACGACATCGACCTCCAGGCCGTCGAACTGCCGGGCCTGCTCGGCGAACCAGTCGGCCACGGTCGGCCCGAATCGACCTTCGCGGTTGCTCCCGATGATCAGGGCCAGGCGCAGTGCGGACATCTTCGCTCCTCGGAGTCGGTGTGCTGGAGACTGACAGATGGTAAAGTACAACGTGTAATGCACTTAGTGCAATGGTCGTTGTACTTATTTCAGGAGGGCGACTTGAGCAGGGAGAACGTCGCGTCACGCGGACCGGAGAAGCGCCGAGCGATCCTCGACGGAGCCCGCGAGGTGTTCGGCCGGGACGGTTACACCCGGGCGAGCATCGGCATGATCGCCAAGACCGCCGACGTGTCGACTCGCACGATCTACAACCACTTCCAGGACAAGGAGGAGCTGTTCCGCACGGTGATCCTGGAAAGCGCGGCGCAGGTCCGCGAGGTCCAGCTCGACGACCTCGACCGGAACCTGAGCAAGATCGTCGATCTGGAGTCGGACCTGATCGCGCTGGGACTCGCGTTCACCACGGTGATGCCCCGGTTCAGCGCGCACTTCGCGCTGGTACGGCAGATCCAGGCCGAAGTCGGGCACATCCCCACCGACGTCCTGCACGCCTGGCAGGAAGCCGGGCCCGAGCGCGTGCAGGAGGACCTCGCGCGCCGCTTGACCGGCCTGGCCGCCGAGGGCCTGCTCGAAATCGAGGACGCGCGCCGAGCCGCCCGGCACTTCGTCGCCCTGGCGGGGAGCGAGGTGCAGAGCCGGACCTACTACGGCGCGCTGACCATCGACGAAGCGGAACGCGAGGAGATCGTCACCGCCGGCGTCCAGGCGTTCCTCCGCGCCTACGCCCCTCCCCGCAGGTAGGCGCGCCACCTGGCCGAAGCGCTTGCCGATGAGGTCGATCAGGTCGAAGATCACCCGGAAGCGCAAGAGGACAGATGCGGCGCGGGCCGCCGGGTTCGCGCGGACGGTCCGAGGAGGACGTGCCGATGCCGGAGATCGCGGTGGTCACCGGGGCAGGGAGCGGTCTCGGCCGCGCGATCGCGCGGCGGCTGGGCGCGGCCGGGTTCGCCGTGGTGGCGACCGACATCGACCACGCGGCCGCGCGGGAGACGGCCGGATCGATACCGGGTTCCCGGTCGGCCGAGCACGATGTCCGCGAGGCCGAGCAGCATCGCCGGATCGCGCGGGAAGCGGCCGAACGCGGCCGGGTGCGGGTCTGGGTCAACAGCGCAGGCGTGCTCGCGCTCGGCCCGGCGTGGACCCATCCCGACGCGGAGATCGAACGGTGCGTCGAGACCAACGTGCTCGGAACCATGCACGGATCGCGTGCCGCGGTCGAAGTGATGCGCGATCAGCCCGCAGGTGGGTCGATCCTCAACATCGCGTCCTTCGCGGCCTTCGGCGCGGTCCCCCGCCTCGCCGTCTACGCCGGTTCGAAGCACGCCGTGCTGGGCTTCACGAAGTCGCTGAACGCCGACCTCCGCAACGCCGACTCGCGCATCCGTGCCACGGTGGCGTGCCTGGACGGCACCGACACGCCGATGGTCCGGCGGCACGCCGGGGATCCGAACGCAGGGGTGCTCTGGCACCGGGGGCGGCTGCTCGACCCCGACGACGTGGCGCACCGCCTCGTCAACGCGCTGAGCTCCCGGCGCCAGGTGGTCTGCGTGCCCACCGCGCGGGGCCTCGCGGCACAACTGCTGGGCCTCACCCCTGCGCTTTCGCTGCGGCTCACCAACGCTGCCGCGCGGCGCCACCGCGCCTGACGCGACGAGGAGACGTCAGGCCGAAGCGCGGAGACGCACCCCAGGAGTGATCACATCCGCGAAAAGGGTGACACGCGCCAAGTTATCTTGCCTTCAAGAAGATTCCATGTGAGGTTGTTCGCGTGCCGGACGAGAACGTCGCGGTCAGCGGAAGAGGACGAAGACCAGCCACTTCGCGCCGAATCCTGTTGTACCCGGGGGCATACCGTGCGGTAATTTCGAGATCGTGGCCACCGAGCAAGCAGGAGCAGGCATGTCCGAGACGCCTTCGACGGCACCGAGTTCCGCACCCGTCGGCGTGGACACGACCCAAGCCAGCATCGCCCGCGTCTACGACGCGGCGCTCAACGGCAAGGACAACTTCGAGATCGACCGCCAGGTGCTGCACGAGGTCGGCCAGGCGGCCCCGGAGGTCAAGGACCTGGCGTGGTCCAACCGCGCGTTCTTGAACCGGGCATGCCAGTACCTCGCCGCCCAGGCCGGCGTCCGGCAGTTCCTCGACTGCGGTTCGGGCCTGCCGACCGCGGAGAACACGCACCAGACCGTGCAGCGGGTGGATCCCGAGACCGAGGTCGTCTACGTCGACAACGACCCGGTGGTCATCGCGCACGGCAAGGCGCTACTCGAGGAGAACGACCACACCCACTTCGCCTCCGCCGACATCTTCAACCCCGGTGAGGTGCTCGCCCACGACACCGTCCGCAGGCACCTCGACTTCGCCGAGCCGATCGCGCTGCTGCAGGTCGGCACCCTCCACCACTACCTCGGCGACGACGGCCCGGAGCTGATGCGGACCTACATCGACGCGCTCGCCCCGGGCAGCTACGTCGTCATCGCGCACTTCTTCGACCCGCAGACCCCGGAGCACAGCGCGCTGGCCCGCAAGATGGAGGAGCTCTTCCTGCACAGCCCGATGGGTTCGGGCCGCTTCCGCACCCGCGACGAGATCCTCGCGCTGCTCCCCGGCCTGGAGATCCTGCCGCCCAGCCCGGACTCCCCAGCAGACATCGAGCTCTGCGACCTCTGGTGGCCGAACGGCCCCAAGTCGCGCCCGCTGAACCAGGCCGAGAGCTGCATCGCCGGCGTGGTGGGTCGCAAGAACTGAGAGCCGGTGGGCGGCGGACTCAGCCCGCACCGCCGAGCAAGGTGATCCCTCGCGGGAGCATCCGAGACGCCCGGTGCCGCTGAGTCCAGCTCGGACGTGCGTTCCGGGCGACTCAGCGCATCGGCAGCAGTCGCGGCCGCTTCGCGGTACGTCCGTCGCCCGAGGATCGCCCGGTGATCCGCCGCCACAGCCACGGTGCCAGGAACACAGCAGCCCAACGGATCTCGCCTGCGACCACCCGCAGGATTCCCGGTGCCCGGCGTTCCGGGAGCGGGTGGCTCCACGAATCGTCGCTTCCGGGAAGTTCCAGCGCGTGCGCGAAACCACCGGCCAGCAGCGCGTGGCCCGCAGGGTTGAGGTGCAGCCGGTCGTGGCTCCAGATCCTCCGGTCGGCGCACACCGGATGCCGGTCCGCCTCGACCACCGTGGCGCCGTGCTTCGCGGCGATCTCGCGCACCCCTGCGTTGAACTCCACCAGCCGCGGTTGCCAGCGGCGGGCGATCGGGGCGATCTCACCGATGTCGGGGTAGGTCACCGTCGCGACGTGCGCGCCCGCCTCGGTGAGCTCGCCGATCATCCGCTCCAGGTGAGCGAGGACCGCATCGCCGTCGTACTCGGTGCGGAGCACGTCGTTGAGACCCGCGACCACGGTGGCGAAGTCCGGCTCCATCTCGATCGCGAGCCGGAGCTGCTCGGCGTGCACCTCGCCGATGAGCTTGCCCCGAACGGCGAGGTTGGCGTAGCGGAACTCGGGGTTCAGCGCGGCCAGCTCCTCGGCGAGGCGGTCCGCCCAGCCGCGATGGCCGCGCTGATCATCACCGTCGCCCACGCCCTCGGTCTGGCTGTCCCCCACCGCGACGTACCTCGCGTACATGCTTCCCCTTCGCTCAGCCGAGTTGCGCGAGTGACCTTATGGGGGCGGCCCCGCGGAGACAAGATTCCGGGAAACCGCGCAGTTTCGAAATGATGCCCTCCGTGGGCCTTTCAGCCGAGCGCACCGGAGATCACTTGGCGCAAGTCGCATTCGGAGAGTGAGATCCCGCGACTGCCCGTAGTCATCTTGAGTTTTTGCTCATGCGCCCGACCGGAGCAACCGCTCATGTGTCATCGTCGGGCCCATGGGGACCGAGGTATGGGTGACGTGGATCCCGGCTGTCCTGGCTCTCGTGGCCGCCGGCGTCTGCGGCTGGCTGCTGTGGTCGGCCCGGAAGACCGCTGCGGAGGCCATCCGCCGCACCGAGGCCGTGCACCGACTGGCCGCGGCCGTCGAGGCCAATGCCGAGAAGACGGGGCGCGCCGCCACGACCGCCGCCGAGCAGGCCGAGCGCGCCTGGGAACAGGTGAAGCTGTCCCGGAGCCAGCTGGACGAAGCGCGCGAGGAGCGCCACGTCAGCACGCAGGCCGAGCAGTGGGAGTGGGCCTACGCGTTGACCACGGCCGCCCGCGAGCTGGTCAACAGCAGCCACGAGCTCATCCGCATGTCCCTGGACACGCAGGTCGCCCCGCACTACCGGACCGCCGCCGACCGGCACTACCGCCAGGCCGGGCAGCGCTGGCAGGACACCATGATCAAGGCGATCTCCCGCACCCAGCCGCCGCTGGAGATGCAGCAGCAGGTCGCCACGTTCGCCGAGGTGCACCAGCGCCTGCACGGTCAGCTGGGCGTGCTGCTGCGCGCCGTCGAGACCAACACGCTCACCGAGGGCGACACGCTGACCAAGCAGATCCACGGCATGCGCCACGAGCTCAACAACGCGCACCGCAACCTGCAGCGCATCGTCAGCTCGAACCTCTCGAGCACCTCGGCCCAGGCCGCCCAGGCCGCGCAGGCCAACTCCGCCCAGCAGACGCAGCTCAACCAAGCGGTCACCCCCGGGCCGTCGCACGCCGCGCAGCAGACCCAGCTCACCCCGGCCGCTGCCCCCAGCGCGTCGCAGGCGAGCGCCGCGCAGACGCAGCTCACCCCGGCGATCCCGCCGAGCACCTCGCAGAACGGCCGCCCGCAGCAGGCCCACGCCAACCCGCCCCAGCCGGTGGACCCCTCGACCCAGCAGATCGCCAACCGGCCGGCCCGCGCCTGACTCAGGCCGATTCCGCGCCCAGCCTCCCCCGGCTCAGGGCTTGCGGGCTATCGCGGCGTACATGGCGATGTCGGCTTCGGGGACGTCGAGGGATTCGAGGTCGTCGGGACGCCACTTGTGCATCTGGACCAGGCCGGGGTCGACGACGTCGAGGCCGTCGAAGAAGCGCTGCGCAGTGGTGCGCGAGCGGAACTTCAGGGTTTCTCCGTGCTCGCTGTAGGCGCGGCGGACCTCGGCCAGCAGCTCCGGCGCGTACTCGTCGGTGGCGATCGTGGCCGCCACGTAGCTGCCCGAGGGCAGCACGTCGACGATGCGGCGAACCACGTCCAGCGCCTCGTCGTCGTCCTCGATGAAGTGCACGACCGCGATCAGCATCAGGCCGATCGGACGGTTCGGATCCAGGGTCTCCTGGAACTCCCGCGAGTTCAGGATCGTGTCGGGGTCGCGCAGGTCGGCGTCGACGTAGGCGGTCCTGCCCTGCCCGTTCCGCGTCATCAGCGCGCGGGCGTGGGCGAGCACGATCGGATCGTTGTCGGTGTAGACGACGCGGGCTTCCGGCTTCACCTCCTGGACGACCTCGTGCAGGTTCGGCCTGGTCGGGATTCCGGTGCCGATGTCCAGGAACTGGTCGATGCCGCAGTCGGTGGCCAGGAATCGGCTTGCGCGGTGCATGAACTCGCGGTTGGCGCGCATGTGCACCGGCAGCGCGGGCCAGACCTGTTGGGACGCCTCCGCGGCGGCGCGGTCGACGGCGTAGTTGTCCTTGCCGCCCAAGATGTAGTCGTAGATCCGCGCGCCGTGCGCCACGTCCGTGCGCAGGTCCCCCACGCCGTCGCTCAATGCCGCTCCTCTCCGAAGGCCAACGGGCCCCGATGCTTCCAAAGATCGACACCGGCGGTCGACACCCCAGTGGACCACGAACATCGCACTCACCACAGGGAGATCGCCCGGTTCCGGACCACTGGGCCAGGTGCACCAATCGGCACTGCGTCGTGCGGGTGCTCCGAACGTGGGAATTCCAGTCATTCACCCCACAGGACGTTCCTTTCTTGGGACCGTGTGCGCAGCACGGGTTGATCACCGGCTCAGCTGAGCGTCCGGCTGGGGAACGCCGAGGCACCCTCAGCGAGCGTTGCGCGACCCGAGCACGACCAGATGGGGGCCCCATGGACTACGGAATCGACATCAGCCACCACAACGCCGTCGACGACTGGGCGGCTGTTCGCGGCAACAACATCACCTTCGCGAGCATGAAGCTGACCGAAGGCCGGACGTGGGTCGATGACGCGGCAGGCACCCACGTGGCCGGAGCGCGCGGCGCCGGCATCATGACCGGCGGCTACCACTTCGCCCGCCCCGGACCCATCGACCCGCAGGTGGGGCACTTCGCCTGGTGGATGGGCCAGCACGGGCTCAAGGAGCCGGGCAACATGTGGCCGATGCTCGACATGGAGGATCCCGAGATCCCCGACCCGAACGCCTTCATCGCCGAGTTCGTCCGGCTGCTGCGCATCGCGACCGGTGTCCGCGGAGTGCTGGTGTACGCGAGCCTGAACTGGTTCCAGAACATCATCGACCCCAACCTGTGGGCAGGCGACGACGTGCTGCTGTGGATCGCGCGCTACAACGGCGACCCCGGCAACCCCGGCTGGGGCCACCCGCGCCTGGCGCTGCACCAGCACAGCGACGCCGGGCAGGTCCCCGGCATCCCCGGCGGAGTCGACCGCAACGCCACCGTCGGCGGCTACACCCAGGCGGCCTTCACGCTCTGAGCAGCACCGGCAATCCCCTCGTCATCGAACCGGTGGCGAGGGGATTCCCGTTTCACGCGAGGGTGTTTCGGCCTGAGCCCGACCGGTCAGCCGTTGTGGTTCGAGGCGAACGGCGCCGTTTCGTAGCTCGGGCCGGTGGAACCGATGCCGACGAGGTGGCCGTCGGCCTCGGTTCCGGCGTGGACCGGGCCTTCGGGGCCGTCAACGGCCCGCCAGGTGGTGCCGTCGTAGCGGAGCGGGCCGGAATCGGCGAGGTTCCACAGCGCGCCCTCCGCGTGGACGAACTCACCGGGTGCGCCTGCGGCCGGGGCGGGAACTTCGCCCCAGGCCGTGCCGTTCCAGTGCAGCAGCACGGGTTTGGTCTGCTCCGGCCGGTCGTAGATGCGCGCGGCGGCCGAGATCCACACGTCGTCCGGGGCGTGGGCGGCCACGTCGTTCACCTCGAAGAGGGCTCCCTCGGGCATCTCGACCGGCGGCACCGGCACCTCGGTCCAGGTGGTTCCGTCCCAGTGCAGGGCCATCGCGGCGTCGTTCCGGGTGCCGGCGATCCACAGGTCGTCCGGGCCGCCCCCGATCGCGTCGAGCGTGCCCTCGTTCGCCGCCTCCGGCAGCGGCAGGTCCTGCCAGGCCGCGCCGTCCCAGCGCTTGGCGAAGGAGTGCTGCCGGGACTCCTGCCCGTCGTCGTAGCCCTTGCCGATCAGCCAGACCTCGTCACCGACCGCGACCACGTCGTCGGGGCGCACCCGGGTGGCACCGGGGACGACCACCGGGACCTCCGTCCACGCCGCGCCGTCCCAGTGCAACAGCGCTCCGGTGGTGTTCTTGTAGCCCCAGCCGATGGTCCACACGTCGTTCGGCCCGGCCACCGCCGAGGACACCAGGTGACCGATCGACGGGACCGGGACCTCCGCCCAAGTCCCGTCGGCTCCGCGGCGGTAGGCCTGCGAGGTCGACGAGGTGCCGCCTGCCTGCCCATAGGAGCCGAAGGCCCAGGTCTCGCCGCCACCGCTGGACGCGGTGGAGATCGTCGACGAGAGGTCCGGCCGCTGCGGGAACGGCTCCCCCGTCCACGTCTCCTGGGCGCTGGCCACGCCTCCCACCAGCGCCGCGGCCGCTACGAGCGCGGTGATGATCCCGGTCCGCTTCAGCACAGTCGTCCTCCTCCAGTCGGTCACGCCCTCACTCAGACGCGCCGAACCGGAAGGAGGTTGTCCGGACCCGACGAACGACTGCGGCGGTCCCCTTCGACAGGGGACCGCCGCAGTGGTCGTTCAACACCCGAGGTGCTGGAACTCGATTGTGCGATCAGGCGACGTAGCCGCGCGGCTGGACCAGGGAGGTCAGCTGGTCGAGGCTCAGCCAGTACTCCTTGTTGCCGCTGAAGTTCGCCGGGTCGGCGATCTTCACGTTCTTCTTGTCGGAGTCGTAACCGACGACCGACACGTAGTGGTAGATCGTCTGGCTCGACGGGTAGCCGGGCGGCTGGTTGCCGGGCGGCGCGACGATGTTGGCGACCATGGCCTTGCCGCTGTCGATGTTGCGAACCGTGTCGTCCCACAGCTCGTTGGTCATCTCCGGCGACACCTGGCGGCTGCTGAGGTCCTTGGCGACGTAGTGCGTGCCGGTCGGGGCCAGCAGCTTGTTCAGGCCGTCCGCGACCTGGCCGACGTGGTCGGTGCCGTTCTCCGTGGTGCGGAGCTCCTTGGCCAGCTCGGCCTGGGACGGCAGGTCGCCAGTCTTGGAGGACATGGCGATGCGGGTCGCGGCGGGCCCGCACCAGTAGCCGGTCAGCTGGGCCGCGTAGTTGACGGGGAGTTCCTTGGTGACCGGCTGCGGCTTGACGTCCGCAGACTTCTGCTCAGCCTTCGGGGCGGCCGGCGCTGCGGGGACAGCGGCGGGGGTCAGAGCAACGGGGGCGGGGGCTTCGGGGAGTGCGGGGGACAGGGCCGGGGCGGGGGCGGGGCTCTGCACACCGACCGGATGCGTGGCAGCGTCAACGCTGTGCGGGGTCGATGTTTCGGCGCTTGCCAATGCACCGAGGCCCAGGGCTGCGGCCAATCCGATCGGGACAACCGCAACTGCGAGCCGGGGCATCTAGGTCTCCGTTTCAAGGCGGGATCATTACAACTTCATATCCTTACGCCAAGCGACGATCCTTTAATGGGCCGAATGGAGCAATCTATTGAGGCCCGCACCACCATCTCACTCCGCGTCACGTGATCGTCCCCCCTGGTCACAGGCACGAATCACGATCATTAAGAAGCGATCGACTCCTCATTTCGAAAACTGTCCGTGAACAGTCGCGCACGCGTCGCAATAATTGCGATGCGAAATGCGAGCAACCGATTGACAGAGCGTGGCGGGCCGCTGAAGCCATTGAGTAATCGGTCGGGCACTATTTGTTGACACTGTAAGCAGGGTCACATTTCAACCCCTGCCGAAAGTCGGTTCCGAGGGCGTGCGAGCACGAATCGCAACGCCGCGGCGGTGACGCGCACCAGCCCTTCCCACCACGCGGCGTGTCCGCGGCGAACGCGCCGATGACGCAGCGTTCGCGCCGCTCCGCCACCGTCGCCCTCGCGCGCGGGACCGGCCGGCCGCGAAGGCGGAAGCGGAAGGAATCCCATCTAATCGCTTGGCTCCGCGCGGTTTCGTCCTGTTCTTCCCTTTCCGGATCGACGAGAACGCTCGGGAATTTCCCATTTGATGGACGTGCGATGACGACGAACGCCGATGTCGCGCGCACCTGGACGGCGTAGCCGGATCCCCACTGGATCAGCGGAGCGACCGTCCACCAGGGACTACGAGACGCGCACCACAGCAGAGGGGTTCTGGGAAAGATTCCTGAGAACCACGCGGAACTGACTCGCACGCAACGCGGACGCGAAATTCCGATGACTAGTATCGCCCCGCCGGATGACCTAGCACCGGCACGAAAAACGCCTGGACGTCGCTTTTCTCCGGCATGTCCTGGTCACGAAGGGACTTGGTTTTCGTGGATTCATCGTTGCGGTCGGGGCAGGATGCTGCGCCCACGACCGACGCCGACGGCTATTCGAAGTCACTCGGCAACCGCCAGGTGCAGATGATCGCCATCGGCGGAGCGATCGGCGTCGGGCTCTTCCTCGGTGCGGGAGGCAAGCTCGCCACGGTCGGCCCCTCGCTGGTGGTCGCGTACGCGCTGTGCGGCCTGGCGGCGTTCTTCGTCATGCGCGCCCTCGGTGAACTGGTGCTGTACCGCCCGGTCGCGGGCAGCTTCGTGGAGTACGCCCGCGAGTTCATCGGCCCCTGGGCGGGTTTCGCCTCCGGCTGGATGTACTGGCTGAACTGGGCGATGACCGGCATCGCCGAGATCACCGCGGTCGCGATCTACGTGCACCGCTGGCTGCCGGACCTGCCGCAGTGGATCACGGCGCTGATCGCGCTGGGCGTGCTGCTGGCGGTCAACCTGGTGTCGGTGAAGCTGTTCGGCGAGCTGGAGTTCTGGTTCTCGCTGGTGAAGGTGCTGGCGATCCTGGTGTTCCTGGTCGTGGGCCTGGGTCTGGTGTTCACCGCCACCGACATCGGCGGTGCGCCGGCGGGACCGGCCAACCTCACCTCGCACGGCGGCTTCTTCCCCAGCGGCTTCGGCATCACCCTGATGGCGTTGCAGTCGGTGGTCTTCGCCTACTCGGCGATCGAGATGGTCGGCATCACCGCGGGCGAGGCCAAGGAGCCGCACAAGGTGCTGCCCAAGGCCATCAACGGCGTGGTGTGGCGGATCGCCATCTTCTACGTCGGTTCGGTGCTGCTGCTGGCGATGCTGCTGCCGTGGACGGTCTTCAGCGCCGACGAGAGCCCGTTCGTCACCGTGTTCTCCCGCCTGGGGGTCCCGGGCGTCGGCGACGTGATGAACGCCGTGGTGCTCACCGCCGCGCTGTCGTCGTGCAACTCCGGTCTGTACTCGACCGGCCGCATCCTGCGGGCGCTGGCCAACGACGGCGAGGCGCCGAAGTTCGCCGCGAAGATGAACAAGCGCCGCGTCCCCTACGGCGGAATCCTCTTCACCGCAGCGGCTTTCGTTCTCGGCGTCATCCTCAACGGCATCGTTCCGGAGCAGGCGTTCGAGATCGCCACGGCGATCGCCTCGCTCGGCGTGGTCGCGACCTGGGCCACGCTGGTGATCTGCCAGATGCGGCTGCGGGCCAGGGCCATGCGCGGTGAGATCGAGCGGCCGAGCTACCGGATGCCCGGTGCGCCCTACACGAGCTGGGCAACGCTGGCGTTCCTCGTCCTGGTGATCGCCCTGATGGGCTTCTCCGACGGCGCCGAGCGGATCGCGTTCTTCTCGATCCCCGCCATCATCGCGGTGATCGCGCTGGGCTGGTGGCTGATCTCGCGCGGCCGCACCAGGCGCGCGAACGGCGAGCCGATGGCCACCATCGGTTCGTGACCGGCTGAGGGGAGAACGGCTTCCGGAAGCCGTTCTCCCCTCTCGCGAGCTCGGGGTCCGCTCAGGAAGCGACGGGCTCCAGCAGGACCACGGGGATCGTCCGATCGGTCTTCGTCTGGTACTCCGCGTAGTTCGGGAACGCCGCGACGGCGCGGTCCCACCACAGCTCGCGCTCCTCGCCGCTGAGCTCGCGCGCCTCGTAGTCCTTGCGCTGCGGTCCGTCCTGCAGCTCCACCCTCGGGTTGGCGCGAATGTTGTGGTACCAGACGGGGTTCTGCGGAGCCCCGCCCAGCGAGGCGACGACGGCGTAGCGCCCGTCGTGCTCGACGCGCATCACCGGCGCCTTGCGGATCTTGCCGGACTTGGCGCCCTTGGTGGTCAGCACGACGACCGGAAGCCCGTGCATCGTGGTGCCTTCGGTACCGCCGGAGCTCTCGTACTTCTCGACCTGATCGCGCACGAACTCGGTCGGGCTCGGCTCGTACTGGCCAGTCAACGGCATCTTCGTACCTCCATCGCAGAACCGGGTCGTGACCACGACAACATCAGAAGCCCCGTTCGAATTCCACGCGAGTCACCCGCCCGTGGGTCAGCGGCGACGCGGTTTGCGCCCCTTGCCCGAAGCCGGACCGCGGCGCGACGCCGGCTTGCGCACCTGGGTCCTGGCGGGCTTGGCGGGGGCCTTCTTGGTCTTGCCCGCGGGTTCGCCCTGCTGCTTGCCCCGCGTGCTGTTGACCGTGCGACCGCGGACGATCCCTATGAACTGCTCCATCAGGTCCGTGGTCTCGTCCTCGATCCAGGTCAGCGCGACGGTGGATTCGGGCGCGTCGGTGATCGGCCGGTAGGTGAGGTCCTTGCGGTGGTGCAGCCGCGCCAACGACTGCGGCACGACCAGCAGTCCGATCCCGGCGGCGACCAGCGCGATCGCGTCGGCGGTGGTGGCGGGGCGCTCGACCGCGGGAAGTCCCGGCGGGCGCTCCCAGTCGAGGGCGTCGTCGAGCGGGTGCAGCAGCACGTCCTCGGCGAGGTCCTCTGAGGTGATCTCGTCGGCGGCGGCGACCACGTGGTCCTTGGGCACCACGACCACGGTCTGCTCGGTGTAGAGCGGGATGGCGTGCAGCCCGGTGCGGTCGATCGGCAGCCGCAGCAGCGCCGCGTCGGCTTCACCCTCGCGGACCAGGCCGGGCGCTTCGGCGGCCGCGGTCTGGACGAGGTTGAGGGGAACGAGGGGTTCGCGCTCCTGCCACTTGCGCGCCCACTTGTCGGGCGTGATGCCGGGGACGTAGGCGAGGTCGAAGGACGGGGCCGACTCTGTCACCTGCCCAGACTACCGGCCGGAGTCGCCGGTTACGCTGGTCGGATGACGTCGCGCAAAACCGTCCAGACGATGAAGCCCGCCACGGCGGCCAAGAAGCTGGGTGTCCTGCTGGAGGCCACCCCCGCCGATTTCCAGGAGGGCGTCGTCTCGCGCGACGAGCTCAACGCGCTGCAGGCCGAACCGCCGGAGTGGCTGCGCGACCTGCGCCGCAACGGTCCGCACCCGCGCCCCGTCGTCGCGGCGAAACTGGGGATCTCGATCAGCGGACTGACCCGCAACGGCTACGCGGACCCGCTGACCACCGAGCAGATCAACGCGATCCGCAACGAGGACCCCGAGTGGCTCCAGCAGGAGCGCACCACGCGCGTCGAGGCGCGTCGCGAGGAGGAGCGGGCGCAGGCCCGCAAGGCGGCCAAGGCGCGCGACAAGTCCTGATCGGCTCAGTCGGCCTCCGGGGGAGTTCAGAAAAAACAATATATGGGGTACGTTCGTGTTCCTGTTACTTCGAGTACGACGTAGTGCGCGGAGGTGTTGAACATGACCGCCTTCCAGGACGTGGAGCGGGACTTCTCCAGTCGGTTGCTGGAGTCGTCGCAGATGCTGTCCTACGACCCGATGACCGAGATCGACTGGGACGCTCACCTGCCCGAGGACCAGTACGGGTTGAGCCCGGAGTGGAGCACGCTCTACGGGACCAAGCTGTGGGATGAGCTCACCGAGCAGCAGCGGATCACGCTGACCAGGCACGAAGTCTGCTCGATCATGAGCACCGGCATCTGGTTCGAGATGATCCTCCAGCAGATGATCCTCCGGGACCAGTACGTCAAGGACCCCGCGAACTCCGAGTTCCAGTTCGCCCTGACCGAGATCGCCGACGAGTGCCGGCACTCGATCATGTTCGCCCGCGCCTGCCAGAAGCTGGAGATCCCCGCCTACTTCCCGCACAAGGCGGTCGTCGAACTGGCACGGGTCTTCAAGAGCGTCGCCGGTGGTGAGGTCGCCTACGCGGGCACGCTCGTCGCCGAGGAAGTGCTCGACGTGATGCAGCGCGACTTCATGCGCGATGACCGCGTGCTCGACATCGTCCGCACGGGCTCCAAGATCCACGTGGTCGAGGAATCCCGGCACATGAAGTTCGCCCGCGAGGAGACCAAGGCGCACGTGCAGGGCATCGGACCGCTGCAGCGCCAGGCCAGCGCGCTGCTGGTCTCCGTGGTCTCCTACGCGATCATCACCAGCCTGGTCAGCCCGCACGTCTACAAGGCGGTCGGGATCCGGCCCCGGGACGGCGTGGCGGCAGCCGCGGCCAACGAGCACCGGAAGTCCATGCTGCGCAACGCGTGCGCGGGCCTGATGGCATTCCTCGACGAGGCGGGCCTGCTCACGCCGCCCGCGGTGGCCGTCTACAAGCGGGCGCACATGCTCTGAGGGACGCCCGATCAGTTGCGAGCGGCGCAGCCGCGAGCTCTCGCAGCTGGCACCGCCGGGGGTTCTCCAGCGGCGTCGTGGCGAGCACGCCGCGACGCCGTGTTGGACCACATCAGGAGCGGCGCGCGGAGCCGCTGCGCTTTCCCCTTCGGGGGTTTCCGCCACCCGCACCGCTGAGCAAGACGAGTTGCGGAGACGTCAGTCGTCGACTGGATCCGCTTCTGCCAGCGGCAGATTCGGGTCCAGCTCGAGTCCGTAGACCTGCAGCGACTGGTCGAGCAGCTGCCACGTCCAGTCGCAGAGCCAGTCGGTGAGCTCGTCGAGGGTGAGACCGTTCGGCTCCTGCAGCCAGCTGCCCGCGCTGGACTCGACGAGCCCGACGATGCCGAAGGCCAGCGGCTGCACGACCGGGATCTGGATGCCGAACTGGTCCAGGAAGTACTGGAACAGCCCGGTGACCTGGCGCGCGATGACCGTCTTGACGTCGGTGATCACGTTCTGCCCGGCCTCGCCGGTCACCGAGTTCATGCTCAGGTACCGGTAGAGGTTGCCGTGCTCGGCGAGCCAGTTGGTGTGCGCGCCGATCGCGGCGCGGATCATCTCCATGGGCGTGCCGCGCGGGTTGAACATCGGCGCGAGCTCGGCGGTGACCATCTCGGCGACGCGCTCGGCGATGGCGGCACCCAGGTCCGCGGTGTCGTTGAAGTACTTGTACAACCGGGGCCTGGCCACGCCGGCTTCTTCCGCCATCAGCTCGACCGAGACCTCCGGGCCGTGCTTGGCGATCGCCCTCAGCGCCGCATCGACCAGCTCTTTCCGCCGCTTCTCGCGATACCCGGCCCACCGGGCGCTCCGCCCGTCCACCTGCCCTGTAGTTGATGCGGTCACCCACGAAGTCTAGCCGCCGAAAAATGGGGACTCCGCAACCGCGCATTTATGGGGTACAGTCTGTTCCTGTTACTTCGAGTACGACGAACTGCGGAGGTGCGCAATGACCGCCGTCGGTGTTGCCGGCCAGAGCGCCGAGCAGGACTTCTCCAGCCGCCTGCTGGAGTCCTCACAGACGCTCTCCTACGATCCGAGCACGGAGATCGACTGGGAGAGCCCGCTCCCCGAGGACCAGTACGGCCTCAACCCCGAGTGGAGCACGCTCTACGGGACCAAGCTGTGGGATGAGCTCACCGAGCAGCAGCGGATCGCGCTCACCAGGCACGAAGTCTGCTCGATCATGAGCACCGGCATCTGGTTCGAGATGATCCTCCAGCAGATGATCCTGCGCGACCAGTACGTCAAGGACCCCGCGAACTCCGAGTTCCAGTTCGCCCTGACCGAGGTCGCCGACGAGTGCCGGCACTCGATCATGTTCGCCCGCATCTGCCAGAAGCTCGAAGTCCCCGCGTACTTCCCCAGCAGGTTCGTCATCGAGCTCGCACGGGGGCTCAAGAGCCTCGCGACGGGCGAGGTGGCCTACGGCGCCGGACTGGTCGCCGAAGAGGTGCTCGACGTGATGCAGCGCGACTGGATGCGCGGCGACAACGTCCTCGAGATCGTGCGCACCAGCTCCAAGATCCACGTGGTCGAGGAATCCCGGCACATGAAGTTCGCCCGGGAGGAGATCAAGGAGCACATGCAGAGCATCGGGCGCGTCAAGCGCCACGTCAGTGCCGCGATCATCAGCATCGCCGCCTACGTCATCGTCAACGCCCTGGTCAGCCCGAAGGTCTACGCCGCGGTCGGGATCGACACCAAGCGCGCGTTGGCGGAGGTCAAGTCCAACCAGCACCGCAAGTCGCTGATGCGCAACGCCAGCGCCGGGCTGATGGAGTTCCTCGACGACTCCGGCCTGCTCACCCGTACCTCCACCGCGCTCTACAAGCGCGTGCACATGATCTGAGCCCACGGCCATGACCTACGCGATCACGCAATCCTGTTGCGCCGACGCATCGTGCATCTCGGTGTGCCCGGTGAACTGCATCCACCCCACCCCGGACGAGCCCGATTTCGGCACCACCGACCGGCTCTACATCGACCCGCGCACCTGCATCGGCTGCGGCGCCTGCGCCGATGCGTGCCCGGTCGACGCGGTGTTCCCGATCGACAAGCTCACCGGTGACCTGTCCGTGCACGCCGACATCAACCGCGAGCGGTTCTCCGAGGTTCCGGCTGACTACCCCTGGGGAAAGCCCCAGTTCCCACGATCGCTGCCGACGCACGCCGCTGCGCCGAGCGTGGCGGTCGTGGGAACCGGGCCTGCCGCCGGCTACGCGGTGCAGTCGCTGCTGCGCTCCACCGACGCCGAGATCACGCTGATCGACCGGATGACCACCCCTGGGGGCCTGATCAAGTACGGGGTCGCACCGGACCACCCGAGCACCAAGCAGATCGAGCACACCTTCGCGACCAGCTACAAGCACCCCAGGGTCCGCATGCACCTGGGCGTGGAGGTCGGGCGGACCGTCAGCCACGCCGAGCTGACCGAGCACCACAACGCGGTGGTCTACGCCGTCGGCGCACCCGGTCACCGCACGCTGGGGCTGCCCGGCGAGGACCTGCCGGGCACGCTGGCCGCTCGCGAGTTCGTCGGTTGGTGCAACGGGCATCCGGACACCCCGGCCGACGCGGTCGAGCTGTCGTCGGAGCGGGTCGTGATCGTGGGCAACGGCAACGTGGCGCTGGACGCGGCGCGCCTGCTGCTCAGCGACACCGACGAGCTGGTCGGCACCCCGATCGCCGACCACGCGCTC
This sequence comes from Saccharopolyspora sp. NPDC049426, assembly GCF_040676935.1. Lineage (NCBI taxonomy): Bacteria > Bacillati > Actinomycetota > Actinomycetes > Pseudonocardiales > Pseudonocardiaceae > Saccharopolyspora > Saccharopolyspora sp. NPDC049426. The sequence goes on along the minus strand of NZ_JBFAPZ010000008.1, from coordinate 264,844 downwards.
TCCGCCCTGCGCAAGAGCAAGGTCCGTGAGGTCGTGCTGCTCGCGCGGCGGGGTCCCGAGCACGCGGCGTTCACGCGGTCGGAGTGGGTCGGCATCCAGCAGCGGCTGCAGGGCCGCATCGTGGTCGACGGCCACGGTGGCGCGGCGGAGTCGATCGCCTCGGCCGAGGAGGGAACGACGGCCGCGCTGCTGCGCGAGCTGCCGGTCGAGGACGTCGACTGGGATCGGGCTCCGGGTGAGGACCGCCGCCTGGTGCTGCGCTTCTCCTCCGCCCCGCAGGAGGTGGTCGGCGATCCGCAGGTCCGGGCTCTCCGCATCGGTGACGGCTCGGGCAACCGGGACGTGGCGACCGGGATGGTGCTGTGGTCGGTGGGCAGCCGCGGGGTGCAGATCCCGCAACTGCCGTTCGACGAGGGGACCGGGGTCATCCCGAACACCGGCGGCCGGGTCGAGCCCGGGACCTACGTGGTCGGCTGGGCCAAGCGCGGCGCGGCGGGCGGCATCGGCGCCAACCGCGCGTGCGCGTCGGAAACCATCGATTCGCTGATCGACGACGCCTCGGCGGGCAGGCTGCACAACGCGACCAAGGACGCCAAGGCCTTCAACAAGCTGCTGCGCTCCCGCAGGTGAGCACGCGCTGATTCGCCTTGAGAGCCGTTCGGCCTCAAGGCGAATCACGTCGTTCCGCAGCACTTCGGCTCCGAGGCGCTCGCCCGCGCCCTGCGCTCCGAGCAGCGCGCGCCAGGGCCTGGAACAGCGAGAGGGGCGCGCGGTCGAAACCACGCGCCCCTCCCCCCAGAACTCGCTCAGTGGGCCGCGACCGCCGCGGTGACGCCCTCGGTCTTGCGGATGAACAGCGCCGTGCCGAAGGCGACCAGGCCGATCACGCCGGCGACGACGAACGCGGTGCGCAGTCCCGCGGCGTCCGGGACGCCCGCCGGGTTGGCCGAGGCCAGCGACGACACCGTCACGAACACCGCCGTGCCGAACGCACCCGAGACCTGCTGCAACGTGCCCAGGATCGCGCTCCCGTGCGAGTACAGGTGATCCGGCAGCGCGCCCAGCGACGAGGTCATCAGCGGCGTCATCATCAGGCTCAGCCCGAGCATCAGCAGCAGGTGGAAGCCGATCACCATGCCCAGCGGCGACTCCGGGGTCAGCGTGGCGAACAGCCACAGCGACACCGCCATCGCGGCGGCGCCCGGGATCACCAGCGGACGCGGTCCGATCCGGTCGAACAGCCGCCCGACCGGACGTCCCATCAGACCCATCAGCAGACCGCCCGGCAGCACAGCCAGGCCGCTGACGAAGGTGGTCGTCTTGAGCACCGTCTGCAGGTACAGCGGCAGCAGGATCGCCGCCGCGCCCAGCAGGCACATGAACAGCAGCGCCGCCAGCACCAGCGACACGACGAACGGGCGGTGGGTGAACGGCCGCAGGTCCAGCAGCGCCCGGTCCTCGCGCTGCAACCGCAGCTGCCGGGCCACGAACACCACCAGCGACACGGCACCGACCACCAGCGGCACCCACGGCGGGACCGCGTGCGAGCCACCGGACTCGCCGATCGACGACAGACCGTAGAGCAGGCCGCCGAAACCGATCGCCGACAGCAGCACCGACAGCACGTCCAGCGGCACCGAACGGGTCTCGCTGTCCAGGCGCATCCACACCGCGCCGATCGCCAGCGCGATCAACGACAGCGGCAGCACGATCCAGAACATCCAGCGCCAGCCCAGCGAGGACAGCACCGCTCCCCCGATGGTCGGTCCCACCGCCGGGGCGACGGCGATGACGATGCTGATCGTGCCCATCGTGGCTCCGCGCTTCTCCACCGGCACCAGGCGCATCGCCGAGGTCATCAGCAGCGGCAGCATCACCGCCGTGCCGGACGCCTGCACGATCCGACCCACCAGCAGCATCCCGAAGCCGGGTGCCAGCCCGCTCAGCAGCGTGCCGAGGCTGAACAGGACCATCGCGGTCATGAACACCTGACGCGGGGTGAAGCGCTCCAGCAGGAACCCGGTGATCGGGATGACCACCGCCATCGTCAGCAGGAACCCGCTGGTCAGCCACTGCACGGTGGTGGTGGAAACGTGGAGGTCTACCGTGAGGTCGCGCAGCGCGACGCTCAGGATCGTCTCGTTGAGGATCATCACGAAGGCCGAGGCGACCAGCACGCTCAGCAGCACGTTTGCTCTCGGCGGTGTGGCCTGCCGGTCGGGCTCCGCGATCGCGGCCGTCTCGGTCATGGGTTGTCGTGCACCTCGCTCGTGTGGGGCCTTGGTCACGGCCGTTGTCCTCCCGGCCGGGGGTACCGGCCGGATTCGCCGACATCGCCGACGGCGTTGCGGCATGCAGTTCTGGCGCTCGGGCGGTGGAAGCCCGGATCACGTGTCGGGTCGACCCACGCGTCGGTGGGGTCCGCGACGGTTTCGGGCGCGGCCGGTGGCCGGCCGACGGTCAGATGATCCGGTGCCGGGGAGTCACGTGAACCGTCCCCTCACAAGCATGCTCGTCCCCCCAGAGCTCCGATCCAGCTTAACGCCCTGATCCGACAGGGCATTCCGTCGCGACGGGATGCGATGGCGCGAACACCCGGCACCAACGCACGCGATGTTTCCCATCATCCACGCTGGTCAAACGATTTTCGCGGGCGCGATCGCGAGAGGCCGGTCCACCTGCGGGAACGCTAAGCGGATGACGAACGTCACGTTAGGCGTGCGCCTCAGCTCCGCGCGCTCCGCCAGCGGCCCAGCGCGGCGTCCAGGACCAGGAACGCCACCAGCGAAACGCCCAGCAGCGGCAGGAAGAACGCCACCACCAGCGTCACCGCCCCCAGCGGCAGCAGCACGCGCAACGGCGCCTGCCGCCAGGCGCCGCGCGCGACCGGAGCGCCGAAGGCACCGGCCGGACGGCGCCGCCACCACATCCGGTAGCCGAGGACGATGGTGACCAGCAGCGCGACCATCAGCGCCGCCAGCACCAGTTGGTTGACCAGGCCGAACAGCAGGCCCATGTGCGCATCGACGCCCCAGCGCGCCAGCTTCGCCATCACCGGCCAGTCGGCGAAGCGCAGCGTCGCGGTGACCTGCCCGCTGGCGGCGTCGACGGCGACCGAGTCCTGCTGGGTCGGCCAGTGCCGCTGCACCTGCTGCACCACGTAGGCGCCGCCCGAGGTCGGCGGGGTCAGCTCGACCGGCCCGGTCACGCCCTGCGCCTCGGCAGCGCGCAGCACCCGTTCCGGACCGACGTCGCCGCCGGTGTGCGCGGTGTGCCCGTGGTGACCGTGGTGGCCCTGGTGCTCAGGAGCGACCACGTCGGTGGACACGGTCGGGGTCTCCCAGGCCAGCACCTCGCGGAGCTGGGTGACGTTCGCTCCGGCGTAGTTCGACCAGGTCAGCCCGGTGGCCGACAGGAACAGCAGGCCCAGCGCGATGCAGGTGCCGATCGTGCCGTGCCAGGACAGCAGCCGCTTGCGCCCGGTGGCGCCGGGCTCGGGGACCACGAGCCGCTTGCGGGAGGTCCGGCGGCGCCGGAACCACAGCAGCAGCCCGCCCAGCACCACCACCCACAGCCAGCTGGCCGCGAGTTCGCTGTAGAGCCTGCCGAATTCACCCAGGTGCAGGCCGCGGTGCAGGTTGTCGATCCACGCGCGCAGCGGCAGCGCCTGGCTGCTGCCGTAGGTCTCCAGGATTCCGCGCACTTCGGTGGTGTGCGGGTCGACGAACACGGTGCGCTGGAAGCTCTCCGGCAGGTCCGGGGCGTGGAAGATGACCTGCGTGGTGTCGGTCGGGGTGGGCGCCGGGCGGATGGACATCAGCGAGGCACCCGGGTGCGCGGCCTGCGCGGCGGCGAGCTGGTCGTCCACCGACGCGGTGCGCGGGCTCGCCGGCACGTGCAGTTCCCGGTCGTGGACCAGCTGTTCCAGCTGCGGGGTGAACACGTAGAGCAGCCCGGTGGAGGCGGCCACGAGCAGGAACGGGGCGATGAGCAGCCCGGCGTAGAAGTGCAGCCGCAGGACCAGCGGCCGCAGCGCCGCCCACGTTCCGGCGGGGCCGCCGCGCTGTTCGGCTGCCGGGGGCGCCTCGGTGCTCATCTCATCTCCATCCGCGCGTGGTGAGGTCGTGGGAGATGTCGGTTCCGGTCGACCGCTGGTTCCCGGGAGTTGCCGCCGTCACACCGGTGGCCGTCCTCGGCGGCCGGAACGGGTGCCGCGCGGGTAACGTCGCGCTGCGCGAAGCGTTCGACTGCGGGAGGTGTGGTTGGTGGCGGGCTGTTGTCCTCCGTCTCGTTCCGGTCCGGCGACCGGTTCTGAGCAGCAGGTCACCCGGGGCAGCGGGGATCTGGACGGCATGGTGGTGCTTCCCGGCGGCCTGTTCCGGATGGGCACCGAGGACCCCGACGGGTTCCCGGACGACGCCGAGGGACCGGTCCGCGAGGTCCGCGTGGCCTCGTTCGCCATCGACCCGCACGCGGTGTCCAACGCGCGCTTCGCGGAGTTCGTCGACGACACCGGTTTCGTCACCGAGGCCGAGCGGTTCGGCTGGACCTACGTGTTCGCCAAGTTCCTGCCAGGGCACCTGCGCAAGGAGTCCCCTCGCCCGGAGCAGACCCCGTGGTGGTGCGGTGTCAGCGGCGCCGACTGGCGGCACCCGGAGGGCCCTGGCAGCGATCTGGACCGCCGCTGGGACCACCCCGTCGTGCACGTCTCGTGGCACGACGCCGCGGCCTACTGCAAGTGGGCGGGCAAGCGGCTGCCGACCGAGGTCGAGTGGGAGTACGCGGCGCGCGGCGGCCTCGACCAGGCCCGCTACCCGTGGGGCGACGAGCTCACGCCCGGCGGTGAGCACCGCTGCAACATCTGGCAGGGCCGGTTCCCGGTGCGCAACACCGCCGAGGACGGTCACGTCGGCACCGCGCCGGTGGATTCCTTCGCACCCAACGGTTTCGGACTGCACAACGTGTCGGGGAACGTGTGGGAGTGGTGCGCGGACCGCTTCTCCGACGGTTCCGACAACCGGGCCATGCGCGGCGGTTCGTACCTGTGCCACGACTCCTACTGCAACCGCTACCGGGTCGCCGCGAGAACGTCCAACACACCGGACAGTTCGAGCGGGAATCTCGGTTTCCGGTGCGCCGCCGACGCCTGAGGAATTCCTTCCGGAAAAACAATCGGCGCCCAACCGGAACAATTGTTTCCGATCGGGCACCGAGCGTTCGACTCACATTCCCGTGACGATGACTTCCGCCGGGACTTCGGTGTCGTTGGCGAGAGCGCCGAAGAGCGTCTCCGCCTTGTCCTGGTCCCACTTGACCACCGACGCACCATCGCTGGTCTCGCCGAAGCCGGACATCGGGACGGTGGTGGTCACGCCCTGACCGGAGGCGATCCCGTTCATGGCGAACGCCAGACCCGCCAGGTGCCAGACGTGGTCCTCGGTGTCGACGAGGAACGCGCCGGAGGTGTCCAGGATCAGCGGGAACAGGCGCAGCGGGTTGAGGAAGACCTCCGGGGACGACGCCTTCTCGGTCAGCGCGGCGAGGAACTCGCGCTGCCGCTCGACGCGGTCGAGGTCGCCGCGCGAGGAGGCGCGGGTGCGCACGTAGCCCAGCGCCTGCGGGCCGTCGAGCTCCTGGCAGCCCGCCTGCACGTCGAGGTTGGCCTTGGGGTCCTTCATCGGTTCCTTGACGCAGATGTCCACGCCACCGATCGCGTCGGTCATGTCGGCGAACCCGCCGAGGCCGACCTCCGCGTAGTGGTCCACGCGCACGCCGGTCGACGCCTCGACGGTCTGGGTCAGCAGCGGCGGCCCGCCGTAGGCGAAGGCCGAGTTGAGCTTGTCCTTGCCGTGCCCGGGAATCGAGACGTAGGAGTCGCGCGGCAGGCTGACCATCGTGGGCTTCCCACCGGCCTGCGGGATGTGCACCAGCATCACCGTGTCGGTGCGCCGGCCCGCGGTGTCACCGGTTCCCAGCTCGGCCTGGCGGTCGGCGTCGAGCCCTTCGCGGCTGTCGGAACCGACCAGCAACCAGTTGGTGCCGGGGCCGTCGGCGGGACGCTCACCGGACGTGGGAAGCGCGGCCTCGCGCTTGAGCGAGAAGTCCACGTAGATCAGGAAACCGACCAGTGCCAGCACCAGAACCAGCAGAACGGCCAGGATCTTGCGGCCCGGGCGGCGTCGTTTGGGTCGGTGATGAGGTGGCCGTGCGTGCACCATCTGTTGCTGAGCGTAGTTCATCTGCCAATCCGAAGAAGTTGGTTGTCCTGCACGGATTTCGCGCACTCCCGAGCTGCTGCGGCGAGCGAGCATGGCAGCTGATCATGCCGTCCGAATAGGAGCAATCCCACAACTTCTGGCAACGATGCGGGAACTCCGGAATCACGCGCTGACAACTTTCTCTTGCCCGCGCAAAATTGTTTACCCGGAGCAACTTCACGAAATTCCAGGCCTCCGCAGGTTGCTGATGGTTCTTCACGTTGCGGGCCACATTTCGTGGCGATCATCTCCACGCTCCGCTATCAGCGCGGGGTTGTTTCCACCGCTCTCCCGCAACCACAATCCGGCCCCATGAATTACCCGTCGCCCCACGGACACGGCCCGTACCCGCCCCGAGGAAACGGCCCGTACCCGCCTCAGGGACAGGGTCTCTACCCGCCGCACGGTCACGGCCCGTACCCGCCGCACGGCCAGCCCCCGCACGACGATCGCTACGAGGAGCGCCGGCGCCGGGAGGAGAACTCCGACCGGATCGCGAACATCGTCCGCGTCGTGGTCAGCGTGGTCCTCACGATCTTCCTGCTCCACGTGCTGTTCGTGCTCTTCGACGCCAACCAGGGCAACGAGTTCGTCTCCGTGGTCTACGTCCTGGCCAAGACGCTGGTCCTGGGCCTCGGTGACGTGTTCACGCCGGACGACGCGGTGCTCGGTGTCGTCCTCAACTACGGCCTGGCCGCGCTCGTCTACGTCGTCATCGGCCAACTCGTCATCAAGTCCCTGCGGCACTGAGCCCTCGCGCCTGGGCCGTCGGGCGGAGTTCGTTGACGGTCGATGGCGAAGGCGATGGCCTCGGCGATCGCCTTCGCCGGAATGCCGAGCTCCGGCGTGAGGGGCCTTCGCGTGGTCGCCCACGGCGAGGTCAGCTCAACGCTGATCCGACCGAGGTGCGGGTCTGGCCCGGTTCGTCGCCGAGTCCGCGCAGCAGGTTGGCGGTCAGCGGCACCAGCACGTCCGCCAGCGGGTCGTCGTGGGCGAAGCGGCCAGCGAGTTCGAGGGTGACGAAGCCGTGCAGCGCGCTCCACAGCTGGGCCGCGACGTCACCCGGCTCGGCCCGGTCGAGCCGTTCGGCGGTGATGGCGCGTTCGATGGCGGCGACCAGCCTGCCGAACGCCACCGCGGGCCAGCCGGCCTCCCCGTCCGCGGGCTCGGGATGCCCTGCCGGAGCGGACAGGCCGAACATCAGGTCGTGGAGGTGCGGGTTCTCGCGGGCGAAACCCCGGTAGGCCAGCGCCTGGCGCAGCAGGTCGGCCACCGGGTCCTCCGTCGTCGCCACGGCGTCGAGACGGTCGGTCAGACGGCGGAAACCGTCATCGGCAACGCCGCGCAGCAGCTGCGGCACGCCGCCGAAGTAGTGGTACACCGACATCGTCGACGTGCCGATCTCACGGGCCAGCCGCCTGGCCTGCAGCGACTGCGGGCCCTCGTCGGCGAGCAGGCGCACCGCCGCGTCGATCAACCGCGCCCGCACCTGCTCGCCCTTGCCCATAACCACGTTCTAGCACGGTCGCGGGCGTGCGGCTCAGGACGTCGCGCTCGGGGCTCCCGCGAACGGGATGCTGGCCGGGACCGGTTCGGCTGCGGCCCGATCCGGGTGCCGCCAGAGGCCCTTGCGCTCGAGGATCGGCAGCACGCCTTCGCCGAACCAGTACGCCTCCTCCAGATGCGGGTGGCCGGAGAGCACGAACTCGTCGATGCCCAGCGCGTGGTACTCCTCGATGCGCTCGGCGACCTCGGCGTGACTGCCCACCAGAGCGGTTCCCGCTCCCCCGCGCACCAGACCGACTCCGGCCCACAGGTTCGGGTAGATCTCCAGCTCCGAGGTCGAGCCCTCGTGCAGCTCCAGCATCCGCTTCTGGCCCTCGGACTCGCTGCGACCCAGCCCCGCCTGCACCCGCTCGATGACCGACGGGTCCAGGGCGTCGAGCAACCGCTGCGCCTCGGCCCACGCCTGCTCGCTGGTGTCGCGGCTGATCACGTGCAGCCGGATGCCGAAGCGCGGCGCGCGGCCCTGGGCGGCGGCCAGTTGGCGGATCCACTGGATCTTCTCGGAGACCTTGGCCGGCGGTTCACCCCAGGTCAGGTACACGTCGGCGTGCTTGGCCGCGACATCACCCGCCGCCGGGGACGAACCCGCGAAGTACACCTGCGGCACCGGGTCGGGCACGCGCGTGAGCTCGGCGCCCTCGACGCGAACGTGCTCGCCCGCGAAGTCGACCCGCTCCCCTCGCCACAGACCGCGCACGACCTCCAGGAACTCGTCGCAACGCGCGTAGCGGGCGTCCTTGTCCAGGAAGTCGCCGTAGGCGCGCTGCTCGTGGCTCTCACCGCCGGTGACGACGTTGAGCAGCAGCCGCTGTCCGGAGTGCCGCTGGAACGTGGCGGCCATCTGCGCGCCGAGGGTCGGCGAGAGCAGCCCGGGCCGGAAGGCGACCAGGAACTTCAGCCGCTCGGTGACCTCGGCGAGCATCGCGGTCGACAGCCACGCGTCCTCGCACCACGCACCGGTCGGCGTCAGCGCGCCTTCGAAACCGAGCTGCTCGGCGCTGCGCGCGATCTGACCCAGGTAGGCCAACGTCGCCGGGCGGGCGCCGCCCGCGGTGTGCGTTGGCGTGCCGTGCCCGCCGCCGACGAGGTAGCGGCTGTCGCCGTAAGTGGGCAGGAACCAGTGGAACGTCAAGGACATCTGCTTCTCCATCAGTCCGATGTGGACTCGTGAACCGGGTTGAGCGGGTGGAGCAGTCAGCGGCGACACGCCTGCGTCACCACGCGCTGGAAGTCCACGTGGCGGCGTCGGGTCAGGGGTTCCACGAACGTCATCGTTCGGCAGCCGGAAGGACGATGTCAACGAACGGACCGCGCTTCCCAGCAAGTGGACGGCCTCGATTTCACTTGACCGCGCGGGCATCTGGCGGCGACGCTCTGACCCGTGCTGCCTCCCGCACTGCTGACCACGCGCCACCACGTCGCGCAGGTCCCCGATTTCAATGGAAATCAGGACCCGGAATTCAATGGAAATCGGGGGGCTGAATTCCGTTGAAATCGGGTCACGACCTACCTGATCAGGCGTGTTCCCCCTCCCCTGCACCTCGTCTGGAGGCAGTGATGACCGCGGGCCTGCAGCCTGCTCCTGACGTGCGCGCCGTGCCGCGCAAGGACGTTCGCACCGTGATCGTGTCGAGCCTGATGGGCACGACCGTCGAGTGGTACGACTTCTTCCTGTACAGCACCGCGGCCAGCCTGGTGTTCGACAAGCTGTTCTTCCCCACCGACGACCCGACCGTCTCGACGATGCTGGCGTTCGTGACGTTCTTCGTCGGGTTCGTCGCCCGCCCCCTCGGCGGTGTCCTCTTCGGACACATCGGCGACCGGATCGGCCGCAAGCGCACGCTCGTCAGCACGATGCTGCTGATGGGCCTGTCCACGGCGGCGATGGGCGCGCTGCCGACCTACGAGCAGGTGGGCCTGCTCGCCCCGCTGCTGCTGGTGCTGCTGCGCGTGGTCCAGGGCCTGGCGATCGGCGGTGAGTGGGCGGGCGCGGTGCTCATGGCCGTCGAGTACGCGCCGCCCGGCAAGCGAGCCTGGTACGGCGCGTGGCCTCAGGTCGGTCTCGCCCTCGGACTCGGCCTCGGCACCGGGCTGTTCGCCCTGCTGGGCAACGTCCTCGACGACGAGCAGTTCCTCGGTTACGGCTGGCGGATCGCGTTCGGCCTGAGCATCCTGCTGGTGCTCATCGGCCTGGTGATCCGGCTGCGAGTGGCCGAAACCCCGGCGTTCGAGCGGATGCGGCAGACCCAGGGCGCCGCGAAGGCCCCGCTGGTGGAGCTGTTCCGCGACCCGGTCACCCGCCGCAACACGCTGCTGGGCCTGCTGTCCCGCTGGGCTGAGGGCGCCGCGTTCAACACCTGGGCGGTGTTCTTCCTGTCCTACGCGACCTCCACCCTGCACCTGCCGCGCAACAGCGTGCTGGTGTCGGTGATGCTCGCCGCGGGCGTGCTGGCCGTGCTGCTGCCGGTGTTCGGACGACTCAGCGATCGCATCACGCCGCGCCGCGCCTACGCGCTCGGCGCCGGCCTGTTCGCCGCCTCGGTCTACCCGGCGTTCCTGGCCTTCCAGACCCGGGACGTGCTGCTGTGCGGGTTGATCATCGTCGGGGTGCTGGGCGTGGTGCACGCGCTGCTCTACGCGCCCCAGGGCACGCTCTACGCACAGCTGACGCCGGTGCGCTCCCGCTACACGGGGATGTCGTTCGTCTACCAGTTCTCCGGCATCTACGCCTCGGGGCTGACGCCGCTGATCATCACCGCCCTCATCGCCGCCGGCGGCGGTTCTCCGTGGCTGGCCTGCGGCTACCTGGTGCTCACCGGTCTCATCGGCCTCACCGCCACCATCGCGCTGCGTCCCGCCGACCTGGAGTCGGCGACTTCGAGCTGACCATGCCCTCCGGCGCTTCTCGTGGTGAGCTGGACGGCGATGAGAACGCAGGAGCACCACGCGGTTGCGGTCGGAGTGGACGACTCCGACGCCGGACGGCTCGCCATGCGCTGGGCCGCCCGCGAGGCGCTGTCCCGAACCGAGGCGTTGCTGCTGGTCCGCGCCGTCCCGGTTCCGCTGGAGGAGCTCACCCGCGTCCACCTGCCCAGCGAGCAGCCGGTGATGCGGCACGGCTGCGCTCAGCAGGAGCTCGCCGCGCTGGCCACCGAGTGCCGGCGGATGTTCCCGGAGTTGCTGGTGCGCACGGTGCTGCGCGAGGAGACCGACCAGATGGGGATTGTGGTGCTCGGCCCGCCGCCGCTGAGCCGCACCCGGCGGGTGCTGCTCGGGTCCACGGCGGGCGAGCTGGTGCGGAACGCGCACGTCCCGGTGGTGGTCGTGCGCGGCACCGAAGCCGACCGGCCGATCCGGCGGGTGGTGGTCGGTGTGGACGGTTCGCAGACCAGCGGGCAGGCGATCACCTTCGCCCACGACCTCGCGTACCGGCACTCGGCGACGCTCACCGCGCTGATGGCGGACGCCACCCGCGCACCCGACGCGCTGCCGCCGAACCGGGGGTGGCGCTACGAGTCCGACTTCGTCGAGGCCAACCAGCGGCTGCTCGCCGAGTGCGTCGCGGGCGTGGAGCAGGCCAACCCGGACGTCGAGATGCACCAGGAGGTCAGCCTCGAACCCCCGACCGAAGCGCTGCTCCAGGCCGCGGAGAAGGCCGACCTCCTGGTGATCGGTTCACGCGGACGCCACATCGTGCGCTCCACGACGCTGGGCTCCACGAGCCACGCCCTGGTGCACTACGCCGACTGCGCCGTGGCCGTCGTCCGCTGACTCACAGACCGGTTCGGTACGTGAAGCGGGCCTTGCCGATCCAGATCTCGTCGCCCTCGTGCAGCTCGGCGGAGTCGACCGGGAGCCGGTTGAGGTAGGTGCCGTTGAGCGAACCGCCGTCGACGAGCACGTAGGCGTCGCCCCGGCGCCGGATCTCGGCGTGCTGCTTGGACACCGTGATGTCGTCCACGACTATGTCGCACATGGTGTCTCGACCTATGGTGGTGCGGTCGTTCTGGAGCACGAAACCGCTCCCGGCGGCGTTGCCTCGGTTGATCATCAAGCGGGGGCGGCCGCTGAGCTCATCGGCGGAACGAGGTGCCGGGACATCATGAGGAGCAGACGCTGGGGCGGTATCGGCCTGTTTGGGGACCGCGTTCGTTGCCGAAGCGCCGATCCTGGTCTGTTCCATCGTCGTCTCCCTAGCCAACAAGCGTGCTACCTCCGATATGCATCTGCCCGTGACCGGGCGGACACACACAGCATGCCGAAGGTTTGACCGCTGCCGCTAGGACCAACGTCCTTAATTCATCGAACCGGGTCCTTACGTGTGATCCTCATCTCCGGTCCGAGTCCGCGGGGCCGCCGATCGCGGCGGCGGCCCCGCGGTCGGCGACTACTTCACCGCGCCCATCGACAGACCGCGCACCAGGTGGTTCTGCGCGACCCAGCCGATGACCATCACCGGCAGCGAGGCCAGCAGGGCCGCCGCCGACAGCTGCGCCCAGTACAGGCCCTCGCTGGTGATGAAGCCGACCAGGAAGACCGGCACCGTTCCCGCCTGCGCGGCGGTGAGGTTGACCGCGTAGAAGAACTCCGTCCAGGAGAAGATCACGCAGATCAGCGCCGTCGCCGCGATGCCCGGTGCCACGACCGGGAGGATCACCCGGAACAGCAGCACCGGCAGCGGTGCGCCGTCGACCCGCGCGGCCTCGACCATCTCCCCGGGGACTTCGAGGAAGAACGACCGCATCATCCACACCGCCAGCGGCAGGTTCATCGCGGTGTAGAGGATGACCAGCGCCCAGACGTTGTCCAGCAGACCGATGTTCTGCGAGATGACGTACAGCGGGATGATCGCCGCCACGATCGGGAGCATCTTGGTCGACAGGAAGAAGCCGAGCACGCCCTGGGTGCCGGGCACCGCCGCGATGGACAGCGAGTAGGCCGCCGGGACCGCCAGCAGCAGCACCAGCAACGTCGACACCACCGTCACGAACGCCGAGTTGCCCAGGTACGGCAGGAAGCCGCGTTCCAGGATGCCGGCGAACTGGGTCAGCGTCGGGGTGAACAGCAGCTTCGGCGGATCGGTGTAGGCGTCGGCCTCCTCCTTGAAGGAGGTCACCACCATCCACAGCAGCGGGAAGACGAACAGGATCGCCACGACCCAGGTGAACGCGGTCAGCGCCCACCGGCCGATCGGGTTCGCGGTATGCATCAGCGCACCTCGCTCAGGCCGAAGGTCCGGAACATCAAGCGCAGCGCGAAGTTCGCCACGATCAGCGTCAAGATGACCACCACGACGCCCATCGCCGAGGACTGGCCGATGTCGAAGCCCTCGAACGCTCGCTGGTAGATGTAGTACGGCAGGTTGGTGCTGGCGGTGCCCGGACCGCCCTGCGTCATCAGGAAGATCGCGTCGAAGCTGTTGACGATGTAGATCGCCCCCAGCAACCCGGCCAGCTGCAGGTACCGGGCCAGCTGCGGGAGCGTGATCGACACGAACGTCCGCCACCGGCCGGCGCCGTCGACCGACGCGGCCTCCAGCACCTCCTTGGACTGCGCCTGCAGGCCCGCCAGGATCAGCAGCATCATGAACGGCGTCCACTGCCAGATGACCTGGGTCATCACCGCGGCCAGCGGGTACTCGGCCAGCCAGTCGGTGTCACCGCCGAACACGAAGTTCAGCAACCCGTAGGTGGGGTCGAACATCGTGGTCTTCCACAGCAGCGCGCCCGCCGCGGGCAGGATCAGGAACGGCGTGATCAGCAGGGTGCGCACCACACCGCGCCCGAGGAACTTCCGGTCCAGCAGGATCGCCAGGCCCAGTCCCAGCAGCATCGAGATGAACACGCACACCACGGTCAGCACCACGGTGTTGAGCAGCGCGCCGCGGAACTGGCTGTCGGCGAACACGTCGACGTAGTTGCGCAGGCCCACGAAGTGCCGCGAGCCCGGCCGCACCAGGTTCCAGGACTGGAACGAGTAGAACACCGTCATCAGGAACGGGATCTGGGTCACCAGCACCGTGAACAGCAGCGCGGGCAGCAGCGGCGCGCGTCGCAGCCAGGTGCTCGACGCCGTGGTCTCCTTCTTGTTCACCACGGGCGCCTGAACTTCTTCGACCACCGTTTGGCTCATCGCGTCTCCCGGTAGGACTCGCCGACGGACTCGGCGTACTCCTGGGACTGCTCCAGGGCCTCGTCGACGGTGATCCGTCCGGCGATGGCCGCCGACAACTGCTGGCTGATCCGGGTTCCGAGGTCCTGGAACTCCGGGATGCCGACGAACTGGATCCCCGGGTACGGAACCGGGTTCACCATCGTGTTGGACTGCTGCGCCTTGTCGATGCCGTCGAGGGTCGGCTTGGCGTAGGCGGCAGCGGCCTGCTGGTACTCCGGGAGCTCGTAGGTCGACCTGCGCACGCCCGGCGGAACCCGGTTCCAGCCGAAGGTCGTGCCGACCTGCTTGACGAACTGCTTGGAGGTCATCCAGCTCATGAACTGCCAGGCCGCGTCCTTGTCCTTGGCGACCTTGGGCATCGCCAGCGACCAGGTGTAGAGCCAGCCGGCCTCGGCGGTGCGCTCGACGGGAGCGGCCACGTAGCCGTTCTTGCCGACCACCTTGCTCTCGGCCGGGTCCTCGTTGGTGCCGGCCATGACCGTCGCGTCGTACCACATCGCGGCCTGTCCCTGCGCGTAGTGCGTGCCGCACTCGGAGAAGCCCGCGCTGGAAGCACCGACCTCACCGTGCTCGCGGACCAGGTTGACGTAGAAGTTCGCCGCAGCCTTGAACTCCGGCGAGGTGATCTGGGCGTTCCAGTTCTCGTCGAAGTAGCGGGCGCCGAAGGTGTTGGCGACCGTGGAGAACGGCGCCAGGCTCTCGCCCCAGCCGGGCTTGCCGCGCAGGCAGATCCCGGAGACGCCGGTGGCGGGATTGTCCAGCTTCGCGGCGAAGTCGGCGATCTGCTGCCACGTCGGGTGCTCCGGCATGGTCAGCCCGGCCTGCTGGAAGAGGTCCTTGCGGTAGGTCAGGAACGACGACTCGCCGTAGAACGGAACCGCGTACATCGAGCCCTGGTGCGACAGCGAGTCCCGGATGCTGGGGATGAAGTCGTTCGCGTCGTAACCCGGGGTCTTCTCGATGTAGGGCTGCAGGTTCTCCAGCCAGCCGTTGGCCGCCCACTGCGGGGTCTCGTAGTTGCTGATCATCGCCACGTCGAACTCGCCGCCCTGGGTGGCGGTGGAGGCGGTGATCTTCGCGCGAGCCTGGTTCTCCGGCAGCTGCACGAACTTCAGCTTGATGCCGGGGTTGTCCTTCTCGAACTCGCTCTTGAGCGCGACCGCGTCCTCCATCTGCGGGTTGGACACGATCGCGATCACCAGGGTTCGTCCGCCGGAACCGATCGCACCGGCTCCGGCGCAGCTGGTCAGCAGCAGGCTGACCATCGCCAGCAGCGCGAGCCGTATTCGGCTGCGCCCTAAGCGCCTAGGCATCCGCACCTCCCGGCAGCACCTGGACCTTGAGGCCGGCACCGCTGCGCATGAGTTCGAGCGCCTTGCCGAACTCCTCCAGCGGCAGCGCGTCGGTCAGCAGCTCGTCGCTGTCGATCGCGCCCATCGCCATGAGGTCCAGCGCGGGACCGAAGCTGTGCAGCACCGCCATCGAGCCGACGATCTTGATCTCGTCGTTGTAGATGCGGAAGGGCGACAACGAGATTCGCGCCTCCGCCGGGGCGACGCCGAAGACCAGCAGTCGTCCGCCGCGGCGCAGCTTGTCGAACGCGGTCTCGATGGCCGGGGCCGCTCCGGTGCAGTCCACGGCGGCGTCGAAGTCGGAGTCCAGCTCGGTGGCGTCCTCCACGACGGCGACCGCGCCCAGCCGCCGCGCGCGCGGCAGCCGCGCCGCGTTGCGGTCGGCGACGGTGACCTGCGCGCCCGCGCGCTGGAGCAGCTGCTGCATCAGCAGGCCCATCGTGCCCGCGCCGATGACGAGGAACTTCTCGCCGGCCTCGACGCCGATCTGGCGGACGCCGTGCACCGCGCAGGAGACCGGCTCGACCAGGGCGCCCTGCTGCCAGTTCAGCGCCTCGGGCATCCGGTAGCAGTTGGCCGAGGGCACCGCGACGTACTCGGCGAACGCGCCGTCGACGGTGTCACCGGTGGCACCCCAGTTCGCGCACAGGTTTCCGTGCCCGTTGCGGCACGGGGTGCAGTAGCCGCAGAACAGCGACGGGTCGACCGCGACCCGGTCGCCCACCTTCCACTCGCCCGGCACGTCCGGGCCCACTTCGACGACCTCGCCTGCGAACTCGTGGCCCGGCACGATCGGGTAAGGCGTCGGCGGGAAGTGCCCGTCGGCGATGTGCACGTCGGTGCCGCAAATCCCGGTGGCCCCGACTTTCACCACCAACTGCCGCTCCCGCGGTACCGGATCCGGTACGTCACCGACCCGGATGGATCCGGGTTCGTCAATGATCGCGGCGCGCATCTAACCTCCGCCTCCAGAGCGCTCATATGAGCGAACTGCGCTGTACTCTGCCCTGAACTTGCCCCGCATTGAAGAGGTTCACTGGTGACTGCGTCAACCTCTGGTCAAGTTTTCACGTTATAGTGCTCATATGAGCACACCTCGGCCGCGAAGCGGGCTGATCGACACCATGACCGCGGCGTCCATCGCGCACCGGTTCTACGTGGCTGGGAGTTCGAAGCTGGAGATCGCCGAGGAGTTCGGGATCAGCCGCTTCAAGGTTGCCCGGATCCTGGCATCGGCCCAGGAGAACGGCTTGATCAGGATCTCGTTCGAGTTACCGTTCCCGGTCGACGTGGAGCAGTCCGAACGGCTCCGGACGGCCTACGGCCTGCGCCGGGTGCTGGTGCTCAACCGAGCGCAGTCGAAGGCCGAACGGCCGGAGCTGCGCCGCCGAGTGGGCGTGCTCGCCGCCCAGCTCCTCTCCGAGATCACGGTTCCGGGCGACGTCATCGGCCTGTCCTGGGCGCGATCGGTCAACGCCATGGCCGAGGCGATCCGCAGCCTGCCCAAGTGCCCGATCGTGCAGCTGTGCGGCGTCCAAGCGGGCATGGACATGCGGGACCGTTCGGTGGAAACGGTGGGCCGAGTGGCCGCGGCCAGCGGCGGCGATTCCTACCCCATCTACGGGCCGCTGGTGCTCCCCGACCGCCGCACCACCGAGATCCTGCGCAACCAGCCCGGCATCGCCGAGACCTTCGAGCAGTTCCAGCACCTGACCAAGGCCGTGGTCAGCATCGGCGCCTGGCAGGCCAACGAGTCCACCGTCTACGACGCGCTGAGCCCCGCCGAGCGCGAGTCGATCCGCCAGCGCGGCGCCGCCGCCGAGATCGCCGCCCGGCTCTTCGACGCCGACGGCAACGCGCTGTCCACCGGCCTGGCCCACCACGTCCTGGCGATCCCGCACGAGCAGCTACGGGCCGTGCCGGAGGTGATCGCCGTCGGCTACACCACCCCGAAGGCCCGCGCCATAGACGCGGTGCTGCGCTCCGGCATCGTCAACACCCTCATCACCGACGCCGAGGCCGCCGACCGCCTCGTGGAACTCGTCGCAGAACGCCCCCTGCAGTAGCCGAACGGGGGTAGACCTCGGCAAGCGGGACTTCGACCGGGCGCTACGGGAGCACTCCTGGGGCAACTACCCGAGCCGCACCTACCGCCAGTGGCGACCAGGTCATCAGGAGGGATCTGCCATCCCGCCGTCGCAGTTGATCGATCTGGCGCAGGGGTTGCAGAACCAGGACTTCGCCAACCCACGACCCGACGAGTTCGTGCGATGACCAAGGAGAACCGGACCCTCTACATCGGACTCGGGATCGCGGCCGCGATCCCGCTGTTCTTCGATTGACTGCTGGAATGGCCTGGGTGGGTGGTGGTTCCGCTGTTGGTAGCCGCCGGGTGGGGCGTGTTCAAGAAGCTGGCCGGTGGGTTGCCTACGCCGTCGGACCACGTGGGTATGCTGCTCGATCAACTCGGGTTGCACGGTGAGCGAAACAACGTGCGGAGGCTGACCGCGCACCGCTTCGCCAAGTACATCGAGGCGGCCGGGCACCCTCAGGTGGCCGAGGACGTTCGGCGGCGTTTCGACTCCCCCGGAGAGCCGTGAAACGGACGGCGAATTAGGCACTTTGCTCGCTTGACGTGATCGTGATCTTGATCCAGGGCCGAGCCGTTGACCTGTTCAACGTTCAACGTTACAGTTCCGCTGTTCGAACGGCTTGGGGTGTCGATTTTCCCAGGTCACGCCCACCATTCCGGCTGCCGGACCCGCGGATGCGTCCGGTGGAAGGGGAGCGAGATGACGACCGCAGACCGATCCTCACCGTCCCCTTCGCGGCCCGCAGAATCCCACGCCGTCGGACGGCGGGGTTTCCTCGGATACGTGCTGGCCGCGCCGACGCTGGTCGCCGCCGCCGATCTGAACCTGCGTGCCCCGGCGGCGGAAGCCCAAGGGCTGCCACCGGTTCCCTCCCCCGCCATCGCCGAGATCGCCGACCTCAGCGACATGCTGGAGTACTCGGCCGCGCCCACCGCGAACCTCATCACCGTCACGGTGAACACCGACGGCACCGTGTCCTTCGAGCTGCCGCGCGCCGAGGTCGGCCAGGGCATCACCACCTCCACCGCGATGATGATCGCCGAGGAGATGGATGTGCCGGTCGAGAACGTCCACGTCACCCTCGCCGACGCCCGGCCGGAGCTGGTGTTCAACCAGATCACCGGCGGTTCCGGCACCACGCTGTCGACCTACACGCCGATCCGCGTCGCCGCAGCCGTGGCGCGCGGGCGCCTGCTGCAGGCCGCCGCCGTCGAGCTGGAGCAGGCGGTGGCGACGCTGCGCCTCAAGCAGGGCATCATCACCGACCTGCTGGGCAACAGCATCGGCATCGGCGAGCTCGCCAAGAAGGCCGCGAGCATGCGCACCGAGGAAGTTCCGGTGCGGCTCAAGGCGAACGAGGACTTCTCGGTCATCGGGACCCCGCACAACCGCGTGGACGCGCTCGCCGCGGTGACCGGCCGGAAGAAGTTCGCGATGGACCTCAAGATCCCGGGCGCGCTGCCGACGATGGTGTGCAGGCCGCCGACGCTCAACGGCGAGGTCGGTTCGGTGCGCAACACCGACGCGGTGGCCACCATGCCGGGTGTCACCGACGTCGTCGCGATCTCGACCGGCGTCGCCGTGCGGGCGGAGACCTTCGGGCAGTGCATCGACGCCGTGCGCGCGCTGGAGGTCGACTGGGAACCCGGTACGGCCGAGGGCAAATCGGACGCATCGGTGCTCGACGAGTTGCGGGCGGCCGAGATCCCGCTGGCGGCGCCGAAGGGCGAGTCCAGCGTCGAGGGCGACTTCACCTTCTTCTTCCGCAGCAACAGCGCGTTGGAGACCAACTGCGCGATCGCCGACGTGCGGCGGGACCGGGCCGAGATCTGGTCGGCCCAGAAGAACCCGATCGTCACCAAGGAGACCATCGCCGCGCAGCACGGGATTCCGCTCGACGCGGTCAAGGTGCACGTCACCGAAGGCGGCGGATCGTTCGGGCGGAAGCTGTTCAACGACGGCGCCATGGAGGCCGCCGAGATCTCCCGCAAGATCGGCAAGCCGGTCAAGCTGATGTGGCACCGCGCCGACGACTCCCGCCAGGGCCGCACCCACCCGATGGCGACCTCGCGGGTGCGGGTGGGCGTCGCCGGTGACGGCGTGCTCAGCTACGAGCAGCGGCACACCAGCGTGTTCACCGATTTCAGCCACGGCTTCGGCGAGATCATCACCGCCAGCGCGGCGAAGCTGCCGGTCGCGGACGCGTCGTTCTCGCAGACCATCTTCACCTACACCCAGACCATGCCCTACGGCTTCGGGGCGACCACGCAGCTGCTCAACGAGACCGATCGCGGTTTCAACACCGGCAGCATGCGCAACATCTACTCCCCCGACGTCACCACCGCGCGGGAGCTGATCGTCGACCAGCTGGCCGCGAAGATGGGCGAGGACCCCTACCGGTTCCGGCAGCGGTACCTGCAGGAGGAGCGGCTCAAGGCCGTGCTGGACCAGGTCGCCGAGGCGGGCCGGTGGGGCCGGTCGATGCCGGAGAACACGGCGCAGGGCATCGCGGTGCACACCGAGTACCGGGCGACGATCGCGACGCTGGTGGAGATCGACTGCACGCCCGAGACGGTGAACCGGCCGATCCGCGACGCCGTCGCCGGCCCGCGCGTCACCAAGGCGGTCTGCGCGGTGGACGTCGGGCTCGCGGTCAACCCGCGCGGCCTGGAGGCCCAGATCATGGGCGGCATCAACGACGGCATCGCCAACGCGCTGACCTCCAGCCTGCACCTGACCGACGGGTACTTCCTGGAAGCCAGCTGGGACAACTACTTCTACACCCGGCAGTGGAACTCGCCGCCGGAGCTGGAGATCATCGTCATGCCGCCGACGACCGGCAAGCCCGGTGGCGCCGGTGAGCTCGGGGTCGCCTCGGCCATGGCGGCGGTGGCCTGCGCCTACGCCCGCGCGACCGGTTCGGTCCCGACGAGCTTCCCGATCAACCACGGCACGTTGTCGTTCGAGCCGAAGCCGAACGTGCCGCCGATCCCGGAGTCGCCCACCGACGGCCTGCGCTACGCGCAGTGAGGACCTGGAGGAATTCTCGTGCCTGAGCACACCTTTCGACTCAACGGTGAACAGGTCACCGTCGACGTCGCCGACGACGTGCGGGTGCTGTGGGTGCTGCGCGACCTGCTGGGCGTGACCGGGCCGAAGTACGGCTGCGGCATCAACGTCTGCAAGGCGTGCACCAGCCACATCAACGGCAAGGCGTTCAACCCGTGCTCGGTCTCGGTCGGCGACATCTCCGCCGAGGACGAGATCACCACGATCGAGGGCCTGCCCGACACCGCCGACGCCGAGCTGCACCCGATGCAGCAGGCGTGGCTGGATCAGGACGTCGCGCAGTGCGGCTACTGCCAGCCGGGCCAGATCATGGCGGCGGTGGCCCTGGTGCGGCGCGCTGCCGCCGGGGGACGCCAGATCACCGAGGCGGACCTCGACTCGATCCGCAACATCTGCCGCTGCGGCACGTACTTCCGCATCCGCGAGGCCATCAAGGAGGGCGCCGCGAAGATGTGACCGCCCGCGCGTCACGGCGGCAGCGGCCGGTCGTGGCGGAGGGCGTCGAACAGCGCGGCGGCTCGCGGTTCGTCCCATCGCAGCACCGACCCGACGCCGGGCACCTCGGCAGAGCCGCCGATCGGCACCGCGGCGGTGGTCAGCCCGGTGCCCACCAGGCTCGCCTGGTAACCGAGTTGCCCGAGGTCGTCGAGGTGGTCGGGATCACCGATGGTCACCGCGTCGGCAAGCCGCCAGGTCATCGGCACCGAGCTCAGCGGGTTCAGCAGGACCTCCCGGCTGGTGGCCTTGTCCACCAGCGCGGTGAGGAACTGGCGCTGGTGCTCGGCGCGCTGCAGGTCACCACCTGCGAAGTTCCGGGTGCGCACGAATCCCAGCGCCTGCGGCCCGGTCAGCTCGCGGCAACCGGCGGGCAGCGACAGCGAGATCTTGGGGTCCTCGATCGGCTGCGGCAGGCAGATCCGCACGCCGCCGATCGCGTCGACGACCCCGGCGAAACCTCCGAGCCCGATCTCCAGGTAGTGGTCGATGCGCAATCCGGTGCGCTCCTCCACGGTGCGCGAGAGCAGCGCGGGACCGCCGCTGGAGTAGGCCGCGTTGAGCTTGTCGGGACCGTGGCCGTGGATGTCGACCAGCGAGTCTCGCGGCAGGCTGACCAGCGTCGGAGCCCCTGAGCCTGCCGGGATGTGCAGCAGCATCACCGTGTCGGTGCGCGCACCGGCGGCATCGGCGGTGCCACCGGTGACCAGGTCCTGCTCCTCTTCCTGCGAGAGGCCCGCGCGGCTGTCGGAACCGACGAGCAGCCAGTTGGTGCCGCTGGCGGGCGCGAGGCGTCCGGCGTAGTCGGTGACCGCCGGGACTCGCGTCAGGGCGTGGTCGACGTAGCTCGTCCCGCCCAGCGCGATCAACGCGAGCACGACCAGGGCGCGCGTGAGCGACCTGATCGCCCGCCGCAAGAACTTCCTCACCGCGTGTGTTCACTCCTGTTGTCGGGTGACCTCGCGCACCACCCCGACAACCAGCGCGCCTTGGATCAAAGTGACCTTAACGTTATCGTACCGAGCTTGGATCACCAGAACGAGTGAACGACAACCCCGACATTCGGAGTACCGATGCCCTACCGAGACCACCGGACGTCCCGGCAAGGCTCGCAAACCCGGCACCGGCACCGGCGCCGCCCGGGCTCGGTCCTGGTGCGCACCGAGCGTGCCGATCCCGCGAGCTACCGAGGAGCGGAAACCGTCGGCCTGTCCCCCGACCGACAGCTCCAACGGCACTACCACCCGGCGGACCCGGTGTTCGTCGACCGCAGCGGCCGACGGCGCCGCGCGGTGCGGCGCTTCGTCGTGCTGACCAGCCTCGTGCTGGCCGGCCTCGCCCTGCTGCTGTCCGCCGCGATGCTCGACTCCCCCACCCCGGCTCCCCCGCTGCCCGCCGCCCCCGAAGCCATCCGCTGATTCGGAAACCCCTTGCCCCGAACCCCGAAACCCCGAACCCCTCGATCCCACTGGCTGCTGCTCGGCTTGGTGCTGCTCGCGATCTGCGGCCTGCTCGGCCTCGACGTGCTCCTCAGCCGCGCCGGAACCCCGAGCACGCCGAGCGGCAGCAGGCAGTTCGTCCCCCCAACGGCCTTCGACAACGGGTCGGTGATCGACCCGCGCGAACCCACCGTGCGGACGGTGCCACCGCGCGCGGTGGCGCTCACCTTCGCCGAAGGACCCGATCCGCAGTGGACACCGCAGGTCCTGGAAGCCCTCGCCCGGCACCAGGTCCACGCCACGTTCTTCGTCACCGGCGCGCAGGCGGCGCGCAATCCCGGACTGGTCCGGGAGATCGTCGAAGCCGGGCACGAGATCGGGAACCACACCCTCACCCGCACCGACCTGCGGCAGGCCGGCTCCCAGCGGATCCAGCTGGAGCTGCAGTCCACCGACCTCGCCCTCGCCGGAGCCGCCGGGATCACCACGACGCTCGCCCAACCGCCCTACCTGACCTCCGGTTCGCTCGACGGGGCGGCGTGGAACTCGTTGCTGCGCATCGGAAACCACGGACACCAGGTGGTGGTCCCCGACCGGGACTCGCAGGACTGGCGCGGCCAGGACACCGAGGCGGTGCTGGCCGCCGCCACGCCGCGCGACGATCGCGGCACGGTGCTGCTGATGCACGACACGGCAGGAGCCGACATGGTCGCAGCGCTCGACCGGCTGCTGCCCGAGCTGAAGAACACCGGACGGCAGGTGGACTCGGTCGGCGCGACCTTCGGCCTGCCCGTCACCGCCGTCCCGGCCGGTCTGCTCGACCGGGTCGCCGGTTCGCTGTTCGTCGGCGTGGTGGTGCTGTCGGCCTGGCTGGCCGACGCGCTGCGCGCGCTGCTGTGGGCAGCGGCGGCGCTGGGCATCCTGCGCACGGTGTTCGTGCTGGTCCTCGCCCCGATTCAACGGTGGCGGTCGCGCCGTTGGACACCTCCGTGGCAGATCAGCCAGCGGGTCGGCGTCATCGTTCCCGCCTACAACGAGCAGGCCGGGATCGCCTCCACCGTGCGCACGATCCTGGCCTCCGACCACCCGGTCGAGGTCATCGTCGTCGACGACGGTTCCACCGACCGCACCGCCGAGATCGTCGACCGGCTGCGCGGGCGGCACCCGCACCTCCGGCTGATCCGGCAGCGCAACGCCGGCAAGGCCGCCGCGCTCAACGCCGGACTGGCCGCCGCCCGCTCCGAGCTGGTGGTGGTCGTCGACGGCGACACGATCCTCGAACCGGACGCCGTGTCGCGGATGGTCGCGCACTTCACCAACCCGTCGGTGGGCGCGGTCTCCGGCAACGTCAAGGTCGGCAACCGCGGCAACATGCTGGGCCGCTGGCAGCACATCGAGTACGTGATCGGCTTCAACCTGGACCGCCGGGTCTACGAGATGCTGGGCTGCACACCCACCATCCCGGGCGCGCTCGGGGCGTTCCGGCGCTCGGCCGTGCTGGCCGTGGGCGGCGTCAGCGACGACACGCTGGCCGAGGACACCGACCTGACCATGGCCCTGGAGCGGGACGGCTGGCACATGGCCTACGAGGAGCACGCGATCTCGTGGACCGAGGCACCCGCCACCACCGGTCAGCTCTGGAAGCAGCGCTACCGCTGGTGCTACGGGACGCTGCAGGCCGCCTGGAAGCACCGGCGAGCGGTGCTGGAGCGCGGTCCGGGCGGCAGGCTCGGCCGCCTCGGCCTGCCCTACCTGCTGGTGTTCCAGGTGGTGCTGCAGGTCATCGCCCCGGTCGTGGACGTGGCCGCGTTCTTCGCGCTGTTCACCGCCGAGGCGTGGACCTTCGGCCTGACCTGGCTGGGATTCCTCGCGATGCAGCTGCTGCCGGGGATCATCGCGTTCCGGATGGACGGCGAACGGCTGCGCCCGCTGTGGGCCCTGCCGCTGCAGCAGGTCGTCTACCGGCAGCTGATGTACCTGGTGGTGGTGCAGTCGGTGATCACGGCGCTGGCGGGCGCCCGTCTGCCGTGGCAGAAGCTCGACCGCCGAGGACAACTCACCCCGGCTCGCAGATAGACGAACCCGCAGGTGAGCGCGTTATCCTGGAGGTGCCGGCGGGCGCTCCGCGCTGGCACGTGGAGCATTCGGGCCCCGCGCGGCGGAGCCTCCGGTCCGAGCGACCGGAGGCTTCCCGCCGGAGGGCTCAACCGCCGAGCAGCTTATCGATCTGCTGGTGGACGGTCAGGACCGCCATCACGCCGAAGAGGATGATCGACCAGACGAGCGCGCCGAGGCGGACGCCGGTGACGCGGATCGGCGCGGGCAGCATCTTGCGGTTGATGGCGATCAGCAGCCCGGAGTAGATGAACATCATGACGCCGTTGGTGCAGGCCGAGATGATGGCCAGCAGCAGCGGCTGCCCCATGCCGACGGCGATGACGACCATGCCGGTGGCGCACAGCGACCAGACCAGGATCGCGTAGACCTTGCTCTCGGAGGCGTCCGGGAAGTAGCTCGTCTTGAGCACGTCCGCGGCGAGTCGGCAGGTGTAGTCGACGATGCCCAAGGCCGCCGCGAACAGCGAGAACGCGCCCACGATCCAGAAGAAGTAGCCGAACCAGCCGCCGGCCATGGCCGACATCTTCTCGCCCTGGATGCGCAGGAACGACACGTCGTTCTCCAGCCCGGGGTGGCCGAACACGGTGCCGTAGGCCAGCAGCGACATGAACATGATGGACAGGAACGTGATGAGCACGAAGGTCATCAGCTGTTCCTTGTTGGCGAAGCGCCACCACGACTTCCAGCGGTCCATGTTCTCGTCCGTGGCCGGGAAGATGAACCCGGCCCGCCCACGAGCCTCGGTCTCTCCGGTCAGCGGGGAGACGATCTTCGGCACGTAGTGGCCCATTCCGAAGCCCTTGTCCCGGATCCAGTTGCTCTGCACGAGGTTCTGGCCACCACCGGCACCGGCGAACGCCAGAGCGCCCATCAGCACTGCGAAACCCAGCTCCGCGGCGGGGAATCCGGGCTGCGTGACCACGGTGGGCAGTGCCTGCCATGTCTCGGCGCCGATCACGAACAGCGCGCCGATCGCGATGAGCAGCACGATCGCCGCGACCTTGAGCATCTCCGCGCGCTCCAGCGCGGTGTAGACCGCGGGGGCCAGGGTGAGGATCAGCGCCACCAGCAGCAGGATCCCCACCGCCACCAGGGATTTGTCCCCGCCGATCGCGTAGGTGATCAGCGTCGCCGAACTCGTCGCCCACGCGGGCCACAGGTTGGCGAAGAGGGCCATGATCGCGAAGACCAGGCCCCAGTGCTTCCACAGCCGGCTGAAGCCGGTCACCGCGGTCTCACCGGTGGCCAGGGTGTACCGCTCGATCTCCATGTTCAGGAAGTACTGCGTGACCAGGCCCAGCAGCGCTGCCCACACGAAGGTCAGCCCGACCTGGGAGGTGATGTAGGGGAAGAGGATGAACTCACCGGTGGCCAGGCCGACACCCGCCGCGACGATGCCCGGGCCGATCAGCCGCCACTGGTTGCGCGGCGGCGCCGGCAGGTCGCGCACCTGCGGCTGCGGTATGTACTTGTCGGGGAACGCCTTCGCCGGGCTCACCGGGCTCGCCTCGTTGCGATCTGCCATCGTCGGCACCCTTGCTCGTCGTTGTGCTTGTCCTGAGGAAGAGCCAAGGTAAGCGCCCGAACAACAGCCACGCCGAAAAGTAATACTTCTGTCGCCTGCGGCCCCCGCAGGGACGGTTTCCGACCGATCACGGACCGCGCCGGCACCACCTGTCAGCCTGCCCGAACACCGCTCCGGAGAGTGCTTTTCAGGCGGTGGTCGGGGTTTTTCGCGCTGATCGGACGTGGGCCGGACGTTTCGATCCGGTCACCGATCGCCCAGGGCCTTCGAGGCGGAATCCTTCGCCTTCACCGCTCGCTCGTGCTCCTGGCGCGCGGCTTTGAGTTCGCGGCGCCGATCGCGCAGCTCGGAATCGGCGTCGGTCAGCTCCTCGCGGAGGCGTTCGCAGCGCTCCTGCGCCTCCTGGCACGCGGCTTCGGCGCGCTGGAGGGTTTCGTTCGCGGCGTCGAGGTGCTCCTCGGTGTCCCGCAACCGGCGCCGCAGTTCCAGCAGCTGCGCCTCGCCGGAGTCCTCGCTGTCCTTCGCGGATCGCTTCGCGCGGGGTTTCTGGCCGGTGGACTGCCGGCGGATGGCTGCTACGGCGAGGTCGTCGAGGCCGAACCCGCTGTACTCCAGGGGCTTGGTCAGCGTCGCCTCCTGGACCTCAGCGGCGGCCTCGGGGTCGGAGAGCGCGGCCGTGAGCGTTTGTGAGATCTGCTCGCGTCCGGCTTGGGCGAGCTCGTGCCCGCGTTCCGCGGCCAGCTCGACCGCTCGGCCGGTGAGGCGGTCGAGCAGCCGGGTGCGTTCGGCCGCCAGTTCGCGGAGCTCGTCGCCGCGCAGTTCGCGCTGGGCGTTGCGCAGCCGCTCGCCGAGGTCGTGCAGGGCGCGCAGCTCGCCCGGTTCGCGGTCGGCCAGCAGGTTCACCGCCCAGGCCGCCGTGGTGGGTTTGCGCAGCTTCTTGATCCGGTCGGCAAGCTCGGCGTCGCCGGACTCGCGGGCGCGCGCGGCCGCGGCGTCTCGGGCGGTGATGAATTCCACCGGGTCGCCGGTGCGCAGTTCGCGAGCCACTCGTCGCAGGTCCACAACCTCAACGTGCCACCGGTGGAGTTCGCGCGCGAGATTCGCGTTGGCGAGATCGTCCGCGCGCGGGCAGGCTGGAGCCATGACGGCATTGGAGCGTCCTCGCAACGGAAAGATGATCGCCGGCGTGTGCGCGGGCCTCGCCCACCGGTTCGGCCTGCCCGTGTTCCTGGTGCGGCTGGCCTTCGTGATCTCCTGCGTTCTGCCAGGCCCGCAGTTCATCCTCTACATCGTGCTGTGGATCCTGCTGCCGAAGGCCCGCTGAGGGTCACACGCGCCTTCCGGAATCTCTGCGCCCGGAAGGCGTTGTACCCGGGGTGAGTCCTCGTCTGTCAGTGCTGGACCGCTCGCACATCCCGGTCGACGGCAGCGCCCAGGAGGCCCTGCGGGAGACGGTGCGCTTCGCGCAGGAGGTCGAGCGGCTCGGCTACCACCGGTTCTGGGTCGCCGAGCACCACGGAGTGCCCGGCGTCGCCGGAGCCGCCCCGACCGTGCTGGCCTCGGCGGTCGCCGCCGCCACCAGCCGCATCAGGGTCGGAACCGGCGGCGTCATGCTGCCCAACCACCAGCCGCTGGTGGTCGCCGAGCAGTTCGGCGTGCTGGGATCGCTGTTCGGCGACCGCATCGACGTCGGGCTGGGGCGGTCGCTGGGGTTCACCGGCGGCATCCGCAAGGCGCTCGGTGCCGAGGACGCGAACCGCTTCACCGAGCAGCTCACCGAGCTGCTGGCCTACCTCGACGGCGGAGTCGCCGGCGTGCACGCGGTGCCCGCCCAAGGGCTCGACCTGCCGGTGTTCGTGCTGGCCACCCGCAACGCCACCAGCGCCGCCGAGCTCGGCCTGCCGCTGGTCATCGCCTCCCCGCTCGGCGAGCAGAGGATGCTGCGCACGATCGACGAGTACCGGCAGAACTTCCGCCCCTCCCGCCGCGCCGCCGAGCCCTGCGTGGTCGTCGCCCGCTCCATCGCGGTCGCCGACACCACCGAAGCCGCCCGCCGCCTGCTCGTGCCCGAAGCCTGGGCCAACGCCTGGTCGCGCACCAGGGGCGAGTTCCCGCCGCTGGACGACCCGGACCGCGTCCTCGCCCGCGACATGACCGACCGGGAACGCACCCACTTCACCCGGGCCATGCAGGGCCACACCTACGGCACGCCGGACGAGGTCGCGGTCGCCGTGAAGGAGCTCGTCGCCAAGACGGCCGCCGACGAGCTGCTGGTGACCACCACCGCCCACGACCCCGACGACCGCCTCGACTCCTACCGCCTCCTCGCGTCGCTCACCGGGTGACCGACGGCGCACGCTCAGCGGGAACACCTCTGGGCCGATGAGCCGCGGACCATCGAGGACCGCATCAGCTGAGGCCGCGTCGGACGTGGCCTGGGGGGTGGTGTTCGCGGTCGACGTCGCGGCGGTGACTGGAGTCGAGTTGCCAGGGGACGCTGACGACGGCCACGCCGGGCTCGAAGCGCAGCCGCCAGGTCAGCCGCAGGGCGCTCTGGTTGTGCAGCAGGCCTTCCCACCAGTGCCCGACGACGTAATCGGGGATGTAGACGCACACCAGGTCGCGCGGTCCGGAACGGCGCAGCTCCTTGATGCGGTGCACGATCGGTCGGGTGATCTCCCGGTACGGTGACTCCACGACTTCCAGCGGGAAGTCCACGCCGAGGCGTTCCCACTCGCTGCGCAGCAGGTGCGTGTCGGCCTCGTCGACTTCGACGGTCAGCGCGGTGAGCGTGTCCGGCCGGGTGGCGCGGGCGAAGGCCAGCGCGCGCAGCGTCGGCTTGTTCACCGTGGACACCAGGACGACGGCGTGCACCCGACTCGGCGAGGGCAGCTCACCGGACTCCGGTTCCAGCTCGCGGCGAACCTGCCGGTAGTGCCGGTGGATTCCGCGCATCAGCAGGAACAGCAGCGGAATCGCCAGCACCACGAGGTAGGCGCCGTGGGTGAACTTGGTGGCCAGCACGACGCACAGCACGGTGGCCGTGAGCACCGCGCCGACCGCGTTGATCAGCCTGCCTCGGTGGATCGCGGCCCGGTCGCCCGATCCGCGCAGCAGCTCCTGGTTCCAATGCCGAACCATGCCCATCTGGCACAACGTGAAAGACGCGAACACCCCGACGATGTAGAGCTGGATCAGCGCCGTCACCGACCCCCCGAAAGCCGCGATCAAGGCGATCGAGATCACGCCCAGCACGATGATGCCGTTGGAGTGCGCCAGCCGATCGCCGCGAGTGTGCAGCTGTCGCGGCAGGTAGCGGCGCTGGGCGAGCAGCGAGCCGAGCATCGGGAAGCCGTTGAACGCGGTGTTGGCCGCCAGCACCAGGATCAGCGCGGCCCCGGCCTGCACCACGTAGAACATCGCGCTGCCGTCGCCGAACACCGCGGCAGCCAGCTGGGCGATCACGGTTCGCTGACCGCTGCTGCGGCAGTCACCGGGGAACCCGATCAGGTCACACGGGTTCTCAGTCACCCGCACCCCGGCGATCACGGCGAGGGCGGTGACACCGCTGAACAACCCGATCGCCAGACCGCCCATGATGAGCATGGTGCGTCCGGCGTTGCGCTCCTTGGGGCGGCGGAAGGCCGGCACCCCGTTGGAGATCGCCTCGACACCGGTCAGCGCGGTGCAGCCGGAGGCGAACGCGCGCAGCAGCAAGAACACCAGTGCGAGGCCCGTGAGGTCGGTCTGTTCCGGCCGGATGCCCCACCCGGCGCTCTCAGCCACCGGCGGGTGACCGACAGCCGTCTGCACGAGCCCGACCAGCACGGTCGCCCCCATCGCCGTGACGAACAGGTAGGTCGGCAGGGCGAAGGCGCGGCCCGATTCACGGGTACCGCGCAGGTTCAGCGCGGCCAGCAGCGCGACCCCGCCCACCGCCAGCCAGACGCGCGACGGGTACAGCGCGGGCACCGCGGAGACCAGGTTGTCGACGCCCGCGGCGACCGAGACGGCCACCGTCATCACGTAGTCCACCATCAGCGCCGCGGCCACCACCAGGCTCGCGTTCCGCCCGAGGTTGCGGGCCACGACCTCGTAGGACCCGCCGCCGCTGGGATAGGCGTGCACCACCTGCCGGTAGGAGGCGACCACGACCGCCAGCAGAACCACGACTCCCAGCCCCACCCACGGCGCCAGGTGCAGCACCGCCAACCCGCCCAGGGACAGGATCAGCAGGATCTCCTGGGTGGCGTAAGTGACCGAGGACAGCGGGTCGCTGGCGAAGACCGGCAGCGCGAGCCGCTTGGGCAGCAGGGTCTGGCCCATCCGGTCGCTGCGCACCGGAGGTCCGAGCACGAGGCGCTTCAACACCTGCCGAAACGAGGCCATCGCCCCAGGCTAGGTTCGCCTCCGCAGCCCCACCGACGAACTACTCCGTGCGAGTGGTCTTCCGGATTTCAGTGGAAGTCAAGTCCCCGAGTTCCACTGAAACCGAGGTCCAGACTTCCACTGAAATCGGGTTCCGGACTTCCACTGAAATCGGGTTCCCGAGTTCCACTGAAATCTGGTCGTCTCGAGGTGGGGCGGGGTGTGGAGGGGTTATTTGCGTTCGAGGACGGCCTTGAGGAAGCGCTGGGTTCGTTCGTGCTGGGGGTTCTGGAGGATCTGGGACGGGGGCCCGGATTCGACCACCGCGCCGGAGTCGAACATCAGGACGCGGTCGGAGATCTCCTCCGCGAAGCGCATCTCGTGGGTGACCAGCAGCATCGTCATGGCCGTGGTGTGCGCGAGGTCGCGGATGACGGCCAGCACCTCGCCGATGAGCTCCGGGTCCAGCGCCGAGGTGACCTCGTCGAACAGCATCACCTTGGGGCGCATCGCCAGGGCGCGGGCGATGGCGACGCGCTGCTGCTGACCGCCGGAGAGCTGCCCCGGCTTGTGCGACATGTGCTTCTCGAGCCCCACCAGCTGCAGCAGTTCGACGGCGCGCTGCCCGGCCTCGTCGCGGCTCATGCCCAGCACCTGAACCGGCGAGAGGGTCACGTTGTCCAGCACGGTCATGTGCGGGAACAGGTTGAAGTGCTGGAACACCATGCCGATCGTGCGCCGCACCTCGGCCTGCTTCTTCGCATCGAGCCGGGCGCCTTCGCGGCAGTCCCACAGCGGCTGCCCGTCGACCTCGATCAACCCGGTGTCGGGGTTCTCCAGGGTCATCAGCAGCCGCAGGATGGTGGTCTTGCCGGAGCCGCTCGGTCCGATGATGGACACCTTCTCACCCGGCGCCACCGTCAGGTCGAGTTCGCGCAGCACGTGGTTGTCCCCGAAGGACTTCCCCACGCCGGAGAAGGAGATCATCGCCTCATCTGGGGTGGGCAAGACGCAGCTCCAATCGTTTGATCAGCCTCGCCGCGGGCAGGCTGACCGCCAGGAACAGCAGGGCGGCGATGGTCATCGGTTCCAGGTAGCGGTAGCTGCTGGAGCCGATGGCCGTCGCGTGGCCGAGCAGTTCGAACACCGTGATGGCGTGCAGGATCGCGGAATCCTTGAACATCTGCACCAGGTAGTTGCCCAGCGCCGGGATGACGTCGCGGATCGCCTGCGGCAGCACCACGAACCGCCAGCGCTGCCAGTTCGACAGGCTCAGCGCGGTGCACGCCTCCCACTGCCCGACGGCGACGCTCTGGATACCCGCGCGGTACACCTCAGCGGTGTAGGCGCTGTAGTTGAGGCCGATGACGACGATGCCGGTGATCATCGGCGAGAACTGCACCCCGATGCCGGGAAGCACGAAGAACGCGAAGTACGCCTGCACCAGCAGCGGCGTGCCCCGGACGAACAGCACGTAGAAGGTGAACAGCTTGCTGATCACCGGCACTTCGGAGTAGCGCACCACGGCCACGAACAGCCCGACGATCAGCGCGATCGCCATGCCGACGAGCGTGATCTGCACGGTGACCCACAGCCCTTGCAGCAGGAAGGGCACGATCTGCGCGGCGAACGACCAGTCCCAGATCACGACGTCACCCGCCGATCAGGCAGGACGCGCTGCCAGAAGCTCTGCGCCTGCGCCGGCCGGGTCGGGTCGACGCGCCGCTCCAGCCACGAGGAGCCGAGCGAGAGGACGTAGGCGACGACGAAGTAGAGCACCAGGATCGTCCCGAAGACCGCCGCCGTGGCGCCGGTGGTGTTGCGGACCATCTGGGCGGTGAAGGTCAGGTCGGCCACGGTCACCAGCGACACCAGGGAGGTGTTCTTGAGCAGGTCGACCATCACGTTGCCGAAGGGCGGGATCATCGCCGGAACCGCCTGCGGCAGGATGACGAACCGCATCCGCTGGTAGGGGCTCAGGCTCAGCGCGACGGCGCCTTCCCGCTGACCGCGCGGCAGGGCGGTGATCGCGCCGCGCACGATCTCCGCGCCGTAGGCGCCTTCGTTGAGGCCGAGCGCGAGGATCGCCGCGGCGAACGGGACCAGCTGGATCCCGAAGAACGGCAGTGCGAAGAACAGCCAGAACAGCTGCACCAGCATCGACGTCCCGCGGAAGACCTCGATGAACACCGACGCCGGCCAGCTCAGCCAGCGGCGGGGCGACATCCGGGCGATCCCGGCGGCGAAGGCGACCACCACCGCGAGCACCATGCCGGCGATGGTGAGCGCGATGGTGATCAGCAGACCTTCGCCGAGCAGCGGGAAGTAGGGCAGGATCTGCGACATTCGCGGCTCAGCCCGGGACGGCGCAGAGCTGTTCGCGGGTCACGGATCTCGCGGCCTCCCCGGAGAAGCCCCACTTGCCGAGGATCTGGTCGAACTCGGGCGTGGCCTTGAGCGCCTTGAGCTGCTCGTCGTAGGCGGCGACCAGGTCGGCGTCGGCCTGGCGGAAACCGGCGCCCGAGCCGGTCTGCTGCACGTCGGTGATGGCACCGGTGATCTCGATGCCCTCGGTCTTGAGCGCGTTGAGCGACAGGGTCGGCAGGAAGAACGCGTCGGCTCGGCCCGCCTGCACGGCTTCGATTCCGCTGCGGCCGTCGGGAATGTTGACGACCTGCGAGGCCGGGACCCCGGCGGTCTTGAGCGCACCGTCCTCGAAACCGCCCGGCAAGACCGCGATCTTCAGAGCGGGATCGGCCTTCACGGCCGCGATTCCGGTAAGGTTCTTCGGATTGCCCGCGGGCACCGCGAACGATTCGGTGGACACGATTTCCGGTTCGGAGTAGCGGATCTGGCCGCACCGCGACTGCTTCATGAACAGTCCGGCGGCGATGATGTCCCACCGGCTCGCGTTGAGCCCCGGAATCATCGACTCGTAGGGGGTGACGATGCCTTCGATCCGAGGCACGCCCATTCTCTTGAGGACCGCGGCGACCACGTCGGGCTCGGCTCCGGTGACGCTGCCGTCGGGGTTGATCTGGGTGTAGGGCGGCTCGTTGGCGATCGCGATTCGCGCGTAACCCTGCTGCTTGAGTCGGTCCAAGGTGGATCCGGTCGGTTGCCCTGTGCCTGGCTGGGTGAAGCTGCACCCGCCGAGGAAACCGGCGACCGGCACCGCGAGTGCTGCCGCTCCACCGGCGCGGAGCATGTGCCGTCGAGAAATTTCGGTCCTGCTCATCGGCCCCAGACCTCCCTGATACATCGCCCATTCGAGTGATGCGGTTGGGCAGACCGTAAGTCGCCCCTTTGACCCTGTCAACGCGAAAACACACCGTGACGTGTAACCGGCCTGTTTCCACCAATCACGCGAGAGTGCCGAATCGAGAAGCATTTCCAGCGCAAACACCGGACCCAGCACAGCGTGCCGATAACCGGAGGATGTTCTTTCGGATTAATTTAGACACGGACGGGTGAAGATCGAATTCACTCGTGCACCGCCACGGCGACGCGCGATTGCCGCGCGATCTCCAAGTCCTCCCGCGCGCGCACCACGACGCTGCGGGCCGCGGCACCGGCCGCGCTGATCTCGCCCTCCGTCGCGTGGATGTTGTGCGCCGGATCGATGGCCGCCCCGGCGAAGACCAGCGCCGAGCCCACCGCCGCGCGCACCGGCGGCTGGTGCTCGCCGATCCCGCCGGTGAACACCAGGAGGTCCAGCCCGCCGAGCACCGCCAGCATCGCTCCGGCGTGCCGCACCAGGCTGTGCCGGTAGACGTCGAAAGCCGTTGCGGCATCGTGGTCCCCGTTCTCCCGGGCGTCCAGCACGTCGCGGAGGTCGCCGCTCCCGCCCGCCAGACCCGCGACTCCGGACCTCCGCGCCAGGGTCTCGAAGACCTCTTTCGGCGCGATACTCCGGGATTCGATGAGCCAGCCGATGAGACCGGGATCGACGCTGCCGCTCCTGGTGTTCATCACCAGCCCCTCCTCCGGGGTGAATCCCATCGTGGTGTCCACGCAACGGCCGTTGAGCACCGCAGCCATCGACGCCCCGGCCCCGAGGTGGCAGCTCAGCACCTTCCCGCGCAC
The DNA here is from genome assembly GCF_040676935.1 of Saccharopolyspora sp. NPDC049426. NCBI lineage: Bacteria > Bacillati > Actinomycetota > Actinomycetes > Pseudonocardiales > Pseudonocardiaceae > Saccharopolyspora > Saccharopolyspora sp. NPDC049426. Next base: position 230,302 of record NZ_JBFAPZ010000008.1, on the reverse strand, counting down.
GGGATCCAGACCGGTCAGCTCCGCCCCGCGCCGCACCGCGTAGGCGTGCGACAGCCCGTGAAAACCGTAGCGGCGCAGGGAATACCGCTCGTTCCACTCGCGCGGCAGCGCGTAGGTCGCGGCGGCGGCCGGGAGTCTCGCGTGGAAGGCGGTGTCCACGCACACCACCGACGGCACCCGCGGCGCGATCCGCCGCGCCACCCGGATCCCATCGATCGCGCGCGGCTGGTGCAGCGGCGCGAGGTCGGTGAGCGATTCCAGGTAGGCCTGCACCTCGTCGTCGACGAGCGTGGCTTCGGTGATGCGATCGCCCCCGTGCACCACCCGGTGCCCGATGACCTCGGCGCCGTGCTCGTCGAGGAATTCCTCGATCGGCTCCGGTTCGCCGCCCCAGCGCTCCACGTGCCGGTCGTCGACCAGCTCGTCGCCGTCGAGCAGGGCGAGCTTGAGGCTGCTGGAGCCGGCGTTGACCGTCAGCACCCTCACCGGCCCGGCCAAGACCACTCCCGGATCTCCGGCATGTCCTCGCCGTGCGTGGACACGTAGTGCCGGTGCTCGATCAGCTTGGTCTTCAACGCCTCCCGCGCGTAGGCGGCGCGCGGCCCGAGCCGGGGAACCCGGTCGATGACGTCGATGGCCAGGTTGAACCGGTCGATCTGGTTGAGCACGCACATGTCGAACGGCGTGGTGGTGGTGCCCTCCTCCTTGTACCCGCGCACGTGCAGGTTCTCGTGGTTGCTCCGGCGGTAGGTCAGCCGGTGGATCAGCCACGGGTAGCCGTGGAAGTTGAAGATCACCGGGCGGTCCCGGGTGAACAGGCTGTCGAACTCGGCGTCGGACAGCCCGTGCGGGTGCTCCCGCTCGCCCTGCAGCCGCATCAGGTCCACCACGTTGACCACCCGGATCCGCAGGTCCGGGAACTCGCGCAGCAGCAGGTCCACCGCGGCCAGGGTCTCCATCGTGGGCACGTCGCCCGCGCAGCCCATCACCACGTCGGGATCGCCGTCTTCGTCGCTGGAGGCCCAGTCCCAGATGCCGATCCCCTTGGTGCAGTGCACCACCGCCGACTCCATGTCCAGGTACTGCGGCGCGGGCTGCTTCCCGGCCACCACGACGTTGATGTAGTCGCGGCTGCGCAGGCAGTGGTCGACCACCGACAACAACGTGTTGGTGTCCGGCGGCAGGTAGACCCGCACCACCTCGGCCTTCTTGTTCACCACGTGGTCGATGAACCCCGGGTCCTGGTGGGAGAAGCCGTTGTGGTCCTGCCGCCACACGTGGGAGGTCAGCAGGTAGTTCAGCGAGGCGATCGGCTGCCGCCAGGCCAGCCGCCCGGTGACCTTCAGCCACTTGGCGTGCTGGTTGACCATCGAGTCCACGATGTGCGCGAAAGCCTCGTAGCAGGAGAAGAACCCGTGCCTGCCGGTGAGCAGGTAGCCCTCCAGCCAGCCCTGGCAGGTGTGCTCGGAGAGCACCTCCATCAATCTGCCGTCGCGCGCCAGCGAATCGTCGCCGGGCAGGGTCTCGGCGGCCCAGGTGCGCGCGGTCGCCGCCAGGATCGCGGCCAGCCGGTTGGAGTTGTTCTCGTCCGGCGAGAAGACCCGGAAGTTCCGCTCGTTCTCGTTCAGCCGCATCACGTCCCGGAGGAACCGGCCCAGGACGCGGGTCGCCTCACCGGAGCTCGCGCCCGGCTGCTCCACCTCGACCCCGTAGTCGCGGAACTCCGGCAGCCGCAGAGCGCGCAGCAGGTGCCCGCCGTTGGCGTGCGGGCTGGCGCTCATCCGGCGATCGCCGGTCGGGTTGTGCTCGCGGATCTTGCGCACCGGAGCTCCCGAGGACTCGAACAGTTCCCCGGGCTCGTAGCTGCGCAACCACGACTCCAGCTGCCACAGGTGCTCGGGGTTGCGCCGCGGATCGGAGATCGGCACCTGGTGCGCGCGCCAGGTGCCTGCCACGTACTTGCCGTCGACGGTGTCGGGCCCGGTCCAGCCCTTCGGGGTGCGCAGCACGATCATCGGCCACCGGGGTCGCTGCTGGACGCCTTCCCGCCGCGACCGGCGTTGGATCGCGGAGATCTCGTCGAGGCAGCGGTCCAGCGTCGCGGCGAACAGGTGGTGCATGGGCGCCGGTTCGTCCCCGGCGACGAGGTAGGGCTCGTAGCCGAAACCGCGCAGCATGCCGAGCAGTTCGTCGTCGGGGATGCGGGCCAGGACCGCCGGGCTGGCGATCTTGTAGCCGTTGAGGTGCAGGATCGGCAGCACCGCGCCGTCGGTGGCCGGGTTGAGGAACTTGTTGGAGTGCCAGCTGGTCGCCAGCGGACCCGTCTCGGCCTCGCCGTCGCCGATGACGCAGGGAACGATCAGGTCGGGGTTGTCGAACACCGCCCCGAACGCGTGCGAGAGCGCGTAGCCGAGCTCGCCGCCCTCGTGGATCGACCCCGGCGTCTCGGGCGCCACGTGGCTGGGGATCCCACCGGGGAACGAGAACTGGGTGACCAGCCGCTTCAGGCCGTCGTTGTCCTGGGCGACATCCGGGTAGATCTCGCTGTAGGTGCCTTCCAGCCAGGCCGCCGACACCAGGCCCGGACCGCCGTGACCTGGCCCGATCACGTACATCATGGCGAGGTCGCGCATCCGGATGACCCGGTTGAGGTGCGCGTAGATGAAGTTCAGGCCGGGCGTGGTCCCCCAGTGCCCGAGCAGCCGCGGCTTGATGTGCTCGGGGCGCAGCGGCTCGCGCAGCAGCGGGTTGTCCATCAGGTAGATCTGGCCCGCCGACAGGAAGTTGGCCGCGCGCCACCACAGCTGCAGCCCGTCCAGCTCCTGCGGCTCCAGGTGCTCGCTCACCGCTGGGGTCATCGTCCACCCCGCCTCGGACACCTGCGCATCACTGCTCATCCCCGACCCCCGAACGTCGACCACTCACACAGCCTGGTGCCCCACAGCGCAGGCGCAACTCGGCGCAACGGCGCCAGGTCGTCAGACCTGCGCAGCGGAGGGGCAGGGGCATCGGGGAACGTTGGGCACTGGCGGTTTTGGTCCGAACCGAGCGGGCAAAACGGACTCGATCACGGGTCGGTTTCGGACCAAAACCACCCTGGGACACCGCCGTCGGCGTCACGCGGAGGCCGCGCAACGCCGGGGTGGTGCACGTCAGAGGATGCGTTCGACCGTCTGGTTCTCCGCAGAGCGCTGGGCCGCGGCGATGATGTCCAGGGCCGTGACCGCGTCGGCGGGGTCCACCGGGGCCGGGCCGTGGACCGTGAGGGCTTCGACGACCTCGTCGTAGAAGGCCTGGTAGGCGCCGGGTTCGCTCGGGACCTTCCGCGCGGTCTCGCCGTTGCCGAGCTCGCCCCAGATGTCCTCGGGCTCGCGGCCCCAGGTCTCGTCCACGGGCCGCTTGCCCGCGCGGAGGTCGGCTTCCTGCGGGTCGGTGCCGTGCTTGGTGAACGTGCCCTGGTCGCCGAGCACGCGCAGGCGCGGGCCGGAGACCGCCGCGAGCTTGCTCATCCACAGGTGCGAGCGGACGCCGTTGGCGTGGGTCAGCGAGACGAACGAATCGTCGTCGGCGCGCACGCCCGGCCTGCGGCGGTCGATCTCGGCGTAGACCGAGGTGACCGGGCCGAACAGCTGCAACGACTGGTCGATGAGATGACTGCCCAGGTCGTAGAGCAGACCCGCGACGTCCTCGGCGCCACCGGAGTCGCGCCAGGTGCGCTTCGGCTGCGGCGCCCAGCGGTCGAAGCGGGACTCGAAGCGGTGCACCCGTCCCAGCTCGCCGCCGGCCAGCACCTTGCGCACGGTGCGGATGTCGCTGTCCCAGCGGCGGTTCTGGAACACCGTGAGCAGCAATCCCCGGTCGCGGGCGTGCTCGATGAGCTCGCGCCCCTCCTGCGCGGTCGGCGTGAAGGGCTTGTCCACCACCACCGGGACACCGGCGTCCAGCGCGGCCTTGGCAAGCTCGACGTGCGTGCGGTTGGGGGTCGTGATGACCACAAGGTCGGGCTCGCGGGCGAACAGCGCGTCCATGCCGGCCACCGGCTCGGTGCCCGGGTGGTCGGCGCGCACCTGCGCCTGCCGCTCCGAGTTGGAGGTGACGACGGCGTCGAGCCGCAGCCGCGGGTTGGCGGCGATCAACGGCGCGTGGAAGATCGCTCCACCTGAGCCGTAGCCGACGAGTCCGACCTTGAGTTCGTGCTGTTCCGAGCCGTGCATGACCCCATTAGACACGTCACGCCGCACGGGTTCGGCAGGGCGTCAGGCCGAGACCTGGCGCGGCGGGCGGGCGTTGTCCTGCCCCGGGCAGACCAGGCCCGTCTCGTAGGCGAGGATCACCAGCTGCGTCCGCGAGGAGATCTGCAGCTTCTGCATCACGTGGTACAGGTGCGATTTCACGGTCAGCTCGGCCAGGCCGAGGTTGCGGGCGATCTCGGCGTTGGAGCCGCCGCGCGCGACCTCCAGCAGCACGTCCACCTCGCGCTCGGTGAGCACGGACAGCTCGCTGCGGGCGTCACGCACGCCCAGCGCGGCGAAGCGCTGGAGCAGCCGCTTGGTCACCCGGGGCGCCAGCAGCGCCTCTCCCGCCGCGACCGTGTGCACGGCCTTGACGAGCTCCTCGGGACTGGCGTCCTTGAGCAGGAATCCGCTGGCCCCGGCGCGCAGCGCGCCGTAGACGTACTCGTCGAGGTCGTGCACGGTCAGCATGATCACCGATGTCGCGCCATCGGTCTCCGCGAGGATCTCCTGGGCTGCCGCGATGCCGTCCTTTCCCGGCATCCGCACGTCCAGCAGCACCACGTCCGGACGTCTCCGGCGCACCGCGGCCACCGCCGAGTCACCGTCGGAAGCCTCGGCCAGAACGCGCAGTCCCGGCTCGTTGGACAGCAGCGCGACCAGCCCCGCGCGGATCATCGCTTGGTCATCGGCAACCAGGACGGTCGTCTCCGCAGTTCCCACCGAGCCTCCTAGGTCCTGGCGGCCTGACATTTCGGCTCAGGCCAGGTCCGAATTTTCCGGGCACGGTAACACGGCCTCAAGGCGAAAACCGTTCATGACGGGATGGGCTGTCAAAGTTCCACCCAGCAGCGCAACGCGTTCCCGCAGGCCGATCAATCCGTGACCCGACTGTTGGTGCGCAGCCCGCTGCTTCTGGTCGTCCAGCGCGCTGAGCTCGTTGGTGACTTCGATGCGCACCGTGGTGGGGGCGTACTCCACCAGCACCCGCGCTCGGCCGGCTCCGGCGTGCTTGAGCACGTTGGTCATCGCCTCCTGGGCGATGCGGTACGCCGTCATCTCCACGGCCTGCCCGAGCTCGCGGACCGGACCGCGCCGGTCGAGCTTCCAGGTCACCTGCCCGCCGCGGACCGAGTCCACCAGGGCGTCGAGGCCGTCCAAGGTGGGCGTGGGCTGCCAGTCGACGGTTTCCTTGCCGGTGACGTCGCGCTCGCGGAGCGCGCTGAGCATGTCCCGCATCTCCCCCAGCGCTCCCCGCGAGCTGCTCTCCAGCTCCTGGAGCGTCTGCCTGGCGTGGTCGGGATCGCGGTCGATCACCGCCCGCGCCACGCCCGCGCGCAGCGCCACCACCGACAGGTTGTGCGAGACGATGTCGTGGAACTCCCGCGCTATTCGCGCGCGTTCGATCGAGGCGGCGTCGGCGGCCAGCTGATCACGAGCCTCGTCGAGCAGCGCCAGCGTGCGTTCGAGCTGATCAGCGCGCCTGCGACCGATCTGCACCGCGTAGGCCAGGCCGACGACGATCACCAGGTTCACCACGGCCCCGATGACCCGCAGCGCGCCCATCAGCGGGCTCATCTCGTAGGCGATCGCATCGACGACCGGGTAGAACATCGCCAGCCCTGCGGCGGCCACCATCATCGACGGCGTGCTGCGCACGCAGACCGAGTACAGCGCGACCTGGATCACCAGGTTCAGCGCACCGATGCTCAGCTGGAAGGCGCTCAGCCCGGACGCCGTCGCGACCAGCACGAACAGCACCGCCCACGGAGCCCGGCGGCGCAGCGGCAGCAGCAGACCGGCGGGGCCGCCGATGGCCATCGGCACCCACCACGGCATCCACGGCGGGTGGTCGGCCAGCGCGGCGTCGAAGGCGTAGAGCACCGACGCGGCGAGCACGAACGCGACGTCGCCGAGCGTCACGCGATGGGTCAGCGCCCAATGCCAGAACCCCGACTTCGAACGGGACAACACCAGCCTGCCGACGACCTGATCCATCGCACCTGCCTGTCTGCAACGGGGCTCACGGAGCCGAGTCCGGCCCCGGCGGCACCACGCGCCGCGAACACCGGAGTCGGGGGTTCCGGCATCCGCGGCACGCCGCTCCCGTCGCACCGGCACGCCGAACGACGGGCCCAAGATCTTGCCCGCCGTTCGACCCCACCTCATCCGTCGAAAGTGGGAGTGTAGAACGCTCCGTGTCGAACCGAGGACTGATCAGTGGCCGCGCGCCACCCATTCGTCGAATTGCGGACGAACATCGCCGATGGTCGTCGACTCTCCGTGTCCAGGGTGGACCTGGGTCTCCGGCGGCAGCGGCAGCAACCGGTCCCGGATCGAAGCGGTGATCACGCCGAAGTCCGAGTAGGAGCGCCCGGTCGCACCCGGCCCACCGGCGAACAACGTGTCCCCGGTGAACACCACGCCTTCGGCAGGCGCGTAGAAGCACACCGCTCCTGGCGCGTGGCCCGGCGTGTGCAGCACGTGCAGCTCACCGCCGCCGACCTCGATCACCTCGCCGTCGGCCAGCTGCCGGTCGGGCTCGCGGTCGGGGTGGGTCATGTTCCACAGCACCAGGTCGTCCGGGTGCAAGTGGATCGGGGCGCCGACCGCGTCGGCCAGTTCCGGCGCCCGGCGCACGTGGTCGTCGTGAGCGTGCGTGCACAGCACGGCGCGCACCTTCCGAGCACCGATCAGCTTCTGGATCGCGCCCACGTCGTGCGGCGCGTCCAGCACCACGCACTCGGAGTCGTCACCGACGACCCAGGCGTTGTTGTCCACTTCGAACGTCTGGCCGTCCAGCGAGAAGGTTCCGGACGTGACCGCGTGGTCCATTCGCAAGGTCATTTTCACCACCAGGCTTCGGGGTTCGGGGTTTCGAGCGGCGGGGCTCTCAGAAGGTCACCACGGAGCGGAGGACTTCTCCGCGGTGCATCTTGTCGAATGCCTGCTCGACATCGCCGAGGGCGATCTCCTCGGTCACGAACTTCTCCAGCGGCAACCTGCCCTGCTGGTACAGCTCGATGAGCATCGGGAAGTCGCGTTCGGGCAGGCAGTCGCCGTACCAGGAGGACTTGATCGCGCCGCCCCGGCCGAAGACGTCCAGCAGCGGCAGGTCCAGCGTCATGTCAGGCGTCGGAACGCCCACCAGGACCACGGTTCCGGCCAGGTCGCGCGCGTAGAAGGCCTGCTTGAACGTCTCGACCCTGCCGACCGCGTCGATCACCACGTCGGCGCCGAAACCGCCGGTGAGCTCGCGGATCGCCTCGACGCTGTCCTGCTCGGCGGCGTTGATCGTGTGCGTGGCGCCGAAGCCCTCGGCCCAGCTCAGCTTCTTGGGGTCGGTGTCCACGGCGATGATGCGCCGCGCACCGGCCATCGCGGCTCCGGCCACGGCACCGTCGCCGACACCGCCGCAACCGATGACGGCCACGCTGTCGCCCGGTCCGGCCTGGCCGGTGTTGACCGCCGCGCCGATGCCCGCCATCACACCGCATCCCAGCAGTCCGGCCACCGCGGCCCGCGCCGCGGGATCGACCTTCGTGCACTGACCGGCGTGCACCAGCGTCTTCTCCGCGAAAGCGCCGATCCCCAACGCCGGGGACAGCGGCGTGCCGTCGGTCAGCGTCATCGGCTGGGAGGCGTTGTGGGTGTCGAAGCAGTACTGCGGACGACCGCGCTTGCAGGCCCGGCAGACCCCGCACACCGCGCGCCAGTTGAGCACCACGAAGTCACCGGGCTCGACGTCGGTGACGCCCTCGCCGACCTGCTCCACGACACCGGCGGCTTCGTGGCCGAGCAGGAACGGGTAGTCGTCGCTGATGCCGCCCTCGCGGTAGTGCAGGTCGGTGTGACAGACCCCGCACGCCTGGACGCGAACAACCGCCTCGCCAGGCCCCGGGTCCGGCACCTTGATCGTCACCACCTCGACCGGCCTGCCCTTGCCGGCCGAGACCACCGCCTGCACGTCGGACACGACTACCTCCTGGGACCGCGTTGTCGGGATTCGCTGTGAATGGCGCAGCAGCCACATCGTCATATGCACGACCGACCATCACAAGGGCACGCCGATCCGCATGCCCGATCGATGTTGAACACGAAGGGTTACGTGCCGACTACTGTACGATTTCAGTGGAGAGGGAGAGGACGAGCATGGTCGACACGCGCAATGCGGCTGTCCGGGAGATGGACATCGGGCGTCCCGCTGCCGCCAGGATGTACGACGCGTTCCTCGGGGGCTGCCACAACTTCGGAGTCGAACGCGCCATGGTGGAGCGCATCGGCACTGCCCTGCCCGGCATCACCGGCACCTACCAGGAGACCCGCGCGTTCCTGCGCCGAGCGGTGGAATACCTGCTCGCGCACGGTGTCCGGCAGTTCCTCGACCTGGGCTCGGGCATCCCCACCATCGGTCACGTGCACGAGGTGGCGCGTCGGCGCACCCGCCACTTCCGGGTCGTCTACGTGGACAACGAGCCGCTGACGGTCGCGCACAGCAAGCCGCTGCTCGCCGCCGAGATCAACGCCGCCATCACCCACGCCGACATGCGCGATCCTCGGTCGGTGCTGGAGTCCGACGAGGTCCGAGCGCTGCTGAACGTGGACGAGCCGGTCGGCCTGCTGATGTCCTCGGTGCTGCACTTCCTCCCGGACTCCGATGACCCGGACGACCTGGTGGCCGAGTACCGGGCCCGGCTCGCCCCCGGAAGCCACCTGCTGGTCTCGCACGTCACCGGCAGCCATGACCCGGCCGCGACCCGCACGCTCACCGAGCACTACGCGGAGACCTCGGACCCGCTCTTCCCGCGCGACGCCGACCGCATCGAGTCCTTCTTCGGTGACTTCACTCCGGTCCCTCCCGGCGCGACCTACCTGAGCGACTGGCGTCCGGACCCGGGCACGCGGACCCCGACCCCGTACCGCCTGATGTTCGGCGGCCTCGCGCGCAAGTGACGGGCCCGGTCAGCGCCGGACGAACATCAGCAGGATCGCGGCGGTGATGGCGCAGGCCCCCGCGGCGATCCAAGCGCCGGTGAGGCCTGCGTGCTCGGCGAGGAGTCCGAACAGGAGCGGGCCGAGGCTGCCGCCGAAGTAGATGCCGGTCTGGGTGAAGGAGGTCGCGCTGGCCACCCGGTCCGGGGCGATCTTGGCGACGGCGAAGTTCAGCAGACCCGGCCACGCCCAGCCCGCGCCGAAACCGATGGCCACGCCGATGAGGAACACCGGTGGCGAATCCACCGCCATCAGGCCGAAACCCAGCGAACCGATCAGCAGCATCACCGTGATGACGCGGATCAGGTTGGGGTTCTTCCGGTCGGCGGTCACACCGGCGGCCAGCCGGATCGTCAGCCCCACGGCCGAGCCCAGCGACAGCACCAGCCCGGCGGCCCACGGGCTGAAGCCCACCTCGACGGCGGTGGTGGTGACGAAGGCTCCCAGCGCGTTGGCCGCCGCCGAAGCCAAGCCGCCGGCGATCGCGATCAGCAGCAGCGCCGTGAACTTCCCGTCGGTGCCGGCCGAACCCGGGCGGGTGGCCTGGGACCGTTCGGCCTGCGGCAGCTTCGGCACCGACACGGCCGCGACCAGTCCGATCACGCCGCCGATCAGGAACACCCAGCGCCAGCCGACGGTGAGCGCGATGGCGGGCACCGCCACGCCCGCCAAGAGCGTGGCGGCCGGGATCGACGACTGCTTCACGCCGAATCCCATGCCCCGGTGGTGCGCCGGAATGCCTTGTGCGATCAGCAGGTTCGAAGCCGGTTGCGCCAGCGAGTTGGGCAGCCCCGCCAGCCACAGCAGTCCCATCAGCCAGACCGCGTTCGGCGCGGCCGACAGGCCGAACAGGCACAGCGAGCTGCCGAGGACGCCGATGCGCATGCCGAGCCGGGCGCCGATGCGCTCGACCACCCAGCCCATGCCGCGCGAGGACACCGACGCCACGCCGAAGAACCCGGCCGCGCCCACGCCCAGCAGCGCCGCGCCGAAGCGCAGGTCCTGCTGCAACTGCACGCCCAGCCCGCCGACCAGGAACACCGGGAACACCCCGACGGTCACCACCGCGGCCACCGACGAGAGCACTCGCGGTATTCCGACGCTGCGCTGTTCGACCGCCACGGCTGACATCAAGACCCTTTCGTCCCAGGTCCTGCCAGCCTCCGGCGCCGAACGATCCTTAGCAAGGCTAAGGTGACGAAACCGTCATCCCCGGAAGGCCGGGATCCCGGTCAGCGCCTGGCCGATGGTCAGCGCGTGCATCTCGCTGGTGCCCTCGTAGGTCAGCACCGACTCCAGATTCGTCATGTGCCGGATCACCGGGTACTCCAGCGAGATCCCGTTGGCACCCAGGATCGTCCGCGCGGTGCGGGCGACCTCCAGCGCGCCCCGGACGTTGTCCAGCTTGCCGAAGCTGACCTGCTGCGGACTCAACTGCCCGGCGTCCTTGCGCTTGCCCAGGTGCAGCGCCAGCAGCCTGCCGTTCTGCACCCGCACGGCCATGTCCGCCAGCTTGGACTGGGTGAGCTGAAAACCGCCGATCGGGCGTCCGAACTGCTCCCTGCTCGTGGCGTAGTCCAGAGCCGCTTCCAGGCAGCTGCGCCCGGCACCCACCGAACCCCACACGATGCCGAAGCGGGCCTCGTTGAGGCAGGACAGCGGGCCGCGCAGGCCGGTGACCTCGGGCAGCACGGCATCGGCCGGCAGCCGGACGTCGTCGAGCACCAGCTCGGCGGTCACCGACGCGCGCAGCGAGAGCTTGCGCTTGATCTCCGGAGCCGAGAATCCCGGCGTGTCGGTGGGCACCACGAAGCCGCGCACGCCCTCGTCGGTCTGCGCCCACACGACCGCCACCGAGGCGATGCTGCCGTTGGTGATCCACATCTTGCGGCCGTTGAGCACCCAGTCGGACCCGTCGCGGCGAGCGGCGGTGCGCATCGACGACGGGTCCGAGCCGTGGTCGGGCTCGGTCAGGCCGAAGCACCCGATCGCCTCGCCGGCCGCCATCAGCGGAAGCCAGCGCTGCTTGTGCTCCTCCGAGCCCCAGCGCCAGATCGCGTACATCGCCAGCGATCCCTGCACCGACACCAGCGAGCGCAGTCCGGAGTCGCAGGCCTCCAGCTCCTCGCAGGCGATCCCGTAGTCCACAGCGGACAGACCGGCGCAGCCGTAGCCCTCCAGGTGCATGCCCAGCACGCCGAGCTTGCCCAGCTCCCTGGCCAGTTCACGGGCCTGCGGGAACTCGCCGTTCTCGTACCACTCGGCGACGTGCGGCTGCACGTGGTCGCGGCACAGGGCGCGCACGCTGTCGCGGATCGCCAGCTGTTCCGGGGTGAATTCGGCGTCGATGCCCAACGGGTCGTGCGGGTCGAACTTGGGGCGGTTTCCACCGGCGCTCATTGCGGGTCCCTCCTGGACGAGATCGGGGGAAGCTGTTGTTCGGGGCCCTCCAACCACGCGAGGACCTCCTTGTCGTGCTCACCGAGCAGCGGTGGCGCGGTCGCCTCGGCGCTGCCGTGCCCGGAGAAGTCGATGGGCATCCGCACCTGCATCGCGGCGCCTCCGCCTGGATCGACCATCGGCCGCAATCCCAGCGACTCGGCGTAGTGCACCGCCCCGGACAGGTCGTTGACCTGCCCGCACGCGATGCCCACGCCCTGCAGCCGCTGCTGCCAGTCGGCGGCCGGGCGCGCGCCCAGCACGTTCTCCAGCCTGCTCACCATCTCCTCGCGATGGGCGACCCGCTGGGCGTTGGTGGCGAACTTCGGGTCGTCGGCCAAGGACACCATGCCCAGCGCCTCGCTGAGCTTGCGGAACTGCGCGTCGTTGCCGACCGCCACGGCGAGGAAGGCGTCCTCGCAGCGCAGCGTCTCGTAGGGGGCGATGCTCGGGTGCTGGTTGCCCATCCGCTGCGGCGCGATGCCGGTGGTCAGCAGGCTCGACATCTGGTTGGCCAGCGAACCCAGGAGGCTGGACATCAGGTTGACCTCGACGTGCTGGCCCCGGCCGGTCCTCTCCCGGTGGCGCAGCGCGGCCATGATGCCCAGCGCGGCGTCCTTGCCGGTGAGCACGTCGACCACGGCGACTCCGACCTTCACCGGGGGCCGGTCGGACTCACCGGTGATGCTCATCAGGCCGCCCAGCGCCTGCACCACGAAGTCGTAGCCGGGCAGCTCGGCGCCCTCCTGGGAGCCGAAGCCGGAGATCGAGGTGTAGATCAGCCCCGGGTTGAGCTCGTGCGCGGACTCGAAGTCCAGGCCGTACTGCGCCAGCGAACCCACTTTGAAGTTCTCGACCAGCACGTCGGCCCGCCGGACCAGCTCGCGTGCGGCGGCCCGACCCTCGTCCTGGGCGAGGTCGAGTCGCACGCTGCGCTTGCCGCGGTTGACCGATTCGAAGTAGGAGGAGCTGTTCTCGGTCCAAGGCGGCCCCCAGGACCGCGTGTCGTCCCCCGTGCCGGGGCGCTCCACCTTGATCACGGTGGCTCCGAGGTCGGCCAGCAGCATCGTGGCGTACGGGCCGGCCAGCACCCGGCTGAAGTCCGCGACGACGACGCCGTCCAACGGCAGCGCTTCCATGACCCCACCCTTCCGACGGCGCGCGCAACGACGTTCTTGCGCGTCCGGAAATTTGGATCCAATATACAGTTGATCGATGCGCGGTCAAGCCGTTCCGAGCGCCCGCGTGTCCGCACCCGACGCAGGAGACTCCGATGCGCAGACCGCCGACCACGCAGGCATTCGTCCTCGATGAGCTGCGCAGATCCATCGTGTCGGGAGAGCTCTCGCCGGGCCAGCCGATCCGCCAGGACACGATCGCGGCAGGCCTGGGCGTCAGCCGCGTGCCGCTGCGCGAGGCGTTGAAAACGCTCGAAGCCGAAGGGCAGGTCGTCTACCAGCCGCACCGGGGCTACTCGGTGGCCGAGCTGTCGCTGGCGGACCTGCTGGAGGTCTACCGGATGCGGGAGCTGCTGGAATCCGAGGCGGCGAGGGTGGCCACCGAACGGCTCACCGACGCCGATCTGACGCGCATCACCGACGCGGGCCAGGACGTGGAGAGGGCGGCCGAGGACGGCGATCTGGTGGCGATGATCGCGGCCAACCGCCGCTTCCACTTCGCGCTGCTGGAACCTTCCGGGATGCCGCGGCTGCTGCGCGTGGTGCGCACGCTCTGGGACGCCACCGACGCCTACCGCGCCGTCTACTACAACTCCGGAACCAACCGGGCCCGCGTCCGTCGCGAGCACGAGGCCATCATCGGCGCGGCGGAGAACCGCCGCGCCGATGACCTCGTCCACCTGCTCGCCGAGCACCGCGACCACGCGGTCGACGCCCTGCGCGGCACCATCGGCGAGGAGAAGTTCCGGCGGTAGCCGCTGTTCCGGATGTGGAAGTCAACCTGCACCGCGAAGCAGGTTGACCACAGCGGTCATTCGTACGTGTAGAAGCCCTTGCCGGTCTTCTTGCCCTTGATTCCCGCGTCGACCATGCGCTTGAGCAGCGGCGGAGCGGCGTAGGTGGGCTCGGCGTACTCCTGGTACATCGAGTCGGCGATGGCCTTGACGGTGTCCAGGCCGACCATGTCCGCCAGCAGCAGCGGACCCATCGGGTGGGCGCAGCCCTGCACCATGCCGTTGTCGATGTCCTCGGCGCTGGCGTGCCCGGCCTCGAACATGCGGATCGCCGAGAGCAGGTAGGGCACCAGCAGCGCGTTGACGATGAACCCGGAGCGGTCCTCGGCGCGGATGGTCTCCTTGCCCAGCTGCTCGGTGGCGAAACCGCGGGCGCGCTCGACGGTGTCCTCGCTGGTGAGCAGCGACGGAACCAGCTCGACCAGGTTGAGCACCGGAACCGGGTTGAAGAAGTGCACGCCGATGACCTTGTCGGGACGCTTGGTGGCGCCGGCGAGCTTGGCGATCGGGATGGACGAGGTGTTGGAGGCCAGGATCGCCTCCGGGTCGGTGAGCAGCTCGTCGAGCTCCTCGAACAGCTTGAGCTTGAGGCCCTCGTCCTCGGCGATCGCCTCGATCACCATGTCGCGGTCGTCGAGGTCGGTGAGGGTGGTGGTGAAGTGCAGGCGCTCCTGGGTCGCGTCGCGCTCGGCCTCGGTCAGCTTGCCCTTCTGGACCGCGCGGTTGAGCGACTTCCACAGCCGAGAGCGAGCCGCCCGAGCCGCGTCGTCGTCGATCTCGCGAACGATCACGTCCAGGCCCGCGCGGGCGCCGACCTCGGCGATGCCCCCGCCCATCTGCCCGCCACCGACGACTCCCAGGCGTTCGATCTTGGTCACCACACAGTTCCCTTCCGCTCCCGGCCGCACTGCCGCTACGCGACGCTATTCGGCTCGGATCATGCCAAAAACCGCCGAACGGCACCGATCAACAGTGCGCGAGGGCACACCTGAACGCGCAGAGAGCCGGGTCCGCGTGCGAACCCGGCTCCCGGTCGTCCCCCGACTGTCCGACCCTGACCCCCTGTGCGATGTCGAGGCTACCGCACTGAGCGTGTCCGGGCGCATGCGCTCCGGTCATGCACAGTGGACGATCATTTCGGTCGTGCAACGCCACGAGCAGCGCTAACGGGGCCTGCGCGACCGACTGCAATAATCCGCCACCATGAGCAAGCAGATGCCGCCGCTGCGACGTCGGATGGTCTCGCGCGATCCCGAAGAGGAGCACCGCGCGGCGACACCGCTCGAGCTGCTGTTCGACCTGTGCTTCGTGGCCGCCGTCGGCCAGGCCGCCGTTCAGCTGCACCACGGGCTCAGCGAAGGGCACTTCGCACCCGTTTCGACCGGCTACATGATGGTCTTCTTCGCCATCTGGTGGGCGTGGATGAACTTCACCTGGTTCGCCTCGGCCTACGACACCGACGACGCGCCCTACCGGCTGCTGACGCTGCTGCAGATGGGCGGCGTCCTGGTGCTGGCCGCCGGGGTGCCCGCAGCGTTCCACGACTACGACTTCCTGATCGTCACCCTCGGCTACGTGGTGATGCGGGTGGCGATGATCGCGCAGTGGTTGCGCGCCGCCGCCGAGCACCCCGAGGGGCGGTCCTGCTCGCTGCGCTACGCCGGTGGCATCGCGGTGGTGCAGGTCGGTTGGCTGCTGCGCCTGCTGCTGCCGCACCCCTACAGCGAGATCGGTTTCCTGCTGCTGGTCGCGGCGGAGCTGGCGGTGCCCGCCTTCGCCGAGCGCCACGCGCCGACCACGTGGCACCCCCACCACATCGCCGAGCGCTACGGCCTGTTCACCATCATCGTGCTCGGCGAGGTCGTGCTGGCGGTGACCGCCGCGATGCAGGAGGACGTCGCCGACGGCGGGTGGTCGGCCGGATTGCTGGAGATCGGTGTCGGCGGCCTGCTCATGATCTTCGTGATGTGGTGGTTCTACTTCAAGCACTCCCCCGTCCAGCACCTCCGCGAGAACCTCCGCAGCTCCCTGACCTGGGGGTACAGCCACATCTTCGTGTTCGCCGCGGTCGCGGCGGTCGGTGCCGGCCTGGAGGTGGCCATCGACGCCGACGCGCACAAGGCGCACATCGGCGAGGTCTCCGCCGCGCTGACCGTGGCCGTGCCGCTGGCGGTGTACCTGCTGCTGACCGGGCTGCTGCACACCAGGTTCACCGACGCGGGCGGGCATTCGACGCTGATCTCGGTGATCGGTTCGGTGCTGCTGCTGGGCACCGCGCTGCTGGCGCACACCCTCGGCGTCTCCTCGACGGTGCTGCTGCTCGGCGTGCTGATGGCGCTGCTGCTGGCCGTCGGGCTGATCACGCATCGGGCACCGGTCAGGGAAGCCGGGTGACCGCGGTCCGGGAGACTTCGGTGATGTCGTTGACGGCCTTGCCGTAGCCGACCGAGCTGGGCTGGGCGCTGAGCAGGGCGACGACGTAGCGGCGGTCGGGGTCGACGACGCCCGCGCTGTGCACCCAGACCTTGTCCTCCTGGCAGCACATCCAGCCGGACTTCACCGCCTGCGCATCCATCGCCATCAGCCCGAACTTCTGGTTGACGCCGTCCGCCGCGCGGCTCGGGGCCGCGTGCAGCGCGTCGAGCACGAAGTCGCGGTCCGCGGCCGGCATGTGGGCGAGGAGGTGGTGGTAGACGGCGGCGATGTCGCGGGCCGACGTGACGGTGTCACCCCAGCGGCCGGGATCGTCCGGTGGCCGGGTCTGCTGGAGCATCAACCGGTTCGCGGCGGCGGTGATCAGCGACGACCCGTCGTAGCGGTCCCACAGGGCGTTCATGGCCTGGTCGTCGCTGGGGCCGAGGGCCCGCCGCATGGCTAATCGGTCCTGCGGGGTGACCCGGTGGCGTTCGAGCAGTTCGACGGCCACGATGACCTTCGACAGCGACGCGGAGTACATCGGTTGCTTCGCCGCGCTTCCGTAGGCGACTTCGCCGGTCGCGCGGTCCAGGATCGCGACGCCCAAGGGGTTCCGCTGCGCGGCCGCCTGCTGGTCGACCGAGGCGGTGGCGGCGGCAGGAGCTCCGGTGGGTTTCGCGCGGGTCTCCAAGACGCGTTGCTGGTCCTGCAGCGTGGCCACGGCCGAAGGCCCGCACGCGAGGAGCAGGACCGACAGCGCGGCAGCGGCCACCCCCATCGCGCCGGGGCGCGATGGGTGAGAAGCCGGTTTCCTGCCGAACACGCAACCCCCCGGTCGTGACGCCCGGCGTTGTGAACCCGATTCACACAACACCGTCCGGCCACGACAGCACAGGAGGGGCGAATCCGCAGGTGGAAGCCTTTCGTCCCGCTTCCAGGTGCCGGTGCGGCGCTAAACCGCCCGATGGGTACCGCACCGGCTACCGGACGTCACTCGCTCGGCATCAGTTCGGTGAGCAGCACACCCACACGGCGGTCGATGTCGTCGCGAATCTCGCGCACCGCGTCCACTCCCCGGCCGGCCGGATCCGCGAGTTCCCAATCCAGGTAGCGCTTGCCCGGGAACACCGGGCAGGCGTCACCGCATCCCATCGTGATGACCACGTCGGACGCCTCGACCGCATCGGTGGTCAGCTTCTTGGGGACCTCCTCGGACAGGTCGATCCCCAGTTCGCGCATCGCTTCGACGACCGCGGGGTTGATCGAGTCGGCAGGCGCGGAGCCGGCCGAACGCACCTCGACCTTTCCTTCGGAGCGGTGCCGCAGCAGGGCGGCGGCCATCTGCGACCGGCCTGCGTTGTGCACGCAGACGAACAGGACCTCGGGCATCAGCTTCTCCTCAGGAGGTGAACCGGCGCCGCAGCGCCAGCGAGACGTAGACCAGGCCGACCAGCACCGGCACCTCGATCAGCGGACCCACCACACCGGCCAGGGCCTGACCGCTGGTGACGCCGAAGGTCGCGATCGCCACGGCGATGGCCAGCTCGAAGTTGTTGCCCGCAGCGGTGAACGACAGCGTCGCGGAGCGCTCGTAGTTCAGGCCGATGGCCTTGCCGAGCCCGAACGAACCCGCCCACATCACCGCGAAGTACACCAGCAGCGGCAGCGCGATCCGCACGACGTCGAGCGGGTGGGAGGTGATCGCGTCCCCCTGCAACGCGAAGAGGATCACGATGGTGAACAGCAGCCCGTACAACGCGACCGGACCGATCCTGGGCAGGAACCGGGACTCGTACCACTCGCGGCCCTTGGCCCGCTCCCCGAACCTCCGCGTGAGGTAACCGGCCACGAGCGGGATGCCGAGGAAGATCAGCACGTTCTTGGCGATCTCCCACGCCGAGACCTCCAGCCCCACCTGGTCCAGGCCCAGCCACCCGGGCAGCACCGATAGGTAGAACCAGCCCAGCCCGGCGAACGCGATCACCTGGAACACCGAGTTCAACGCGACCAGCACGGCAGCCGCCTCGCGATCCCCGCAGGCCAGGTCGTTCCAGATGATGACCATCGCGATGCAACGCGCCAAGCCCACGATGATCAGACCCGTCCGGTACTCCGGCAGGTCCGGCAGGAACCCCCAGGCCAGCGCGAACATCAGCGCCGGGCCCAGCACCCAGTTCAGCAGCAGCGAGGAGGCCATCAGCCGCTTGTCACCGGTGACGGTGTCCAGCCGGTCGTAGCGGACCTTGGCCAGCACCGGGTACATCATCACCAGCAGACCCAGCGCGATCGGCAGCGAGACGCCATCGATCTGCACCGCGTCCAGCGCCGATCCCAGCCCGGGGATCCAGCGACCGGCGAGCAGACCGAGGACCATCGCCGCGCCGATCCACACCGGCAACAGCCTGTCGAGCGTCGAAAGCCGTGCGACGACCGCGCTCTCGGGTTCGGCCGTGCGCGTCACGCGAGCACCTCCGCCGGCGTCAGCACCGACGAGACCGCGCTCAGGGTCTCCGGGCGCACGCGGTAGTAGATCCAGGTCCCGCGCCGCTCCCCCTCGATGATCCCGGCCTCGCGCAGCACCTTGAGGTGGTGCGAGATCGTCGGCCCGGACAGCTCGAAAGCACCGGTCAGATCGCACACGCACGCCTCACCACCGGCGTGCGAGGCGATCAGCGAGAGCAAGCGCAACCGCACCGGCTCCCCGATCGCCTTGAACACGCGTGCCAGCTCGACCGACCGCTCGGCGCTCATCGGCTCCCGCAGGACCGGCGAGCAGCACAACTCCTCCTGTTTCGACACCGCTCTAATTTGACACACCTCGAAACAAGGAGCAATCTCGGGTTGCTGCTTCGACGCACATCAAAACAAGGAGTTCGTGATGTCACGCCTTCAACTCGCCCTCCGCGTCGGTGACCTGGAAGGGTCGATCTCCTTCTACTCCAAGCTCTTCGGCGCCGAGCCGGCCAAGCGGCGCCCCGGTTACGCCAACTTCGCCATCGCAGAACCGCCGTTGAAGCTGGTCCTGATCGAGGGCGAGGCCGGCCAGGACACCGCCATGGACCACCTCGGCGTCGAGGTCGACGACACCGCCACCGTCGAGCAGGCCACCGCCCGCCTGGCGGAGCTCGGCCTGTTCACCGAGGTCGAGAACGACACCGACTGCTGCTACGCCGTGCAGGACAAGGTCTGGGTCCACGGACCGGGCCGGGAGCCCTGGGAGGTCTACACCGTCAAGTCCGACTCCCCGGCCGCAGACGTCACGTGCTGCTCGTAGCACCTCGGCATCTGCGACCTGAACTGCGAGAACCCCGGCTATCGCAGCGCGAGCACCGGGGTTCTCAGGAGCGGATCACCGCCTCGATCACGTCACTGGGGCGGGTTCTCGCAGGAGGGGTTGAGGATCTTCTGGATCTCGGGCGAGTCCAGGTTCTCCTTGGTGATGAGGGTGGCGCCGGTGTCGGTGCTCGGGGCCTGCTCGCCCGTGCCCCGGATCTTGGCGACCGCGGTGTTGACCGCCGCGTAGCCCATCTTGAACGGGTTCTGGGCGATCAGGCCGGTGATCACGCCGTCCCGCAGCGACTGGATCTGCCCCTCCGAGGTGTCCCAGCCGATGATCTTGACCTGCCCGGTCTTGCCGGACTGCCGGACCGCCTCGGCCGCGCCCAGCACGCTCGGCTCGTTGGCCGCGTAGATGCCGTTGAGGTCCGGGTTGGCCGTCAGGATGTCCTGGGTGACCTGCAACGCCTTGTTGTAGTCGCTGTCGCTGGACTGCTGCGCCACCAGCTGCAACCCGGGGTTCTTGGCCAGTCCGTTCTTGAAGCCCTGCCCGCGGGTCTCGTTGGTGCTGGTGCCGGCCTGGAACTCGATGAAGGCGACCTTGCCCTTCCCGCCCAGCTGGCGCGCCAGCTCGTCGGTGCCCTGCTCGGCCGCGGCGACGTTGTTGGTGGCGAACACCGGCACGTCCGGCGGCTGCGGGGTGGTGCCGGAGTCCATGTTGACCACCGTGGTGCCCTGGCCCTGCGCGGTCTTGGTGACGTCCGACAGAGCCTTGGCATCGGTGGCCGCGTAGACCAGGCCCTTGACGTTGCCCTGGGCGAGCATGTCCTGCAGCAGGCTCTGCTGGCCGCTGACGTCGCTCTCGGCGCTCACGCCGTCCCACTGCAGCTCGACGTCCTGCTGCTTGGACCCGGCGCACTCGGCGCCGACGCGGACCTTCTCCCAGAAGTCGAAACCGATCGCCTTGGGCACCACCGCGATCTTGATCGGGCCACCGGCCTGCTGGCCGCCGCCGGTCTGCTCGCGCACGCCGACGCTGCAACCGGTGGCCGCCAGCGTCAGCATCACGCACGTTGCCGTCAGAACCTTCTTCATCGAAGAGCTCCCTTGCTCCTAGCGGAAGTGGCTATCCGACGTCGCCGCCGAGCTTGCGGCGCTGGTAGTAGTCCCACCAGACGGCCAGCCAGATGATCACGCCGATCAGCACGTTCTGGTAGAAGGTGCCGATGTTGAGCTGCACCGCGCCGTTGCGGATGACCGCGACCAGGAAGGCCCCGATCAGCGAACCGAGCACGGTGCCGCGCCCGCCGAAGAGGCTGGCGCCGCCGATGACGACCGCCGCGATCACGTCCAGCTCCAGGCCCTCGCCGAAGTTCGGCTGGCCGGAGTTGATCCGCGACGCCGCGATCATGCCGCCGAGCCCCGCCAACGCACCGGAGAGCACGTACACCGAAGTGATGTAGCGCTTGACCGGGACACCGGACAGCCGCGCGGCCTCCATGTTGGAACCCATCACGTACGCGTAGCGGCCGAGCCGGGTGCGGGTGAGCACCACGTACCCGAGCAAGGCCACCACGATGATCAGCAGCACCGGGATCGGCAGGATCCCGACGACGCCCTGCCCGAGCAGCCGGAACGAGTCCGGCGCGCCGAACACCGCGACCGCACCGGTGGCGATCAGCACCAAACCCCGCCCCACGCTGAGCATGCCCAGCGTGGCGATGAACGGCGGCAGTCCCACCACCGACACCAGCAGGCCGTTGACCAGTCCCGCCAGCGCACCGACGACGAGTCCACCGACGACGCCCAGCAGCGGGTTGAACCCGTAGTCGGCCATCAGCAGCACGCCGATCACACCGGAGAGCGCGGCCACCGAGCCCACCGACAGGTCGATCCCGCCGGTGATGATCACCAGCGTCACCCCCACCGCCATCACCGCGTTCACCGAGGTCTGCGACCCGAGGTTGAACAGGTTGTCGGCGGTGAGGAACGACGGCGCGACGATCGACAGCAGGATGAACACGACGATCAGCGCACCGGCCGCCGCGACCTGGGAGACCGCGCCGGAAAGCCGGTCGCTCAGCCCTCCCAGCAGGCCGCGGTCCCCATTGGACGGTGCCTTGGTCCGCTCAGTCATGGTTGCCCTTCGCTCCGGTCGCGAGTGCGACGACGCGTTCTTCGGAGAACTCGGCCCGCTGGACCTCGCCGGTGATCCGGCCACCGCGCATCACCAGGATCCGGTCGCACATGTTCAGCAGCTCCGGCAGGTAACTGGAGATCAGCACGACCGCTTTCCCCTGCCCCGCAAGGGAATCCAGCTGTTGGAACATCTCCGACTTGGCACCGACGTCCATGCCCCGGCCCGGCTCGTCGAAGAACAGCACGTCGGCCCCGGTCTCCAGCCAGCGCGCCAGCACCACCTTCTGCTGGTTGCCGCCGGAGAGGGTCTGCGCCTGCCGCCCCACGCGCGGGACGCGGATGCGCAGCGAATCGCGCTGGCGCTCGGCGATGCGCCGTTCACCCTGCAGGTCGATGAGCCCGTAGCGCAGCATCGGGAGCTTGGCCATCGTGATGTTCTTGTCCACGCCCAGCTGCATCGCCAGGCCGTCGGTCTTGCGGCTCTCGGTGAGGTAGCCGATCCCGGCGGCGATGGCGTCGGCCGGGCCGCGGATGCGCAGCCTGCGACCGTCCATTGTGATCGTTCCGCGCTCGGGCGGTTCGGCGCCGAAGACCGCGCGGGCCAGCTCCGTTCGCCCGGCGCCGACCAGACCGGCCAGCCCGACGATCTCCCCCGCCCGGACCTCGAACGACACGTCGCGGACCTGCTCACCCCTGGTGAGCCCGTCGACCTTCAACCGCACCTCGCCGGGCGGTTGGTGGGTGCGCGGGTAGAGGTTGGAGACGTCGCGGCCGACCATCAGCTGCACCAGCCGCGCCTCGTCCAAGCCGTCGACCGGGCTCGTGTCCACAACGGCACCGTCGCGCATCACGGTGACCCGGTCGCCGATCTCGAAGATCTCGTCCAGCCGGTGCGAGATGTAGAGCACCGCGATGCCCTGGGCGGTGAGTTCGCGGACGATGCCGAACAGCTCCTCGGCCTCGCGCTCGGTCAGGCTCGCGGTCGGTTCGTCGAGGATGAGCACTTTCGCCTGCACCGCCAGGGCTTTGGCGAGCTCGACCCGCTGCTGCTCCGCTGTGGACAGCAGCGACACCCGACGACCGGGGTCGACGTCCAGGCCGACGCGGGCGAGCAGTTCGCGCGCGGCCCGGCGCTCGGCGTTGCGGGAGATCCAGCCGCCCCGGCCGGGTTCGTGCCCGATGAAGAGGTTCTCGGCGACCGACAGGTCCGGGGCGAGGGCGAACTCCTGGTGCACCATGGAGACGCCGAGCCGCCGCGCCGAACCGGGCCCCTGGTAAGTGACCCGCGCTCCGTCCAGTTCGATGTGACCGCTGCTGGGCTGCTCGATCTGAGCGATCACCTTCATCAGCGTCGACTTGCCCGCACCGTTCTCACCTGCGAAGACGTGCACCTCACCCGGTGCGATCTCCAGGGTGACCCCGTCGACGGCCACCACCCCGGGGAACCGCTTGCCGACGCCGCGCAGCGCCACCGCCGGGCGTAGTCCGCTGGCTGTCACGGCGTGCCTCCCTCGATCCGCTGCGAGCGTGCTCCAGGTCACGGTGCGCCGGATCATACCCACAGCGCTGCTCTTGTTGAAAGGTCTGGAACGAAGCCAAGTAACCGATTACCGATCGGACTCGCCGACGCGAATTGGAGCGACGACCGGACGTGGAAGCGGAGGTTACGTAAGCTCTCAGTCGGGACAGCGCACACGCGACCACCGATGATCTAGGGGGCGAGGACGCCGTGCAGCCGTTGCTGGCCAGCGATCCGACCAGGGTCGGCGACTACCGGCTGCTCGCACGTCTGGGCCGAGGCGCGATGGGCGGGGTCTACCTCGGCCGCTCGCGCGGTGGCCGCGTGGTCGCGGTCAAGGTCATCCGCGCCGACCTCGCCGAGGACCCGGAGTTCAGGGAGCGTTTCCGGCGCGAGGCCGACGCGGCACACGCGGTCGGCGGGTTCTGGACCGCCGCCGTCGTCAACGCCGACCCGGACGCCGAACAGCCCTGGCTGGCCACCGAGTACGTGCCCGGCCCGACGCTGCACCAGGCCGTCGCCGACCACGGCCCGCTGCCCGAGCCCACCGTGCGCAGCCTGGGCGCCGGACTGGCCGAGGCCCTGGTGGCCATCCACAAGGTCGAGCTGGTGCACCGCGACCTCAAACCGGCCAACGTCCTGCTGGGTCCCGACGGCCCGCGCGTCATCGACTTCGGGATCTCCCGGGCGATGACCGGGCACTCGCTGACCGCGACCGGCATCTTCCTGGGCACCCCCGGGTTCTTCTCGCCCGAGCAGACGCTCGGCAGCGAAGTGGGTCCACCCAGCGACGTGTTCTCCCTCGGCGCGGTGCTGGTGTTCGCCGCCGCCGGCTGCGGACCGTTCGGCGAGGAGAGCACCGCCTCCCTGTTGTACAAGGTCGCGCACGCCGAACCCGAACTGGAGAAGGTGCCGGAAGGACTGCGGCCGCTGCTGGCCGAATGCCTGAACAAGGACCCCGCCGCCCGCCCGACCCCGGCGCAGATGCTCGACCGGATCGGCGAGACCAGCCCGCAGGGCAGCAGCTGGCTGCCGCCGACGATCACCGCGGTGATCGCCCAGCACTCGACCGAGTTGCAGCGCACGGTGCACGCCCCGGACGCTCCCCCGCCGCAGCCGGTTCCCGCGGCCCCGCAGGCAGCGCCGAAGCCGGTCACCCAGGCCTACACCCAGGCGCCTCCGGTCGCCGCTCCCGAGCAACCGGCCGCCGCGCCCGCACCGCGGATGCGGGACAAGATCGTGCCCTCCCCGCCGCAGAAGCGCCCGACGCAGGCGCAGCAGCAGCGCGCACCCCGCGTGCGACGGGACGGGCCGGGGCCGGAGTTCCGCACCCGGGGCCGGGTGGCCGCGGCGATGTGGACCGCGCTCTTCGCCCTGCTGCTGGTCGCGGTGTTCTACCTCTCCGACCGCATGAACATCCCGTTCTACAACGGGACCGTGTCCATCAACCCGGACCGGCTGGCGATCTTCCGGCTCGGGTCCCTGCTGCTGCTGGTCGGCGCGATCTGGTCGTGCTGCCGGATGCTGGCGCCGAGCCTGCGGTTGAAGGTCAACTCCGACGGAGTCGTGGTCCACCGGATGGGCCTCACGCGCGAGATCCCGTGGCAGCAGGTCTCCCGGGTGGGCGTGGTCGGCAGGGGCAAGACGACGTCCCTGGCGGTCTGGCTGACCGACGGTTCCGCCCCGCGCTCCTCGATGTGGCACCGGGTGCGGCGCTACCACGGCGGCGCGAGGATCTACCCGGTCGGCGCGACCGGCGGCTTCCTCTCCCGGCGGCAGGAGGCCCGGCGGCTGCGCGGCGCCCTGGAGCAGTACGCGCGCGGGCGCTACGACTCACGCATGCTCTGATCCTGCGATAGCACAACGAAGGTTCGCATTCACTCGAATATGCGCAACGAAGCGACGCAACAAGCAAGGCTTGACGACTGAAATCCACTGGACCGTCGACATAGCCTTGTGCTCATGGCTACCGCCCACCACCTCGACACCGAGTCCCGCGCCGGAGAGTTCCTGGCGCTCGACGAGCGCTACAGCGCGCACAACTACCACCCGCTCCCGGTCGTGATCGCCGAGGCCGACGGCGCCTGGATGACCGATGTGGACGGACGGCGCTACCTGGACTTCCTCGCCGGCTACTCGGCCCTGAACTTCGGGCACCGGCACCCCGAGCTGGTCGCCGCCGCCACCGAGCAGCTCGGCAAGCTGACGCTGACCAGCCGCGCGTTCCACCACGACCAGCTGGGACCGTTCTGCCGCGAGCTCGCCGAGCTCACCGGCACCGACCGGGTGCTGCCGATGAACTCCGGCGCCGAAGCGGTCGAGTCGGCGATCAAGATCGCCCGCAAGTGGGCCTACCAGGTCAAGGGCGTACCGGAGAACCAGGCCGAGATCATCGTGGCCGGCTCCAACTTCCACGGCCGCACCACGACCATCGTCTCCTTCTCCACCGACCCGGACGCGCGCGCCGAGTTCGGCCCCTACACCCCGGGATTCACGGTCACCGACTACGGCGACGCCGCCTCCGTCGAGGCCGCGATCAGCGAGCGGACCGCGGCGGTGCTGGTCGAGCCCATCCAGGGCGAGGCAGGCGTGGTCGTGCCGCCCGCCGACTACCTGCCCCGGCTGCGGCGGCTGTGCGACGAGCAAGGCGCCCTCCTCATCTGCGACGAGATCCAGTCCGGCCTGGCCCGCACCGGTGAGCTGCTGGCCAGCGCCCACGACGGCGTCCGCGCCGATCTCTACACGCTGGGCAAGGCGCTCGGCGGCGGCATCCTGCCGGTCTCGGCGGTGGTCGGTCGCGACGACGTCATCGGCGTGCTGCAGCCCGGTCAGCACGGCTCGACCTTCGGCGGGAACCCGCTGGCGGCGGCCGTGGGCCGCGCGGTGATCCGCCTGCTGAGCACCGGCGAGTTCCAGGAGCGCTCCCGCGACCTGGGCGCTCATCTGCACGCGCGCCTCGGCGACATGATCGGCAACGGCGTGGCGCAGGTGCGCGGCCGGGGCCTGTGGGCGGGCGTGGAGATCGCGCCCGGCGGCCCCGCTGGTCGTGAGGCCAGCGAGGCGCTGATGGCCAAGGGCGTGCTGTGCAAGGAAACGCAGGACACGACGCTGCGCATCGCTCCGCCGCTGACGATCACGCGCGACGAGCTGGACACCGGCATCGACGCCATCGCCGAGGTCCTCGCGAAGTAGCGCTCGGGCGGTTTTGGTCCGAACCGATCGGCGTCCGCCATGCCCGGAAAGTTCGGACCAGAACCGCCCGCTGCCGTCGTCGGCGCGCGGTTCAGGACTTGGTGAGGTCCCGGGACAGAGCGGTGAGGCGGCTGATCGCCCGCAGGTACTTCTTGCGGTAGCCGCCCTGCAGCATCTCCTCGGTGAACAGGCCCGACAGCGGCGCGCCCGAGACGCGGACCGGGATGGCCCGGTCGTAGAGGCGGTCCGCCAGGGCCACCAGCCGCAGCGCCACGTCCTGGTCCGGGGCCGCGTGCACGCCCGAGAGGTGCACGGCGGTGATGCCGTCGACGAGCGTGCCGTACTTCGAAGCGTGCAGACCGGCGAGGAAACCGCAGAGCTCGTCGAAGTCGTCCAGCGTCGAACCGTCGGTGGCCTCGGCGAGCCGGGACAGCTCGTCATCGGCCATCGGCGGGGGCGCGTCCGGCAGACCGCGGTGCCGGTAGTCCGGCCCGTCGACCCGCACCACCCCGAACCGGGCCGACATCGCGTGGATCTCGCGCAGGAAGTCCGCCGCGGCGAACCGGCCCTCTCCCAGCTTGTCCGGCAGCGTGTTGGACGTGGCCGCCACGTGCACACCGGCGTCGGTGAGCTTGGCGATCAGCTGCGTGACCAGCATCGTGTCACCCGGGTCGTCCAGCTCGAACTCGTCGATGGCCAGCAGCCGGTGCTGCGAGAGCCGCTCGACGGTCGCGGCGAACCCGAGAGCGCCGACGAGGTTGGTGATCTCGACGAAGGTGCCGTAGGACTTGGTCCCCTCGGTGGCGTGCCACAACGAGGCCAGCAGGTGGGTCTTGCCGACGCCGAACCCGCCGTCGAGGTAGAGCCCGCGCTTGTCGCCGTCGGTCTTCTTCTTGCCCCCGAACATCCCGCGCAACCAACCGCCGCCACCACCGGCGGAGGCGTTGATCCGCTCGGCGAACGCCGCGCAGTCCCGCACGGCCTGCGCCTGGCTGGGCTCGTCCGGGTTGGGGATGTAGGTCTCGAAGCGCGCCGCCTCGAAGCGGGGCGGCGGCGTCATCGCCTGGACCAGCTCGTCCGGGGTGATCTCTGGACGGCGGTCGACCAGACGGGCGAAATTCATGCGACCGACTCTATAACCGGACACCGCCGAGCCAGGTCCTGGCGCCACGTGCCACTCGTCACCCGTGGTGGGATGGATCCGTGGTCGATGAGCTCTGGCCGGTGGACGGCGCCCGAGAAGCGGACGAGCGCCTGGAGGCGCACTACGCCTACCCGAAGAACCCGCACCGCCCGTGGGTGCGGGTGAACTTCGTGTCGAGCCTGGACGGCGCGGTCACCTCCGGGGGCAGCTCCCGGCCGCTGTCGGATCCGGTGGACCGCAAGGTGCTGAGCCTGATCCGCGATCTCTCCGACGTGATCCTGGTCGGCGCGGGCACCGCCGTCGCCGAGGGGTACCGGGGCGTGAAGCGCAACGCGGTCCGCACCGAGCGCCGCACCCGCCTGGGGCTGTCCGAGGTACCACCGATCGCTGTGGTCACCGCGCGCGCCGCGCTGCCCTCGGACTCGCCGCTGCTGACCGACACGCTGGTGCCGCCGATCGTGCTCACCTGCGAGGCGGCACCCGCGCAGCAGCGGGCCGCGCTGGCCGAGGCCGGTGCCGACGTGGTGATCACGGGTACCGACCGGGTGGACCTCGCCGCCGCGCTCGACGCGCTGGACCAGCGGGGGCTTCGCCGGATCGGCTGCGAAGGCGGGCCGCAGCTGTTCGGCGGTCTCGTCGACGCCGACCTCGTCGACGAGCTCTGCCTGACCCTCTCACCCATGCTGACCAGTGGAGACGCCGGTCGGATCGCGGCAGGCCGCGGCGCGGAGCCGCCGCACCGGATGCGGTTGGAGTCGGTGCTGCACTCGGATTCGCTGCTGTTCCTGCGTTACGGAAGAATGCGCGAGTGACGGATGTGGCGAAACGCCGACGCTGTCACCCGAGGCACCCGAATGGTGCCGCGACCGCATCTGGGACACCCTTCGGACCAGGGGCGGGCATCACTCGCGCCACACCTAGCCGACGATCTTCGGCGTACCGGGAAGGAGCTGGATTTCCATGGCCCAGAACAGCGACACGTCGTCCGGCCAATCCACCCAGCAGACGGGTGCTCAGAGCGGCGAGCGGCGCATCCCGGAGACACGCGGCGGCGGTTCGCCCGCGCGCACCGACGAGAGCTCGCAGGGCAAGACGACCATCGCCGCATCGGTCGTGCAGAAGATCGCGGGCATGGCTGCTCGCGAGATCTCCGGCATCCACGCCATGGGCGGCGGCGTCTCCCGCGCCTTCGGCGCGCTGCGCGACCGGATCCCCGGCGGCAGCGGCACTTCCTCCACCTCGGGCGTGCAGGTGGAGGTCGGCGAGAAGCAGACCGCGGTGGACCTCGACCTGGTCGTGGAGTACGGCGAGTCCATTGTGGAACTCTCGCGCGCGGTGCGGCGCAACGTGATCACCGCCGTGGAGCGGATGACCGGCCTCGAGGTCATCGAGGTCAACATCGTCGTCAACGACATCCACCTCCCCAGCGACGACGAGGAGGAGGCGCCGCAATCCGCGCAGTCGCGCGTCGAGTGACGTCGTCCGTCCGAAACCGCCTAGGAGGCCCAGTTGCCGGAGCAGCCATCCGTCAGTGAGCTCGCCGAGAAGGTGCTGGCGCACCCGTCGGTGGCGCGGCTGGCCGGCGGCGCCTTCGGGGAGATCACGTCCTACTTCCCGGGTCACCGCATCACCGGCGTGCGGATGCCCGAGGACGGGAGCGTGGAGATCGGCGTGGTGGTGCGCCTCGACCAGCCGGTCGACAAGACCGTCGCCGAGCTGCGCGAATCGCTGACCGGACTGCTGGGCGAAACCCGGGTGGACGTCTACGTGTCCGACGTGGAAACCGCCGAGGATACGCCGGAATCGGCATGACTGGCCGGTCCCGCCTGGAGGCGCAGAATGGTGGACGTGGAGCACGATCCGGCGACGCGCGCCGAGATCCGCGCGTTCGTCCGGGCGAATCACCCGGACGTGGGAGGGGACCCGGAGGCGTTCGCCGCCGGGCTCGCTCGGCTGCGCGGCAGGACCGCCGATCCCCGGTTCGACGCGCCGATCGTGGTGGAGATCAGGCCGAGCGGAGTCCGGGGCCTGCTGCACCGCGTCCGATGCCGGTGGCGGCGCCGCCACGCACCTCCCCGCGTTCGATGACCCGTTCGTGCAACAGCCCTTTTCGTCACAGGAGGCATCGGAGATGAATGCGACGCAGACCGGACTGATCTCCGGACTGATCCTCGGCACCGCCGCGGCGGTCGGCGGGTTCAGCGGGTTCTTGATCGCCCTGGTCATCGGCGTGGTGGGGCTGGTCATCGGCCGGGTCCTCGACGGCGAGCTGGAGATCGGCGATCTGCTGGGCCGCTCCAAGGACCGTCGATGACCGCAGCCGCGACCAAGCCGGAGGGGACCACCTCCGACGAAGCGCTGGAGGAGCGCGGCGACCTGCACATCAACCGCACGGTGCTGCGCAAGATCGCCGAGCACGCCGCCGACGTCGACCCGGGCAGCGCGCGCAGCGGCCGCAAGCACGCCGCCGGTGCCGAGATCAGCGGACCGGACGACGCGTTGCGGGTCCGGCTGACCGTGGCGCTGCGCTACCCGAACCCGGTGCGCGACATCGTCGCCTCGATGCGCGAGCGGGTCGGCGCCGAGCTCTCCCGCATCGCGGGCTGCGAGGTGCGCAGCGTCGACGTGACCGTGTCCGGGCTGGTTCCACCGGCCGCGGCACCTCGGGTGGAGTGAGCGATGCGCCTGTTCGTACGACTGATCACCGCCGTCGCCGGCGTCGTCCTCGCCGCCGCCGGAGTGCTCGTGACCATCGAGTCGGTGTGGTCGCTGATCCGGCCGGGCGGCCGCGGCCTGATCCTCGGCCCGGCCGCGGTGCGCGACGCGCTGGCCGGGTTCTCGTGGAACGACGTGCCGGTGCGGCTGGTGGCCTGCGGGCTGATCGTGCTCGGCCTGGTGCTGCTGATCGCCGCGATGAGCGCGGGCCACCGGGAGGTCCGGCTGCACGACCCGGCACCGGAGGTCACCGTCACCACCGACCGCCGTTCGCTCGCGCGGCTGGTCGGGCATCAGGTTCGCGACCAGGACGGTGTCGCGGGGGCGACCGTCACCGCCGGTGCGAAGCGGATCCGCGTCAAAGCCACCTCGCGCTTCCGGGAGACCGGTGACCTGCGGGGCCGGCTGACGGAGACCGCCGAGCACGCCGTCGGGGACCTCCCGCTGCCCAGCACGCCGAAGGTGCTGGTGTCGCTGGCCACGCCCAAGGAGCGCCGATGAGCGAGACCAAGCCGAGCAGCACCCCGATCGGTCGCGGCGCTGGGTTCGAACGCGGCGCCGTGGTCCTGCTGGGCCTGCTGTCGCTGCTGGTGGGCGCAGCCGCGATCGTCGTGGGTTCCGGAGCGCTGGGCGTGTTCCGCGCGCAGCGGCCGGTTGCCGATCCGCTGGTGGCGCAGTGGGTGCGGGACAACTCCCGGCTGGCGGCGGTGATCGGCATCGCGGCCGGGCTCGTGCTGCTCGTGCTGGGCCTGTGGTGGCTGGTGCGCGCGCTGCGGCCCGAGCAGCGGCCGGACTTCCGCCTGGAGCACTCCGACTCGGGCGACCTCAGCGTGACGGCCAGTGCCCTGTCCGACGCCGTGCGCGCCGATGCCGAGCGGGTTCACGGCGTCAAGCGGGCCCGGGTGCGGATGGCCGGCACCGAGCGCTCGCCGTCGCTGCGCCTGACGCTGTCGCTGCAGGAGGGCACCAACGTCCGGCACGTGTGGGAGGAGCTGGACGAGAAGGTCCTCGCCCGCGCCCGCCAGGCGCTGGGACTGGAAACGCTGCCCACGGCCATCCGGCTGCGACTGGACCGCGCCCCCAAGCAACGCGTTCAGTAGGAGGCCGTCGTGCTGCCGCTGCACCCTCCGGTGAAACCGATGCTGGCCAGTCCGATCGACGGCGTGCCGCACCGCGAGGGCCTGCTGTTCGAACCGAAGTGGGACGGCTTCCGCTGCCTGGCGTTCATCGATCCCGGCAGTCCCGTGCTGCTGCAGTCGCGCACCGGGCGAGGGCTGGAGCGCTACTTCCCCGAGGTGCAGGCGACGCTCTCCCAGCAGCTGGAGCGCCCGGCGGTGCTCGACGGGGAGCTGGTGGTGATCGACCACGACTCCGTCGGGGACAGGCTCGACTGGAACCTGCTCAGCGAGCGGATCCACCCCGCCGCCAGCAGGGTCAAGGCGCTCGCCGAGCGCACTCCGGCCACCTTCATCGCGTTCGACCTGCTGGCGCTGGACGACCAGGACCTCACCGGATCGGCGCAGTCCGAACGCCGCTCGCTGCTCGCCGACCTGGGACTGGACCGCCCGGGTCTGCGCACCACCCCGGCGACCGAGGACCCGGAGCTGGCCGAGGAGTGGTTCCGGCTGTTCGAGGGCGCCGGGTTGGACGGCATCATCGCCAAGCCCCTCGACGGCCCGTACGTGCCGGGCAAGCGGACGATGTTCAAGATCAAGCACTCGCGCACCGTGGACTGCGTGGTCGCCGGGCTCCGCTGGCACGCCAACACCGAACCCGGCACCGCGGTCGGGTCGTT
Organism: Saccharopolyspora sp. NPDC049426; assembly: GCF_040676935.1. NCBI lineage: Bacteria > Bacillati > Actinomycetota > Actinomycetes > Pseudonocardiales > Pseudonocardiaceae > Saccharopolyspora > Saccharopolyspora sp. NPDC049426. Next base: position 198,472 of record NZ_JBFAPZ010000008.1, on the reverse strand, counting down.
GCAGCTGGGGTTGCACGACGAGCACGGGGTGCTGCACCACGTCGGCGTCGTCGGTTCGTTCTCCGCCGCGCGCAGGCGCGAACTGGCCGGGGAGCTCGCCGAGCTGATCACCGACGACGAGCACCCGTGGGTCGGCGAGAACGCGACCGGGCGGCGGCTGCCCGGGTCGGTGAACCGCTGGAACAGCAACGAGCAGCCGTGGGTGCCGCTGCGCCCGGAGCGGGTCGTGGAGGTCTCCTACGACCACACCGAAGGCGGGCATCCGGCCCGGTTCCGGCACACCACGCAGTTCGTGCGCTGGCGTCCCGACCGGGATCCGGAGTCCTGCGACTACGCCCAGCTGGACGAGCCGATGCGTTACGACCTCGACTCGGTTCTGTTCGGCGCAGTGCACCGGACGGATCGTTCGAGCGGGTAACGTCCGCTCCCGTGGCAGAGCGAATTGCGGTGATCGGTTCGGGTGGCATCGGCGGGGTGATCGCCGAAGCGGCGCACGCCGCGGGCCACGAGGTGACGATGTGCGTGCGCACCCCGTTCGAGCGGCTGGTGGTGGACGCGCCGGAGGGGCCCGTGGAAGTCCCGGTGTCGGTGGCCACCGATCCCGGTGCCGTCGGCGAGTTCGACTGGATCGTGCTCACGACCAAGGTCCACGACGTGCCGAGCACGGCTCCCTGGCTGCACGAGCTCGACGACGGGCGCACGCCCCTGGTGGTCGTGCAGAACGGTGTCGCGCACCGCGAGTCGGTCGCCGAGCTGCGGCTGCAGGCGCCCGTGCTGCCCGCGCTGATCTACGTCGGTGCTGAGCGGACCAGTCCCGGCCGCGTGGTGCGCCGGTCCCCGGCCACCCTGCAGGTCCCCGCGGGTGATCTCGGTTCCCGGTTCGTGTCGATGCTGGCAGGTTCGGCGCTGAAGCTGCGCGAGACCCACGACTTCCACACCGCGGCCTGGCGCAAGATGCTCACCAACGTGGCGCCGAACCCCATCACCGCGCTGACCCTGCGCCGCCTGGACGTGCTCGCCGACGCCGAGGTCCAGGAGCTCTGCGCGGGCATCCTCACCGAGGCGATCGCGGTCGCCCGGGCCGAGGGCGCATCGCTCACGCAAGAGGACGCGGACAAGGTCCTCGCCGACTACACGGCCCGGATGCCTCCCACCAACGGCACCTCGATGCTCTACGACCGCATCGCCGGTCTCCCGCTGGAGCACGAGCACATCACCGGAACCCTCGTCCGGGCGGCCGACCGGCACGGCATCCCGGTCCCCCTCAACCGCACGCTCCTGACCCTCCTCCGCGCGATCAAGCCCCACCCCTAACCCCAAGATCACCGCAGAATTCCCTCCAGCCGGGCATGTGATCGCAGCTCAAGGCCCTGACGTTCGAATTTCGCGCGAAATTTGAACCCGAACTTCCGGAGTCGAATTTCGCGCGAAATTCGAATTTCGTCGCCCGATCGGGTCAGTTCGCCGGTGGGTCGCTCGACTCGGGGGTTTTGCGGGTGGTGGCGACCGAGCCGACGGAGGCGATGACGACGCAGCAGATCGCCAGCCACTGCCAGCCGGTCAGGAGTTCGCCGAGCACCACCAGGCCGGCGAGGGCGGCGACGGCGGGTTCGGTGCTCATCAGGATCCCGAAGACGCGAGCCGGCATCCGGCGCAGCGCTTCGAGTTCGAGCGTGTAGGGCACCACCGAGGACATCAGCGCGACCACCAGTCCGATGATCAGCACCATCGGGCTCAGCAGCGCGGGCCCGGAGTCGAAGGCGCCGATGGGAAGCGCGACCAAGGCGCCGAAGGCCATCGCCAGCGCCAGCCCGGAGGTTCCGGTGGTGCGGCTGCCGACCTTGGCTCCGAGCAGGATGTACCCGGCCCAGCAGGCGCCCGCGGCCAGTGCGAACGCGACGCCGACCCAGTCGAGGCCGCCTTCGACGCGGGCGAGCAGGAACACGCCGGTCCCGGCCAGCAGCGCCCACACCACGTCGAGCTTGCGGTGCGACCCGAACAGCGCCACCGTCAGCGGCCCGAGGAACTCGATGGTCACCGCCGCGCCCAGCGGAATCCGCTCGAAGGCCTGGTAGATGCACATGTTCATGCCGGCGAGCACCAGTCCGTACCCGGCGACCACGCGCAGCGTCGGCCAGTCCAGCCGCAGCGACGGGCGGAACACCACCAGCAGGATCAGCGCGGCGAACACCAGGCGCATCAGCACCACGCCCGAGGCCCCGGCGACGCTGAACAGCTGCTTGGCGAACGCGGCACCCACCTGCACGCTGATCACGCCGACGAGCACCATCATCGGCGGCGGCACGGCTCCCAGCGCAGCGGCCGACACCCGGCTCGCGCTCCACCGACGTTCGTCTCCCGGCCCCCAGGCGACCTGCACAACGCTCCTTCACGGCTGAACGACAACGACCAGCACGCTATCCCAGCGAACACCCGAGAAGAACGAGCGCCGAAGGTGCTTCTCCGCACCCCGGCACCGCCGGGAGGACGCCGTGCACTGGACTCTCGCATCCGGAGCCGGGTTCGGCTTCCGGCCCCGCTGAGCAATGAGGAGTCGCCGCGGACGTCCCCTAACCGAGGTCACACGTCGATCATGGGATGCTGCGTAGCAAGTTCGCCGGTCGACTAGGAGTTCTCGTGCCGCGCACCATCAACCGGGCCGGAGCCGCGCTGCTGCCGTTGCTGCTGCTGGTGGCCGCCGGTTGTTCGGTCGGGCCGTCCCAGCGCCCCGCGGTCGCCTACCACGACAGCGAGCAGCAGGTGGCGCCCGCGCCGCAGCCGCCGAAGCCGCGGCCGGTGCCGCCGCTGGGCGCCGCTCCAAACGACGCGCTGAACTGGCAGGACTGCACCGACCAGACCCGCGCCGAGCTGGGGACCTTGCCGCCCGGTCTGACCTTCTCCTGCTCCCGCCTGCTCTCCACGCTCGACGCGCCGGAGGCACCGGAGCGCGGCACCGCCCGCAACGCCTTGATCCGCACGGGTTCCGGTCGCGTGCCGCTGGTGGTCGTGGGCGATGTCGGCGGCGAGCCGGGCACGACCTTCGCCGCGCGGATGGCCACGCAGCTGCCGCCGGAGCTCCGCAACACCTTCGACATCATCGGCATGGACCGGCGAGGCACCGGCGAGTCGGAACCCGCCGACTGCGTTCAGCCGCAGCAGCGCGAGGAGGTCCTGGGCTTCGACCCGCGCGCGACCCAGCGCCCGGACCTGGACCGGCTGCTGGAGTCGGTGCTGTCGGCCAGCCAGGAGTGCCTGCTCAAGCTCGACGAGCGACTGCAGGCCTACGACACCTGGCGCACTGCCTCCGACCTGGAAGAACTCCGCCTGGAGCTGGGTGTGCCGAGGTTGCACGCGATCGGCCGCGGCGAGGCCGGGCGGCTGCTGACGACCTACGCCGAGCGGTACCCGGGCGGGGTCGGGCGGTTCGTGATCGACGGCGCCCCGGACCCGACGCGCGACTCGATGGGGCAGGCCGAGTACCAGGCGCAGACCGCCGAGCAGACCTTCGACGTCTTCGCCGCCGACTGCGTCAGCCGCAACTGCCCGCTCGGGCCGAATCCCCGGCAGACCGTCAGCGACCTGGTCGAGCGCACCCGGAACACCCCGCTGCCCGCGCCGGGCACGTCGGTGCCGGCGGGCCGGGTCACGCAGGCGGTGCTGCAGGGGCTCTCCGACCGCAACGGCTGGCCCGCGCTGGCCGAGGCGCTGGCGGCGGGCAACCGCGGTGACGGTGCGCGCCTCGCCGAGCTCACCGCCCCGCTGGTCGCCGCGCAGGGGGTGAACCCGCCGTGGTTCGACGGCGACCTGATCACCAGCTGCAACGACACGACGTTGCGCGTTCCGCCGCAGCGCAGCAGCGAGATCGCGCAGGACTGGGTGAACCGCTTCCCGCTGTTCGGCGGGGTCGCGGCACAGCGCGTGGTGTGGTGCGGTTCGTGGCCGGTTCCGCAGCAGCCGCTGCCGACTCCTCGCCGCGCGGATCTACCGCCGATCCCGGTGATCACCACGGCCCACGATCCGCGGACGCTGGCGCTGGGCACCGATCACCTGGCCGACGAGCTGCCGACCGGTGTGCCGATGCGCTGGCAGGGCGCCGGGCACGGAGCGATGACCCGCTCGACGTGCGTCACCGACGCGATCAGCCGGTTCCTGGTGCAGGGGGTCGTGCCCACCGAGGGCATGGCCTGCCCGGAGTGATCCCGCAACACCCCGGGCAAGCCACCGCCGCTTCAGCCGCAGCTGGAGCAGCAGCCACAGGAAGGACCGCTGCAACTGCTGCAACAGCTGCAACCGCCCTGGTGCGGTGCGTCGGTGCCGACCATCTCCGACCTCCGATCGGTGTTGGATACCAGCACCGTCCGATGTTCCTCGCCTAGCCAACCGCCGGGACACCGCTGCACGAGCGAACCGACGTCGCCCGAGGAGTGGAACCTGCGGCTGCGATCAGTGACCGAACCGGGGTTCCGGGTCGATCATCCGAGGTAGGCGTACTGGTACTCGTGCGGGGACGGCTGGGTGGACGACACCGCGCCGTTGCCCACCATCGCGAGCACGCCGAGCACGATGAACACGATCAGCAGGATCCGCCCGCCGCGCGACATCACCAGCGGCCGCGTGCCGGCCGGGACCCTGGCCGCCTCTCCCTCCTCGCGGGCGTCGCCGAACAGCCGCTTCGGGTAGGCGCCGGTGAGCAGGTGGACGTAGGCGTTGGTGCGCATCGAGTAGCGCAGGGCGGCCACCGAGGCGTCGAAGACCGGGCGCGGGTTGCGGCCCATGACCAGGATGATCAGCCACAGGAAGAACGCCAGGACCCCGTAACCCCACGAGGTCACCGCGGCCACGATCGCCGCCGGGATCAGCAGGATGAACCGGAACAGCACCGCCCAGCGGTTGAGCCTGCCCGGCCGGATCTCGACGTCGACCGGGAACTGCGGATCGCCCACGACGAACGGCGGGTAGCGGTCGACCAGCAGCCACGCTGAGGCTCCGACCCGCGTGGAGTAGGAGATGTAGAGGGTGAGGAACCCGGAGATCCAGTCGGGGAGCCTGCCCAGGACCAGCGCGGCGAACCAGCCGATGAACACCACCACCGCCGCGGCGACGCTCAGCGCCCACAGCACGATGAAGTGCGGGATGAGAAGCAACATCCGCAGCAGCACGGTCCAGCGGCGGTGCCGCTCAGGTGGTGTGATCAGCAGCTCCGGCAGGAATCGACCCTCTTCGACTGCGGCTGACTCGCTCAACGCCACCCTCCCATGATCCAAGATGAATTCCTCACAGCTTAGGTGTTCCACGGCGGCGACGAGCGCGATTGCCCTGGTCGGCCCGCCACTCCATCCGGTGAACTCGGCGATTCCGCTCCCCGCGGATGAGGGGATACGGTGTGCCGATGCAGCGCCGTGAATCCGAGGAGCCGGCCCGCTTCGGCGACCTGGACGACCTCGATCAGGACGATCCCGAGGTCCGCGCGTTCGCCGAGCACCGCGCGCGGATGGACCGGCCGAACTCCGAGGCCACGGTCGAAGGCATGCTGCGCGGGGTGGACGAGTTCGCCCAGAGCGCCAACCGCACCGGGGGCCACCGCAGGCTGGTGGCGGTGGCCGTCGTCGTGCTGATCCTGTTCGGCGTGCTGTTCACGGTCTGGAACGCGGTGGCCTACATGCTCGGGACGTTCTTCGGCTGATCGTGGCCTGGACCTCGATCAGCCAGGGCGACTTAGCAATCGATCTTCGATCGCATTAGCGTGGAAGCATGGATCCGGTTGCAGGCACGCCCAAGGTCACCAAGAGCGAGCAGGAGTGGCGGGAGCAGCTCACCCCGAACGAGTTCGCGGTGCTGCGCCAGTCCGCCACCGAGCCCGCCTGGGTGGGCGAGTACGTCGACACCAAGACCACCGGCGTCTACGAGTGCCGGGGCTGCGGAGCGGAGCTGTTCCGCAGCGAGACCAAGTTCGAGTCGCACTGCGGCTGGCCGTCGTTCTACGACCCGAGCGACTCCGACGCGGTGATCATCCGCGAGGACCGCAGCATGGGCATGGTCCGCACGGAGGTCCTCTGCGCCTCCTGCCACGGTCACCTCGGCCACGTCTTCACCGGCGAGGGCTACGCGACGCCGACCGACCAGCGCTACTGCATCAACTCGATCGCCGTCCGCCTGGTCGAGAGCTGACCCGCGACAGCAGAAGGCCCAGCACTCCCGGAGTGCTGGGCCTTCGCGCTCGATGCGTCAGGGAAGCCGGGTGACCAGGTCGGTGACCTCGACGCGGTGCCCGGTGTAGAACGGGATCTCCTCGCGGACGTGCAGGCGGGCCTCCGTGCCGCGCAGGTGGCGCATCAGGTCGACGATGCGGTGCAGCTCGTCGGCCTCGAAGGCGAGCATCCACTCGTAGTCGCCCAGCGCGAAGGACGCGACGGTGTTGGCGCGCACGTCCGGGTAATCGCGGGCTTCCTTGCCGTGGTCGGCGAGCATCTTGCGGCGCTCGTCGTCAGGAAGCAGGTACCACTCGTAGGACCGCACGAAGGGGTACACGCAGATGTACTTCTTCGGGTCCTCACCGGCCATGAACGCCGGGATGTGGCTCTTGTTGAACTCCGCGGGACGGTGCAGCGCCACGTTGCTCCACACCGGCTCGGAGGACTGGCCGAGCGGGGTTTCGCGGCGGAACCCGGTGTAGGCGGCCTGCACGGCCTCGATCTCCTCCGCGTGCCACCAGATCATGAAGTCCGCGTCGGCACGCAGGCCGGACACGTCGTAGACACCGCGCACCACGACACCGGATTCCGCCAGCGAGTCCAGGTACTCCTGGGTCACCTGCGCGGCCTTGGCCCGGTCCTCGGGCAGGGTTCCCTGCTCGATCCGGAAGACCGACCACATGGTGTAGCGGATGGTGTCGTTGAGCTCGTCGTAATTCAGCCGCGCCATGCCTTCATCGTCCCACTGCTCAGCGTCCGGGCCGCACCAGGTCCCGCGTGATGCTGGTCGCTGCCGCCTCACCGGTCGCCACGCACGCGGGCACACCGACCCCGTGCAGCGCGGCTCCCGCGATCGCCAGACCCGGAACCTCGGCCACCTCGCGTTCCACGTCGGCGACCAGGTCCAGGTGACCGACGCCGTACTGCGGCAGTCCGCCGCCCCAGCGCAGCACCGCCGAATCCACCGGTTCGGCGGTGATCCCGGTCAGCTCGGCCAGGTCCGCGCGGACGCGCCGCAGCAGTTCCTCGTCGTCCAGGCGGAGGTCCTCGGTCTCGCCGAAGCGGCCGACCGAACCGCGCAGCAGCACCTCTCCCCCGGAACCGCGCAGGTGCGCCCACTTGTTGCTGGAGAAGGTGAACGCCTTGGCGGTGAACGGGGTTCCACCGGAGTGCCGTTCACCGCGCGCGATCAGCGCGCCGGAAGCCGGGGTGCCGTCGTGCTCGGGCAACTGAGTGCCGGGCGGCAGCGCCAGACCGACCACGACCATCGACGCCAGTTCGACCTCGGCGAGCTTCGCGGCGGCAGCGGGGACGGGGCCCTGCAAGAGCTTCCGAGCGGCGGGCGCGGGGACCGCGAGCACCACGGCGTCGACGTGGAGGTGCTCCGGCGCGGGTGCCGAGCCGATCTCCAGCCGCCAGCCGTCGCCGGTGCGGACCAGCGCGCGGACGGGAAGACCGAGCCGCACCTCGACGTCGGCGGCGATCAGCAGCCGGTCGAGCAGCTCCCGGTAGCCGTTCCGGAAGGCTCCGAAAACGGGTTGCGGCGCACCGGGTTTCGGCGTCGGCAGCGCGGCGCGGGCGGCTGCGGTGATCCAGCCCGCGCCCTCGTCGAGGGCCTTGGCCAGGGCGGGAACCGTCGCGCGCAGGCCCAGCCGGTTGGCGTCCCCGGCGTAGACGCCGCCGAGCAGCGGCTCCACCAGCCGGTCGACGACCTCGTCGCCGACGCGGGCGCGCAGCAGGTCGCCCACCGAGATGTCCGCGCCGCCCAGTTCGATCGGCGGCATGTCGGCTTCGGCGCGCACGGCGGCGATCCCGGCGTCGGAGAGCACTCCGGCGACGGAATCGGCTTCGGCGGGAACGCCCATCACGGTGCCACCGGGCAGCCGCTGGGTCCGTTCTCCGGCCCGAACCGTCGCGGCCGCACCAGCCGGGTGCACGACCTCCGTGCGAACGCCCAGCTCCTCGGCCAGGTTCAGCACCTCGGGCCGGCGGGCCAGGAACGCCTCGGCACCCAGGTCGTACGGGCAGCCGGCGAGTTCGACGGTGCGCAGCTTGCCGCCGAGCCGAGAGGTCTGCTCCACCAGCACGATCTCGGTTCCGGCGCCCAGCTCGCGGCGGAGCCGGTGGGCGGCGGCCAGTCCCGCGACGCCACCCCCGACGACCGCGACGCGGCCGGTCATCAGCGCTGCGCGGTCGCGGTGTGCACCAGCTCGACGACCCGGGTCAGGACCTCCGGATCGGTGGTCGGCAGCACGCCGTGGCCGAGGTTGAAGATGTGTCCGCCCGCTTCGCGGCCCTCCTCGAGGATGCGGTGCACCTCGCGCTCGACTGCGTCCCAGCCGGCGAACAGCACGGCCGGGTCGAGGTTGCCCTGCACGACCGGCTTGGCCGCACCCGGCTCAGCGGCGCCCAGCCGGGCGACGGCGGTGTCGAGCGGAACGCGCCAGTCCACGCCGACCACGTCGGGTCCGGCGTTGCGCATCGCGCCCAGCAGCTCACCCGTTCCGACCCCGAAGTGGATCCGCGGCACGTCGGAGATCTCGGCAACGCCCTCGAAGATGCGGCGGCTGTGCGGCAGCACGAACTCGCGGTAGTCGCGCAGCGAGAGCGCGCCCGCCCACGAGTCGAACAGCTGGATGGCGTCGACCCCCGCGTTCAGCTGCACCCGCAGGAACTCCAGCGTGGTGTCGGCGAGCTTCTCCAGCAGCGCGTGCCAGGTCGTGGGGTCGGAGTGCATCAGCGCCTTGGTGCGCTCGTGGTTGCGGCTCGGGCCGCCCTCGACGAGGTAGGAGGCGAGCGTGAACGGCGCACCGGCGAAACCGATCAGCGGCGTGCTCCCGAGCTGCTTCACCAGCAGGCCCACGGCCTCGGCGACCGGCGCGACCTGCTCGGCGTCCAGCGACGGCAGCGCTGCGACGTCGGACGGCCCGCTGATCGGATTGCTCACCACCGGGCCGGTTCCGGCCACGATGTCCAGTCCGACGCCCGCGGCGTAGAGCGGGAGGACGATGTCGCTGAACAAGATCGCGGCGTCCACCCCGTGCCGCCGGACCGGCTGCATGGTGATCTCGCTGACCAGCTCCGGGGTCAGGCACGCCTGCAGCATCGGGGTGCCTTCGCGCACCTGGCGGTACTCGGGCAACGAACGCCCGGCCTGCCGCATGAACCAGACCGGCGTGTGCTGGGGCTTTCCACCACGTGCGGCCACGAGCAGAGGTGCGTCGGCGAGGTCCCGGCGAGTGGAGACCGGAGCGAAGTTCGTCATCGAAGGGTGTCCGTACGTCGAATCGTCGGATCCCGGTGCGGTCTGCGGGCGAGAAGGAACGGATCTGCCACGACGGACTGCCGGGCTGGCTCCGGCAATCTTCGCACGACGCCCGCGCCCCCGGTCCAAGCGCCCGCTCCTCCACGGCGTGCCTCCACCCACGCGCCGGGGTCGGCCCTTACAGTCGTCGGCGTGACGGAGATGTCGGCGGCGCCCGAAGTTTTCCGGCAGGCGGTTGCCGCGTTGACGTCGCCTCAGCCGCGTGCGGAGATCGAGCTCAGCGAAGTCGGTCCACCCAAGCGCTTGGCCCCCTGGGCCCACGCGCTGGCCGCGGAGGCGAACGGACCGGCCGGTGAGCTGGCGACCGCGCGTTTCGTGCTCCTCTACGACCCGGAGGGCCAGGAGGCCTGGGACGGGGTGCTGCGGCTGGTGGTCTACCTGCGCGCCGAGCTCGATCCCGAAGTGGCCGATGACCCGCTGCTGCCCGCGGTCGGCTGGTCGTGGCTGACCGACGCCCTGGAGGACGCGGGCGGTTCGTTCACCGCGCTGGGCGGCACGGTGACGCTGACGTCCTCGGCGCGGTTCGGCGACATCGCCGGGCCCTCGCGCAGTCACGATCTGGAGTTGCGCGGGTCGTGGACGCCGAAACCCTCGGTGTTCGGCTCCGAGGAAGTCGATCTCGCACCGCATGCGGATGCATTCCTCGAACTCATGGCAAGTGCGGCCGGGCTTCCGCCGGAAGGCGTTGCGCTACTCGGCAGGCGACCGAACGGCGCAATGCGTCAGGACTGATCGGGGTCCCCCGATCATCGGCTGCGTGGGTTCGGCCCAGCGCGTAGCGTTGAGGCGGGACTTCACCCCCGCAGACCCCTCGAATGCGACACGCCGAAGCGCGACACGCCGGTGTCCGATTTTCATTCGCGAAGTTCGTTCAACGTCGTTGAAGTGCTTGCCGAGGCAAGATTTTCACCATACGCATTCGAAATATGTCGCATGGCCACGCTCCGACGTTACGGTCGTCGCTCTGAGTCACCCAAAAGAGCGACAAAACTATGCGCTCGTCACAACTCGATCGGGATAGATACCCGATTGATCGTCCCGCTGACCCGCTTGGGCGGTTACGCTCACCCCGACGACACCACTTTCGGTCGATCAGTGGCGCGGCTGATTGGTCGAGAGTCCCGGTGCCGGTCGGGGGGCACGACCGACTCCAGGGAGGTAGTGACGTGGCTGCCGTCGGCTTAGGTCAGGCCGCTCGAACCACGCCTGCCGGCGCTTTGCCGGCCAACATGGTCCCGCACCCGCGGGAAGAGCTGTTCACGGTGCTCGTGGTGGATGACCATCCGCTGCTCCGAGAGGCGATCGCCGCTCGGCTGCTGCAGATGGGCGCCGGCACGGTGCACGAGGCCGCATCCATGGCCGAAGCCAGGGCTCGCGCTCTGGCGACCGGTCCGTGCGACCTCGCAATCCTCGATCTCGGTCTCCCAGACGGGACCGGCATCGAACTGGTTACCGAACTCCGGAGCCAGGGCTGGCCGCGGATCGTGGTGCTCGCTTCGTCCGATGACCCCTATGCGGTCCGGGCCGCCTTCCAAGCAGGTGCGCAGGCGTACCTGTTGAAGTCGGCCTCGCCCATGGTGGTCACCGACGGCGTGCGCCGCGTGCTCGACGGCGGTGTGTACGCCGATCCCAGCGTGGCTCCGGTGCTCGCCGCCGGAACCCGCGTGCCGGGAACGGACAACACACCTCGCGAGCTGTCCGGGCGTGAGGTCGAAGTTCTCCAGTTGGTGGCCGATGGCCGCTCCAACAAGGAGATCGGCGAGGCCCTGAACCTTTCCGCGCTCACGGTGAAGTCTCACCTGTCGCGGATCGGGCGCAAGTTGGGCACTGGCGACCGGGCGCAGATGGTCGCACTGGCCATGCGCGCCGGCGTGATCCGGTGACGGATCGCTGAGAGAGCACCAGCGCCGGGTGGGCCGGACCGACGACGTCGGGTGGACCAGCCACACGAGACGGGCCAAAGCACGTAAGGTCTGTTAGCCGTGGAAGCTGCAAGCCCCGAGACCGTCGGATCCGGCCGCCCGGAGCCGGTGTTGTTGACCGAACCCGTCGACGGCGTGCCGCCGGTGGTGGAAACCCCGGCCGCGCTCGACGCGGCCGCAGAAGCGCTGGCCGCAGGCACCGGGCCGGTCGCGGTCGACACCGAGCGCGCCTCGGGTTACCGCTACTCGCAGCGCGCCTACCTGGTGCAGTTGCGTCGCGAGGGATCGGGCACCGTGCTGGTGGACCCGATCGCTCTCAAGGGCGCGCTCGACCCCTTGGTTCCGGCTCTGGCCGACACCGAATGGGTGTTGCACGCCGCATCCCAGGACCTCCCGTGCCTGGCCGAACTCGATCTGCACCCCTCCAGGCTCTTCGACACCGAACTGGCCGGCCGGCTCGCCGGGTTCGACCGGGTGTCGCTGGGCGCGCTGGTGGAGCGCATGCTCGGCTACCGGCTGGAGAAGGGCCACAGCGCCGCCGACTGGTCGAGACGGCCGCTGCCCGAGGACTGGCTGGTCTACGCCGCGCTGGACGTGGAGCTGCTGGTCGCGCTGCGCGACGAGATGCACGCCGAACTCGAGCGCCAGGACAAGCTGGACTGGGCCTTCGAGGAGTTCGAGGCGGTCCGCAACGCCGAGCCCGCTCCCCCGCGCGCCGAACCGTGGCGCCGGACCTCGGGAATCCACAAGGTGCGCAGTCCCCGGCAGCTGGCCGCGGTCCGAGCGCTGTGGCAGGCCAGGGACGAGTTCGCCCGCGAGCGCGACATCGCGCCGGGCCGGGTGCTTCCGGACTCCTCGATCGTGCTGGCCGCGCAGGCCAACCCGAAGTCCGAGGGCGATCTGGTGGCCATGCCGGTCTTCGGCGGTCGCCAGCAGCGCAGGCGCGCCTCGATGTGGTTGCAGGCGCTGCGCGCCGCGCGCGGGCTCACCAACGAGGAGCTGCCCGCCGCGTCCACTCCGAACGAGGGCCCGCCACCGACCAACCGCTGGTCGGACCGCGACCCCGCCGCTGCCGCACGGCTCACCGCGGCCCGCGCGGCGCTGAACGAGATCGCCGAGGAGCACTCGCTCCCCGTGGAGAACCTGCTGCTGCCCGACCTCGTCCGGCGCACCTGCTGGACCCCGCCGGAGGACTGCGACGTCCCGGCGGTCACCGAGCTGCTGCGCGCCAAGGGCGCCCGCGAGTGGCAGATCACCCTCACCGCGGAAGCCCTCTCCAAGGCGCTGCACGCGACTCCGCCCGAGGACTCCTGAGGTGGTGGGCGGTTCTGGTCCGAACCGTCCATGATCCGTTTCGCCCGGTCGGTTCGGACCAGAACCGCCATCTGCTCCGCCGAGCACGGGGCCGATTCCTCGGGAAGGATTCGGCTGCCGGGTCCCGGGCTGGTCAGCATGTGAGACAACCGACAGGGGCGGGCACGTGGTTACCGGTGGGTAATAAGCGCTAGAGTGCGGTTACCGGTCGGTAAGGCGCCGCCCTCGCGGACTCCGGCCGAGCACCATCCACCAAGCCAGTGAGGAGCACGCCGTGGCCGCACCTGCGTCGGCACCCGCCGACAGCCGCAGCCGCCCAGCGGTTCGGGACGTGGTCTTCGTCGACGGCGTACGCACGCCGTTCGGCAAGGCCGGTTCGAAGGGCCAGTACGCCCAGACGCGCGCGGACGACATGGTCGTCAAGGTCATCCGGGAACTGCTGCGCCGCCACCCCGAACTCCCGGCGGAGCGCATCGACGAGGTCGCCATCGCCGCGACCACCCAGATCGGTGACCAGGGCCTGACCATCGGCCGCACGGCGGCGCTGCTGGCCGGGCTGCCCAAGTCCGTGCCGGGCTTCGCCATCGACCGCATGTGCGCCGGTGCCATGACCGCCGTGACCACCGTGTCCAGCGGCATCGCCTTCGGCGCCTACGACGTCGTGATCGCAGGCGGCGTCGAGCACATGGGCAACCACCCGATGGGTGAAGGCGCCGACCCCAACCCGCGCTTCGTGTCCGACAAGATCGTCGACCCGTCCGCGCTGGTCATGGGCTCCACCGCCGAGAACCTGCACGACCGCTACCCGTCGCTGACCAAGGAGCGCACCGACGCGTACGCCGCCCTGAGCCAGCAGCGCTACGAAGAGGCCCAGAAGGCGGGCAAGATCAGCCCCGACCTGGTCCCGGTCTCCACCCGCTCCGACGAGGGCTGGGGCCTGGCGACCACCGACGAGCCGCCGCGCCCGGGCACCACGGTCGAGACCCTCGCCGACCTCAAGACCCCGTTCCGCCCGCACGGCCGGGTCACCCCGGGCAACGCCGCCGGTCTCAACGACGGCGCCACCGGTGCCCTGCTCGCCGACGCCGAGACCGCTGAGGAACTGGGTCTGCCGGTCGGCATGCGACTGGTGGGCTACTCCTTCGCCGGTGTCGAGCCCGAGGTCATGGGCGTCGGTCCGGTCCCGGCCACCGAGAAGGCGCTCAAGCGCGCCGGGCTGACCATCGACGACATCGGTCTGTTCGAGATCAACGAGGCCTTCGCCGTGCAGGTGCTGGCCTTCCTGGAGCACTTCGGCATCGCCGACGACGACCCGCGGGTCAACCCGTGGGGCGGCGCGATCGCCTGCGGCCACCCGCTGGCCTCCTCCGGCGTGCGGCTGATGACCCAGCTGTCCCGCCACTTCGCAGAGCACCCCGAGGTCCGCTACGGCATCACCACCATGTGCATCGGCATCGGCATGGGCGGAACGGTCATCTGGGAGAACCCGAACTACAACGCAGGAGGCGAGCAGTGACTGACTTCGCGGCGCTGTTCCCCGACGAGGTCGTGACCAAGGCGTTCACCCGCCTCGTCGACGTTCCCGGTCTGACCGGCAAGCTCGCGCTCATCACCATCGACAACGGCCACGACCACACGAAGCCGTCGACCTTCGGCCCGGGTGGTCTGAGCAGCCTGAACGCCGCTCTGGACGAGGCGTTCGCCGCCGAGCCGGCCGCGATCGCGGTCACCGGCAAGCCGTTCGTGTTCGCCGTCGGCGCGGACCTCTCGGGCGTCGGCCAGGTGTCGCAGCGCGAGCACGCGCACGCCATCGCGCAGACCGGCCACGACGTGTTCCGCCGGCTCACCGAGTCGAAGATCCCGACGTTCGCCTTCGTCAACGGCGCCGCCCTCGGCGGTGGCCTGGAGCTGGCGCTGTCCTGCCACTACCGGACCGTCGCCTCCAACGCGGGCGCGATCGCGTTCCCGGAGTGCTACCTGGGCCTGTTCCCGGGCTGGGGCGGCACGCAGCTGCTGCCGAACCTCATCGGCCCGGACGCGGCCGTGACGGTGATCATCGAGAACGCGCTGAGCCAGAACAAGATGCTCAACCCGAAGAAGGGCCTGCAGCTGGGCATCTTCGACGAGCTGCTGGAAGGTGCGGACTTCCTCGAGGAGTCGCTGCGCTGGCTGGTCCGCGTGGTCAACGGTGACAAGACCGTCGAGCGCCCGGAGATCGACCGCGGCAAGGGCTGGGACGACGCCGTGGCGCGCGCCAAGGGCATCGTCGAGGCCCGCACCAAGGGCGCTTCGCCCGCGGTGACCAAGACGGTCGAGCTCATCGAGCTGGCCCGCAACAACGACATCGACGCCGGCTACGCCGCCGAGACCGAGGCGCTGACCGACGCGCTGATGTCCGACGAGCTGCGCGCCGGGCTGTACTCGTTCGACCTGGCCCAGAAGCGCGCCAAGCGCCCGGCCGGTGCGCCGGACAAGGGCCTGGCCCGACCGGTGAACAAGGTCGGCGTGGTGGGTGCCGGGCTGATGGCCGGTCAGCTGGCGCTGCTGTTCGTGCGCCGCCTGCAGGTGCCGGTGGTCATCACCGACATCGACCAGGAGCGCATCGACAAGGGCGTGGCCTACATCCACGGCGAGATCGACAAGCTCGCGGGCAAGGGCCGCCTGTCGCCGGACGCCACCAACCGGCTCAAGGCGCTGGTGACCGGTGAGCTGGACAAGAAGGCCTTCGCCGACGCGGACTTCGTGATCGAGGCCGTCTTCGAGGAGATGACGGTCAAGCAGAAGGTCTTCGCCGAGCTGGAGGAGCACGTCTCCCCCGAGGCGATCCTGGCGACCAACACCTCGTCGCTGTCGATCACCGAGATGGCGTCGAAGCTGAAGAACCCGGAGCGGGTCGTCGGCTTCCACTTCTTCAACCCGGTTGCTGTGCTGCCGCTGCTGGAGATCGTGCGCGGCGAGAAGACCGACGACGCTTCGCTGGCCACGGCCTTCGCGGTCGGCAAGAAGCTCAAGAAGTCGTCGGTGCTGGTCTCCGACGCCCCGGCGTTCGTGGTCAACCGGCTGCTGACCCGCTTCATGGGCGAGATCATCGCCGCCGTCGACGAGGGCACGCCCTTCGAGGTGGCCGACAACGCCCTCGAAGAGCTCGGTCTGCCGATGAGCCCGATGGTGCTGCTGCAGCTGGTCGGCCCGGCCGTCGCCCAGCACGTCAACGGCACCATGAACGCGGCGTTCCCGGACCGGTTCGGCATCAGCGAGAACCTGCAGCGGTTCGTCGACGAGGGCAAGACCGCGGTGTGGACGTTCGACGAGTCCGGCAAGACCGTCGTCGACCCCGAGGTCGCCGAGCTGTGGAAGTCGGGTGACAAGCCCTCCACCAGCGAGGAGGTCCGCGACCGCGCGCTCAACGCGCTGGCCGAGGAGATCCGGATCATGCTGGACGAGGGCGTCGTCGCCGAGGCCCAGGACATCGACCTGTGCATGCTCCTCGGCGCGGGCTGGCCGTTCTGGCTGGGCGGCATCACGCCGTTCCTGGACCGCTCCGGCGTGTCCGAGAAGGTCAACGGCAAGCGGTTCCTCGCCCCGGGCGTGGCGTCCCTGCCCGCCTGACTCGAGCAACCCGAACCGGGGGTCGGAGCACGCGCTCCGACCCCCGGTTCTCGTTCACGACTCAGGGCGCGGCGGGGAGTTGGATGGTGATCGCGAGGCCGCCCGCGGGCAGGGCGGTGGCGTGGATCTTGCCGTGGTGGGCCGTGGTGGCCGCTTGGACGATCGACAGGCCCAGTCCGGTGCCGTTGCGGGCGGTGCGCTGGACACCGGCGCGGCGGAACGGTTCGAAGAGGGCGTTCACCGACTCCGGTGCGATCGCCGGACCTGAGGACGCCACCCGCAGCGTCGTCCACCGCGGGTCGGCGCCGGTGCTGACCTCCAGCCAGCCGCCCTCGACGTTGTGCCGGACCGCGTTCTCCAGCAGGTTTCCCGCCACCCGCTCCAGCAGCGCCGGATCTCCGACCGCGAACGCCGGTTCGGTGCAACGCTTCACCCGCAACCCGCACCTGCGGACCTCGGGTTCGACCGCGCGCAGGGCCCGGCCGACGACGTCGGTGAGGTCGACCGGTTCGCGGACCGCCAGCTCCACCCCCTCGGTGCGGGCCAGCAGCAGGAGCGCCTCCACCAGGCGTTCGGCGCGGGCCGTGGCCTCGCGGACGACGTCGGCCATCCGGCGCAGCTCGGCCTCGTCGGCGTGGGGGTCCGACAGGGTCACGTCGAGCTCGGTGCGCACCACCGACAGCGGGGTGCGCAGCTCGTGGCTGGCGTTGGCGACGAAGCGGCGCTGGGCGTCGAAGGCGGCCTGCAGGCGGTCCAGCATGGCGTCGAAGGTGTCGGCGAGCCTGGCCACCTCGTCGCGGGGACCGCTGAGCGCGATCCGCTCGTCCAGCGACTCCGCCGACAGCCGCTGCGCGGTCTCGGTGACCTCCTGCAGCGGACGCAGCATCCGGCCGGTGACCAGCCAGGCCAGCAGCGCCGCGGCGACCACTACCGCGACGAACGCCGGACCGCCGATCAGCAGGACCTGGTCGCGGGCCGAATCGCGCAGCGCGGCACCGAGCAGCTCAGCGGGCACGTCCACTCCCCCGACCCGCACCGGCGTGCCCGCCGGCAGCCGGGGCACCGCGGCGACGACGTTGCCGACCAGCACCCAGCCCAGCCAGAGCAGCACCGCGCTGACCAGCGCGACCAGCGACGTCGCCAGCAGCGTCAGCCGGAGCCGCAGTCCCGGTCCGCGCCGGGTGAGGGCGCCCACGATCAGTCCCTGACGTGTTCGGCGCGAGCCGCGGAGGGCACCCGGTAGCCGGAGCCGACCACGGTCTCGATGACGCCCGGTTCCCCCAGCTTCTTGCGCAAGGTCATCATCGTGACCCGCACCGTGGTGGTGAACGGATCGGCGTTCTCGTCCCAGACCCGCTCCAGCAGTTCCTCGGAGCTGACCACCGCGCCACCGGCCGACAGCAGCACCTCCAGCACGCCGAGCTCCTTGCGGGTCAGCTCGACCTCCGCTCCGGAGCGGGTGACGGTGCGGCGGGCCGGGTCGAGCTCCAGGTCCTCGGCCGTCAGCAGCGGCGGCTGGGCGGGCGTGGCGCGGCGGCCCAGCGCGCGCACCCGGGCGATGAGCTCGGGGAACGCGAAGGGCTTGGCGAGGTAGTCATCGGCGCCCAGCGACAGCCCCGCGACGCGGTCGGCGACCGTGCCCGAGGCGGTCAGCATGATCACCCTGGTCAGCTCGCCGGAACCGACCAGGTCGCGACACAGGTCGTCACCGGACATGCCGGGCAGGTCGCGGTCGAGCACGACGACGTCGTAACGGGTGATCGCGGCCTTCTCCTGGCCGCTCTCGCCGTCGTAGGCGACGTCGACGGCCATGCCGTCGCGCCGCAGCCCTCGCGCCACCGCATCGGCCAGCGGCTTCTCGTCCTCCACGACCAGGATTCGCACGAATCCACCCTGCCACAGCACGCGCCGCCAGCCGCCGAGGTCAGGGCCGGGTGACCGGAT
This sequence comes from Saccharopolyspora sp. NPDC049426, assembly GCF_040676935.1. Lineage (NCBI taxonomy): Bacteria > Bacillati > Actinomycetota > Actinomycetes > Pseudonocardiales > Pseudonocardiaceae > Saccharopolyspora > Saccharopolyspora sp. NPDC049426. The sequence continues at coordinate 180,167 of NZ_JBFAPZ010000008.1, read as the reverse complement.
TTCAGTGGAAATCGGAACCCCGATCTCAGTGGAAATCAGGAACCGGATTTCCACTGAAATCGGGGACGACGTCAGCCGTGGGCGGCGTCCGCCTCGGTGGCGACGTGCAGCTGGGCGCCGCGCCGGCCGGAGAACCAGTCGTTGATGCGGGCGGCGATGTCGGTCTCGGTCAGGCCGAGATCGGCCAGCACCTCCTCGCGGGAGGAGTGCTGGAGGAAGTCGTTCGGCACCGCCAGGTCGCGCAGCGGCACGTCCAGCTCGGCGTCGCGCAGCGCCGCGGCCAGCGACGATCCGAACCCGCCGTGCCGTCCGCAGTCCTCCAGCGAGACCACCAGCCGGTGGTCGGCGGCCATCTCCACGACCTTCGACGGCACCGGGACGACCCAGCGCGGGTCGACCACGGTCACGCCGACGCCCGTAGCGGCCAGCCGCTCGGCCGCGGCCACGGCGAGCTTGCCGAACGCGCCGACGGCCACCAGGAGCACGTCCTTGCGCTCATCGGCGCGCAGCACGTCGATCCCGCCGACGCGCTCCACGGACGGGACCTCTTCGATCACCGAACCCTTGGAGAAGCGCAGCACGGTCGGCCCGTCGTCAACGGCGACGGCCTCGCGCAGCTCCTCCCGCAGCGTCACCGCGTCGCGCGGCGCGGCCACCTGGATGCCGGGGATCAGCCCGAGGATCGACAGGTCCCACATGCCGTTGTGGCTGGCGCCGTCGTCGCCGGTGATGCCGGAGCGGTCGAGCGTCACGGTGACCGGCTGCTTGTGCAGGGCGACGTCCATCAGCAGCTGGTCGAACGCCCGGTTCAGGAACGTCGAGTAGACCGCGAACACCGGGTGCAGCCCGCCCATGGCCAAACCGGCGGCGGAGGTCATGCCGTGCTGCTCGGCGATGCCCACGTCGAAGCAGCGCTCCGGGTAGGCCTCGGCGAACTTCTTCAGACCAGTCGGCCCCAGCATCGCGGCGGTGATCGCCACGACGTCGGAGCGCTCGGCGCCGATGCCGACCAGTTCGTCGGCGTAGACGTCGGTCCAGCTCTTCGGCGCGGGCTTCTTCGGCAGGCCGGTCTCCGGGTCGATGACCTTGACCTGGTGCATCTGCTCGGCCTCGTCGTTCTCGGCCGGGGCGAAGCCGTTGCCCTTGCGGGTCACGGCGTGCACGATCACCGGCCCGCCGAAGGACTTGGCCATCTGCAGCGCGTACTCCATCGCGCGCATGTCGTGGCCGTCCACCGGGCCCAGGTACTTCAGGCCGAGGTCGGAGAACATGACCTGCGGGCTGATCGCGTCCTTGATGCCGCTCTTGGCGGCGTGCAGACCGGTGTAGAGGGAGCGGCCCACGACCGGCATCTTGCGCAGCGTGCGCTTGCCGGACTCCAGGGCCTTCTCGTAGCTCGGGTTGAGCCGCAGCGCCGCCAGGTGCTCGGCGAGGCCGCCGATGGTGGGCGCGTAGGAGCGGCCGTTGTCGTTGACAACGATGACGACCGGGCGGTCCTGGTCGGCCGCGATGTTGTTCAGCGCCTCCCAGCACATGCCACCGGTGAGCGCGCCGTCGCCGACGACCGCCACCGCGTGCCGCTCGGCGCCGGTGACCTGGAACGAGCGGGCCAGACCGTCGGCGTAGGACAGCGCGGTCGAGGCGTGGCTGTTCTCGACGAAGTCGTGCTCGCTCTCAGCGCGCGACGGGTAGCCGGACAGGCCGTCCCGCTTGCGCAGCTGGTCGAAGCCGTCCTGCCGACCGGTCACGATCTTGTGCACGTAGGCCTGGTGCCCGGTGTCGAACACGAGCGCGTCGTTCGGCGAGTCGAAGACCCGGTGCAGCGCGAGGGTCAGCTCCAGCGAACCCAGGTTGGGCCCCAGGTGACCACCGGTCCGCGACACCTTCTGGATCAAGAAGTGCCTGATCTCCTCGGCCAGCTCCACCAGTTCGGCGTGCGTCAGGCGCTTGACGTCGGCCGGACTGCGCACGGACCCCAGCAGCGTCACCGTGTTCCACCTCGCTTGTCGTGCCGGTCGGTCACAATCGCAATGCCGGGGCCTGGCCGGCAACCTGGCTCCGTCTGCATAGTGCGCCCCAGTCTACGGAGGAGCCATGCGGCCACCGGGTGCGGTCGGACACCTGCGGCGATGGCTCGCCACCTGCGGTGAGCCGTCTTCACCACGGCCGCGACGTTCACGTCGCGAGTACCACCTGGATAGCGGTGTTGCTACCTTTCGTCTGATCCCGTGGGAGGCGACATGACTGGTCCGGACGGCCGCAAGGCGGAGCTCGAGGCGCGCAACGCCGCGATGCGCGAACAGGTGAGCTCGATGCTCGAAGGGTTGCAGCGGCAGACCGCCGAGTTGCAGGACGCTCAGGCCAGCGCGCTGGCCGCGACCGGTGAGGCGACCTCGGCTGACGGTTTGGTCACGGTCCAGGTCAACGCCGCCGGCGTGGTCACCGACACCTCCCTGTCGCCGTCGGCGCTCCGCTCGAGCACACCGGAGAAGCTCGCCAGGAGCTTCACCCAGGCGGCCCAGGCGGCTGCCCGCGATGCCCGCGCCAAGGCCGACGCGGCCGTCGCACCTCTGCAGGAGAACGTCCCCGACCTGCCTGATCTGTTCCCGGGCGCGCCCTCGTTGGCGCAGCTGATCCCGTCGGCTCCGGATTTGCCGGAACCGAACACCCCTCCTGCTGCGTCCAAACCCGCGGCTGAAGAGGACTGGGACGACTTCGAACCCCGGTCCCGTTTCCGGAAGGACCGTTGGTGATGGGATTCGAGGTCAACCCCGAGGCGCTGCGCGGCGCCTCACCGAAGTTCGACGCGTCGTCGGACAAGCTCCAGTCCGCGCTGGACAAGCTCAACGGCGTCCTGCAGGCCGAAGGCCAGTGCTGGGGCGGTGACGAGGCGGGCCAGGAGTTCGCCAAGAACTACGAGCCCGGCTCCCAGCAGGGCACGGACGGCATGAAGGGCCTCGCCCAGGCGCTGCACCAGGTCCGCGGTGAGCTCGACGCCACCGCCCGGACCTGGGACGACGTCGACCAGGCGAACGCCGACGGCATCAAGAGCCAGGGCTGAGGGGGACGGCGTGGGCATCGAGATTCCAGGCGAGGTCAGCTGGTTGTTCCCGATCGTGGTCGGCGCGAGCTGGCCCGAGGGCGACGAGACGGCGCTGCGCAGGGTCGCCGAGGCGTGGACGCAGTGCGGCGTCGACATCGAGGGCGTCATCAGCGAGACCGAGGGCGCGGTGCGGTCGGCCCTGGGCACGATGAAGGGCGACACGCACGACGCCTTCGAGAACTTCATGAAGGACTTCTGCAACGGCGACGCCGGTCACCTGCCGGAGTTGAAGAAGCTCTGCGAGGCCCTCGGCGAGGGAGCCGACAACGCGGCGCTGGAGATCGAGTACACCAAGTACAGCATCATCGCCGCGCTGATCATCCTCGCCGCCCAGATCGCCGCGATGATCGCCTCGGCGGTGGCGACCTTCGGCGCGAGCACGGCGGGCATCCCGATCGCCCAGGCCGCGACGCAGTTGACGGTGCGGACGTTCTTCCAGCAGCTGCTGACCAAGATCGGCCAGCAGATCCTGCTGAACGTGGCGATCAACGTCGGTGTGGACGGGGCCATCCAGGGCCTCCAGTTCGCCAAGGGCGACCGGCAGAGCTGGGACTGGTCCAACACCGGCAACGCGGCGGTGTCGGGTGTCGCGGCGGGTCTGGCCGGTGGTCTCGTCGACGGGCTCGCTCCGGGCATCGGCCAGCAGGTCGGCAAGGACCTGGCGGGCAACGCCACGAAGAACTTCACCGAAGCCGCCGCCTACGGCGCAGCGCGGGGTTCGATCTCGGGCGTGCTCGGCAACACCATCAACCAGGGCTTGCACGGCCAGGCTCCGGGGATCAACGACATCACCTCGGGCGCCATCTCCGGTGGTGTCAGCGGCGCGACCGGCGGGATGCAGAGCAGGCACGAGGGCCTCAACGCGACCTGGGAGGGCAACGGCCGCGGCCCGACCGGCGACGGCGGCGGCGAGTGGGTTTCCGGCTCCAACACGCAGGGGTGGCGCTTCGAGTCCAACGAGGGCGCGGTGTCCGGAGCCAACGTGGACAGTCCCTACAACAACGGCGTCAACTCCTCGACCGTCGGGCAGCACGCCAACATCGACGGCGGGCCGAACAACGTCAACAACAACTCCTACGGAGATGTCGACGCCCAGGAGCAGCGGGCTCCGGAGAAGCTGGACCTGCCCGAAGGTCCGCGCTGATCCGGGGTCGCTCCACCGCCAGCGTCAGCTCCAGGGACGCCAGCCGGAGATCGGGGCGGCCTCAGGTCGCAGGTCGCCCCACGGCGGGCTGTTCGGCGGCAGCGACTGCAGTTCGGCGTAGCCGAGCCGGGTGCGCCGCCGCAGCCAGCTGACCACGAAGAACGCGCCGATGAGCAGCATCGCCGCGGCGGCGAGCCACGTGCTCGGGTCCGTGCCACCACCGGCGATCAGCGTGGTGAGCAGCATCAGGCCGAGAACACCTGCGGAGAAGCCGACCAGCGGGCGGAACACCCCGTAGGGCTGAGACCGCTTCGCGTTTCGGAACGTCGTCGTTCGGGCCGTGGCCCACTTGCGCAGCGCGTGCCAGGAGCCGAGGTCCTGCGGCCCCGTCCGCTGCGACCACGCGGCGGACTGCCGCCTGCGCAGGATCGCGGCCACCAGTCGCGGATCCTCGACGTTGACGATCCACTGCTGCTCGCCCGCGACGAGTCGCACGGCAGGGCCCTTGACCAGCCGGACCGCCGTCGTGCCCGGCAGCGGCCACGAGTCGGCGCCGATGATCTCGCCGGGCTGGGCCAGCGACACCTCGGCGAGCGCGATCGCCTGGTCCACGTTCCCGCCGCCCGCCGTTCGCCCGAGCGCCAGCACGGCTCGATCGCGTTCGATCCGCAGGCGTGCGGACTGGTGGCGGTAGATCTCGAAACCGACCTCGACGTCGAGCTCCGCGAGATCGAAACCCGGTGCCGTGAAACGCTTCTGCGCCACCCTCGCCAGCAGCGGGCAGACGACGACCGCGACGAGCGCGACCAGGCCGATCGGGGCCAGCGCGAGGTTGACGTAGGCCGCGGAGAGCGCGGCGAGCAGCGCCCAGCCGCCCCAGTGCCTGGGCGTGCGCGCGTCGGCCAGCCAGGCGGCTGTCGCCACGGCGATGCCGACCAGACCGGCGATTCCGACGCCGACCTCCAGTTCGCGCACGCCCCAGACCACGAAGCCGAGCGGGATCAGCACGACCGCTGCGGCGCCGAGAGCGAAGGACTGCGCGCGGCGGCCCGGGACGAGCTCCGGAGCAGCGCTCGCCCGGCCGGCGACCGGCGTGATCTCGGACCCCGTCGCAGGAGGCGCCGGGAGGACTTCCGGAAGGTGTTCGCGCGCCGTCACGTCCAGTCCTCGATGCGCGCCGGTTCCCTGCCGTGCAGAGCGGCTCGGGCGCGCAGCAGCTCGGCGAGTTCCGGATCCGCGGGCAGCAGCTGGGTGTCGGTGCGGGTGCGGATCACGACGACGTCGCCTTCCGGCAGGGACGCCCCGCGCCCGTCTGCCAGCAGCGCCCAGGAACCGTCATCGGAAGTGCTGGGCCGCACGCCGATCTCGGTGATGTCGGCGAGCGCGATGTCCTTCGTGGACGGCTGGGCGGCCGGTCGTCCGGCAGCCGTGCGGACCGAGAGCCGCAGCGAATCGCCGGTGATCTTGACGGAGTCCTCGCCCCCGCCCTGCGGCGATCGCAGGCCCTTCACCAGCACGAACTCGCTGCCACCGATCTCCCGCAGCGGCTCGGCCATGATCGCCCGCCGGGCCAGGAAGGTCGCCAGCAGCGGAACCGCGAGTCCGATGACGCCCGCGGCGATGCGGAACCAGAAGGGCAGGGAGGTGTAGGTGATGGCCAGCCACAGCCCGAGCGCCTGGGCGAACCCGACGACAGCGCCGTACATCAACCAGCCGTCCGGCTTGAGCCGCCAGTCGATCCCGTCGGCGCCGCGCCCAGCGACCCAGGAGGCGAGCGGCATCGGCAGCACGACGATCACCGCGGCGAGAACCAGCCCGGTCACATCGCCCTGCTTCGGGCTGCCGAGCAGCGGCAGGTCCGGTCCGGCGACCAGCGTCCATCCCAGCGCCAGCAGCGACACCACGAGCTCGGCCGCGCACCACGACCAGGTCACCGACAGCAGCACCTTCGCCCGCGACCACCGTCGTCCGACGGCCTCCGCCGCCCGCGGGTCGACCCGTCCAGGAACCTCACCGAACACCCGGCCACCTCCTCAGCCGCCGCAACCTTAACCGCAGTCCGCTCGCGCCCTGCCGAATCCCGGCCAACGCGGCCGGCCACGGCTCTCAGGCCGGATGGATCTGGTCCCAGCTCGCCGAGGCCGGTTCGAACCGCCCGGTCGTCGACACCCACGGGCCGCTGGACGAGATCGCCGACGCCTACCGCCAATTGGAGGCCGGCGGCGTCCAGAGCGAGCACGTCCTCCACCTCACCTGCACACCAAGCCGGTAACCGAAACCCGGATTACCGCCGGACTCGGTGACCTGAATACCCCGGTAATCAGGTACCCGAATACTTCGGTAATCCGTGTCCTGAGAACCCCGGTAATCAGGTACCGGAAAACTGCGGTAATCCGTGTCCCGATCACCGGGGTGTTCCGCGAGTTGGTTGCGGCGGTGGTCAGGCGTCCTTCGGGGTGGGTTGGAGGACGGCGACGCACTCCACGTGGTGGGTCATCGGGAACGCGTCGAACGCCTCCAGGTCGACCATGCGGTAGCCGTTCTCGGCGTACAGCGAGACGTCGCGGGCCAGGGCCGCCGGGTCGCAGGCGACGTGCACGACGCGAGCCGGTTCGCGGGCCGTGATCGCCTCCACCACCTGCCGACCCGCGCCCTTGCGGGGCGGGTCGAGGACGACCACGTCCGGCGACCGCAGGTCCTCGTCCTCGAGGACGCGTTCCACCGTTCCCGCGCGGAAGTCCACCTGCGGCTGGTCGCGGAGGTTGGACACCGCGTCCTCCACCGCGCCGCGCGAGGACTCCACCAGCAGCACCGAACCCGTCGGGCCGACCTGCTCGGCGAGGTCCGCGGCGAACAAGCCCACACCGCCGTAGAGGTCCCAGGCCACGCCACCGGAGGGAGCGGCGGCGAAGCGGGCCACGACCTCGGTGAAGGTCTCCGGCGCGGCCTTGTGCACCTGCCAGAAGCCCTGCGCGCCGACGTCGAACCGGCGTCCCCGAACCGTCTCGTGCGCCACGCCGCTGCCCGCCACCTGGCGAGCGACGGCCTGCTGGCGGCCGCGCCGCTGCGGCTTGCGGTCCAGGGCGGTGACGTGCAGTTCGCCCTCGCCGTCAGCGGCCACCGTCAGCTCCGCACCCGGCCGCCAGCGGCGCTCGGCGAGCTCCTCCACGGCGCCTTCGACGGTGATCGGGCAGTCGGCCACCGGGATGACCCGGTGGCTGCGGCTCGGCCGGAAACCGGCGTTGCCCCTGCGGTCGACCGCCAACCGCGCGCGGGTGCGCCAGCGCAGCAGCCCGCCGGGCAGCTCCTGGACCCGCACCGGCCAGTCCAGGCCCGCGATGCGCTGCAGCTGTTCGGTGATCACCGCGGCCTTGAGCTCGCGCTGCGTCTCGCCGTCGGCGTGCTGGAAGTCGCAGCCACCGCAGCGGTCCTTGCCCAGCGCCGCGTCGGCCAGCGGGCACGGCGGGACGACCCGCCCCGGCGCGGCCTCGCTCACCTCGACGGCGTCCGCGCGGCAGAAGCCGCCACCGTTGTCCTCGGTGACCTCGACGGTCACGGTCTCCCCCGGCAGGGCGTGGCGGACGAACACCACGCGGCCCTCGTACCTGGCCACGCAGTGGCCTCCGTGAGCCACCGGGCCGACTTCGACCTCCAGCCGCCTACCGGTCCAATCCGGCTTTTCGGTCACCGTTCACCTTTCCATTGCTCCCCAGGCCCCGACGCGTCGCGCCGGGCATCGAGGTGATCCGCTGTGCTCGCACCTTCGTCGACGACGCCAGCTGCCACGGCACGCTGGTGACCATCACTCCCGGCTGGAACAACAGCCTGCTCTTCAGGCGCAGCGCGCTCTGGTTGTGCAGCAGCTGCTCCCACCAGTGTCCGACGACGTACTCCGGGATGAACACGGTGACCACGTCGCGGGGGCTGTCCCTGCGGATCCGCTTGACGTACTCCAGCACCGGCCGGGTGATCTCCCGATACGGCGATTCGAGGACCTTCAGGGGCAGCGGCAGGTTCAGCTCCTCCCACTCCGCGGTCAACGTCCGGGTGTCCTCCTCGTCGACGTTGACGGTGACGCCTTCCAGCTCGTCCGGCCGGGTGGCGCGGGCGTAGGCGATGGCGCGCATCGTCGGCAGGTGCAGCTTCGAGACCAGCACCAACGCGTGGTTGCGCGACGGCAGGACCGCGTCGGTCTCGGACTCCTGCAGCTCGTCGGCGACCCGGTCGTAGTGCTTGCGGATCGCCGTCATCAGCACGTAGATGGCCGCCATCGCCGCGATCGCGATCCAGGCGCCGTGGGTGAACTTGGTGATCAGCACGATGACCAGCACGCTGGCGGTCATGAACAGACCGAAGGCGTTGGTCGCCTGCGCCCGGCGCATCCGGCGCCGCGCCATCGGGTCGGTCTCGCGCCGCAGCAGCCGGTTCCAGTGCCGGATCATGCCGCTCTGGCTGAGCACGAACGAGACGAACACGCCGACGATGTAGAGCTGGATCAGCCGCGTCACCTCGGCCTCGAAGGCGAACACCAGGATGATCGCGCTGAAGGCCAGGAACAGGATGCCGTTGGAGAAGGCGAGCCGGTCGCCGCGGGTGTGCAGCTGGCGGGGGAGGAAGCGGTCCTGCGCCAGGATCGAGCCCAGCACCGGGAAACCGTTGAACGCGGTGTTGGCGGCCAGCACCAGGATCAGACCGGTGAAGAACACCAGGTACCAGATCCCGGGCGGGAACCCGCTGAACACCGCGCCGGCCAGCTGCGCGATCAGCGTCTTCTGCTCGTAGCCCTCGGGAGCGCCGATGAGCTGGTGCGCGGGGTCCTCGGCGACGACGGCGCCGGTGACGCGGGCCAGCATGATCAGGCCCAGGAACATCAGGATCGCCAGCCCGCCCATCAGCGCCAGCGTGGTCGCGGCGTTGCGGGACTTGGGCTTGCGGAAGGCCGGGACGCCGTTGCTGATCGCCTCGACACCGGTCAGCGCGGCGCTACCGGAGGAGAAGGCCCGCAGGATCAGGAACGCGAACGCCACACCGGCGTACTGGCTCTCCTCCTGCGCCAGCTGGAACCCGGCGCTCTCGGCGCGCAGGTCGGAGCCCAGCACCACGGACTGGAAGAAGCCCCAGCAGATCATGCCGAGCACGCCGATCACGAACGCGTAGGTGGGGATCGCGAACAAGGTGCCCGACTCGCGGATCCCGCGCAGGTTCAGTGCGGTCAGCAGCACGATCGCCCCGACGGCGAACAGCACCTTGTGCTCGGCGACGAACGGGATGACCGAGCCGATGTTCGCCGCGGCCGAGGAGATCGACACCGCGACGGTGAGGATGTAGTCGACGAGCAGCGCGCTGGCCACCATCAAGCCCCAGCGCCGACCGTGGTTGACCGTGGCGACCTCGTAGTCGCCGCCACCGGAGGGGTAGGCGTGCACGTTCTGCCGGTAGGACGCCACCACCGCGATCATCACCAGCGCGACCAGGACACCGATCCACGGGCTGATGGCGAACGCGGACACGCCCGCCACCGACAGCACCAGCAGGATCTCCTCCGGCGCGTAGGCGACGCTGGACATCGGGTCGGAGGCGAAGACCGGCAGCGCGATTCGCTTGGGCAGCAGCGTGTGCGAAAGGCGATCGCTGCGGAACGGCCGACCGACGATCAGCCGCTTCGCCGCGGTTGCGAGCTTGGACACGGTGCAGAGCGTAAGCGGTGGGGCCGGGGTACCGGTGAATGCGGGCTTTCGAATTGCTCTCAGGTCACATCCGGGGTGGCGTGGTGCCCATCGGAGGGACTCACCCGGTACGGTGCACCAGCCCGTTTCCGGAGGGCCGCAGCGGTCACCGAACCGCCCCCGTCCGGGTACGGTCAGCGGCGACGAGCGGCGTCGTCCGCAGCAGTTGTTCCAGTGCGCTCAACACGCAGCGAGGAGACAAGGTCGTGCACGTCGTGATCATGGGCTGCGGCCGGGTCGGGGCCTCCCTGGCCGCCGCGCTGCAACGGCTCGATCACACCGTGGCCGTGGTGGACAAGGACCCGCAGGCGTTCCACCGCCTGGGCCGAGACTTCCGCGGTCAGCAGGTCACAGGCAACGGCTTCGACCGGGACATCCTGGAAGAAGCGGGGATCGAGCAGGCCAGCGCCTTCGCCGCGGTGTCCAACGGGGACAACTCCAACATCGTCTCGGCCAGGGTGGCGCGGGAGACCTTCGGCGTCGCCCACGTCGTGGCCCGCATCTACGACCCCAAGCGAGCCGAGGTCTACGAGCGGCTCGGCATCCCGACCGTGGCCACCGTGCCGTGGACGACGGACCGCTTCCTGCGGATGCTGCTGCCCGAGGGCGTGGCCACCGCGTGGCGGGAGCCGTCCGGTGCCGTCGCGGTGCTGCAGCTTCCGCTGCACGAGAGCTGGATCGGGCGCAAGGTCTCCGAGGTGGAGTCGGCGACCGGGGCGCGGGTCGCATTCATCATGCGGTTCGGCAACGGCGTGCTGCCCGACCGCAAGACCGTGATCCAGTCCGACGACATCGTCTACGTGGCAGCGCTGTCCGGAACCGTCACCGACGTCACCGCGGCCGCTCGCCGCACACCCGAGGAGAGCGAGTAATGCGAATCGCGATCGCGGGAGCCGGCGCGGTCGGCCAGTCCATCGCGCGGGAACTGCTCGAAGGCGAGCATGAGGTGCTGCTCATCGAGCGCAGCACCGGCAACTACCACCCCAGGCGCATCCCGGGCGCGGAGTGGATGCTCGCCGACGCCTGCGAGCTGGCGTCGCTGGAGGAGGCGGGGCTGCAGTCCTGCGACGTGGTCATCGCGGCCACCGGCGACGACAAGGTCAACCTCGTGGTCTCGCTGCTGTCCAAGACCGAGTTCGCGGTGCGCCGCGTCGTCGCCCGGGTCAACGATCCGCGCAACGAGTGGCTGTTCACCGACGCCTGGGGCGTGGACGTCGCGGTCTCCACGCCGCGGATGCTGGCCGCGATGGTCGAGGAGGCCGTCAACGTCGGCGACCTGGTGCGCCTGATGACGCTGCGCCAGGGCCAGGCCAACCTCGTCGAGGTGACGCTGCCGGAGTCGACCCCGCTGGCCGGACGCCGGGTCCGCGACCTCAAGCTGCCCGTCGACTCGGCACTGGTGAGCATCCTGCGCGGTGGCCGGGTCATCGTGCCCCAGGCCGACGACCCGCTCGAGGCGGGCGACGAGATGCTGTTCGTGGCCACCAGCAACGTGGAGAACGAGATCCGCGCGGTCATCCACGACCACGGGGAATGACGAACGGGGCGGTTCCCGGCGGAACCGCCCCGCACCACGTCGAGCGCGCTAAGCGCCGGCGACCGCCGCCTCTTCGGCGACCTTCTTCGCCCTGCGGATCGCCCAGACCGTCACGACCAGCGCGATGCCGGTCAGCGGGTATCCCATGGCGATGCGGGCGAAGGCCAGCCAGCCGGTCTGGTCGTTGTCGTAGAGCCACTGCTGCACCACGTACTTGGCGGCGAACACCGCCGCCCAGGACAGCGTGGCGATGTCGTAGGCGCGCATCGCGCGGCGCTGCTTGCGCCAGCCCATGCCCAGGCCGTTGAGGGCCGACCAGACCACTCCGACCAGCGGCCAGCGCGCCGCCACCGACACCAGGAACACCCCGCCGTAGATCAGGCTGGTCCAGATGCCGAGCAGGAAGAAGCCCTTGGTCTCGCCGGAGCGGTAGGCGATAAACGAGCACACCGCCACGCCCAGCACGCCGGAGATCGCCGGTTGCAGCGGCTCCTTGCGCACCAGGCGGAAGATCGCGATGCCCACCGCGACACCGATCGAGGCCCAGATCGCGGGCATCATCGAGGTGAACGAGCTGACCACCACGAACACGACGATCGGCACAGCGGAGTACGCGAGCCCGCTGACACCGCCCATCTGCTCCAGCAGGGTCTGCTCGGAAACACCGGCCTTGCCCGCGGGCTGCCGGTCATCGTCGGTCTGCCGGGCGTTGAGCCCCGCGGCCGATGCGTCATGTTCGCTCATGCGGTGTTCTGCAACTCGTAGTAGGGGTTGTACAGCACCTTACGACCGTCACGGACTGCGATCCGGCCACGGGCCTTGACGATACGGCCCGGTTCGATTCCGACGATGCGCCTGCGCCCGAGCCACACGAGAGTCACCCCTTCGGTGCCGTCGTAGAGCTCGGCCTCCAGGGTGGGCGCGGAAGTCTTGGGGCAGAGCTCAACGCTACGAACCCGGCCGAGCACCACGGCTTCCTGCCCGCACTGGCAGTCGCTGGCCCGCTGCGCGCCTCCCGCCTGCGACCGGTCTGACAGGTCGTCGGCGTCAAGTTCGGCGACATCGCTGGTCAGGCTCCGCACGAGGCGCTTCCAGTAGCCGCCTTCGGTCTTGCTCATCTAGCGCTCCTGTGCGCCTCGGGGCTCGACTCCGCAGCCCGTGCACTTCCCAGCCTAACCGCCTGCGGGGGCCGAATCCCACGCCCGGCGGAATAAAGAACCCACTCCGGAGCACGCCGTTCGTCTCACCCGTTCGGCGCAGGGGTGGGGCCGTCGAGATCCCCACCCCGCGCCGGCCTCAGACCTGCCCGTTGGGGGTCTCGGTCTGCTGCGTCTGCGCCTGCTGGATGTGGCGGAGGATCGCCTCGGGGAGCTCGATGGGCAGCGGCGTGCGCACCGGCATCGGCTCGGAGCCGCGGACCACGACCGTGTCGTCCAGGACGCCGTAGAGCAGCCGAGCGCACTCCTTGGCGGACTCGGCCGGACCCGCCGCCACACCGCGCAGCAACCAGCGCGGACCGTCGACGCCGACGAACCGCAACGCCGCCTTCGGCGAGTCCGCGACCAGCTCGACGCCCCAGTCGCCCTGCTCGGTGTGCACCCGCGCGCCGTCCTTGCGGAGCTGGTCGGCCAGTTCGTTGCCGACCTCCTCCCACAGCCCGCCGCTGCGCGGCGCCGCGAAGGCGCTCACGGTCAGCCTGCCGACCGGGGTCACCAGGTGCACCGCGCGCACCGGCCCGGAGGGATCGACCTCGACCTGCAGCTGTCCCCCCTCGGGCACCGGCACCCGCACCGAACCGAGGTCGAGCCGCTCCACCCCGGAATCGGGTGCTTCGCTCTCGTCGTACGGCCCCTGCGAGGGAACCTGCTCCGGCTCGGCCTGTTCCTCGATGGCCTCGTCGCGCTTGGACTTCCCCCGGCCCCTTCTGAACATCCCCTCAGACCTCCGTCCTGTGACCGGCCTCGGTGGTTCCCGACGCCGTCAGCACCTCATGACCACCTGTGGAGCCATGTCCACCGGCACCGCGCAACGACTCGGGCAACTCGTCGACCTCGGTGAACACGGCGTGCTCGACCTTCTGCACGACGAGCTGAGCGATGCGGTCACCTCGTCGCAGCGACACCGGCTGCACACGATCATGATTGATCAGGCAGACCTTGATCTCACCGCGGTACCCCGAATCGATGGTCCCGGGCGTGTTGACCACGCTGAGCCCGGTCTTGGCGGCGAGCCCCGAGCGCGGGTGGACGAAGCCCGCGTAGCCCTCCGGAAGCGCCACGGCGACTCCGGTGCCCACCAGCACGCGTTCGCCCGGTTCGAGAACCACGTCCCTGGTGGTTACCAGATCGGCACCGGCGTCCCCGGGTTTGGCGTATTCGGGAAGCGGTACACCGGGGTCGGTTCGGGTAAGCAGGACCTTCACGTTCGACACGGGCGGCGAGACTACCCTGAACGCGTGTCGGAAAGCGTAGAAGCAGCCACCACGAGCGGGGACACCCCCGGTCAGGCGAATTCGGAGGGGCAGGCGGTGTTCCGCGAGCGGCTGTACGCGTCGTGGTGGACCTGGCCGTTGCCGCTGGTCGCAGCGGTCTTGATGGCCGCTCAGGTGCACATGGGCTACCCGGGCGTGCGGGCGTGGCTGCCCTACGTCGTGCTGGTCCCGCTGGCGATCCTCGTGCCGCTGTGGCTGGGCAGGCTCAAGATCGAGGTCGTCGACGACGAGCTGTGGGTCGGCGACGCCCACCTGCCGCTCCGGTTCATCGACGAGGTCGAGATCATCTCCCCCGCCGAGCAGCGGCGTTCCCTGGGCCCGGACCTGGATCCGGCGGCGTTCCTGGTGCATCGCTCCTGGGTGCGCACCTCCGTGCGCGTCTGGCTCGACGACCCGGACGATCCCACTCCGTACTGGGTGGTCAGCACCCGCAAGCCGGAGCGGCTCAAGGCCGTCCTGCTCCGCGAGCGGTGAACGGCCACCGGCACCGGTGTCAGGTTCGCCACCCGCACCGCCGAGCGATTGAGCTGTGAAGCCTTTCGACGGGAAAAACACTGGGCACACGCCGCCCGCGTGTGCCCAGCCACTTCCCTTTGTGAGTCGTCGACGTGCGCCTCAGGCGGCGCAATCACGACAGATGAACTGACCGTTCTTGGTCTCGGCCAGTCGGCTGCGGTGATGGACGAGGAAGCAGCTCGAGCAGGTGAACTCGTCAGCCTGCTTCGGGAGCACCTTGACGGTCATCTCCTCGCCGGACAGATCAGCGCCCGGCAGTTCGAAATTCTCCGCGATCGCCCCTTCGTCTTCGTCGACGACGCCGGATTGCGCATCGTTGCGTCGCGCCTTCAGCTCCTCCAACGAGTCCTCCGCCAAGTCCTCGGACTCGCGGCGAGGAGCGTCGTAGTCGGTCGCCATCGTGATTCACCCCTGCGTTTGTGGAGACTGCAATGGTGTGCCGCTGGTAAACGTTCCAGGACCCGGATTTGTGCCCGATGGGACAGTGATCGCGGTCTCGCCCTGCAACGCGTCTAGTTCCCCCGTAAAGAGCGACTTGCCTCAACTCGGCACTCCGTGAGGCGCCGAGAGGGTAGCTCATAACTTCTGCGAACACGCAGCAGGTCACCCATAGGTGTGGCATTGCGCGCATTCGGAGGGCATCGTAGATCAAAATTCGACCGGTCGGCCGAGTCCTCCGGGCGGCCCGTCCCGGTTGCCCCGCCGATCCCCGCGTGATGCGATGCGCTCGCGGTTTCCCGTCGGCATCGGCTTCGAGACGATCACGGGAAGATCAAGACACGGCAGCGGCGACCAGCACCGCGCACAACAGGTTCAACCCCTAGGCTGATCCAGTGCGGGCGGGAGCGCGCGGATCCGAGGCATCCAGGGAGGGGCGGACGTGGGAGCCGTAGGTGCAAGGCCGGGACGGCGAGTCGGATATCGCCGACGCCGACCGCTGCCCGCGCTGGTCGTGCTGGTGGCGCTGGTGGCGCTGTCCGGACTGCTGTGGACTCGCGTCTTCGGGTCCGTGGAGGACATCGACACGGCCACCAGGTGCAACCCGCCCGGAGCACCGACCGCGCCGCCCGAGGCCAGCGGCATGCCGCCGCAGGTGCCGCTGGGCACCATGCTCGAACGCGACGCGCTGAACTCCACGACCCCGGTGCCGCCGCAGGACGTGCACGTGCGGGTGCTCAACGGCAACGGCGAGAGCAGGCAGGCGAGCATGGTCGGCGACGAGCTGGCCAGCCTCGGCTTCATCAAGACCGGCGCCGACAACGACTCCGTCTACGTCAACTACGACCTGCAGTGCCACGGTCAGATCCGGTTCGGCGCCGCCGGAATGAGCGCAGCCCGCACGTTGAGCCTGATCGCGCCGTGCGCGCAGCTGGTGCGCGACGAGCGCGAGGACGCCGGGCTGGACCTGGCGCTGGGCGCGCGCTTCGACGACATCAAGACCACGCAAGAGGCCAAGCAGATCCTGCAGCAGCTGCAGAACTGGGTGCCGCAGCGCGATCAGCAGGACGGCGCGCAGCAAGAGGTGACGCCACCGCAGATCAGCGAGGATCTGCTCACCAAGGCCCGCGACGTGCACTGCTGATAACGATTCCCGGCAACAACTCGCAACGGACCGCTATCGATGCCGTGGCGGAAACCCGATCGGGATTGGCGGGTTCCCGCCACTGGCGGTCAGACCTCGCCGGCGTTGGCCGCGCGCAGGGCGTCGGTGAGCTCCTCGGCGACCCCGGGCGTGGCGCAGACCAGCATCTCGTCGCCCAGCCCGTCCGACGACCCCTTCTCCGGGAGCCGCAGCGCCGCTCCGGCCTCCTGCGCGATCAGCGCGCCCGCCGCCCAGTCCCAGCGGTTGAGCCCGACCTCGTAGGTCGCGTCGAGCCAGCCGGCCGCGACCGAGCACAGGTCCAGCGAGGCGGCTCCCGCGCGGCGGATGTCGCGCACCTGGCCGAGCAGGTCGTTCACGACGCGCGCCTGGGCGGTGCGGCGCTCGACCGCGTAGGCGAACCCGGTGCCCACGAGCGCCAGGTCCAGCCGGTCGGAGCCGGAGACGTGCAGCGGTTGCCCGTCGAGGAAGGCCCCGTGACCGGCCGCGGCGCTCCAGACCCGTCCTGAGACGGGTTCGACGACGGCTCCGGCGACCGAGCGGCCGTCGACCTGCGCGGCCAGCGAGACCGCGTAGAAGGGGAACCCGTAGAGATAGTTCACAGTGCCGTCGATCGGGTCGACGACCCAGCGCAGTCCGTCCAGCGCACCGTCGCCGCCTTCCTCCTCGCCCAGCACGGACTCCCCGGGGCGGAGCTCGGCGAGCCGCTCGCGCACCAAGCGCTCCACGGCTCGATCTCCCATGGTGACCACATCGGTCTCGGTGCTCTTCGTATCAACACCGTCGGTCACTGCCTGATCACGCACGGTTCGGGCCAAATCGGCGGCTTCGCGCGCGATTCGCACCGCGACCTCGGACAAGGCGTTTGCATCCACATCTTTTGGCAATCCCACGCAGACATCGCAACACAGTCCCGTTAAGGTCTGCACACCTTGGTCTGAATCGAATAGGAAGGATCAGCCATGGCGACAGCCCGCGGGTTCGGCGTGGACATCGGTGGGTCCGGCGTCAAGGGATCGCCGGTGGACATCGAGGCCGGAGTGCTGGCCGAGGAGCGCTTGCGCCTCGCGACGCCGCAACCCTCGACGCCGGACGCGGTGGCCGATGCCGTGGCCGAGATCGTCGAGAAGTTCGCCTGGACCGGACCGGTCGGTGTCACGCTGCCCTGCGTCATCAAGGACGGCACGGCGCTGACCGCCGCCAACATCGACAAGGGCTGGATCGGTACCGATGCCCAGGCCCTGTTCGCCGAGCGCCTCGGTCGCAGCCGGGACGAGATCGTCGTGCTCAACGACGCCGACGCCGCCGGGGTCGCCGAGATGAAGGCGGGTGCGGGCGTCGGGCACGAGGGCCAGGTCGTCGTGCTGACCTTCGGCACCGGCATCGGCAGCGCGATGTTCATCGACGGCAAGCTCGTCCCCAGCACCGAGTTCGGCCACATCGAGGTCGACGGCCACGACGCCGAGTCGCAGGCCGCCGCGTCGGTGAAGGACGATCTGGAGCTCTCCTACGAGGAGTGGGCACCGCGGGTCACCCGCTACATCCAGTCCTTGGAGAAGTTCATCTGGCCCGACCTGATCATCGCCGGGGGCGGTGTCAGCCGGAAGGGCCACAAGTGGATCCCGCTGCTGGAGACCCGCACCCCCGTTGTGGCGGCTGCGCTGCGCAACGACGCGGGCATCGTGGGCGCCGCGATGGCCTCCGCGAGCAGCGCGAAGAGCTGATCCGACCGCTGCCGGGCACAGCTGCAACCGCGTGCTGAGCCCGGCCGCGAAGGGGCGTCCCGAGGGACACCCGTCGGAGTGTGCGGCACGGCTCGCAACGGTCTTCCGGAGCCGTGCCTAGCACACGGAGGGACGCGCGGACTCCGCCTTGCAGCGGAACCGCACCCCCGCATCGCGGTTACAATGGAACACGACCCACTTGGTTCGAAGTCCTTTTGGCTGGTGAACGCTGGTGAACCCGCCCGCTGGTGCAACACCTTCACCGACGGCGGGAGCCGGTGCGGCGGCGAGCCGATAACCCGGTACTTCACGGGTGATTGTTCGTCAGCCAGGACGCCGAGTCCGGTGGGTTGTTCCCCGACCTTTGGCGGCCGAGGTTTCGCGCCCTCCGGCCCGCCCTGATCGACCGTCGCGAAAGGGCGTACGTGGCAGCCGCAGAAACCGCAACCCGACGCTCCAGCACCGCCGCAGACGCTGGCGGCGCTCAAGCCGAGTCGGGCCAGTCCCAGGCCACCCCAGCTTCGGAGGCGGCTGCTTCGTCTGACGTCGAGCAGACGAAGCCTGCCGCGCGCAAGAGCACCGCCAAGAGCTCGTCGGGTGCGAAGTCGACCACCCGCAAGCCCGCGGCCAAGAAGGGCGCCGCCAAGGCCCCGGCGAAGAAGACGACCAAGTCGGCTTCCGCCAAGGGCGCTGGCGAGGGCATGGAGATCGACGAACCGATCGAGACCGACCTGACCTCTCCCGAGGTCGGCGATCTCGCGGAAGTCGAGGTGGAGATTCCAGAGGAGCCGGTTCCGGACGAGGACTCCAAGGAGTCCGGTGACTTCGTCTGGGACGAAGAGGAGTCCGAGGCGCTCCGGCAGGCGCGCAAGGACGCCGAGCTGACCGCTTCCGCGGACTCGGTGCGCGCCTACCTCAAGCAGATCGGCAAGGTCGCGCTGCTCAACGCCGAGGAAGAGGTCGAGCTGGCCAAGCGCATCGAGGCCGGCCTCTACGGTGCCGAGCGGTTGCGCCAGATCGAGGAGTCCGGCGAGCAGCTGACCACGCAGATGCGGCGCGACCTGCGCTGGATCGTGCGCGACGGCGAGCGCGCCAAGAACCACCTGCTGGAGGCCAACCTCCGCCTGGTGGTCAGCCTCGCCAAGCGCTACACCGGCCGCGGCATGGCGTTCCTGGACCTGATCCAGGAGGGCAACCTCGGCCTGATCCGCGCGGTCGAGAAGTTCGACTACACCAAGGGCTACAAGTTCTCCACGTACGCGACCTGGTGGATCCGTCAGGCCATCACGCGCGCGATGGCCGACCAGGCGCGCACCATCCGCATCCCGGTGCACATGGTCGAGGTCATCAACAAGCTCGGCCGCATCCAGCGCGAGCTGCTGCAGGACCTCGGTCGCGAGCCCACGCCGGAAGAGCTCGCCAAGGAAATGGACATCACCCCGGAGAAGGTGCTGGAGATCCAGCAGTACGCCCGGGAGCCCATTTCGCTCGACCAGACCATCGGCGACGAGGGCGACAGCCAGCTCGGTGACTTCATCGAGGACTCCGAGGCCGTCGTCGCGGTCGACGCGGTGTCGTTCACGCTGCTGCAGGACCAGCTCCAGTCGGTCCTGGCGACGCTGTCCGAGCGCGAGGCGGGCGTGGTCCGGCTGCGCTTCGGCCTCACCGACGGCCAGCCGCGCACGCTGGACGAGATCGGCCAGGTCTACGGGGTGACCCGGGAGCGGATCCGGCAGATCGAGTCCAAGACGATGTCGAAGCTGCGCCACCCGTCGCGGTCGCAGGTCCTCCGGGACTACCTCGACTGACCGAATTGTCCGGAATTGGCCGTCGACCCACTCGGGTCGGCGGCCTTTTTCGCGTGTCCACTTCGGCCTCGAAGGGCGGTTTCGGAGCTTCGGGAGGGCGATTTTCCGTCCGAGTGCTGAGATTTGCTGTTCGCTTCCAGAGGAACGGGGCCGATCACGGATCGTCATATTTGTGATCCAACCCACCAGGATTGGCCTTGACCAGTCGGAGCGTTTGTCCAGCTAGATTCGTCGATCTCCGCATCGTTGCAGGTCAGAATGGTGAACCCAATGTTGATCACCCTCCGCGAGGATCACTGCTGCAACCGGGTACTTCATGGTGACGACCGTCGCTAGCCCGCGCGGGAACACTGACTCCGGCCAAAACGTCTGGAAGAGTAGAGCCAACGAGCACCGACCCTGCAGCCAGTAGGACACCGGTGGTCGTAGCAGGATCGAGGGCGTCGGGTGGAATCCGACGCCGGGACGGAGGGAGATATCGATGCCGGGAACGCTCACCCGCCCCGAGCTGACCGCCGCCGACCGCTGCGACCGCTGCGGGGCCGCTGCCAAGGCTCGCGCCGTACTACCGTCCGGTGGCGAGCTTCTGTTCTGCGGGCACCACGCCCGCGCCTACGAAGCCGGTCTGCGCGACGTGCGGGCCGACCTCCAACAGGACGAGCAGTGACAACCTGATCAGCCAGGTCACCGGGCCCCCGCAGCCAAGCGCTGCGGGGGCCCGGTGCGTTTCACGCGCTGATCTCGCGCAAGGCCACCAGCAGGCGATCGACCTCGTCGGCCGTCGAGTAGTGCGACAGGCTCGCCCGCACGCCGCCCTCGGGCCCGATGCCGAGGGCGTGAACGAGTTCCCAGGCGTAGGAGTGGCCGGCGGAGACGTTCAGCCCCCGCTCCGACAGCGCCGCGGACACCTCCGCCGGAGCCTTGCCCTGGACGGTGAAGAAGGCGGTGGGCGTGGTCGGCCCCTGCGGAGTGCCGTGGCGCTGGACACCGCCCAGCTCGGCCAGTCCCGCGAACAGCCGACCGGCGAGCTGCTCCTCGTGCGCCACGACGGCTGACCGCGAGATCGCGAGGCGTTCGGCGCGGCTGCCCGTCGCATCGCCGTCCAGCCCCGCCAGGTGCTCCACCGCCGCGACGACACCGGCCATCGGGGCGAACGGGTTGGTGCCCAGCTCGAAGCGCTCCGGGGAGCTCTCGGGCGACGGCGCCAGCTTGTCCGGGTGGAGGTTCTCCAGGACCCACGGATCGGCGGCGACGACGGCCGCCAGGTGCGGTCCGGCCCACTTGTAGGCGCTGGTGGCGTACAGGTCCGCGCCGAGATCGGCGATCCGCACGTGCGCGTGCGGGCAGTGCTGCACGCCGTCGACGTAGGACAGCGCGCCGACCTCGCGGGCCCGGTCGGTGATCGGCTTGAGGTCGGGCATGACCCCCAGCAGGTTGGACGCGGCGGTGACGGCGACCAGCTTGGTGCGATCGCCGATCAGCCCGACGACGTTGTCGACGGGGAGCTCACCCGTGGTCGGGTCGATCTCGGCGGTGCGCACGGTCGCACCGGCCCGCTGCGCGAGCTGCACCCACGGCCGGACGTTGGCGTCGTGGTCGAGGGAGGTCACCACGATCTCGTCGCCCGGGTTCCAGCCGAGCGCCAGAACTCCGGCGAACCGGTAGGTCAGCGAGGTCATGCTCGGCCCGAACGCCACGCACGCCGGATCGGGCGCGCCCACCAGGTCCGCCACGGCCGCACGAGCCTCGGCGACGATCCCGGACGAGCGGCGGCTCGACTCGTACTGCCCGCCCACGTTCGACAACCCGGATCGGTAGGCGTCGCTGATCGCCTCGATCACCGATTCCGGCACCTGCGTGCCCGCTGCGCCGTCCAGCCACGCCCGGCCGTCCGCCAGCGCCGGGTACTGCGCCCGGACCTTCTCAACGTCGAATCCCATGCCGCGACCCTAGAAGACGGAACGCACGGCCAAGATCATCGCCCTCACTCGGGCTGCCGCTACGCGGTGACGGCCTCGTCGACCACGGCGGGACGCGGCGTGAAGGCGTCGGCGGTGACGTCCCGGACCAGTTCCACGACGCTGGGGCCGTAGCTCTCGGACTCCACCACGCGCAGGAGCAGGCAGAAGCGCCGCCTGCGGCCGTACTTCCGCATCAGGCGCGGGTGCTGGACGTCGACGTACCGCGCGGCGGCGCGGTTGGCGATCGAGGTCTGACCGCAGATCAGGAAGGCAGGCTTGTCCTGCTTGCTGCGGATGATCTTGGCCAGGACCACGTACTCGACCTGACGGCTCTGCGCCGGGTACCTCTCCCCGCCCACCTCGATCGCCGTCTTCGAGTCCAGTCCGCCCACCCTCACTCCTGGCAACGCCGACCGCAGGTGAGCCGCGGTGCGCCGGTTGGCGGACGGGCCACCGATGCAGAACTCGGGCTTGTCCGCCAGCCCCTGCTCGGACTGGTCGTGGAAGATCACCTCGGGCTTCGCCCCGCAGTCCCCCAGGATCGACGAGAGTTCGAGCATCGCCGCAGCGTCATTCCGGTGGACGCTGCGCTCGTTGTCCGCCGACACCATCCGGGGAACCACCAGCAGGCACTCGCCTCCGCTGCTCAGCCCGAAGAAAGCCTGCTTGCGCCGCAGCCTCCGAAGTCGCAGCAGGCGACCGGAGATCCAGACCACCGAGCCGGTGATCACGCTGGCGATGATGTAGAGCCCGACGTTCCACGCATCGCCCGTCACAGCACCCGCTCCAAGATCGTCGCTCTGGCGGGTGACAGGTTAGCCGGACGGCCGGACCCGCATCAGGCGTTCACCAAGAGCGGAGGGTGGCGATTCGCTCTTCGAGCTGCTCGACCGTGGCCATCGCAGTGGGCGGGCCGCCGCAGACCTTCTGCAGCTCGTTGTAGATCTTGCCGTGCGGCTTGCGGGTGCGGTGGTGGTGCAGCGACACGAGCGTGTTGAGCTCCTTGCGCAGCTTCTGCAGCCGCTCCTGGACGCTCTGCGGGCGCGACTGCTGCTCGGCCTGCTCGGCGACCTTGGCCGCCTTCGCATCAGCCTCGCGCTTGCCGACGTCGTCCAGCTGCTGCGACTGGCGCTGCCGCAGCAGCGCTCTGACCTGGTCCGGTTCCAGCAGACCCGGCAACCCCAGGTAGTCCTGCTCCTCCTCGGTCGTGCTGAACGCGGCCGTGCCGAACGACGAACCGTCGTAGATCACCTGGTCCAGCTCGGCCTCGGCGCCCAGCGAGGTGAACGCCTTCTCCTCCTCGCCGGGCTCGTCGCGCTGGGCGTTGGCGGCGGCGACCAGCTCGTCGTCCCAGCCGTCCTTCTCCCGGTGCGGCTTGCCCAGCACGTGGTCGCGCTGCGCCTCCAGCTCGCTGGCCAGCTCCAGCAGCACCGGAACGCTCGGCAGGAAGATGCTGGCCGTCTCCCCCGGTCGCCGCGACCGCACGAAGCGACCGATGGCCTGGGCGAAGAACAACGGCGTCGAGGCGCTGGTGGCGTAGACGCCGACGGCCAGGCGGGGCACGTCGACGCCCTCGGAGACCATCCTGACCGCGACCATCCACTTGTCGTCGGACTCGGCGAAGGCACCGATCCGCGAGGACGCCTGCGGATCGTCGGAGAGCACGACCACCGGATCCGAGCCGGTGATCTGGTGCAGCGCCTTGGCATAGGCCTTGGCCGTGGGGTGGTCGGAGGCGATCACCAGGCCACCGGCGTCCGGGATGCCGCCCTGGCGGAGCTGCTCCAGCCGGGTGTCGGCGGCCTTGAGCACCGTGGGGATCCACTCGCCGGACGGGTCCAGCGCGGTCCTCCACGCACGGGCGGTCTGCTCGGCGGTCAGCGGCTCACCGAGGCGCGCGCTGAACTCGTCGCCCGCGTTGGTGCGCCAGCGCGCCTCGCCCGAGTAGGCGAGGAAGAGCACCGGCCGCACGACGCCGTCCGCCAGCGCGTCGGAGTAGCCGTAGGAGTGGTCGGCGCGGCTGCGCATCGACCCGTCGGCATCGGGCTCGTACCCGATGAAGGGGATGGGCGAGTCGTCGCTGCGGAACGGCGTACCGGTCAG
Organism: Saccharopolyspora sp. NPDC049426; assembly: GCF_040676935.1. Classification (NCBI taxonomy): domain Bacteria; kingdom Bacillati; phylum Actinomycetota; class Actinomycetes; order Pseudonocardiales; family Pseudonocardiaceae; genus Saccharopolyspora; species Saccharopolyspora sp. NPDC049426. Next base: position 156,454 of record NZ_JBFAPZ010000008.1, on the reverse strand, counting down.
CGACAACCGGCGAACCGCGGGGGTGAACGCCTCCCGGATCGCGTCGCCCCAGGACTTGGCGTCGCCCGCGTGGTGCACCTCGTCGAGGATCACCAGCGTCTTGCGCCGCTCGGTGCGCACCCGGTGCAGGTTGGGGTGGGCCGCGACCTGCGCGTAGGTGACGACCACGCCGCGGTAGTCGCTGGAGGTGATGCCGTCGGCGTTGCGGAAGTTGGAGTCCAGCGGGATCCCGGCGCCTCCGGCCGCCAACGCCCACTGGTGCTTGAGGTGCTCCGTCGGCGCGACCACCGTGACCTGCTCGACCGTGCGGTCGGCGAGCAGTTCCGCGGCCACCCGCAGACCGAACGTCGTCTTCCCCGCGCCGGGCGTCGCCACGGCCAGGAAGTCCGTCGGCCGGTTGGCCAGGTACTTGGTGAGGGCTCGCCGCTGCCAGGCTCGAAGTGGCCGGGACGGTGCCTGCGAGGGGTCGCTAAGAACAGATCGGACGGAATAGTCGAGTTGCGCTTCGGACACGCCGGCTCGCCGCTCCCTTCCTCGTTTCCCCAAACCGGATGGTGCGGGCACATCCGTTGAGCCCCGCGACCGCCACGCTCCCCTGGACATCAGGCCTGAACCGGAGAACTGGATCAACCAGCACCGATCAACTCGTGGCGGGCCGTCGTGCAGCTTACCTTCGCGCTCGGGCCGACACCGGTTCGGCCGATCGAGATGGTTCCGACACTCCGGTTTCAACACCTCGACGCCTGCGCGCCGGAGCTATGAAGCATCCTTATAGGCGACATGGGTTCGCCGAGTTCGCCAGACAGTCGGGGGCGCAGCGCGACCGCAGCGCGGGATGAGGTCCCGGTCCGCCGCGGTCCCCTGCGCTTGGTCGCACGCACCCTGGACAAGGCGTGGTGGGACAACATCTTCTCGGAATCCGCGGCTGCGGCGTTCTGGCAGACGATGTCGCTGCCGCCGCTGCTGCTGGGTCTGCTGGGCAGCTTGGGCTACCTCGGCGACTGGTTCGGCCCCGAGATCGTCGACGCGGTGCACGACAAGATCCTGGCGTTCTGCCGGACGGTGTTCACCAGCAGCGTCGTTGACCAGATCATCGGGCCGACGGTCGGCGACATCCTGACCAAGGGCCGCAGCGAGATCGCTTCGATGGGTTTCCTGCTGTCGCTGTGGGCGGGTTCCTCGGCGCTGGCGTCGCTGGTGGACTCGATCACCCAGGCCTACGACCAGTACCTGGTTCGCAACAGCATCTGGCAGCGGATCGTGGCGCTGCTGCTCTACCTGGTGGGCCTGGTGCTGGCGATCATCGGGATGCCGGTGGTGGCGCTGGGGCCGGAGTGGCTGCCCACGGTGTTCCCGCACGCGCTGCAGGACGACGTCACCTGGCTCATCCACGCCATCTACTACCCGGCGACGGCCGCCGGTCTGGCGATCGCGCTGGCCACGCTCTACAGCGTGGCGCTTCCGCGCAAACTTCCCTGGCACCGCGGCGTGCCGGGCGCGCTGCTGGCGATGGTGCTGTTCCTGGTGGCCAGCTACGGGCTGCGGGTCTACATCACCTGGATCACCAGCACCGGCTACACCTACGGCGCGCTGGCGACCCCGATCGCGTTCCTGCTCTTCGCGTTCTTCATCGGTTTCGCGATCATCATGGGCGCGGAGTTCAACAACGCGATCCAGGAGATGTGGCCGGCGAAGATGACCCGCCGCGAGCGGCGGCGCTGGCGTCGGCTGGAGATGCGGCGACTGGCTCAGCGCATGCACACCGAGGACGGCTACCGCGCCTGGCGCGAGGACAACACGCCCGAACCGGAGCACGAAGCGGTGCAACCGAAGCCCGAGACCGATCCGCCGCACACCAACGGCAAGCCGGTGAACTTCAAGCGCGCAGGCCAACCCGAACCGCACGGCGGCTGACCCGCGGCGGTTCGGGAAGCACCCGACTTACTTGTCGGCCCCTGGGGGCAGCGACTCGAAGATCTCCTTGCAGTCCGGGCAGACGGGCGAACCGGGCTTCGCGGACTTGGTGACCGGGAAGACCTCGCCGCACAGCGCCACGACGTGGGTGCCCATGACCGCGCTCTCGGCGATCTTGTCCTTCTGCACGTAGTGGAATACCTCGGGACGATCATCGCTGGTCTGATCAGCTGTCTCGTTCCGGGTGTCGGTCTCCGGCAGCGTCATCGTGCTCATGGCACCAATGATGCCGCACGACGCATGCGTCTGTCCGCAGCGGTTCTGGTCTCACCACCGCAGAGGGGTGTCAGTGGCTCTCGATGACGCGATGTTCCGAGGCCTCGATGCTGCGGTGCGACCTGCGGAACCGGTTCACGTGCTCGGACTTGCGAACGGGCCGATCGTTGGCGATCAGGACCGCCATCCACGGCAGGGGGATCGAAATGGCCAGGATGATCAGGGCCAACCACCACAGCTGCCACACCTGGAACACGACCACCGCGCCGACCAGGCACGGAATCCGGCTTGCCATCATGATCGCGTACCTGCGGCGGCGAGTCGCCTGCTCATCGTCCATCGACGGCTGAGCCTCGGTGATCAGCACCGGGGTGTCGTCACGATGTGAAGTGTTCACGACGCTACCTCCGATTTCCATGCTCCCACCCACTGGTGCCCGCCGACACCCCCGGGGCCCGGCGATTCACCCCCACTGGTTGACCGCCACGACGCACGCGCGAAACCTCGCCGAGTTAGATTCGACGTGGGAGCAAGAACTTCGGCGCGGGAGTGACCACACATGATGTACGCGGTGAGCAAACGGGTCGTGGGTGCGGTAGCCCGGTCCGTCTACCGACCCAAGATCATCGGCGCGGAGAAGGTGCCCACGACGGGCCCGGTGATCCTGGCCCCGAACCACCTCGCCGTGCTGGACAGCTTCATCGTCCCGCTGGTGCTGCCACGTCCGGTGGCGTTCCTGGCCAAGGCCGAGTACTTCCAGGGCACGGGATTCAAGGGCGGCCTGAGCAAGTGGCTGTTCAGCTCGCTGGGCGCGATCCCGGTCGAGCGGGGACGCGGCCGGGCCGCGATGGAGGCCATCGGCGCGGCCGAGGAGGTCCTGCGCAACGGCGGAGCCTTCGGAATCCACCCGGAGGGCACTCGCTCCCCCGACGGCCGTCTCTACCGAGGCCGCACCGGCGTCGCCAGGCTCACCCTGAACACCGGTGCCCCGGTCGTCCCCGTGGCGCTGACCGGCACCGACAAGCTCCAGCCCCGCGGCACCAGGATCCCGCGCCTGGCCAAGGTCACGGTCCGCTTCGGCGACCCGCTGGACTTCACCCGCTACTCGGGCATGGAGGCGTCGCTCCCGGTCCTGCGCTCGATCACCGACGAGATCATGTACGCCATCTCCGAGCTCTCGGACCAGGAGTACGTCGACAAGTACCAGAAGCCGGGAGCAGCAGCCGCCGCCTGACCGCCCGTGCTGCCCGGGCAATCGCCAACGGGCGGTTTTGGTCCGAACCGCGTCCCTTGTGCCCGGTCAGCTCGGACCAGAACCGCCCACGCGGCTACTTCGCGGCCTTCGCGGCGGCCTTCTGCGCCTTCTTGAAGGAGCGGACCTCCTGGAGGCTCTGCTCGTCGACGACGTCGGCGATGGAGCGCCGCGAGCCCTGCTCGCCGTAGGCGCCCGCTGCCTCTCGCCAGCCCTGCGGCTCGACCCCGCGCTGCTTGCCGAGCAGGGCGAGGAAGATCCGGGCCTTCTGCTCGCCGTAGCCGGGAAGGGCCTTGAGCCGCTTGAGGACTTCCTTGCCGTCGGGGTCGCCGTCGGTCCACAGCGCCTCGGTCCGGCCGTCGTAGTGCTCGACGACGTGCTGGGCGAGGGCCTGGACCCGCTTGGCCATCGAACCGCCGTAGCGGTGGATCGCGGGCTTCTGCACGCAGAGCTCGACGAACTCCTCCGGGTCGGCCTCGGCGATCTTGGCGACGTCGAACCCGCCCATCCTGTCCGCGATCTTCTTCGGACCGGCGAACGCCAGCTCCATCGCCACCTGCTGATCGAGAAGCATCCCGGTGAGCAGGGCGAACGAGTCCTCGGAGAGCAGCCGGTCCGCCTCGGCGTCGCCGGTCAGGTGCAGTGCGTCGGACATGGCCGCATCATCTCACGACACCACGCCGGGAACGCGTTCGCGCTCAGTCCGCCCTGCGGGCGATGTAGACGTCCTCCAGGCCCGCGCGGTCCGGTGCTTCGCGCACCTCGCGCAGCACGAAACCCGCTTCGGCGAGGCTCGCGTCGATCTCGTCCCGGGTTCGGAAGCGCAGGGTGGACTCGGAGGTGAGCTCCTCGCCGTCGGGGAACCGGTAGGTGCTGCGGAACGAGATCAGCGGCGGGCTCGCGTCGGTGAGCTCGTCGTGCCGTTCGACGCGGCCGAGTTCCGGCACGTCGACGCTAGTCGTGCCCGGCCACCGCTCCCAGTCGCGGCGTTCGGGCTTCCTCGTCTCGAACACGAAGTGCGTCCCCGGCCGGAGCGCGGCGCGGACGCTGAGCAGGACTCGCGTCCACTCCTCGTCGGTGCGGAAGACCTGCGCGACGTTGCCGGTCATCACCACGAGATCGGCCGCGATGGTCGGCAGGACCGTGGCGTCGCAGCGCACCCAGACGATCCGCGCGGAGCCGTCCTTGGACCTGGCGACCGCGAGCGATGCCTCGGCCGGGTCGGTTCCCACGACCGTTCGCCCTGTCCCCTCGAGCAGGATCGCCAGCGAGCCGGTTCCGCATCCGACGTCGAGAACCCGGGCAGCGCCCAGCTCGTCGGCGATCTCGACGTAGGAGTGCAGGTCGCTGCGACCGGATTCGAACGCGTCGTAGAGCGGCGCGAGCCGAGGATGAGCGAACATCGCGTCAGGCACCGACCGAATCTAGCGAGGCGTCGGCGAGGTGACTACCGCCGTTTCGCTCATGCGCGAGCTAAGTCGACCTCCGCCGCGCTGACCGCGCCGGCCGTGCGGCCGGGTGCGGCCTGGTGCTGCCAGTACAGGTTGGTGTGCGCGATGACCTCGTCCGGCGATGGCGCCCCGTAGCGGCTGAGGTCGCTGGTGGTGTGGGCGTCGGCGACCAGCGTCGCGTCGTAGCCGCGGACGAACGCGCCGTGCAGCGTGCACCGGACGCACTGATCGGTCTGCGCCCCCGTGACGATCAGCCTGCCGATGCCGCGGTGGGCGAGCACCTTCTCGAGTTCGGTGTCCTCGAAGGCGTCGCCGTAGGACTTGTGCACCAGCGGCTCGTCATCGTCGCGGTCCAGCTCGGGCACCAGTTCCCAGCCCTCGCTGTCGCGGACCAGCCCTTCGTCGTGGTGTTGGATCCACACCACGTCGACACCGGCCGAACGCGCCCGATCGACCAGGTGGCCGATGTTGGCCACGACCCGGTCCCGATCGTGCGCGTCGGCGACCACGCCCTTCTGCACGTCGATGACCAGCAGCGCGGTGTTCGGCCTGTTCTCCAGAACGGTCATGGCGACTCCCCCATCAGCGATGCCCCGATGCTAGGCGGCACCACCGACGGTTTTCCGGTCTCCGCGAACCGCCCGACCGACTGAGCGGAGGCATCGGCCCGCGGGCGTGTGAGGATTCAGGACGTGATTCCAGATCTGTCCGCTGACCGCATCGACCGACTTCGCGAGGCGTTCCGCGCCGCCTCCTACGACGCCGACGGCGTCCTCGACCTGCTCGGCCACTCCGCGCACGCCGCGCTCGGCCGCGGCGAACCGATGCCCGCGCTGCGCGCCACCGAGGGCGCCGGCCCGCTGGGCACCCTGGTCCGCCTGTTCCTGCTGGGCCGTCCCGAGACCCGCGCCGACGTGCAGGCCGCGCTGGGTTCGCTGACCATCGACGACGCGCTGGCGGCCGGCATCCTCGCCGCCGACGGCGAGCTGGTGCGCGCCGGACTGGACATCCGCCCTCACGGCGAGGGCGAGCACTCCTGGTGGGTCGTGTCGGACCTGGACTCCGACCTCCGCGGGGGCCGTCCGGTCGACCCCGACCACGTGCTGGGAGTCGGGCACGCCTCGCTGAGCCTGGTGCGCGCCACCACCCGGCGGCCGGTCGGCTCGGTGCTCGACCTGGGCACCGGCTGCGGCGTGCAGGCGCTGCACGCGAGCACGCACGCGAGCAGCATCACCGTCACCGACGTCTCGCAGCGGGCGCTGGCCCTGGCTGCGGCGACCTTCCGGCTCAACGGCGTCGACGCGGAGCTCGGCGAGGGCGAGTGGTTCGACCCGGTCCGGGGCCGCCGGTTCGACCTGGTCGTGTGCAACCCGCCGTTCGTGGTCGGACCGCCGCGCACCGACTTCACCTACCGCGACTCCGGCATGGCCGGTGACGACGCGAGCGCGCTGGTGGTGCGCCAGCTGCCGTCGTTCCTCAACGAGGGCGGCACCGGGCAGCTCCTGGCGTCCTGGGTGCACCGCGAGGGCGAGGACTGGGAGGACCGGGTCGCGTCCTGGCTGCCGCCGGGGGCGGGGGTGGACGCCTGGTTCGTGCAGCGCGACGTCGCCGACCCCGACCTGTACGTCGGCACCTGGCTGCGCGATGCCGGCTACGACCTGCGTTCCGAGCAGGGCATGCGCAAGGCCGCCGAGTGGCTGGACTGGTTCGAGGACAACGACGTGATCGGCATCGGCTTCGGTTTCGTCACCCTGCGCCGCACCGACGGTCCCGGTGAGGTCATCTGCGAGGACCTGCGGCACGCCTTCGACGACCCGCTGGGCCCGGAGTCCGATGCCTGGCTGCGCCGGGTCGACTGGCTGCGGGAGCACGACTCGGACGACGACCTGCTGGCCGCCCGCCTGGTCACCGCCGACAGCACGGTGCTGGAGCAGGTCTCGCAGCCGGGCGACGAGGGCTGGGAGCCGATCGTGCACCGCCTGCACCGCACCGACGGACCGGGTTGGCAGCACGAGATCGACGAACTCGCCGTCCGGTTGCTGGCGGGATTCCGCGGTGCGCTGCCGTTGGACGAACTGCTGGAGTTGCTCGCGTTGGGTTACGGCGAAGATGTGGAGGAGTTGACCTCCGCTGCGATTCCCGTGGTGCGCGAACTCGTGCGGCACGGAATGGTCGTTCCGGCCGAATGGCGAGGTGTTGATCAATGAGGGCAATCGCCACGCGCGTCACTCGCGCCTCGGTAACGGTCGACGGTGAAGTGGTCGGCAAGATCGATGAACCCGGACTGTTGGTCCTATTGGGTGTGACGCATTCCGACGGCCGTGAGGAAGTCGTAAAAATGGCCCGGAAACTGCACGAGATTCGAGCCCTGCGGGACGAGGAGTCGTGCGCCACGAGCGGGGCTCCGCTGCTCGTCGTCAGCCAGTTCACCCTTTACGGATCGACCAAGAAGGGACGCCGCCCCTCCTGGACCGAAGCGGCCCGCCCGGAGCAGGCGGAGCCGCTGGTGGAAGAGGTCGTCGCCGAGCTCCGCGAGCGGGGTGCTCGGGTGTCCACCGGAGTGTTCGGAGCGATGATGGCGGTCGAAAGCGTGAACGACGGGCCATTCACACTTTTGGTTGAGGTCTAAACGTAACGAGAGCTCTCAGGAAATCCTCAGGCTTGGGCGCGCAACGGATGTGACGGCCGCGACGTCTTCGAATCGAGAACATCGGGAACGAATTCGTCGCGCCCGTCGTTTTCCAGGTAACGAAGCTTCGACGGCCATGCCGACAGCGGTGACCGAACGCTGGAAGTTCTCGCCCGGACATCCGGCGGAACCGACAGCTCCGGCACCGACCCGACATCCGAAGAAGAACGTCGACGCGGAAGCCCCGGTAATACCGAGCGTACGCGTCTTCCGCACCGCGCACCGATGCGTCGGTGTGAATTGCGCCCCGCTAGCCAGCCCGTCAGGGAGGGAGCTCATGACCGTCCCGCAGACCACCAAGCCAGACGTCGCCGTCGCCGAAGAACTGGACACCCAGGGACCATCGGCCGACCTGGTGCGCGTCTACCTCAACGGCATCGGGCGCACAGCGCTGCTCACCGCACAGGAAGAGGTCGACCTCGCCAAGCGGATCGAGGCCGGAGTTTTCGCCAAGCACTTGCTGGAGACCGGCAAGAACCTCTCCCCCGAGCGGCGTTCGGACCTCAATGCCGTCGTGCGGGATGGTCGGCGCGCGAAGAACCACCTGATGGAGGCCAACCTCCGTCTGGTCGTCAGCCTCGCCAAGCGCTACACCGGACGCGGCATGCCCCTGCTGGACCTCATCCAGGAGGGCAACCTCGGCTTGATCCGCGCGGTGGAGAAGTTCGACTACACCAAGGGCTTCAAGTTCTCGACCTACGCGACCTGGTGGATCCGTCAGGCCATCACCCGTGGCATGGCCGACCAGAGCCGCACCATCCGGCTGCCCGTCCACCTGGTCGAGCAGGTCAACAAGCTGGCCCGGATCAAGCGCGACCTGCACCAGAAGCTGGGCCGCGAGGCCACCGACGACGAGCTCTCGGAAGAGGCCGGAATCCCGGTCGAGAAGATCCTCGACCTGATGGACCACTCGCGTGACCCGGTGAGCCTGGACATGCCGGTGGGTGCCGAGGAGGACGCGCCGCTCGGTGACTTCATCGAGGACGCCGAGTCCGCCGACGCCGAGAACGCGGTGATCTCGGGCTTCCTGCAGGACGACCTGCGCAGGGTGCTGTCCACGCTGGAGGAGCGCGAGCAGGCGGTCATCCGGATGCGCTACGGCCTCGAAGACGGCCAGCCGCGCACCCTGGACCAGATCGGCAAGGCGTTCGGGCTGAGCCGCGAGCGGGTCCGCCAGATCGAGCGCGAGGTCATGTCCAAGCTCCGCCAGGGCGACCGCGCCGACCGGCTCCGCGCCTACGCCAGCTGAACCAGGCGGAGCGCCCCTCCCCACCCGAGGGGCGCTCCGCCTTCTCATGTGACCTCTGCGACGGTTGAGGCGGTCGGCGCGAGGTCGTGCGCGGGTCGAGCCAACCGGCATCACTTTGCACCCGATCGGCTCGTTGACCCGACGCGGAGAAGACGCGAAGATCTTCTTCCCGTTGCTTGAGCGGTGGGGTCCTCCACCGCTTGCTGGAGGAGGGCGGGCTCGTCGAACAGGCGGGTCCGGCCTCCTCACCTACTTCTGCAGGAACTTCTCCTGCCAGCGACCCAGCTCGTCGTCGGTGACCCCGTGGTCGCTCAGCCAGCCCGCCGCCCCCTGGTGGTCGTCGAAGATCTCCAGCACGCGCTCGATGGCCTGCGTCGGGGTCGCCAAGAACTCGGCGACCATCTCCTCGTCCACGCCGGGCGGTAGTTCCGGTGCCTCGTTGAGCCGCTGCAGAACGCGGAACATGTTCTTGTCGGTGCGCACGTAGTCGGCGATGATCGCGTCCTGCCGCACACCTGCCGCGCCCAGCAGCATCGCCGAGACCACCCCGGTCCGGTCCTTGCCCGCCGCGCAGTGCACCAGCGCCGGGCCGTCGGCCTCCAAGACCTGCCGGAACACCTCGACGAGCTTCTTCGGGGCGCCCTCCAGCATTCCCTGGTAGAGCAGGGTCAACTCGTGCACGGAACCGTCGGTCTCCGGCTTGTCCAGCCCTTCCAGCACCCGCACCCGGTGGACCTGGGCGACGGGGGCCAGCGGGTGCTCGTCCTGCGTCTCGACCGCTTCGCGCAGGTCCACCACCACGCGCGGTGGCCACGCGGAGGCCCCGGCCGGGTCCCGATCACCCGGGTGCGGGGCGTCACTGCGGTAGACCACGCCGGATCTGGTCAGCACACCGTCACCGGTGGGTTGACCGCCGAGATCGCGGAGGTTGACCAGTTCATCGAGCGCATCCGACGTCGCCATGAAGCCTCCATGTGAGGGAGCCGTCCAACCACGAGAATGTCAATCCGAGCCGGTTTCGACCAGGGCGCACCCGGCACGCACCACCGGGTCTCCGTCACACATAGCCCACCCGTGTGGACGGCGTGATCCGCTGCGCGGTTACATGAGTGCACGCGTAACCCGAACGCGCGCAAAGGAGCCGCGACGTGACCACCACGAATTTCGACTTCACCGAGGTGCTCCCCCTCGGCCCCGACGACACCGAGTACCGCTTGGTGACCGATGAAGGCATCAAGGTCGTCGAAGCCGCTGGGCGCCGCTTCCTGGAGATCGAACCCGCCACGCTGACCTCGCTGGCCGCCGAGGCGATCAAGGACATCCAGCACCTGCTGCGTCCATCGCACCTCGCCCAGCTGAAGTCGATCGTGGAAGACCCCGAGGCCAGCGCGAACGACCGCTTCGTGGCCACGGACCTGCTGCGCAACGCCTGCGTGTCGGCCGGCGGGGTGCTGCCGATGTGCCAGGACACCGGTACCGCGATCGTCATCGGCAAGCGGACCGAGTCGGTGCTCACCGGCGGCCAGGACGAGGAGTCACTGGCTCGCGGCATCTTCAACGCCTACCAGGACCTCAACCTGCGCTACTCGCAGATGGCGCCGCTGAACTTCTGGGACGAGCGCAACACCGGCAGCAACCTGCCCGCCCAGATCGAGCTGTTCAACAAGCCGGGCACCGACCCGTTCTACGAGCTGCTGTTCATGGCCAAGGGCGGCGGCAGCGCGAACAAGACCTTCCTCTACCAGGAGACCAAGGCGCTGCTGAACCCGACGCGCCTGGGCCGCTTCCTGGAGGAGAAGCTGCGCTCTCTGGGCACCGCCGCGTGCCCGCCGTACCACCTGGCGATCGTCGTCGGCGGCATGTCGGCCGAGTACAACCTCAAGGTCGCCAAGCTCGCCTCCGCGCGCTACCTCGACGAGCTGCCGCGCGAGGGATCCGGCTCCGGGCACGCGTTGCGCGACGTCGAGATGGAGCAGCAGGTCCTGGAGATGACCCGCCAGTTCGGCATCGGCGCGCAGTTCGGCGGCAAGTACTTCTGCCACGACGTGCGGGTCATCCGGTTGCCCCGCCACGGCGCGTCGCTGCCGGTGGGCGTGGCGGTGTCCTGCTCGGCGGACCGGCAGGCCAAGGCCAAGATCACCCCTGAGGGCGTGTTCCTGGAGCAGTTGGAGCGCGACCCGGCCAAGTACCTGCCGGAGGTCTCCGACGAGCAGCTCTCCGACGAGGTCGTCAAGATCGACCTCAACCGGCCGATGGCCGAGATCCGCTCCGAGCTGTCCAAGCTGCCGGTCAAGACCCGCGTGTCGCTGACCGGTCCGCTGGTCGTGGCGCGCGACATCGCGCACTCCAAGATCGCCGAGCGGCTCGACGCGGGCGAGCCGATGCCCGACTACATGCGCGACCACCCGGTCTACTACGCCGGTCCGGCCAAGACCCCCGACGGCTACGCCTCAGGTTCCTTCGGCCCGACCACCGCCGGCCGGATGGACTCCTACGTCGAGCAGTTCCAGGCCGCCGGGGGCTCGATGGTCATGCTGGCCAAGGGCAACCGCTCCAAGAAGGTCGCCGAGTCCTGCCAGAACCACGGCGGGTTCTACCTCGGTTCGATCGGTGGCCCGGCCGCCCGTCTGGCCCAGGACTGCATCCGCAAGGTCGAGGTCCTGGAATACCCCGAGCTGGGCATGGAAGCCGTCTGGCGCATCGAGGTCGAAGACTTCCCCGCCTTCATCGTCGTCGACGACAAGGGCAACGACTTCTTCGCCAACTCGACGCAGCCCACCCTGCAGATCTCCTTCGGTCGCTGAGATCCTCTTCCCGAACTCGTTGTGCGTGCCGGTGCCGGTCGCGGAACCTGACCTTCGGCGGTGCGAGCTGCTCAGATGGTCTTCACGGCTCGCGGCTGCGCAGCTTGCACACGGGTCAGGAACGCGCTCTGCGGTTTTCGCGCTGGACGACCGGTCTTGGGCTCACCCGCGCGTGGTGCGCGGGTGAGCCCAAGCGGCCGCGGTCATCCCGCTGCGAAAGCCCGCATCGAGACCAGGACTGCCGAACCAGGCCCACCGTGGAGCCCCACCTCCGGCGGCGAGCCGGGTTCCGCACGCGCGGCGGCGGCAGGTTTCCGCCGCGCTACAGCCTGATCAGCGCGGGACCTTCACATCTTTCTGCTCCAGGACCACTTTTCGCCCTTCCAGCGGAGCGCTGAGGCTCACCGCCACCGGCGGGTACCTCAGGTCCATCGTGCAGATGCCCGGCGGCTCCGGAGTCTCCTCCACCAGGATGATCTTCACGTGGTCCGCGGTCTGCTCCGCCACTTCGGCGTGCACCTTGCTGCAGCCGCCCTCCTGACCGGAGGCGACTACTGCGGTACCGTTGTCCTGGGTCCAGACCTTCTTCGGATATCCTTTTGGCAGCAGCGAAAGATCGATGGCCTCTGCGGCCACCGGCTTCCGTTCCGGTTCAGGTTTCGGCTGAACCGGCCCGGGCGGCACCGGCGGTTGACCACCGAACCCCACGTCGTTGGTCGGCTGTTGGGCGCAGGCTGCCAGGACGATAAGCAGACTCCCCGCGCCCACTGCAGTGTGTAGGCGTCTCATACCTCTAAGACGGACGCTCGGGAGTCAGCGGTTGCGTCCCGGCCGAGGTGGATCACTCCACACCTTTCACACAATTCACCCGGCCGGGTGCGCCACCCGCGGTCAGCGTCCGAGGACGCCGTTCATCCAGTTCTCGATCCAGGCCGCCATCTCGGCGGAGCTCCGCGTCCACTTGAAGTGGTCCACCGGCCCGCCCGCGTCGTCGGCCGTGTAGTGCCGGGCGGTGCGGTCGGCGCGGGTGGAGTGCTTGACCAGGTCGTCCATGGACGAGGTCGGCGCCAGCTCGTCGTTGTCCACGGTCACGGTGAGCAGCGGGGTCGTCACCTCGGCCAGGGCGGCGTCGTAGTCGAGGTCGCATCCGGTCAGCCGCCAGCGCCCGGTGCGCGCCTGGCGCGCCCAGTCGCGCATCAGGCCCGTCGCCTGCCTGCCCCCGAAGACGTAGCCGGGCCAGTACCCGAGCAGCGTCGAGGCCAGCGCGATCGTCTGGGTTCCCAGCAGTGAGTAGTAGTACTTGGCCAGGCCCGGATAGCCCCGGTACCAGACCGAACCGGTGGCGATCAGCGCCGCGCCCCGGATCCGGCCGGGATTGGCGGCGGTGTGCAGCAACGCGATCTGACCGCCGAGGCTGTGGCCGAGGACGAACCGGGGCGCCCTGGGGAAGACCGATTCGACCAGGTCGAGCACGGCGTCGAGGTCGTCGACGAAGTCCTGGTAGCCGAAGTGGACTCCGCGCTGGGGCCGGGGCTTGTTCTCGCCCTGCCCGCGCACGTCGTACGACACCACGGTCATGCCGAGCTGGTGCAGCTCGGCGACGAACCGCCGGTAGTAGCCGGCGGGTACGCCCATGGCCGGTGCCAGCACGGCGACCGGCGCGCTCGGGTCGTCCTGCTGCAACGCGCGCACCTTGATCCGGTACTGGCCCGCGGGGACCACGCCGAGCACGGGGGCGGGCGCGTCGATCTTCCGGGTCGTGACCTCATCCACGCGCACAGATTAACGGAACTAGCACGTTCCGTCTGTGTCCCCTATCGCAGTCGCCGCGGCCCGGTGTCCGGAACCGCCGCGGACTCGCCCAGCGACACTCTGGCCCCGGTGACCGCAGCACCGTTCGGCGAGGCCAGAACCGGCTGCAACACCAGCTGCCGCACCTCGGGCAAGTCCTCGGCCAGGGTCGCCACCCGCAGCACCAGGTCCTCCAGCGCGGACAGGTCGGCCGGCTCCACGCCCCGGTACCCGACCAGCAGCGGCGCCGCCCGAGGCGCGCGCACCAGCGTGGCAACGTCGACGTCGGTCAACGGCAGCGCGCGGTACGCCTTGTCCCCCAGCAGCTCGCTGGCCACGCCGGAGAGCCCGAACGAGACCAGCGTGCCGAACGAGGGGTCGTCGATGAGGTCGATGACGCACGAGGTACCGCGCCCGGCCATCCGCTGCACGTAGACCTCGTCGATCCCCGAGACCCGACGCACGTCGGCGTACGCCGTGCGCACCGCCTCCGGACTGCCCAGGTCCAGCCGGACCCCGACCAGGTCGTTGCGGTGCCGCAGCTTGGCGCTGGTGGACTTCAGCACCACCGGGTAGCCCAGCTCCTCAGCCGCGGCGATCGCGCCGTCGACGTCGGAGACCTTGCGGAAGGGCACCACCTCGATGCCGTAGCAACCCAGCAGGCGCACGGTGCGCTCGTCACCGAGCTCCACCACGCCCTCGGCCAACCACTGCTCGACCAGGGAACGCGCCTGCTCCCCGTCCACCTCCGGGCGCACGAAGTGCCCCTTCGGCGCCGCGCGCCACTTCGCGTAGCGGGTGACGCGAGCCAGCGCGAGCACCGAGCGCTCCGGGCTCGGGTACGACGGCACCGAGCCCTTGCCCGTGGTCCCGTCCGGTCCGGGCACCACCAGTTCGTCCGGCACGCCCTCCGCCGCCAGGAAGGTGGTCACCACCGGCTTCGAACGCGCGGCGTCGGCCTCCTGCAGCGCGTTCCGCAGCGCCCGCGCGTAGGCCGTCCCGGGCACCGCCACCGGCGGCGCGAACACCGTGATCAGCGCGTCGACGTCGTCGCGCAGGGCGGCATCGCGCACCGCGGCGGCGAACTCCTCCGGCCCGGCAACAGCCCCGACGTCGACCGGCTCGTGCGCCAGCTGCAGGCCCTGCGCCTGGGCCACGTCGGCGGCGATCATGCCCAGCGCCGACGAATTGCCCACGATCGAGACGCGATCGCCCTGCGGCAGCGGCTGGTGGGCGAGCAGCAGCGCGGTGTCGAACATCTGCGCCACCGACTCGACCCGGATCACGCCGGACTGCTCGAACAGCGCCTGCACGCTCGTCTCGTCGATCTCCACCGTGGTGGCGGCCAGACCCGCGCGCACCGAGTTGCGACCCGACTTGACCACCACGACCGGCTTGCTCCGGGCCAACCGCCGGGCGAGCCGCCCGAACTTGCGCGGATTGCCGAACGATTCCAGGTACAGCAGCACGACATCCGTGGCCGGGTCCGTCTGCCAGTACTGCAGCAGGTCGTTGCCGGACAGGTCGGCGCGGTTGCCCGCGGAGACGAACGTCGACAGCCCGAGCCCGCGTTCGGTCGCGGTCTCCAGGATCGCCACGCCCAGCGCACCGGACTGGCTGAAGAACCCGGTGCGGCCACGTCCGGGCAGCTGCGGCGCGAGGCTCGCGTTGAGCCGGAACTCCGGGTCGGGGTTGACCACGCCGAGCGCGTTGGGGCCCACCACCCGCATGCCGTGCACGCGAGCGGCCCGCACCATCTCGCGCTCGACCTCACGTCCCTCCGGCCCGGACTCGCTGAACCCGGAGGAGACGATGACCAGCGTTTTCACGCCCTTGGCCAGGCAGTCGTCGAGGACCTCGTTGACGCTGGCAGCGGGAATCGCCACCACAGCCAGGTCGACCTCGTCGGGGATGTCGAGCACCGAGGGGTAGGCCCGCACGCCGCGCACCGAGCGGTGCTCGGGGTTGACCGGGTAGACCGGGCCGGTGAAGTCCGCGGTGAGCAGGTTGGTCAGCACCGCGTGACCGATCTTGCGGGGATCCGTGGAGGCGCCGATCACCGCCACCGACCGGGGACGCAGCAGGTTGTGCACGCTGCGCGCCTCAGCGGCCTGTTCCCGGGCTCGGGCCACCGCGACCGATTCCTCGGTCGGGTCGATGTCGAACTCCAGGTGCACGACGCCTTCCTCCATGGCCCTGCTGACCTGGTAGCCGGCGTCGCGGAAGACCCGAACCATCGTCGAGTTCTCGGCCAGGACCTCGGCCACGAAGCGCCGCAGACCGCGTTCCTGCGCCGCGGCCGCGAGGTGCTCCAGCAGGATCGAGCCCAGTCCGCGCCCCTGGTGACCGTCCTCGACCACGAACGCGACCTCGGCGGACTTCTGCTCACCGAGCCGGTCGAAGCGGCCGACCGCGACGATGTCGTCGCCGAGCAGCGCGACCAGCGCGATCCGGTTGGCGTAGTCGACCTGCGTGAACCGCCGCACGTCGCGCTCCGGCATCCGCGGGTACGGACCGAAGTACCGGTAGTACCTGGTCCTGTCGCTGAGCCGCCCGTGGAAGGCGAGCAGCTTGTCCTTGTCGGCCGGAACGATCGGCCGCAGGTGCACGGTGCCGCCGTCGGACAGCACCACGTCGGCTTCCCACTGCCGGGGGTAGTCCTGCTGCGGCCCGGCCTCCTCTCCCCGCTCTTCGTCCACTTCGGATGCTCCTCAGTCGCGGCTGTCTGCCGGGTCCAGCCCGAGCAACGGGAAAACCGCGTGCCGGGCGTCGCGGATCGCGGTGTCCACCGACGAAGCGGTCACCCCGGTCCAGGCTTCGAAGGACGGGTCCGCCCCGTCCGACATCGACGTCGGCATCGGTACGTTCTGCGCACGCCGGACGGCGTACGCGATCCAATCCTCGGGGATGGTCGTCTCCGGCGCTACGTCCCGGTTCAGCAGCGTCGCCAGCAGGTGGGTCCACGCCCTGGGCACCACGCGGAACAGCGAATACCCCCCACCGCCGAGCGCCAGCCACTTGCCGCCGGCGTAGTTCTCGGCGAGTTCGCGCAGGTTCTGATAGGTCGCGCGCTGCCCGTCGACGGTCATCGACAGGTCGGCGAGCGGGTCCTCGCGGTGCGCGTCGGCGCCGCACTGGGTGACCAGCACCTGCGGGCGGAACTGGTCCAGCACCGAAGGCACCACCGCGTGGAAGGCGCGCCGCCAGTCCGCATCACCGGTGCCCGGTGGCAGCGGGATGTTGACCGCCGTGCCGTCGGCGTTGCCCTTGCCGACCTCGGTGGCGAAGCCGGTGCCCGGCCACAGCGTCACCGGGTGCTGGTGCAGCGAGATCGTCATCACGCGCGGGTCGTCGTAGAAGGCCGCCTGCACGCCGTCACCGTGGTGCACGTCGACGTCGAGGTAGGCGATGCGTTCGACGCCCTGCTCCAGCATCCAGGCGATGGCCACCGAGCAGTCGTTGTAGACGCAGAACCCGGCCGCGTGATCGGCCATCGCGTGGTGCAGTCCCCCGGCGATGTTGACGGCGCGGTCGGCCTGGCCGGACACGATCTGCTCGGCGGCCTTGATGGACGCACCCGCGATCAGGGCCGACGCCTCGTGCATCCGGTCGAAGATCGGGTTGTCGTCGGTGCCCAGCCCGTGCCCGACCTCCCAGCCGCTCAACGGAGCCGAGCGAACCGCGGCCATGTACTCGGCGGTGTGCACCCGCAGCAGGTCCCGTTCGGTGGCCGGCTCGGGTTTGAGCGTCTCCACGCCGTCGAGCAGACCGAGCGAGTCCGCCAACCGCATGGTCAGGTCCAGGCGGATCGGATGCAGCGGATGGTGCCCGCCGAGGTCGTACTCGAGCAGCGACTCGTCCCAGACCACGGCCAACTGAGAACCCATGGGCGGGACGCTACCCGCAGGAAGCCGCCCGCCACAGGGTCTCGGCCGCGTGACCCGCCGAACCGGATCGATCTTGCGAGCGCTCAGCCCGCGTCCGCACCGGTGGCCGCCGGCCGCGCGGGGTCCGCCGCCCAGTTCGACCACGAGCCCGCGTACAGCGCCGCCGGGTTGCGGGCGTCGGTGATGCCGGCGTGCTCCAGCGCGAGCAGCACCGAGCAGGCGGTCACGCCCGAACCGCAGTAGGCGCCGACCGCGCTGTCGCCGGTGACGCCCAGCGCGGCGAAGCGCTCGGCCAGCTCCTCCGGCGAACGCCAGCGCCCCGACTCACCGGTGTGCTCGCTGAACGGCGCGTTGCGCGCTCCGGGGACGTGCCCGGCACGCGGGTCCATCGGCTCGACCTCACCCCGGTACCGCTCCGGGGCCCGCGCGTCGAGCAGCACGCCGTCGCGAGCCAGCCCGGCCGCCTGATCTGCGTCGATCACCGGCATCGAACCGGGCCGAACCCGGAATCCGCCGTCACCGGGTCCCGGGGTCTCGGTGGTGGTCGGCTTGCCCTCGGCGGTCCACGCCGCGTAGCCGCCGTCGAGGACGGCGACCGAGCGGTGCCCGGCCCAGCGCAGCAGCCACCACGCCCGGGACGCTGCCGAACCGTTGTCCGAGTCGTAAACCACCACCGGCCGGTCGGCGTCCACTCCGGCGCGGCGGAGCACCTCCTGCAGGGCCGCCGGATCGGGCAGCGGATGCCGGCCCGCCGGGCCCGGCTCGGCCGCCAACTCGGCGTCCAAGTCCACGAAAACCGCTCCCGGCAAGTGCCCGTGGGCGTAGTCCTCCCGTCCCGGTGGGCCGAGCAGGGACCACCGCACGTCGAGCAGCGTTGGGTGCGGGTCCGCACTCAGCGCGGACATGAGATCATCGGTACTGATCAAGGGATGCATGACGGCCTTTCGAAACCCGCCGACGAGGTCGGTCATCAATCTTGGCTGTCAACTCCCCGGCCACTGACCGTTGTCGCTGGCAGCGACTAGCATCGTGGTTGGGACTTGAATGGGGAGCCGACGTGAACGATCTCATCGATACCACTGAGATGTACCTTCGCACCATTTACGACCTCGAGGAAGAGGGCGTGGTGCCACTCCGGGCCCGGATCGCCGAGCGCCTGGAGCAGAGCGGACCCACCGTCAGCCAGACGGTGGCCCGCATGGAGCGCGACGGCCTGCTGATGGTCGCCGAGGACCGCCACCTCGAGCTGACCAAGGCCGGTCGTGCCCGGGCGATCAGCGTCATGCGCAAGCACCGCCTCGCCGAACGGCTCCTCGTCGACGTGATCGGCCTCGAGTGGGAGCACGTGCACAACGAGGCGTGCCGCTGGGAGCACGTGATGAGCGAGGCCGTTGAGCGCAAGCTCGTCAAGCTCCTCGGTGGCCCCACCACGTCCCCCTACGGCAACCCCATCCCCGGACTCGACGACCTCGGTGTCGATCACGTCGAGAGCGCGGTCGACGGCGAGCTCCAGCGAGTCGACGAGATCGCGCGCAACGGCGGTGGCCGCGCGGTCATCCGCCGCATCGCCGAGCACGTGCAGCTGGACCCCGACCTGATGACCGACCTCAAGGAGGTCGGCATCGTGCCGGGCAACGAGGTCGAGATCCTGTCGGTGGTCGGGGCGAACAAGCCGATCGAGGTGCGCGGCCAGAGCGGTACCGCCGAGCTGACCCCGAGCATCGCCCACGCGGTCATGGTGACCGCCAAGTGACCGTCTCCGAACGCGCAGCGGAGCTGTTCGCCGCTGAGCACGGTCGTGCCGCCAGCGCGGTGTGGTCTGCCCCCGGCCGGGTCAACCTGATCGGTGAGCACACCGACTACAACGACGGTTTCGTGCTCCCGATGGCGATTCCGCACCGGGCGGCGGTGGCCGTCGGAACGCGCGAGGACGGCAAGCTCGTGAGCGCGACGCTGGGCGACGACGGCGAGCTTCACCGAAGCGACGAGGTCGTCGTCGACGAACTCCGGCCCGGCTCCCCCAGCGGCTGGTCCGCCTTCCCTGCCGGCGTCGCGTGGGCGCTGCGCGAAGCCGGTCATCCCGTACCCGGGCTGAACCTGATGATCGTCGGTGATGTCCCCACCGGTGCGGGCCTGTCGTCCTCCCACGCGCTGCAGTGCGCTGTTGCGCTGGCGTTGCTTGACCACTTGGGCCTGGCGCCGGGCGAGCCGAACGCGCCGAGCCTGGCGGAGATCGCACGGATCGTGCAGCGCTCGGAGAACGACTACGTCGGCGCTCCCACCGGACTGCTCGACCAGACCGCCTCGCTGCGCTGCGTCGAGTCCAACGTGCTGTTCTTCGACGTCCGCTCCGGCGAGGCCGAGCAGGTCCCGTTCGACCCGCGCAGCGCCGGCCTCGAACTGCTGGTCATCGACACCCGCGCGAAGCACTCGCACAGCGAATCCGGTTACGGAGTACGCCGGAAGGGCTGCGAGCGGGCGGCGGAGCTGCTGGAGGTCAAGGCACTTCGGGACGTTTCGGCGGCGCAACTGCCTGCGGCGTTGGAGCAGCTTCCGGATGAGCTCCAGCCGCTGGTCAAGCACGTGGTCTCCGAGAACGAGCGAGTGCTGTCCACCGTGGAGCTGCTGCGCTCCGGCGGTTACGCCGAGATCGGCCCGCTGCTCAACGCCTCCCACGCCAGCCTCCGCGACGACTACCGCGTCTCCTGCCTGGAACTCGACGTCGCAGCGGACGCAGCGGTGCAGGCCGGTGCACTGGGTGCGCGGATGATCGGCGGCGGTTTCGGCGGGTCGGCGATCGCGCTGATCTCCAGCGCCGACCGGCAGCGGATCGAGTCCGCCGTCCGGTCCGCGTTCGCCGAGCGGAGCCTCACCGAGCCGCGCGTGTTTATCGCGATACCCTCCGCCGGTGCGGGACGGGACCTGTGACGAGCTCGTCGACCTCCGCTTCCCGCCGAATCGACTAGTTTTCCCACGGAAGGCAGTGCGCAGTTGAAGCTCCTGGTCACAGGCGGTGCCGGTTACGTCGGAAGCGTGTGCGCAGCACGCCTGGTGGAGGCAGGTCACGAGGTCGTCGTGGTCGACGACCTGTCCACCGGGCACGCCGACGCGATCCCGGACGGCTGTAAGTTCGTCGAGGCCGACATCGCCTCCGCGGCGAGCGAGCTGCTCGCGGAGCGGTTCGACGGTGTGCTGCACTTCGCGGCCAAGTCGCTGGTCGGCGAGTCCATGGAGGACCCGCAGAAGTACTGGCAGGGCAACGTCGTCACGTCGCTGCGCCTGCTGGATGCGATGCGCGAGCACGGCACGCCGCGACTGGTGTTCTCCTCGACGGCGGCGACCTACGGCGAGCCCGAGGTCTCCCCGATCACCGAGGACCTCCCGACGCGGCCGACGAACACCTACGGCGCCACCAAGCTCGCGATCGACCACGCGATCACCTCCTACGCGTCCGCGCACGGCATCGGCGCGGTCAGCCTGCGGTACTTCAACGTCGCCGGGGCGCACGGCGCCTTCGGCGAGCGGCACACCGTGGAGACCCACCTGATCCCGATCGTGCTGCAGGTCGCGCTGGGTCAGCGCGAGCAGGTGCAGATCTTCGGTGAGGACTGGCCCACCGCCGACGGCACCTGCGTCCGCGACTACATCCACGTCACCGACCTCGCCGACGCCCACCTGCTGGCGCTGCAGAACGCCGAGGGCGGCCAGCACCGCATCTACAACCTGGGCAACGGCACGGGCTTCTCGGTCAAGCAGGTCATCGACACCTGCCGCGAGGTCACCGGGCACCCGATCCCCGCGAAGGTCGCACCCCGCCGAGCGGGCGACCCCGCGACCCTGGTGGCTTCCAGCCAGCGGGCGCGCGAGGACCTGGGGTGGCAGCCCCAGCGCGCCGACATCGGCGTGATCGTGCGTGACGCGTGGGAGTTCACCCGCGCGCGTCACGCGTCCTGAACGCTTCTTCCGCTTCTTCGCGCACATCAGCAGCCTCCCTCCTCGTCGAGCAGGAGCTGGACGTCGTCGACCGAGTGCCGGGCGACGGCGGCCAGCTCCGCGGGCGGAATTCCGGCGTCCATGGCCTGCCGGAGCAGGATGCCGAGGGTGTGCTCGGGCCTGACCCTCTCGATCCGTTCCAGCGCGACGCCCGCCAACGCGCCCTCACCGCGCACGTAGGCCGAGAACGCCAGCAGTGCGGCGACCTCGACGAGTTCGGGATCCGGCGCCTTGCGCACCAGCGTCAGCCAGAGCTCTTCGGCCGGACGCGCCAGTTCGCTCAGCGCGGTGCCCATCACGATGTCCCGCACCCGGACGTCGGCGACGGCCTGCAGCACGCCCAGCAGGTCGTCCTCGGTGAGCGCGGAGCCCGCGGCGATGCGCTGGATGGCGCCGAAGACCTTGCGCAGGTCTTCGGTGACGCGTGACGGGTCGTAGGAGTCGATGGCCTCCTCGGTCAGCGCGTCGAGCTTCGCCGACCAGCGGCTGATCACCTCTTGCGATTCGGGCGCGACGAGTTCGCGCAGTTCTTCCCTGCTTCCGAAGGTCACCGACCCCTCGGCGGCCATCACGGCTCCCATCGCGGATTCCTTCGGATCCGCGACGACGCCGCGGCAGCCCTCGTCGAAGTAGCACCGCCACTTCTCGCCGGCCGCGATCTCCGGCACGTGCAGCGCGTGGGCGGTCACGATCCCGGCCTGTAGCAGCGTTTTCCGAACCACCTCGATCAGGCCGAGCATCGGCGGCTCGGAGTCGGGACCGGACTCGTCGGACTCGTGGCACCTGCCGCCGCAATTCTCCGGGCAACCCGAGTAATTGGGTTTGTCGCCGACCACGACCATGATCACGCCTTCGACGTTCTTCCTGCTCAGCGGGCCTGTCAGCAGGAACTCGCCGAACGTGCAGGCGGTCGCGGGGCACGGCAGGTCCACGCGCAGGGTCATGCCGAACTTCGGGGTTCCGGTCAGGTCGTGCAGCGTCAGCACCACGAAGGAGTTGACCGGGTTGAACCCGATCATGTGCGGTAGCGCGGCCAGCACGTCACCGGGATCGCTCAGCGATATCTGGGTGTTCAGTCGGGTTGTCATGCCACAACGATGGAGCCGAAAACCCAGCTGGCGAAACCGATTTCGCGAATCTCTGGACAACTTCGTCCGCTGTGGACAGATCGGTGGCGAAACGCTCGAAACCACACCGATCAGCGACGATCGATCAGGCTAACTTCGCCACCCCATCGATCGTTGCTCTCCGCTACCGCAACGGATTTCATGAAATTCAGTCATGGAATCCTTCCGACGGCGGGAATCGAGATGCTGGTGCGCGCCAGGTCCAGCCCCAGCCCGGCCCCCGGCTTGGGGCGCAGCGTGAAGTCGTGATCGCTGGAGAGCACCACCACGCCCAGCCGGTGCCCAGGATCGAACACGTAGTCGTCGGGCTGCATGGTCACGGTGATCGCGTAGTTCCGCCCCGGCTCGATCGGCGTGGTGCGGTCCAGCGCATCCCGGTTCTGCGGATCGGTCCACCCGCGGGTGACCACCGAGACCGAACCGTCCGGCGCCTGGTCGACCAGCAGAACGGTCACGTTGGCCGCCGGCCGGTCGAAGGTCAGCGCCAGGTCAGCGCGCACCTCACCGCTGACCCGCGCCCGTTCGGCGAGCGGCTCGGTGAAGTAGGCCAGCCGGTTCGGCGAACTCGGTGCCGCCGCGAGATCCTCGGCCAACAGCCCGGCGTCGTCGGTGAGGCCTTCGACCATCTCAGCAACGGGGCTCGCAGCGCTGAGACCACCTCGCTGCGGTCCACCCGCGCTCGGACGCAACACCGTCTCGGCCGCATCCGGAGCGGGCCATTCGGGCTCCTCGGTCCAGCTGCCGTCCTCGCGCTGCACCGTCGCGCGCGGCTCGCCCTCCACGCCGTTGGGCACGTCGTAGAGGTAGCGGGTGAACCAGCGGTTCAGCGTCCGCAGCCACTCCTGCTCGCGCAGCTTGATCGGGTCGGTGTGGCCGGACTGGTGCCACCAGATCTTGTGCGGGACGTCGTGCTCCCGCAGCGCCTGGTACCACTGCGCGGCCTGGCGCGTCTTGACGTTCCAATCGTTGAGGCCGTGCACCGACAGCACGGCCGCGTGCACCTCGTCGACGTCGTCGAGGTAGTTGCGCTCGTCCCAGAACCGGCTGTAGTCGCCGGTGATCCGGTCCTGCTCAGCGGTGAGACCATCGATCACCGGACGGCAGGGCTCCCTGTCGGCGCGGGTGTGGACGTATTCGGCCAGCACATCGGCGTCCTCGCCCTGGTAACCGCCGGGCGCGACCACGGCACCGTCGGTTCGGTAGTAGTCGTACCAGTTCGAGATCGCCCCGATCGGGACGATCGCTTCGAGCCCCTCGACCCCCGTGGAGGCCACGGCGTTGGGCAGGGTGCCGTTGTAGGAGACGCCCATCATGCCGACCTTGCCGGTCGACCAGTGAGCTCGAACGGGCGCACCGCCGGCGTCGTGGCCGGGTGCGCGGCCGTTGAGCCAGTCCACCACTGACTTGGCGCCGATCGTCTCGTTCTCGGCACCGGTGGTCGGGCACCCCGTGGACTCCCCGGTGCCCAGCGACTCGGCGTAGACCACGGCATAGCCCCTGGCCAGCAGGTACTGCTCGTAGGCCCAATCGATCTCGGCGGCGACGGCGACCCGTTCGTCGCCCGTCGTGCGGCGCGTCGTGCGCGGTCCGGCCTGCTCCGGCACGTGCAGCTCGGTGTCGACGTTGTGGTTGGGCACGTCGTTGCCGCCGGAGAAGTACGGGCTCGCCTGGTAGACCACCGGAACCCGCAGACCGCGCTCGGACTCCTTCGGCCGCACCACCTGGACGTGCACCCGGTCCTGCTGACCGTCGTGGTCGCTGTCGACCGGCGCGGTGACGAACAGGTCCTGGCGCACCGCTTGAGCCGGGTCGAACACCGGCTGCGCTTCACCGTCGGAGAACACCGGGCCCTGCGGCGGTTGGGCAGCCGCCGTGGACCCGACCAGGGGCAGGGCGAAGATCGCCGCGAGACAACCGGTCACAACGCGCCGCATGCAGGGCTCCCGAAGCTGGAAGAAGGACGACAGCAGCACTTTTCTTAGCGCGAAATGGGAAGTCAATCACCGATGCGGCGGGTTCCCGCCAGAACCACCCGGGCGGCAGTAAGGTCGAAGCGTCGGGACCGGAACCAACGAGGAGTTCGCATGTCGATTCCGTCCAGCCTGCTGACCTCGGCCGGTTTGATCGGTGGCTTCGCGGTGGCTCGCGCCTCCCAGCACCGGCACTGGGGCGGAGTCGTCGCGGCAGGCGCCGGCTTGGGCGCGATGGAGGTCTGCCGCCGCCGCTCCGGTGTCGTCCCGGCGTTGGCCCTGGGGGCGACCTACGGAACAGCTCTGGCGGGCTCGCACCCGCTGGCGAAGAAGATCGGCGCCTGGCCCTCGGTGTTCGCCGTGACCGCCGCGACCGCGACCGCGGCCCACCTGCTCACCCGCCGCTGAGGAAGTCCTCGAACGTCGCCCGTCCGACGGCACGGTCCGGGACGAGGTTCTCACCGGCGCGCAACGCCCTGAACACCGCACCCGGAGGCCGCAGCCGGAGCACCCGCCTGCGAAGCCCGTGGGCCTCGCAGTACGCGCGGGTCAGGTCCGCGTGGCTGCGCACCTGCGGTCCGCCCATGTCCGGCACCCGACCAGCAGGCGCCCCGTCGACCAGTTCGGCCAGCCGGTGGGCGACCTCGTCCACCGCGATGGGCTGAAATCGCACGTCCGACAGCGCCGCGACCACCGGCGAGCGGCGCTGCACCGACGCGATCTTGGCGATGAGCTCGTGGAACTGCGTGGTGCGCAGAACCGTCCACGGCAGGCCGGAGCCCCTCACCAGGCGTTCGGCCTCGAGCTTGGCCCGGTAGTAGAACAGCGGTACCCGGTCGACGCCGACGATGGAGATGTAGACCAGGTGCGGCCGACCCGACCGGCGAGCCTCCTCGACGAGGTGCCGGGTGGCGACCACGTCCTTGCCACCGTTGGTGGTGGCGCAGTGCACGATCGTCTCGGCATCGGAGACCGCGGCACCGATGCCCTCACCGGTGCGCAGGTCACCGACCACCCGCTGCGGCCCCGCCCGACGACTGAGCACGCGGACGTCGTGCCCGGCCCCGCGCAGCAACCCCACCACGGCGCTGCCGAGCGTGCCTGTACCACCGGTGACCAGGATCGATCCGCCCATGCTTCCGTCCTCTCGTCGACTCGCTACGGGTACCAGGGACGCGATCTCGGGATCCAGGCCGGAACCTCGCGCCGGTAGCGCTCGTAGTCCGCGCCGAAGCGGCGGACGCCGATGACCTGCGCACGAGTCACACGATGCCGTTCGTCGAGGGCCGGCACCAGTACCCACGTGGTCACACCGGGCTCGCAGCGCGTGACCGGTCCGCGTGCCGTCTCACACCGGTTCGCAGGTGAGAGCTAGGCTGTTTGCCGACCCGTTACTCGACACGGCGAAGGAAACAACCGGTGTCTGATCCAGCTTCATCCATTGAAGAGCTGACCGCCCAGCGCGACCGCGCCCACCAGGAGTTCGCAGATCTCGTGGCGCGTGGCCTGAAACTGGACATCACCCGAGGAAAGCCCTCGCCGAAGCAGCTGGACCTGTCCAACGAGCTGCTCGACCTCGCCAGCGGAACCGACGCCGACGGCGCTGACCTGCGCAATTACGGTGGGCTCAACGGCCTGGCCGAGCTGCGGGCGATCTTCAGCGACGACCTGCAGGTGCCGGTAGACCAGCTGCTGGCGGCGGGCAACTCGAGCCTGGAGCTCATGCACGACGCGCTGGTCTTCGCGCTGCTCAACGGCGTGCCCGGCGGCACGCAGCGCTGGGTCGCCGAGCAGGAGATCGCCTTCCTGTGCCCGGTGCCCGGCTACGACCGCCACTTCGCCCTGTCGGAGCGGCTCGGCATCAAGATGATCACCGTCCCGATGACGCCCGACGGCCCGGACATGGACGTCGTCGAGCGGCTCGTCGCCGAGGACTCTCGCATCAAGGGCATCTGGTGCGTGCCGAAGTACAGCAACCCGGACGGTGCCGTCTACTCCGACGAGACCGTGCGGCGGCTCGCCGCGATGAGCACCGCGGCTCCGGACTTCCGGATCTTCTGGGACAACGCCTACGCGGTGCACCACCTCACCGATGACGAGGCCGAGATCGCCGACGTGCTGGCGCTGTGCACCGAGCACGGCAACCCCGACCGCGCGCTCGTGTTCGGCTCCACCTCGAAGATCACCTTCGCGGGTGCGGGCGTGGCGTTCTTCGGCTCATCGCCTGCGAACATCGAGTGGTGGCTGGCCTCGACGTCCAAGCGCAGCATCGGCCCGAACAAGGTCAACCAGCGGGCGCACGCCCGGCTGCTGCGCGACGCCGCCGGCCTGCGCGAGCACATGCGCAAGCACGCCGCGCTGATCCGCCCGAAGTTCGAAGCGGTGGACAAGATCCTCAGCGCCGAGCTGGGCGGCACCGGGCTGGCCAAGTGGAGCAACCCGGCCGGTGGCTACTTCATCAGCCTGGAGGTCCCCGCGGGCTGCGCCAAGGCCGTCGTCGCCAAGGCCAAGGAAGCGGGCATCGCCCTCACCCCTGCCGGTGCGACCCACCCCTACGGGGACGACCCGGAGGACTCGGTAATCCGCATCGCGCCGACCTTCCCGGAGCTCGCCGACGTCGAGGCCGCCACTGCGGGCCTGGCCGTCTGCGTTCGCCTCGTCGCCACGGAGAAGATCCTGGCCGAGAAGCAGTCCTGATCTGAGAACGACGAAGGCCGGTGCGGTTCCTCGGGAACCGCACCGGCCTTCGTCGTGGAAGAGCGGTTTCAGCTGGAGCTCTCGTCGTGGAGGACCAGCGGCCAGGCGTCCTCGTAGTGGACTCCTGGTTCCGGCGGGACGGGCTCACCGGTGTCGGGGTCGACGCATCCGATGTCGAAGGCCTCACCAGCGCGAACCGGCCTGACCGTTCCGTCCTCGATGAACCAGCCGTAGACGTGCTTGATCAGGACGTCGCTGCCCTGGGAGTCGGTGAACGCGACCTCGTCGGTGAGCGAGTACAACACCAGCGACACCATCGTCCCCTCGCGCAGCAACTCGTCGAGGAAGCGCTCGACTTCGGGATCGTCCAGGACCAGCTCATCGCGGTAGTCCAACGCCGCCAGGGTGTTCACGGACCGATCCGGAAACCCCGTCACGGTCAGGACGTGCACACCAGGTGCGGCGAAAAGAACCGCGTTCTTCAGCAAGCTTCGTGCCCGCATCTCCACCTCCGCGTGTCTCGGTGCGGATGAGAGTGCCGAACTCGGGCTCGCCGTTCGTCGTCTCAAGACGCACACCCCGCGGGAACCCCCGAACGTGAGCACGCTTGCTGGGCAGACGCGAAAGGTCAGAACACGAAAGAAGTCCGGGGTGGGCGTGTTGGTCACGCCCACCCCGGACTTCGGTCATTCAGCGCTCAGGCTCAGCTGCAGCCCGAGGTGGAGCCGCAGCCCTCGCAGAGGTAGCAGGAGCCGGACGGGCGCATCTTCGTGCCGCAGGTCATGCACAGCGGCGCGTCGGCGGCCTTGCCGAGCTGGAGCTCGAGCAGCTCGGTGGAGCTGCCCGCGCGACCCTCCTGCTTGGACTCGGACTTCTCCTCGGCCTTCGCGTAGTCCACCGTGGACCGCATGGTGTCCAGGTCGACGTTGTCCGAAGACTGAGCCGGTTCCGTGTTGTTGACCTGGGCTTCCCGCTCGTCCACGGTGAAGATGCCCAGCTGGGCGCGCTTCTCGTAGGGCAGGTAGTCCAGCGCCAGGCGGCGGAACAGGTAGTCCAGGACGCTGCTGGCCATCCGGATGTCCGGGTCGTCGGTCATGCCGGCCGGCTCGAAGCGCAGGTTCTGGAACTTCGAGACGTAGAACTCCAGCGGGATGCCGTACTGCAGGCCGACCGAGATCGACATGGAGAAGGCGTCCATCACACCGGCCAGGGTCGACCCCTGCTTGCCGAGCTTGACGAAGATCTCGCCCAGCCCGTCGTCGGGGTACGAACCGGCGTGCAGGTAGCCTTCGGCTCCGCCGACGGTGAACGACACCGTCTGGCTCGGGCGCTTCTTCGGCAGGCGCTTGCGGACCGGGCGGTACTCGATCTGCTTCTCGACGACCTTCTCCGACTCGCCCTGGTCGCCCTTGCCGGCGGACAGCGGCTGGCCGACCTTGCAGTTGTCGCGGTAGATCGCCAGCGCCTTCAGGCCCAGCCGCCAGCCCTCGAAGTAGAGCTCCTCGACCTCTTCGACGGTCGCCGACTCGGGCATGTTCACCGTCTTGGAGATCGCACCCGAGATGAACGGCTGCACCGCGGCCATCATCCGCACGTGGCCCATCGGCGCGATCGAGCGCTCGCCCATCGCGCAGTCGAAGACCTCGTAGTGCTCCTGGCGCAGACCCGGCGCGTCAACGACGTGACCGTGCTCGGCGATGTACTCGACGATCGCCTCGATCTGCTCTTCCTGGTAGCCCAGGGCCTGCAGGGCGCGCGGGACCGTCTGGTTGACGATCTGCATCGAGCCGCCGCCGACCAGCTTCTTGAACTTCACCAGCGCCAGGTCGGGCTCGACACCGGTGGTGTCGCAGTCCATCATCAGGCCGATGGTGCCGGTGGGAGCCAGCACCGACGCCTGGGCGTTGCGCCAGCCGTTGCGGTTGCCGATCTCCAGACCCTGCTGCCACACCTGGGTGGCCAGCTTGTGCACGGTCTTGTCGTTGTGGTGGTAGGTGCGCACCAGGTCGTTGGCCGCGGCGTGCTTGCGCATGACCCGCTGGTGGCCCTCGGCGTTGCGGGCGTAGCCCTCGTAGGGGCCGACCACACCGGCGAGCTCGGCCGAACGCTTGTAGGCGGTGCCGGTCATCAGCGAGGTGATCGCCGCCGCCAGCGCACGACCACCGTCGGAGTCGTAGGCGTGACCGGTGGCCATCAGCAGCGCGCCGAGGTTGGCGTAGCCGATGCCGAGCTGGCGGAACTTGCGGGTGGTGACGCCGATCGACTCCGTCGGGAAGTCCGCGAAGCAGATCGAGATGTCCATCGCGGTGATGACGAACTCGACGGCCTTCTCGAACAGCTCGGCGTCGAAGGTCAGGTCATCGCGCAGGAACTTCATCAGGTTCAGCGAGGCCAGGTTGCAGCTGGAGTTGTCCAGGTGCATGTACTCCGAGCACGGGTTGGACGCGGTGATCCGGCCCGTCTCCGGTGAGGTGTGCCAGTCGTTGATCGTGTCGTCGTACTGGATGCCCGGGTCGGCGCATTCCCACGCGGCCTTGGCCAGCTTGCGGAACAGGTCGCGGCCCTTGACGGTGTCGATCACGTCGCCGTCGGTGCGGGAGCGCAGACCGAAGTCGTTGTCGCTCTCGACCGAGCGCATGAACTCGTCGGAGACGCGCACCGAGTTGTTGGCGTTCTGGTACTGCACCGAGTTGGAGTCCGCGCCACCGAGGTCCATGTCGAAACCGGCGTCGCGCAGCGCGCGGATCTTGTGCTCCTCGCGCGCCTTGGTCTCGATGAACTCCTCGACGTCCGGGTGGTCGACGTCGAGGACGACCATCTTGGCCGCCCGGCGGGTCGCCCCACCGGACTTGATGGTGCCCGCCGAGGCGTCCGCGCCGCGCATGAACGAGACCGGGCCGGAAGCGGTGCCACCGGAGGACAGCAGCTCCTTGGAGGAGCGGATGCGGGACAGGTTCAGCCCGGCCCCGGAACCGCCCTTGAAGATCAGGCCCTCTTCCTTGTACCAGTCGAGGATCGACTCCATCGTGTCGTCGACCGACAGGATGAAGCAGGCCGAGACCTGCTGGCGCGAGCTGGTTCCCACGTTGAACCAGACCGGCGAGTTGAAGCTGAAGACCTGGTGCAACAGCATGTAGGTCAGCTCGTGCTCGAAGACCTCCGCGTCCGCGTCGGTCGCGAAGTAGTCGTTCTCGACGCCGGAGGCGACGTAGGTCTTCACGACGCGGTCGATCAGCTGCCGGAGGCTGCCCTCCCGCTCGTCGGTGCCGACGGCACCGCGGAAGTACTTGCTGGTGACGATGTTGACCGCGTTCAACGACCAGAAGTCGGGGAACTCGACCCCGCGCTGCTCGAAGTTGACCGAACCATCCCGCCAGTTGGTCATCACCACATCGCGACGCTCCCACTTGACGTCGTCGTAGGGGTGCACCCCTTCGGTGGTGTAGACGCGCTCAACCCGGATGCCCTTGCGAGCATCTGCTTCCGGCTCCCCCGCTGCGCCGGCCGGGCTACCGACGGTCTCTGTCATGACCTGCCCCTTTTCCTTCTTCATCGCTCGCTCAGTCGCTCGTCGCGTTTCGTCGGCCCCGTCCGGGCTCCCCGTCCGGTTCGGTCGTGACTCTGTTCTCTTCGCCGTCCCCGCCCGGGACTGCGAATGGCCTTTCGCGCTTCCGCCCCCCTTGCGGGACGTGCGCCGTCGCGGCTTGCTCAACCGCCGCACTCCACGTCTAGTCGCTCGCCGTCCTGCGGGGACTCCCTCGCAGCCCGCAGGTCGGTAATTTCCTTCTCGAAGTCCTCCACCGAGGAGTACGCGCGGTAAACGCTCGCGAAGCGCAGGTAGGCGACTTCGTCCAGTTCCCGCAGCGGACCGAGGATGGCCAGCCCGACTTCGTGGCTGGGCAGCTCGGCGACGCCGGAGGACCGGATCGCCTCCTCCACCTGGTGCGCCAACTGCTGCAGTGCGTCCTCTTCTACCGGACGCCCCTGACAGGCACGGCGCACGCCGGTGACCACTTTCTCCCGGCTGAAGGGCTCGGTGACGCCCGATCGCTTCACGACCGACAACACCAGCTCTTCGATCGTCGTGAACCGGCGACCGCACGCCGAGCACGAGCGTCGGCGGCGGATCGCCTGGCCGTCCTCGACTTCGCGCGAGTCCACGACCCTGGAGTCATCGCCGCGGCAGAACGGGCACCGCACCGGCCATTCACCCCCCTTCCCCCTTGGCGGCCGTCAGCCGGGATCCACCGGCCCGCGACCACGTACGCCCATGGGGTACCCAGAACCCTGGAAGCCCAATCTATGGACTAACCACATGGACGTAACTACTAGATGTTGTGGTCGACTTTAAACCCGCGTCGGACCGCGTTGCAAACCGACACACCTGTGTCGCCCGGCCGGATGACGCACCCCTCGCCCCAGCTGGGAAAACCCGCGAACCACAACATCTTGGGGTTCGATCAGCTATCGACCGGCACCACCAGGAATCGGCCCGCTTCCGCGGAAGGCGTCCCGAGACCGTTGAGCTCGACGATGCGATCGACAGCCGCGCGAGGGTCCGCATCGGGCGCCATGCGCGTCGCGATGCTCCACAGAGTGTCCCCCGTTCGCACCTGCACAACGGTGGTACCTCCCGCCACCGGCGCGTCGCCAGACCCGAACAGCCCCACCAGCACCACACCCAAGAAGGCCGCAGCGGCGACACCGGAGAGCACGAGCCACTCGCCGAGCCTGCCCCTCTCCGGAATCGGGCGGGCGCAGGGTCTGACCTCGGCGGCCCGCTCGCGGCGCCGAGCCTCGATCACACGCCCATGTGGGCGACGAGCCTCGACCCGGCGCGGGCGCGACACGATCGGCTCGACTTCCGGCCGACCGGCGAGCGACTCCCGCTCAACAGGCCGAACTCGCCGTACTGTGTCGATGAACGTGGTCATGTCGCCTCCCGCGCGGAACGATGATCGAAAGGTTGTTCGATCGAACCTCCGTGCGATTGTGTACCAAGAGTGGCCTTCAGCGCGAGACCCTGGGCCAAAATTAACTCGAACAGGTGTTTGATCTCCGTGTTTCTCGCGTCTACTGTGGAAAGCGAGCAGCGGACAGCGAACACCGGTGACCAAATCCGGGGCGGCACACCGCTCGATGAAGACCAGCACCGCAGTTCACACGAGTTCAGGAGGCAGCGGTGGCGAGAAATGCGACCGGCTCTATCGGGGGCCGCGTAGACGACATCAAGGACTCCCCTGCCGAGGTGGACACCGTGCCAGAGCAGGCCACCGCGGCCGAGGAACTCAGCGACCGCCAGCTCAGGGTGCTGGAGGCCATCCGGGAGTGGATGAGCGAGCACGGCTATCCCCCCAGCGTCCGGGAGATCGGTGACGCGGTGGGCCTGACGTCGACCTCCTCGGTGGCCTACCAACTGCGCGTGCTGGAGCGGAAGGGGTTCCTGCGCCGCGACCCGCACCGGCCGCGCACCGTGGGCGTGCTGGTCGGCGGAGAGCCGGAGAACGAGGCTCAGGCGAAGCCGGCCTACGTCCCGGTCGTCGGCAGGATCGCGGCAGGCGGTCCGATCCTGGCGGAGGAGTCCATCGAGGACGTCTTCCCGCTGCCCAAGGAGATCGTCGGCGACGGAACCCTGTTCCTGCTGAAGGTCGTCGGCGACTCGATGGTCGACCTGGCCATCACCGACGGCGACTGGGTCGCCGTCCGCCAGCAGCCCGACGCCGACAACGGCGAGGTCGTCGCTGCCATGATCGACGGCGAGGCGACGGTGAAGACCTTCAAGCGCACCGACGAGCACGTCTGGCTGATGCCGCACAACTCGGCCTACGAGCCAATCCTGGGTGACGACGCCCAGATCCTCGGCAAGGTCGTCGCGGTCCTGCGCCGCCTCTGAGCGAGGCGGTCAGAAGCGTTTGCGGCGCCAGCCGATGAGGTAGACCAGCAGGGCGGCGATGACTCCGGCGAACAGCAGCGCTCGGCCGGTGGACATGCCGCCCTCCTCGGTCGCGGGCTGGGCCTGGTCACCGTCGCCGCCGGGCGGCGCAGGCTGATCGGTCGCCGTCTCGGCGGACGGGTCGCCGTTCGCCCCGGCGATGCGGCGAACCGCTTCTCCGCCCTCGGAGCCGGACAGCAGGCTGCCGCCGGGCTCCCAGGCGATGGCTTCGCCCTGTTCCTCGTCCGGGAGCGGGATCCGCACCGGTTCGCTCTTGAGCGCTTCGAGCACGTCCCCGTTCGGTGAGCGGTAGACGTAGGCCTCGGTGTAGGTGCGCAGTGCTACCAGCGTGCCGTCCGCGCTCACCGATCCACCGGTGACCAGAACCGAACCCATCGATCCGTCGAGCGGTCCGCCCGGCGTCTTGGTCGCGCGCAGGGACACCGAGCCGACTCGTGCCATCGGGACGGTCCGGGCCGGGTCCAGCGGCTCCGCGGGCCGGTACACCCCGGCCCAGCCGAGCGGCTCCTTGGTGACGATGTGCGGCACTCCGGCCCGGTCCAGCAGCAGCGCCTCGGCGTCGTGCGGACTGTCCGGATAGGACATCCGGTACAGCGCGGAACCGCCGTTGCGATCCAGCACGTGCAGCGCCACGTCCTTCCGCTTGTGCCCGTTGTCGCCGGTGTCGGCCAGCCAGAGAGCTCCGTCCGGAGCCAACGCCA
Organism: Saccharopolyspora sp. NPDC049426; assembly: GCF_040676935.1. Taxonomy (NCBI): domain Bacteria; kingdom Bacillati; phylum Actinomycetota; class Actinomycetes; order Pseudonocardiales; family Pseudonocardiaceae; genus Saccharopolyspora; species Saccharopolyspora sp. NPDC049426. The sequence continues at coordinate 122,700 of NZ_JBFAPZ010000008.1, read as the reverse complement.
GGTCCTCGACGTCGTAGGGATCGCTGTCGCCGGTGCGTTGCGAGCGGACCTCGCAGGTCCGCGGGTCGAGCACGAACGCCCGTGCCCTCGATCCGCTGTCGTTGATGGCGTACCAGTTGTCCCCGTCCGAGGCCATTCCGGACAGCTCGGAGAGCCCGGATTCCTCGATCGTGCACAGCTCGAACGGCGCCGACTGAGCGTGCGCGGGCGCCCCGGAGAGGGTCGCGCAAGCGGAGAGCAGCGCGGCCCCGGTCAGGCCGCCGGCTCGGTCAGGCCGCACCGTTGGCTGCGAACGGCTCGATCAGCGAGGCCAGGTCCGGGCGGACCTTGGCCTGGATCCGAGTGCCCTCGGGGGTGTGCTCCTCCTCGACGACCTCGCCGTCGCTGTGCAGCCGCGCCACCAGATCACCCCGCGTGTAGGGGATCAAGGCGTCGACGAACACCTCCGGGCGCGGCAGCCGGTCGGCGATGATCTCGCGCAGGTGCTCGATGCCCTTGCCGCTGTGCGCGGAGACCAGCACGGCCTCCGGCAGCAGGCGGCGCAGTTCGGCCATGCGCGTCTCGTCCACCGAGTCGATCTTGTTGACGACGAGCAGCTCCGGGGGCATCTCCGACTTGTGCTCCTCGGAGATCTCGCTGAGCACCTCGCGCACGGCGGCGACCTGCTCGTGCGGCGACCCCTCGGAGCCGTCGACGACGTGGACCAGCAGGTCCGCGCTGGCGACCTCTTCGAGGGTGGAGCGGAACGCCTCGACCAGCTGGTGCGGCAGGTGGCGCACGAACCCGACGGTGTCGGTGAGCGTGTGCGGCTGGCCGTCGGGGGTGACCGCCTTGCGGGTGGTCGGGTCCAGGGTGGCGAACAGGGCGTCCTCGACCAGGACACCGGCGCCGGTCAACGCGTTGAGCAGGCTGGACTTGCCTGCGTTGGTGTACCCGGCGATGGCCACGCCGGGGACCTCGTTGGACTCGCGGCGGCTGCGCTTGGTGCCGCGGACGGTCTTCATCGCCGCCAGTTCCTTGCGCAGCTTGCTGATGCGCTTGTGGATGCTCCGGCGGTCGGTCTCCAGCTTGGTCTCACCGGGACCGCGGGTGCCCACACCGCCGTTGGCGCCCGCCCGGCCACCGGCCTGGCGGGACATCGTTTCACCCCAGCCGCGCAGTCGCGGCAGGAAGTACTGCAGCTGAGCGAGCTCGACCTGCGCCTTGCCCTCCTTGGAGCGGGCGTGCTGGGCGAAGATGTCGAGGATCAGCGCGGTGCGGTCGACGACCTTGACCTTGAGCTTCTCCTCCAGCTGACGCAGCTGGCCGGGCGAGAGCTCACCGTCGCAGATGACCGTGTCGGCGCCGTTGGAGGCGACCAGGTCGCGCAGCTCGCGGACCTTGCCGGAGCCGATGTAGGTACCGGGGTCGGGACGGTCGCGCCGCTGGATGATGCCTTCGAGCACCTCCGAACCGGCGGTCTCGGCGAGGCGGGCGAGCTCGGCGAGCGACGCGTCGGCGTGCGCGGCGTCGCCCTCGGTCCAGACGCCCACCAGCACGACGCGCTCCAGCCGCAGTCGCCGGTACTCGACCTCGGTGATGTCCTCGAGCTCGGTGGACAGCCCGGAGATCCGCCGCAGCGAGGCGCGGTCTTCCAGCTCCATCTCGCCGGTGGAAGGCTCACCACCGGCCAGGATCGGTTCGAATTCGTCGCCGTCGGCCATGTCCTGGTCCAAGGCGGCGTCGTGGTCGAGCTCTGGGGATGCGGTCAAGGAATCTCTCATCTCACGTTCATTGTCCCACGCTGCGCGACCCATTTTCACTCGCTGCGCTCGCCCGAGCCCGTCCGCGCAGCGCTGAACTGCGGGATCGGGGTCGTCGAAGGGATCGTCACGGGTTCTGCCACCAGTCGGGGTCCAGTCGTCCTCCGCCGACCAGCACGGCAGGGCCGGTCAGGGTGGAACCGCTGGCGGCGATCTCCACCTCGACGGTGCCGCCGGGGATGTGCACCACCCGGCGACCGGTGGTCTGACCTGCGGCGTGCAGTGCGGCGGCGGTCGCGGCGACCGTGCCGGTGCCGCAGGAGCGGGTCTCGCCGACACCGCGCTCGTGCACCCGCATCCGCACCTCGTCGCCGCCGAGCGGCCGCACGAACTCGACGTTCACGCCGTCCGGGAACAGGTTCACGTCGTGCGGCGGAGCCGCGCCGAGGTCGAGGGCGTCGAGATCGTGATCCCCGACGCAGGCCAGGTGCGGGTTGCCGACGTCGACGGCGACGCCGGCGAAAGCGGTGCCGTTCACCGTCGTGGTGGATTCGCCGAAGATCTTGGCCTGCCCCATCTCGACGGTCACCCGGCCGTCCTGGTGGGTGTGCACGGGGCGGATGCCCGCGCGGGTGCCGACCAGCAGATCCCCGGACGAGGCGAGGCCGGACACGACGAGGTAGCGGGCGAACACGCGCACGCCGTTGCCGCACATCTCGGCGATGGATCCGTCGGCGTTGCGGTAGTCCATGAACCACACGTCCGACGGGACGTCGGCCGGGGCGTCGGTCAGGTTGCCCGCGCGGATCACGCGCAGCACACCGTCGGCGCCCAGACCGCGCTGCCGGTCGCACAGAGCGCGCACCCGGTCGCCGGTGAGCTCCAGCTCACCGTCCGGGTCGGGCAGGATGACGAAGTCGTTCTGGGTCCCGTGGCCCTTGATGTACTCGGGTCCTCCGAAGGCGTGCACGTCGCCAGTCTACGGATTCACCAGGGCACGGACATGGTCGGCAAGCTCGGGGTCCGCGGCGTCGAACCAGTTGATGCGCTCGTCGCGCCGGAACCAGGAGCGCTGCCGCCGGACGAAGCGGCGCGTCAGCCGTGCGGTCTCGGCCGCGGCGGCGGTCATGTCGTCCGCACCGTCGAACTCGGCGAGGACCTGCTGGTAGCCCAGCGCACGACTGGCCGTGCGGCCGTGGCGCAGCCCCTTCTCCTCCAGGCGGCGCACCTCGTCGACCAGACCGGAGTCGAACATGCGGGTCACGCGCTCGTCGACGCGATCGTCGAGGTCCTCGGCGGGCCGGTCCAGGCCGACCAGAACCGTGCCGTAGCGCGGCGGGCCCGGGGTCGGCAGGTTCGCGGAGAACGGTTCGCCGGTGATCTCGATGACCTCCAGCGCCCGCACGATGCGACGTCCGTTGCTGGTCAGGATGGCTGCCGCGGCGGCGGGGTCGAGTTCGGCGAGCTTCCGGTGCATCGCGACCGGCCCGAACCTGGCCAGCTCCTCCTCGTACTTCTGCCGCACCTGCGGATCGGTCCCGGGGAACGACAGGTCGTCCACGACCGCCTGCACGTAGAGCCCGGACCCGCCCACGAGGATCGGGGTGCGGCCGCGTGCGAGCACGTCCTCCAGGATGGTGCGGGCCGCTCGCTGGTACGCGGCGACCGAGGCGGTCTCGGTGACGTCGAGGACGTCGAGCTGGTGGTGCGGGACGCCCCGCCGCTCGTCGGGGGTGAGCTTGGCGGTGCCGATGTCCATCCCGCGGTAGAGCTGCATCGCGTCGGCGTTGATCACCTCGCCGTCGAACCGCTCGGCGAGCAGCACGGCGAGGTCGGACTTTCCGGTGGCTGTGGGCCCGACGACGGCGACGGGGTGCGGCAGCGAAGACACACCAGAACTCTAAGTGCCCGCCGCCCCGTTTCGTCCGCGTGGCGGAGCGGGCGTGGCACCGCTCGCAACGGTGTGCGATCTGAATCGCGTCGGGCCGGATGGATCTGCGTCAACGACCACCCATTCGGCGTTCGAATCCGTCAGACTGGACACGGCGCGCGAACAGGCGCCCCGCAACCGCTCGGCTTCGACGCAGGCGCGCACGGCCAGCGCGAGGACCAGCAGCGGCGGGTGCGGCACGACGACACGGGTGATCGCACTCGTGCACGGCATGGGGTCACGGGCGAGTTGGCTGGAGCAGGTGGTCGCGCACTGCGGCGGATCGGACCGATGCGAGGCATCGGCACCCTGCTCGCTGCCGCCACACGGGTGACCGATGACAATGAAGCCGTGCAGGTCATGAGGTCCCGAGGTTTCAGCCGGGCACCGATTCGGGTATGGAGTACCGAATCGGCTGTTGACCTGTTTGAATGCGCCAGCGGAGGCCGGACCATCCGACGGTTCGGGCTGACGCTTGCTGGGCCCCGCCGACGCGGGGCGCCCGTGGCTGACACGGGCATCGAAGCGGGCACGCAAGGAGGAAGCCGGCCATGACGCACCAGGACACGACCCCCGAGTCGGTCGCCAGCAAGGCGGTCGCGGACTCGACCAGCAGCAACACCGGGTCACCCGCGGTCGCGCCCGCAGTACCGAAGGCTTCCGCGGACCCGTCCAAGTGGGGACGGGTGGACGCCGACGGCACGGTGTACGTGAGCACCGCCGACGGTGAGCGGGCCATCGGTTCCTGGCAGGCCGGTGATGCGGCGGAAGGCCTCGCCCTCTACGCGCGCAAGTTCGACGACATGGTCACCGAGGTCGAGCTGCTGGAGACCCGGCTGGGCACCCACGCCGGCGAGCCCAAGCACACGCTGACCAGCGCCAAGCACCTCCAGGAGTCGTTGGCCGAGGCCGCGGTGATCGGCGACCTCGCCGCCTTGGGCGCCCGCATCGAGCACCTGCTGGCCCGCGCCGAGGAAGCGGTCGAGGGCGCCAAGCACGAGAAGGAGCGCGCTCGCGCCGAGGCGATCGCCCGCAAAGAGGCGCTGGTCGCCGAGGCGGAGGAGATCGCTCACGAAGCGACGCACTGGAAGTCGGCCGGCGACCGGCTGCGCCAGATCCTCGACGAGTGGAAGAAGGTCCGCGGCGTCGACCGCAAGACCGACGAGCAGCTGTGGCGGCGGTTCTCCAAGGCGCGCGACGCCTTCAGCCGCCGTCGCGGTTCGCACTTCGCCGAGCTGGACCGGCAGCGCGCGGCGGCCAAGACCCACAAGCAGGAGCTGGTCGAGGAGGCCGAGTCGCTCACCGAGTCCAGCGACTGGGGCGACACGGCCAACCGCTACAAGCAGCTGATGGCCGACTGGAAGGCCGCCGGTCGCGCGCCCAAGGACAGCGATGAGGCGCTCTGGCAGCGCTTCCGCGCCGCGCAGGACCGGTTCTTCAGCCGCCGGTCGGAGGCGTTCTCCGAACGTGACGCCGAGTTCGCCGCCAACGCCAAGCTCAAGGAAGAACTGCTGGTCGAGGCGGAGCAGATCGACCCCTCGGCTGATCTGAAGGCCGCGCAAGCGCAGCTGCAGCGGGTGCAGGAGCGCTGGGACGCGATCGGCAAGGTGCCGCGCGAGCGGATGCGCGAGCTGGAGGGCAGGCTTCGCGGAGTGGCCGACAAGGTTCGCGACGCCGTGGACGCTCAGTGGCGCCGCACCGACCCGGAGGCCCAGGCCCGCGTCGACCAGTTCCGCGATCGCGTGGAGCAGTTCGAGGCGCAGGCGGAGAAGGCCCGAGCAGCGGGCGACGAGCGCCGGGCGAAGAAGGCCGACGAGCAGGCCGCCCAGTGGCGCGAGTGGTTGCACGCGGCGGAACAGGCCATCGCGAACCGCTGACCTGCACTACTTCTCGCACTCGGCCTGCTGAGCGGTTCGGGTGGCGGAACCTCAGCGGTCCTCCGGGGCCGGGCACCATTCCTGATGCACGGCGTCCTCCCCGGAGCACCGCTGAGGAATCCCCCGGAGTGACGGCACAGCTGTGCCGGTCGCGAGGGGCGGGAAGGCTGCGCCGCTCGAAGCGTTGCTCAGTCGCGGGACCAGACGATGCGCATCCACTGGATCGCCAGGACGGCCATGCAGATGACCGCGAGCACCAGGCCGAGGCCCGGCCCCGCCTGGCCGCTGGTCTGGCGGGACCAGATCGCGATCATGCCTTCGAAGGTGACCACCAGTCCGGCGACACCCGCCAGGAAGGCCGCACCCCAGCGGCGGGTGATCAGCGCCAGCGCGCCGAAGCCCAGGCCGACGATGGCGGAGTTGATCGCGAACAGCCGTGGCAGCAGCCCCACGTTCAGCGACGGGTCCGCCTGCCCGGTCAGCACCTCCCACCCGGGACTGCCGCCCACCCAGGGCAGCAGCGTGCTCACCACGAGCACCAGCATCACCGTGGCGATGACCAGCGCCTTGGCACCCGGGTCGAACCGCCGCAGCACCTCACCGCGGCTCTGGACGTCCTGTTCCTCGCTCAACACGCACATCCCTGCTGCGCAGCCGGCTGCGGAGCCGGGGCGCCGATGGAGGGCAGCCCGAGGCTGACCCCGGAGGTCTTGGGGCGCACGCCCTCTTCCCAGTGGTCGCCCGCCCGAGTCCGGCGGTGGCCGGTGATGTCGGTGTCGGCGACCAGGTGGTGCGGGGCGGCGCGGGTGATCGTGGTGCGCACGAGGTCGCCGGGCCGGATCTCACCGTCGAGCGCGCCGGTGGGCGTGAAGTGCACCAGGCGGCCGTCGCGGGCGCGACCGGAAAGCCGGTGGGTCTCGGCGTCCTTGCGCCCCTCCCCTTCGGCGACCAGCAGCTCGACCTCGCGGCCGACGATCTTCTTGTTCTCGTCCCAGGAGATCTCGTTCTGCAGCGCGACCAGGCGGTCGTAGCGCTGCTGAACGACCTCCTTGGGCAGCTGGTCGGGCATGTCCGCGGCGGGCGTGCCCGGTCGCTTGGAGTACTGGAAGGTGAAGGCGCTGGAGAACCGGGCGCGACGCACGACCTCCATCGTGGCCTCGAAGTCCTCCTCGGTCTCCCCGGGGAAGCCGACGATGATGTCGGTGGTGATGGCCGCCTCCGGCATGGCCGCGCGGACCTTGCCCACGATGTCGAGGAAGCGCTCGCTGCGGTAGGAGCGGCGCATCGCCTTGAGGACGCGGTCGGATCCGGACTGCAACGGCATGTGCAGCTGCGGGCAGACATTGGGCGTCTCGGCCATCGCCTCGATGACGTCGTCGGTGAAGTCGCGCGGGTGCGGTGAGGTGAAGCGGACGCGCTCCAGGCCGTCGATCTCGCCGCAGGAGCGCAGCAGCTTGCCGAAGGCGAAGCGGTCGCCGAACTCCACGCCGTAGGCGTTGACGTTCTGACCGAGCAAGGTCACTTCGAGCACGCCTTCCGAGACCAGCGCCTCGACCTCGGAGAGGATCTCGCCGGGTCGGCGGTCCTTCTCCTTGCCGCGCAGCGCGGGCACGATGCAGAAGGTGCAGGTGTTGTTGCAGCCGACCGAGACCGACACCCAGCCGGAGTAGGCGGAGTCGCGGCGTGCCGGGAGCGTGGACGGGAAGACGTCCAGCGACTCCAGGATCTCGACCTCGGCCTCCTGGTTGTGCCGCGCACGTTCCAGCAGCGTCGGCAGCGAACCGAGGTTGTGGGTGCCGAAGACGACGTCGACCCAGGGCGCCTTCTTGACGATCGTGTCGCGGTCCTTCTGCGCGAGGCAGCCACCGACGGCGATCTGCATGTTCGGGTTGACGTCCTTCTGGGGACGCATGTGGCCGAGCGTGCCGTAGAGCCGGTTGTCGGCGTTCTCGCGCACGGCGCAGGTGTTGAACACGACCACGTCGGCGGGCATCTCCCGACCGTTGCCGGCCCGCACGTACCCGGCGTCCTCCAGCATTCCCGCGAGCCGCTCGGAATCGTGCACGTTCATCTGGCAGCCGAAAGTGCGGATCTCGTACGTCTTCGTGCTCACCGTTCCACGGTAGCGCCTGGTCAGATCGCCGATTCACCCGCCCGGACCGATGATGGAGCGGGAGGAACACACCCTTCGTGATTACTGAGCGCAACGAACGGTCGGAAATCGCGGACACGATAGGCGGTCAGGTGGACGAAGCTAACTCCGTTGCGTAACGGAGTTGAAACAACGTATCGATCCCAACCTCTGGACTCCGCAGCCACGACAGGCTTAAGTTTCGGCCAACGAATTCCACATACGACGCATTCGGGAGCACTGGATGACCGCAGCCCCCACGGACGCTCCGATGATCCGGATGTCCGCGGTCGACAAGTTCTTCGGCTCACTGCACGTGCTGCGGTCGATCGACCTCGAAGTGCCCAGGGGGCAGGTCGTCGTGGTCCTGGGCCCGTCCGGCTCCGGAAAGTCGACGTTGTGCCGGGCCATCAACCGGCTGGAACCGATCAACGAAGGCTCCATCGAGATCGACGGCGTGCCGCTGCCGGCCGAAGGACGAGCTCTGGCCGAACTGCGCGCCGACGTCGGCATGGTCTTCCAGCAGTTCAACCTCTTCGCGCACAAGACGATCCTGGAGAACGTCACGCTCGGGCCGATCAAGGTCCGCGGGCAGAGCCGGGACGAGGCCCAGCGCGACGCGATGAAGCTGCTGGATCGGGTCGGCATCACCGACCAGGCTCAGAAGTACCCGGCACAGCTCTCCGGCGGCCAGCAGCAGCGAGCGGCCATCGCCCGAGCGCTGGCGATGAAGCCGAAGGTCATGCTCTTCGACGAGCCGACCTCCGCGCTGGACCCGGAGATGGTCAACGAGGTGCTCGACGTGATGACCGGTCTCGCCGAAGAGGGCATGACCATGGTCGTCGTCACGCACGAGATGGGGTTCGCACGCCGCGCCGCGCACCGCGTGCTGTTCATGGCCGATGGCGAGGTCGTCGAGGACGCCGAGCCCCAGAAGTTCTTCGGCGAGCCGAAGAGCGACCGGGCCAAGGACTTCCTCGGCAAGATCCTCACCCACTGAGTGTCACCACCACTGCACAGAGAGGCGTAAGCAGATGCGAGGCAAGAGATTTCGTCTGGTCACGGTGCTGACGGCGTCGCTGGCCCTGGCGTTGTCCGCCTGCGGCGGGGGCGGCGAGAACCAGCTGGAAGGCGGCGGAGGCGCCCCGGAGATCCCGGTGGACCAGAACGCGCAGTTCGAGCCCGGAAGCACGATGGCCAACCTCAAGCAGGCGGGCACCATCCGGATCGGCACGAAGATCGACCAGCCGCTGTTCGGCCTGAACGACCTCGAGGGCAAGCCGCAGGGCTTCGACGTCGAGATGGCCAAGCTGGTCGCGGCGAAGATGGGCATCCCCGCCGACAAGATCCAGTGGGTCGAGGCGCCGAGCAAGACCCGCGAGGAGGTCATCGAGCAGGGCCGCGTCGACATGGTGGTGGCCACCTACACCATCAACGACTCGCGCAAGCAGCGGATCAGCTTCGCCGGGCCGTACTACACCGCCGGTCAGGACATCATGGTCAAGTCCGACAACGCCCAGATCACCGGACCGGAGACGCTGCGAGCCAGCGGCGCGAAGGTCTGCTCGGTGACGGGCTCGACCCCGGCCGAGAAGATCAAGGAGTACGTCGACGAGCCGAACCTGGTGCTCTTCGACGTCTACTCCAAGTGCGCCGACGCGCTGCGCACCGGCCAGGTCCAGGCGGTGACCACGGACAACGTGATCCTGATGGGTCTGGTCGAGAAGAGCGGCGGGCAGTTCAAGCTCGTGGAGAAGCCCTTCACCGAAGAGCCCTACGGCATCGGCATCAAGAAGGGCGATGTGAAGTTCTGCGAGTTCATCAACCAGACCCTCGCGCAGGCCGGCCAGGACGGCACCTACGCGAAGGCGTGGCAGGCGACCGCCGGCAAGGTGTCCAAGCAGACGCCGAGCCTTCCGCAGACCGACCCCTGCAGCTGACCTGATAGCGGAATGAGGGTGCCGTCCGATCCGGTCGGCACCCTCATCTCTTGGCCGGAGTGGAATCTGTGCAAGTCATCATCGACAACCTGCCGCTGTACCTGAGCGGTCTCGTGCGGACGCTGGAGATCTGCCTGCTGGCGGGTCTGCTCGCGCTGATCATCGGCACCATCGCGGCGGGCTTCCGGGTCTCGCCGCTACCTCCGCTGCGCGCCGCCGGGACCAGCTGGGTCAACGTGCTGCGCAACTGCCCGCTGACCGTGGTGCTGTTCTTCATGGCCTTCGGCCTGCCGGAGCTGGGCATCAACGGTTCCTACTTCTGGTTCGGCACCATCGGCCTGGCGCTGTACACCTCGGCGTTCGTGTGCGAGGCGATCCGAAGCGGCATCAACGCCGTTCCGGCAGGTCAGGCCGAGGCCGCACGCGCCGTGGGCCTCACCTTCGGCCAGTCGCTGTCGCTGGTCGTGCTGCCGCAGGCCGTGCGCACGGTGGTCCCGCCGCTGGGCAACGTGATCATCGCGATGATCAAGAACTCGGCCCTGGTGGGCGCCTTCGGCGTCGGCGGGGACCTGTTCTCGGTCGGTGACACGCTGACCTCGGCGCGCGGCCTGGCCGCACTGCCGGTGCTGCTCGGCGTGGTGCTGTTCTACCTGGTGCTCACCATCCCGGCCGGTCTGCTGCTGGGTTACCTGGAGCGGAAGGTGGCGATCGCACGATGACCAACGCCGTTCTCTACGAAGCCCCCGGCCCCCAGGCGAAGCGGCGCTCGCTGGTCGCCAGCGCGGTGGTCGGGCTGCTGCTGCTCGCGGTGGTCGGCTGGGTGCTCTACACGCTGGGCGTGCAAGGGCAGCTGACCGCCGAGAAGTGGGGTCCGCTGCTCGACCCGACCAACGGCACGTTCACCGCGCTGTGGGGCCTGCTGGGCACCGGCCTGCTGGGCACCCTCACCGCAGCCGTGCTGGCGATGGTGTTCTCACTGGTCATCGGCACCCTGCTGGCGATCACCCGCGTCGTGAGCGCGCCCTGGTACCGCTGGCTGGTGGTCGGCGTGGTCGAGCTGCTGCGCGGCATCCCGGTGGTCATCATGGTCTTCTTCGCCTTCCGGGTGCTTCCCTCGGTGGGCTTGGACCTCTCGCCGATGTGGTTCCTGGTGATCGGCCTGACCGCGTACAACTCGGTGATCATCGCCGAGATCGTGCGCGCCGGGATCCTGTCGCTGCCCAAGGGCCAGAGCGAGGCCGCCTACGCCATCGGCCTGCGCCGCGGTCAGGTGCTGAGCTCGGTGCTGCTGCCGCAGGCATTCCGGGCGATGCTGCCCGCGCTGATCAGCCAGCTCGTGGTCATCGTCAAGGACACCTCGCTGGGCTTCATCGTCGCCTACGTCGACGTGGTGCGTGAGGCGCAGGTGATCATCCAGAACCTCAGCAACCCGATCCAGACCTACATCGTGGTCGGCGCGATCTTCATCGTCATCAACTACGCGCTGAGCAGGCTGGCGGTCTACACCGAACGCCGCCTCAGCCAAGGCCGCAAGGGCAAGCTGGGCACGGTCGCGGTCGTGGACACCGGTCGCGACACCTGATCCGGGCGAAGCAGGCGCCTCCGGGACCCGTTCCCGGAGGCGCCTCTTCACGTCACGGATGCGCCGAGATCCCCTGGGGAGCCAGGTTCTGGTCGTGGGCCCGTTGCCAGGTGCCGTCGGCGGTCGCGGCTCGGAGCATTCCCCGGAGCTCTTCGGCGAGCTTGGGGTCGTCGGCCTTGACGACCAGGTTCCGCTCGGTGTCGGTGACGGCGTACGGGATCTGCGCGAGCTGCGGGACCTCCGCGGTGCCGCCGAGCAGGAGGTCGACGTTGCCCGCTGCGACCGCGTCGCGCAGCAGCGTCGGGGGCAGGCGGCGGAACTGCACCTGGGTGGTGGGGTCGAGACCGATGCGGCGGGCGATGTCGCGGGCGATGTCGACGTCGAAGCCCCGGTAGCCGCCCGCGGGGTCGCGCGTCACGAACTCCGGCTGGTCGGCGCGCACACCCACCAGCAATCGCTTCCGCTGCTTGATCGCGGTCAGCGTCGGCGAGCTGCCCAGCTCCACGTCCCCTCCCGCCGAGGAGCTCGGCTGTGAGGGCGGGACCTCCGGAGCCGGCGGGGGCGGTGGCGGCGCTGCGGGTTCGGCTTGCCCGCACCCGGTCAGGACGACGGCCACCGCCGCCACTGCGAGCAGGCGAATCCTCACAACCACTCCTTCACCATCGGGACCACCCGACCATGATCGCGCACGGTCGATGTCACGCGGGAATGAGTTCTCATGGACTGGATCGATTGTGAAATCCAGGCCACACCCACTAGTGTGACCCGCGCCATGTGGCGCCAACGTCGTCGCCCGTTTGTCCAGCTCACCTTCGGAGGCGATCATGGCGCCACTGCACGCCGTCGTCGAGCGGGTCACCCGCCGCATCGCAGAACGCAGCGAGCGGACCCGCTCCGCCTACCTCGAACGCATCAACGCCGCAGCTGCGCAAGGCCCGGTCCGGGCCGACCTGCCCTGCAGCAACCTCGCGCACGGTTTCGCCGCCTGCAGCGGCTCCGACCGGCTCGCGGTGCGCGGCGTGAGCAAGCCCGGGGTGGCGATCGTGTCGGCCTACAACGACATGCTCTCCGCGCACCAGCCCTACAACGAGTTCCCCGCGTGGCTGAAGGACTCGGTGCGCGAAGCGGGCGGTGTCGCGCAGTTCGCGGGCGGAGTGCCTGCGATGTGCGACGGGATCACCCAGGGCCGCACCGGCATGGAGCTGTCCCTGTTCTCCCGCGACGTGATCGCGATGGCCGCCGGCGTGGCGCTCTCCCACGAGATGTTCGACGGGGCGCTGATGCTCGGGGTGTGCGACAAGATCGTGCCCGGGCTGCTGATCGGCGCGCTGGCGTTCGGTCACCTGCCGACCCTGCTGGTGCCCGCCGGACCCATGCCCTCGGGCCTGCCCAACCGCGAGAAGAGCCGCATCCGGCAGCTCTTCGCCGAAGGCAAGGCCACTCGCGAGGACCTGCTGGAGGCCGAGTCCGCCTCGTACCACTCCCCCGGCACCTGCACGTTCTACGGCACCGCCAACTCCAACCAGCTGGTCGTCGAGGTCATGGGCCTGCACCTGCCCGGATCCAGCTTCGTGCCGCCCGGCACCCCGCTGCGCAAGGCGCTCACCGAGGAAGCCGGCCGTCAGGTCGTGCGGCTCGGCCAGGGCGAGGGGCGCACGCCGATCGGTGAGCTGCTCGACGAGAAGGCGATCGTCAACGGCGTCGTCGCGCTGCTGGCCACGGGCGGCTCGACCAACCACACGCTGCACCTGCCCGCCATCGCCGCCGCCGCGGGCATCGAGCTGACCTGGGACGACTTCTCCGAGCTGTCCGCGGTCGTGCCGTCGCTGGCGCAGGTCTACCCGAACGGATCCGCCGACATCAACCACTTCGCAGCCGCCGGTGGCGTGCAGACGCTGATCGGTGAACTGCTCGACGCAGGCCTGCTGCACGCCGACGTCAAGACCGTCGCCGGTCACGGCCTGGACCGCTACCGGCAGCAGCCGTTCCTCGACGACGGCGAGCTGGTGTGGCGGGATGGTCCTTCGAAGAGCCTGGACACCGACGTGCTGCGAGGGGTCGACGACCCGTTCGCACCCGACGGTGGACTGCGCGTGCTGGAGGGCAACCTCGGGCGCGCGGTGATCAAGGTGTCGGCGGTGGCCGCCACGCACCGCACCGTCACCGCGCCGGCGCGGGTCTTCGACGACCAGCACGACTTCACCGCCGCCTTCTCCGCGGGCGAGATCGACCACGACGTCGTGGTCGTGATCCGCAACCAGGGCCCGCAGGCCAACGGCATGCCCGAGCTGCACGGCCTCACCCCGGCGCTGGGAGTGCTGATGGACCGCGGGCACCAGGTCGCGCTGGTCACCGACGGCCGGATGTCGGGCGCCTCCGGCAAGATCCCGGCCGCCATCCAGCTCACCCCGGAAGCCACCGCTGGCGGGCCGCTCTCGCGCATCCAGGACGGCGACGTGATCCGGCTCGACGCCGACCGGGGCACGCTGGAAGCCCTCGTGCCCGACGACGAGCTCACCGCGCGGCAACCCGCGCGCGGAGCGGATCCGGCACCGTTCGGCACCGGCCGCGAGCTGTTCGCCGCCTTCCGCAATGCCGTTGGCCGCGCCGACCAGGGCGCGAGCGTGTTCGGGCAGGCGCAACCGCAGGTGCGAGTATGACCAGCGGCGGAACCACCGCCCCGACGCGATTGGACGAGCAGATGAACACCGCAGCCGACGTTTTCGACCTGGCGCCCGTGGTGCCGGTCGTGGCCCTCGACGACGCCGAGCACGCCGTCCCGCTGGCCGAAGCGCTGCTGCGCGGCGGAATCCGGACCATCGAGGTCACCCTGCGCACTCCGGCCGGTCTCCCGGCCATCGAACGCATCGCGGCCGAGGTGCCCGACATGGTCGCCGGGGCGGGCACGATCACCGAGGTGGGCCAGGCCAAGCAGGCCGCCGACGCCGGTGCCCGCTACCTGGTCACCCCCGGCACCACCGATCGGCTGCTGGACGACCTGGAGGCCTCCGGGGTGCCGTACCTGGCGGGTGCCGGCACGGTGTCCGAGGCGATGCGGCTGGCCGAGCGCGGGGCGAGCGCGATGAAGTTCTTCCCCGCCGAGCCCAGCGGCGGAGTGCCGTTCCTCAAGGGCATCGCCGGCCCTCTGCCGCACCTGCGGTTCTGCCCCACCGGCGGGATCAGCCCGGCGACCGCGCCGGACTACCTGGCCCTGCCCAACGTCGGCTGCGTGGGCGGCTCCTGGCTCGCCCCGAAGAACCTGCTGGCAGCGGGCGACTGGGCGAAGATCGAGCAGCTGGCCGCCGAGGCCGCCGCGCTGCGCTGATGCTGGGGCGCCCGCGCGGGCGGGCGCCCCGGCTTCACGCCGCGAGCAGGGTGAGGGCCTCCGGAATCGAGTCCACGACCGGGTAGCCGGACTTCTCCAGCTTGGGGCGGTCCATCACGCCGGTGGTCACCAGAACGCACTGCGCACCGACCTGTTCGGCAGCGTGGGCGTCGTCGAGGACGTCGCCGATGAGCACCACCTCGGCCGGATCGAGCTCTTGCGCCTTGAGGTGGACGCGCAGGTGCTCGTCCTTGGATCCGCCACCCACCGAGGCGCGCAGGCCGTCCATCCGATCGAAGAGCTCGTGCAAACCGCGTGCCGTGACCAGCTCGACCAGCTCGTCGTGGAACCACATCGACAGCAGCGACTGGGTCCCGCCGGTCGCCGCCCAGTCCTGGAGCACGTGCGGCACGCCTTCGGCCATGCCGCAGGAATCCAGCAGATCCCGGTAGGCGACGTGGTAGAGCTCGTCGACGCGAGCCCAGTCGTCCTCGGTGATCTCGCGCCGCAGGAGGTTCTCGTAGCAGGCGCGCAGCGGACGGCTGTAGATCGCGCGCCACTCGTCGATGTCGATGTGTTCCCGGTCGAACCGGGTGCACACGCTGTTCACCGCGGACACCACGGCGTGGTTGTCGTCAAGAAGTGTTCCGTTCCAGTCCCACACGATGTGCTGCGGGCTCCTCGACTTCGTCATGACCAGGAACCCTACGACGCGCCACCGACGTTCTGGTACCCACGTCCCACAGTCAGATCGGACCGGTGAAGCAAGCGGTCTCCTCAGCGGCGAACGTCGGCTGCACGCTGACCTGCAGCTCGCCCGGCTCGGCCCCGATCTCGAAAACCACGGTGTAGAGCACTTCTCCACCCGGAGGCAGCTGCGCGACGGGGACCGGGTCCCCCGCCCCGAAGTGCTGCTGGGCGAGGCGCCCGTTGTGGGTGACGGTGATCGTCGCGTTGACGACGTTGTAGGCGGTGTCACCGCCGTTGCGCACCGCCACGTCGAACTGGACGTGCCGCTTTCCCGCAGGAGGGCGGGAGAACTGGCTGGTCTCCTCGTAGTGAACGGGCGGGAGGATCGAGATCGTCCACCCCTTCGGCCAGGTGTGCCGCTCGCCGAACGGCAGCCGCAGGGCCGGGGCCGGAGCGCTCGACGACGGCTGCTCTTGCTGCGTGCCGGTCAGCACCCGGTCCAGCTCGGTGACCACGAGCCCTTGGAGCACGGCGGTGGCCGCGATCCCCAGCACGCACAGCAACGCGCCGAGTCCGGCGAGCACCTTCCGGCTTCCGAACAGCGCGATGACGCCCAGCACCAGCCCGACGAGCGCGGCGAGGGCCGTGGCGTTGTTCAGGATCGGCAGGATCGATCCGCAGACCCCGACGATTCCGAGGATGAGCGCCGTCCACGCCAGCCCACCGAACTTCGGCTTCGGCTGGGCCACGTACGGGTTCTGCGTTGGCGTTCGCGCGGGCTGACTCACCTTGTCCCCCAGGTCCGTCGAGCGCGACCGACGTCCGCTGCGCCGGTGCACGCGGCGCGCTGGAGCCTAGGGAGAGCGATCAGCTCCGCTCACGGCATTCACCGGGTTTCACCCCAACGGCCCAGAAACCGCCAGGGATCAGGAGAAATCGGAGTCCGCCGCGTCGCCGGCGTTCTCGATCTCCTCCTTGACGATGCGGTAGGCGAGACCTTCGGAGTAGCCCTTGCGGGCGAGCATGCCGACCAGACGGCGCACCTTCGCGGTGTAGTCGAGCGATCCCGTGCTGCGCAGCTTGCGCTGCACCAGTTCGCGGGCGCGCTCGGCCTCGGCATCGTTGTCCACGTTGGACAGAGCCGATTCCACGAGGTGCTCGTCGATGCCCTTGCGCCGCAGCTCGAAGCCCAGCGCCTTGCGCCCCAGCCCCTGGGAGCGCTGGCGCTGGTTCACCCACTCCTCGGCGAACGAGGCGTCGTCGATGAGGCCCGCGTCGGCGAACTTCTGCAGCACGCCGTCGGCGATGTCCTCGTCGACGTCCTTGCGCAGCAACGCCTGTCGGAGTTCGAGCCGACTGCGAGCGCGGCTGGCCAGCAACCGGTACACGATGTCGCGGGCCTGCGCGGCGGGGTCCTCGGGCTTGCGAGGCGGCTTCTTCTCCGCCTCGCCGTCGCGAGGTTCGGCGCCGGGGGCGCGACGAGCGCTCCCCCGGCGCGTTCCTTCGTCGTTCATCCGTGCCAAGGCGTCGATCAGAACTCGACCGGTGCCGGCTCGGCGGCGCTGTTGTCGCCGCCCTCGGCGTCGAGGGTGGCGCCGATGCCGAGCTTCTCCTTGATCCGCTTCTCGATCTCGTTGGCCACGTCCGGGTTCTCCCGCATGAACTTGCGGGCGTTCTCCTTGCCCTGGCCCAGCTGGTCGCCCTCGTAGGTGTACCAGGCACCCGACTTGCGGATGATGCCCTGCTCGACACCCATGTCGATCAGCGAGCCCTCGCGGCTGATGCCGATGCCGTAGATGATGTCGAACTCGGCCTGCTTGAACGGCGGTGCGACCTTGTTCTTGACGACCTTCACGCGGGTCCGGTTGCCGACCGCGTCGGAGCCGTCCTTGAGCGTCTCGATCCGGCGCACGTCCAGTCGCACCGAGGAGTAGAACTTCAGCGCCTTACCACCGGTGGTGGTCTCCGGGGAGCCGAACATGACGCCGACCTTCTCGCGGAGCTGGTTGATGAAGATCGCGGTGGTCTTGGCGTTGTACAGCGCGGAGGTCAGCTTTCGCAGCGCCTGGCTCATCAGGCGGGCCTGCAGACCCACGTGGCTGTCGCCCATCTCGCCCTCGATCTCGGCGCGCGGCACCAGCGCGGCCACCGAGTCGATGACGATGACGTCCAGCGCGCCGGAGCGGATCAGCATGTCCGCGATCTCCAGCGCCTGCTCACCGGTGTCCGGCTGGGAGACCAGCAGCGAGTCGGTGTCCACACCGATCGCCTTCGCGTACTCCGGGTCCAGCGCGTGCTCGGCGTCGACGAAGGCCGCCGTGCCTCCGAGCTTCTGGGCGTTGGCCACGGCGTGCAGGGCGACCGAGGTCTTACCGCTGCTCTCCGGGCCGTAGATCTCCACGACACGACCGCGCGGCAGGCCGCCGATGCCCAGTGCGACGTCCAGCGAGATGGAGCCGGTCGGAATGACCTCGACCGGCGGCCGCGAGTCGTCGCCGAGCCGCATGACCGATCCCTTGCCGAACTGCTTGTCGATCTGAGCGAGCGCCAGCTCCAGCGCCTTGCCCTTGTCCGGTGTCGCTGCTGCCATCGGGGTCCACCTCGGTGAAGTCTTCGAGTCGGGTCTTCGGGCGACTCTCTTGGGAGCGAGTCGTTCACGTCGTTTCAGACGCTACGGGCTGGGACCGACAATCCGACTCGCGGGGTTTGCGGGTCTTCCCGGTCCGCACTCCCATAGTGAGCGAACGGATGTTCGAGCGTCATGCCGACACGCCGGACTCATCACCTGGTCGAGTGACAGTGCGATCAGCGCACCACAGGTGGACACTCAGGACTACCTCGCTCTCAGGAGGTGCCCGAAATGCGCATGGATCGCTACTTACCACCGGAACACCCGCTGAACCGCTTCTACCGGATCGCCGCAGCCGTGTTCGGGGCGTGCCTGATGGTCTTCGGCGGGCTCGGGCTCGCCAACCGGGTCCCGCTGTTCACCACCGACGGAGTCGACGTGCTGGGGCTGTCCAGCAACGGCCTGCTCGCCGTGGTGTCGATCGTCGTCGGCGCGATCCTGGTCGCCGCCGCGGCCTGGGGCGGCCCCGTCGCCTCCACCACGACCGCCGCCATCGGGGTGCTGTTCGCCCTGTCCGGCCTGGCCAACCTGGCGGTGCTCAACAACTCGTGGAACGTCTTCGCCTTCGAGCTGCAGAACGTGGTGTTCAGCCTCATCGCCGGCCTGGTGCTGATGTTCTTCGGCTTCTACGGCCGGGTCAGCGGTGGCCTGCCCGAGGACAACCCCTACGTCCGCTACCGCCACCACCAACCACCGGCGCACGAGGACCCCAGCGACGTGATCGCCGACGAGAAGCGGATCGCCGAGATCAAGCCGATGTGCGAGGACGAGATGGCGGTCGCGGAAGGGCACCCCACCCCGGAGCAGCAGCGACGGGTCACCGCCGAGCGGTTGCGGAACGTGCGGCAGGAACGCCGTCGGGCCTACGAGCACTACCGCGAATCGGGACGCAGCGAGCAGGAGCAGATCAGCGCCCAGAACCTCTGGGCCGACTTCCAGCAGGACGAGAGCACCCGCGGTTAGGCGTTGTTGAGGAATCCCGTTGCTCGGCGGTGCCAGCAGCGGAAACTCAGCGGCGGTGCACGCTGAGCGGCTAGCGGCGTTCGGCCGGGACCTCGAAGGTCTCGCAGACCGCGGCCCAGACCTCCTTGGTCGTGTAGCCGGCCTCCAGAGCCTGGTCCACCGTCCGTCCTCCGAGGGCCGAGAACACGTGGTCCTGGGAGAGCATCTCGGACCGGACCCTGCCGAACTCCTCGGCCATGCGTTGGCGGAAAGCGGTGTGGCGCATCGTCGACCAGCCTACGTGCCGCCCGTACGCTGGTGGTGTGCTGCTCCTGCAGACCGATCCGACCGGTATGTCCACGCCGCTGGGCCAGGTGGTGATCGCCGCGACGCTCCTGGCGGTGATCGTGCTCGCCGTGCGCTTCTTCTGGCAGAACCGACGATAGGCCCTCACCTGCGCCGTTCGTCGGTGGTGTGGTCCAGCATGGGTGCATGAGCGACGTGCTGGACGGGTTCTCCGCCGCGACCCGCGACTGGTTCCGCGGCGCCTTCGCCGCGCCCACCGAGGCGCAGGCGGGCGCGTGGCAGGCCATCGCGGCGGGCGAGCACGCCCTGGTGGTGGCGCCGACAGGCTCCGGCAAGACGCTCGCGGCCTTCCTCTCCGCGCTGGACCGGCTCGCTTCCGAGGGCGTGCCGTCGGAAGCGAAGAAGCGCTGCCGGGTGCTCTACGTGTCACCGCTGAAAGCCCTGGCCGTCGACGTGGAGCGCAACCTGCGCGCGCCGCTGGCCGGGATCCGGCAGGCCACCCAGCGGCTGGGCGGCGAGCCGCCGGACATCCAGGTCGGCATCCGCACCGGCGACACCCCCGCCGACCAGCGGCGTTCCTTCGCCCGCACACCGCCGGACGTGCTGGTCACCACTCCGGAATCGCTGTTCCTGCTGCTGACCTCGGCGGCGCGCGAATCGCTGGCCGGGGTGGAGACGGTGATCGTCGACGAGGTGCACGCGGTCGCGGGCACCAAGCGCGGCGCGCACCTGGCGCTGTCGCTGGAGCGGCTCGACCAGCTGCTGGCCCGGCCCGCCCAGCGGGTCGGGCTGTCGGCGACGGTGCGACCGGTCGAGGAGGTCCGGACCTACCTGGCAGGCGGTCGGCCGGTGCGCACCGTGCAGCCCGCCCACCCCAAGGAGGTCGAGGTCCGGGTCGAGGTGCCGGTTCCGGACATGGCCGAGCTCGGCGCGTCCACCGGCGAGACCGGAGAGCAGGCGGCCGAGCAGCACACCTCGATCTGGCCTTCGGTCCAGGAGCGCGTCCTGGAGCTGATCCGCCAGCACCGCTCGACCATCGTGTTCAGCAACTCGCGGCGGCTGGCCGAACGGCTCACCGCCGGCATCAACGAGCTCGCCGCCGAGCAGCCGGAACCGATGACCCGGTTCCCGGCGGAAGCCGTCGGCGGCTCCGGCATCGGCTCGGGAGCTCCGCCGGTCGTGGCCAAGGCGCACCACGGCTCGATGTCGAAGGAGCAGCGGGCCGTCGTCGAGGAGGAGCTCAAGTCCGGGCAGCTGCCGTGCGTGGTGGCCACCTCGTCGCTGGAGCTGGGCATCGACATGGGCGCGGTCGACCTGGTGGTGCAGATCGAGACGCCGCCGACGGTGGCCTCCGGCTTGCAGCGCATCGGGCGCGGCGGTCACCAGGTCGGCGCGGTCTCCCGCGGCGTGGTATTCCCGAAGTTCCGCGGCGACCTGGTCGGTTGCGCGGTGGTGTCGGAGCGGATGACGGGCGGGCTGATCGAGTCGATCGCCTACCCGCGCAACCCGCTGGACGTGCTGGCGCAGCAGATCGTGTCGATGGCGGCGATGGACGACTGGCCGGTGGCCGAGCTCGCCGCGCTGGTGCGCCGCTCGGCCCCGTACGCGGGGCTGCCGGACTCGGCGCTGCACGCGGTGCTGGACATGCTCGCCGGGCGCTATCCCAGCGAGGAGTTCGGCGAGCTGCGGGCGAGGATCGTGTGGGACCGGGTCAACGACGAGCTGCGCGCCCGACCCGGCGCGCAGCGGCTCGCCGTGACCTCCGGCGGCACCATCCCCGACCGGGGGCTGTTCACCGTGACCACGCCCGGCGACGAGGAGGCCGGTCGCGGAGGTGTGCGGGTCGGTGAGCTCGACGAGGAGATGGTCTACGAATCCCGCGTCGGCGACACGTTCCTGCTGGGCACCAGCGCGTGGCGGGTGGAGGACATCACCCACGACCGGGTCATCGTCACCCCGGCGCCGGGCGAACCCGGGCGGATGCCGTTCTGGAAGGGCGACCAACCCGGACGACCGCTGGAGCTCGGCCGCGCCCTGGGAGCCTTCGTCCGCGAGCTGACCAGCGCGGATGCCGACGACGCCCGGGAGCGCATCACGGCGGCCGGGCTGGACGAGTGGGCCCGCGACAACCTGATGTCCTACTTGGACGAGCAGCGGCGTGCCACGCGGCACGTCCCGGACGACCGGACGATCGTGGTGGAGCGGTTCCGCGACGAGCTCGGCGACTGGCGGATGGTGATCCACTCCCCCTTCGGAGCCCAGGTCAACGGGCCGTGGGCGCTGGCCGTCGGCGCGCGGATCAGGGAACGGCGGCGTGTCGAACCGCAGATCGCCTCCTCCGACGACGGCATCGTGCTGCGACTGGCCGACGCCCTCGACGACTCCGGCGCCGAGGTGCTGCCGACGGCCGAGGACGTGCTGCTCCCACCGGCCGAGGTGCAGCAGATGGTGACCGACGAGGTCGGCGGTTCGGCGCTGTTCGCCGCCCGGTTCCGGGAGTGCGCGGCGCGGGCCCTGCTGCTGCCGCGCCGGGACCCCCGCCGCCGCACCCCGCTGTGGCAGCAGCGGCAGCGGTCGGCGCAGCTGCTCACCGTGGCGGCGCAGTACGAGCAGTTCCCGATCGTGCTGGAGGCGATGCGGGAATGCCTGCAGGACGTCTACGACGTCCCGGGGCTGACCGAGCTGATGCAGCAGGTCGCGGCCCGCAAGGTGAAGGTCGTCGAGGTCGAGACGCCGACGCCGTCGCCGTTCGCGCGCAGCCTGCTGTTCGGCTACATCGGCATGTTCCTCTACGAGACCGACGCTCCCCTGGCCGAGCGCCGGTCGGCGGCGCTGAGCCTGGACTCCACGCTGCTCGCCGAGCTGCTCGGCTCGGAGGCGCTTCGCGAACTGCTGGACTCCGAGGCCCTGGACGAGATCGAGCAGCAGTTGCAGCGGCTCGCCCCCGAGCGCCACGCGCGCGACGCCGAGGGCGCGGCCGACCTGCTGCGCTTCCTCGGCGATCTGTCCACATCGGAGGCCGAGAAGCGCGGTGTGCGGCCGGAATGGCTCGAGGAGCTGGCCGAGCAGCGCCGCGTCCTGCGGGTCCGGATGGCCGGCGAGCAGCGCTGGATCCCGATCGAGGACGCGGGCAAGGTGCGCGACGCGCTCGGCGTCGCACTGCCGGTCGGCGTGCCGGAGGCGTTCACCGAGCCCGTCGCCGATCCACTGGCCGACCTGCTGATCCGCTACGCGCGTTGCCGCGGCCCGTTCACCGCCGACGCCGCTGCCCGGCGGTTCGGGCTGGGCGTGGCCGTGGTGCACGGCGTGCTGGACCGGTTGACCGGTTCCGGACGTCTGGTGCGCGGCGAGTTGCGCCCGCTGGAGGCCGGGGGCGGGGGTGCGCTCGACTACTGCGACGCCGAGGTGCTGCGCCGGCTGCGGCGGGCGTCGCTGGCACGGCTGCGGGCCGAGGTCGAGCCGGTGGAACCCGCTGCGCTGGGCCGTTTCCTGCCGGTGTGGCACGGCGTCGGCGCGCGGCTGCGCACCGCTCCGACCGTCGACGACGTGTACTCGGTGGTCGAGCAGCTCGCCGGGGCACCGGTCCCGGCGAGCGCGCTGGAGTCGCTGGTGCTGCCCGCGCGGCTGCCCGGCTACTCCCCCGCTCTGCTCGACGAGCTGACCGCGACCGGTGAGGTGAGCTGGGTCGGGTCGGGCTCGCTGGCCGGTGGCGACGGGTGGATCGCGCTGGCCCCGACCGATGTCTCCGACCTCCTGCTGCCGGATCTCCCCGAGGATTCGACGGATTCGCCGCTGCACCGAGCCGTTCTGTCCTCTTTGGAAGGTGGTGCGCTGTTCTTCCGACAGCTCGCCGACCGGGCCGGTGGACTCCTGCTGGAGCAGGAGGAGGCGGCGCCTGCCGACGACGCGATCACCACCGCGCTGTGGGACCTGGTCTGGGCCGGGGCGGTCACCAACGACACCCTCGCCCCGCTGCGCGCCCTGGTCTCCGGCCGCGGTGCCGCGCACAAGCCGCGTCGCAGCGCGCCGCGCGGCCGGTACGCGCGGCTGCGGGCCGGGCGTCCGGCGATGCCGCCGCGCGGCGGACCGCCGACGGTGTCCGGACGCTGGTCGCTCGCTCCGCAACCTGCGGCTGAACCGACGCGCCGCGCGCACGCCCGCGCCGAAGCGTTCTTGGAGAGGCACGGGGTGCTGACCCGGGGCGCCCTGGACGTCGAGCGGGTGACCGGCGGGTTCTCGGCGGTGTACAAGGTCCTTCGGGCCATGGAGGAGTCCGGTCGGTGCCGGCGCGGTTACGTGATCGAGGGGCTCGGCGCCGCGCAGTTCGCGGTTCCGGGTGCGATCGACCGGCTGCGGGCGCTCTCCGGCGACGACGAGGCGAGCACCGATGCGGTGGTGCTGGCCGCCGCGGATCCCGCGCAGCCCTACGGTGGCGCGCTGGGCTGGCCCGCGGCGATGGGCGACACCCGGCACCGGCCCGGCCGGAAGGCCGGCGCGCTGGTGGTGCTGGTGGCCGGTGAGGCGGTGTTCTACGTCGAACGCGGCGGCAAGTCGCTGCTGTCGTTCACCGACGACGATGCCGCGCTCCGGGCGGCGGCAGCGGGACTGGCCCGGGTGGTGCGCGACGGCTGGCTCGACCAGCTCGCGGTGGAGCGAGCCGACGGCGAAGGCGCGTGGGGTTCGCGACTGGCGGAGGTCCTCACCGAGGCGGGTTTCCGGGCCACGCCGAAAGGTCTCCGGCTTCGGGCGTGACCGTCCGCTAGAGCTCCATGAACGGTGCGGCGTAGGCGAATTCGCCGCGCACAGCCGAATCGTGGGCGGCCAGCTGGCGGACCTGGAAGTGCGAGGCCCACTCGGGCACCGGCGGTGCGATGCCGAAGTTCGCGGCGGGTTCGAAGCCGAACCGGGGGTAGTACTCGCGGTGGCCGAGCAGCGCGACCAGCGGTTCGCCGAGCGCGTCCGCGGCGCCGAGCACGGCGTGCATGAGCGCTGATCCGATGCCCGCGCGCTGCGACTCCGGGCGCACGCCGATCGGTCCGAGCGCCAGCACCGGGACCGCGCCCACGTGCGCCCGGCTGCACACCACGTGCCCGGCGATCTCCCCGGAACGCTCGGCGACCAGCGACAACGCCGGGAGCCACGCATCGCCGGCGCGCAGGGCGTCGACGAGCCCGACCTCGACCGGAACGCGGTGCGGGTTCTCGGCGTCGGCGAACGCCGCGGCGTGCACCTGACCGATGGCGGCGAGGTCTGCGGGGGTTTCGCGGCGGATCAGCATCCGCCCACGATGTGCCACCTCCCGGGTTGGGGCAATCGAATTTCGTCGAATCGGCCAGGCCGTGCCCGTGGTCACCGGGTCGCCAGCTGCAGCAGGCCCCAGAGCTGGGCGATGGCGTCCGGGTCGCCGCTGGTCTCCACCGCGCGATTGGGCAGGCGGCCCCACATCCACAGGTAGACCGCGCTGGGGTCGCCGCCGACCACGGCGTCCGGGGTCGTGGTGGCCACGTCCTCGGAGCTGGTCACCGCGGCACCGCTCGGGTCCGCGGTGACCAACCAGTTGCGTCCGGGCACGTGCACGCCCACCGAGCAGGGCCGGGTGGCGGTGATCTGCAACGAGTGCAGCCGGTAGCCGAACCAGGCCCGCAGCACCTCGTCGATGCCGTCGGCGGCGACCTCCGGATCGATCGGCGTGTGCTCGATGCCCGCCGCCGTTTGCACGTCGGCGCGGTGCACGGTGGTCGCGTGCAGCATCCGCCGCACCCAGAAGGCCACGGTGTGCTGCTCGGGCCACCACGTCGGGCACGGGTCGTCCGGCGGTCGGGAGATGAACTCGGCGAGCAGGTCGGCCATCCGGACGGCGAACCGGTTGGTCAGCTCCCGCAGGTCGGGTTCGGCGGGCAGGTCCCAGTGGCGTTGCGCCTCCGGCGATCCGAGCCAGCTCAGCACGTCCTCGCACAGATCACCGAGGTGCCGGAGCGTCTGGCCGACCGTGCGGCCGGACGCGCTGAACACCGGTGCGTCGACGTGCACGTCGTGCGTCGCGGCGGTCAGCAGCTGCGCTTCGATGCCCAGCTGATCGAGCATGCGTCCGTGTTCGAGTCCCACGTCAGTACCGTTCACGCGTCGCCCCCAGCAGGCTCCGCCCCACGATGCCGAGGAATTCCCGGCTGTTGTCCAGCAGTTCGTCGGCGTGCGCGTCGGTCGTGGTCGGGACCCCGGCCTCGGCGGCGGCCCGCCGGTTGGAGCGCGCGGCGAAGTAGGCGGCCCACTCGCGCAGTTCTGGTGCGGCGGCGGTGAGCAGCTGCCACACGCTCGCCGGGCGCTTGTCCTCGCGAGGAGCGGCGCGCGCCACGACCACCGCTGTGGCGGCCCGCAGCGCGGCCAGGTGCGCGGCGACGAACCGCTCACCTGGGCGGTCCGCGGTCTCGGCCTCGTGCAGGCAGGTCCGCGCGTGCAGCAGGAGCGAGAGGGCACCGGCGGGCGTGTCCGCTTCCGGCGTGGGCCCCTGGTTCTCGACGGAGTATCGCGGCGACGGGATCGACAGGTCGGTGGGATAAGACATCGGCTCTCTCCCTTCAGCGGTGAGGCCCGGTGGTGAGGTGCTTCCCCCACCCCACCACCGGACCGAGGTTCGAACGAGAGTTCGTCGAACTCCCGTTCGAACAAGCTCAGATTAGCGTCGAACGGAGATCGACTCAAGCGATGCGCTGTAGCTCACCTGTTCGAGTGCGTGGTGAGCGCCAACCCCGGGAGAACGGGTTGTCCGGGAGCAGGAAAGACCTCGGGCATGAGAGGCGTTAGTGTTCGGCCGTGACCGCTGCGCCATCCCCCAGCTGCGACCGGGTATTCGAACTGACCGCCGAACAGTTGCGAGCGAGACTCCCGGAAGCCCTCCGGATCTACGTGACCGCGATGGGCTACCCCCCGGTGACCGCCCAGCAGCGCGCCCCGATGTGGTCGGCCCACATGCTTCGCGCGGGCTGGCGCTGCATCGGCGCGTTCAACGAGGACGACGAGCTCACCGGCATCGGCTACGGCTACCTCGGCGCCCCGGGGCAGTGGTGGCACGAGCAGGTTCGCCACGGACTGGCCATCACCGGAGTCGGCGGCGAGTCCTGGCTGGAGGACTACTTCGAGCTCACCGAGCTGCACGTGCACCCGAGCGCGCAGGGCGCCGGCCTCGGCGAGGAGATCCTGCGCAAGCTGCTCGCCGGAGCACCCGGCAGCAAGGTCCTGCTGTCCACCCCGGAGGGCCCGACCCGCGCCTGGAAGCTCTACCAGCGCGTCGGCTTCCAGGACGTCCTGCGCAACTACAGCTTCACCGGCGACCCCAGGCCCTTCGCGGTCCTGGGCCGCCCGCTCCCCCTCCAGCCCTGACCGGCGCGGAACTGCGGTGCTCGCCGCCGCGAACACCGCAGTTCTCGTCCCGGAGGAACGGCCGCGCTACAGCTCCGCGAGTTGTTCGCGGAGGGTATCCAGGCCCATCGAGCCCATCTTGAGGGCTTCGGTGTGGAACGCCTTGACGTCGAAGTTCGCGCCGTGGCGCTGCCTGGCCTCGTCGCGAGCGGCGCGCCACAGGCGTTCGCCGAGCTTGTAGGACGGGGCCTGACCGGGCCAGCCCAGGTAGCGGTCGATCTCGTCGCGCACCTGCGCCGGGTCGGTGATCGTGCGGCTGAGCATGAACTCCAGCCCCAGCTCCGGCGTCCACTTCTCGCCCTCGTGGAACCCCGTTCCGGCCGGGATCTCCAGCTCCAGGTGCATGCCGATGTCCACGACCACGCGCGCGGCGCGGAAGAGCTGGTCGTTGAGCATGCCGAGCAGGTCGCCGTCGTCGGAGAGGTAGCCGAGCTCGCGCATCAACCGCTCCGCGTAGAGCGCCCAGCCCTCGCCGTGGCCGGAGACGAAGCAGGCCAGCCGCTGGAACTTGTTGAGCCGCTGGGCCTCGTGCACCGAGGTCGCCACCTGCAGGTGATGACCGGGCACGCCCTCGTGGTACACAGTGGACACTTCGCGCCAGGTCGGGAAGTCCTGCCGATCGGCGGGAACCGACCACCACATCCGGCCGGGACGCGAGAAGTCGTCGGTGGGACCGGTGTAGTAGGCGCCGACGCCCCCACCAGGCGGGGCGATCTTGCACTCCAGCCGCATCAGCGCGTCCGGGATCTCGAAGTGCGTTCCGCGCAGGTCTGCCAGGGCCTGGTCGGACAACCGCTGCATCCACCGCTCGAACTCGCGCTGGCCGCGCACCCGGTAGCGCTCGTCGGCGTCGAGCACCGCCGCGGCCTCGGCCAGCGTCGCGCCGGTCTTGATCCGGTTCGCGACCTGCTTCATCTCCGCCTCGATGCCGGAGAACTCCTGCCAGCCCCACTCGTAGGCCTCGCGCAGGTCGA
Organism: Saccharopolyspora sp. NPDC049426; assembly: GCF_040676935.1. Lineage (NCBI taxonomy): Bacteria > Bacillati > Actinomycetota > Actinomycetes > Pseudonocardiales > Pseudonocardiaceae > Saccharopolyspora > Saccharopolyspora sp. NPDC049426. The sequence goes on along the minus strand of NZ_JBFAPZ010000008.1, from coordinate 95,216 downwards.
GCTTCGCGCCGGTGAAGTAGCGCGACCAGAGCCGGTAGCGCTCCTCCCCCACCGCGTCCTTCTCCGGTGCCTTGGGCAGCAGGTCGCCGCGCAGGAAGTCGGCCAGGCCGGCGTAGGCCTCCGCAGCCGATTCCGCAGCCGTCTCCAGCTCGCGGCGCAGCGAGTCCTCGACGCCCTGAGCCCGGCCGACCATCGCGGCGAAGAACGACTCCTCACCGTTGCGCCCGGACCAGGTGTCGCACTGCTCGGCGACCTTGCGGACCTGCCGCGCCGCGGAGACGTTGCCCGCCGATGCCGCTTCGGTCAGCCCCGCGCGCAGGCCCAGGACCGCCTCGGGCATCGCCGAGAGGCGACGGCCGATGGTCCGCCAGTCGGCGTCGGTGTCACCGGGCATCAGGTCGAAGACCTGCCGCAACTCCTGCGCCGGGCTGGCGATCACGTTGAGCGAGGACATGTCCGCGCCGATCTCGTGCAGTTCGAGGTCGAGCCCGATGCGCTCGGTGAACACCGCCTTCGCGATCCGCTCGGCGTCGTCGGCCGGTTCGGCCTCGCGCACCTCGGCGAGGCTGCGGGCTGCCAGTTCGGCGCGCGCCCGGTGGCCGTCGGGCGAGTAGTCGGTCAGTTGCTCTTCCCCACCGGGCAGGCCCAGGTAGGTGCTCGCGATCGGATCGAGCGCCGCCAGCTCGTCGACGAACCGGTCGCTGATCGCGTGTACGCCGTTGTGGTCAACTCCCATGCCGCCACGCTAGCGCGCGCCGAAAGAACCGACGCGATACGACGAAAAGCGGACATGGCCGACGATCACACGAACGGCGAACTCCCCGCTTCGATGGCAGCATTCCCCGGGTGGAGGGGAACACGCTGCGCCGAACCCTGTTGGTACTGCTGATCATCCTGCTCGGCACGATGCTCAGCGGATGCCTGCACGTCAGGTCCGCCATGACCATCTCCGGCGATGACAAGGTGTCCGGAGAGGTGCTGGTGGCCACCGAAACGCCGGACGGCAAGGTGCCGTTCGACCTCCGACCGCCCTCGGGACTGGCCGATCGCGTCCAGGTCCGGCCCTACCAGGAGGGCACCAGGACCGGGGCGAACCTGTCGTTCAACGACCTCTCCTTCCAGGAGGTCGAGCAGCTCGCAGCGGCGATGAGCCCGACGGATTCGCGCTTCTCGCTCAAGATGTACCGCAGCGGTTCGCTGGTGATCTTCCAAGGGCAGGCGGACCTGACGCCGCTGGCGGACACCGACAGCGGCATCGAGCTCAAGATCAGCGCGCCGGGCGAGGTCACCACGACCAACGGCGAGGAGAGCGCGGGCACGGTCACCTGGCTGCTGAGCCCGGGCGAGGTCACCCAGCCGTACGCGACCTTCCAGTTCACCACCGGCTCCGGTATGGACTGGATCGGGTGGGCGCTGCTGGTGGGCGGAGTCGCGATCGTCGCGGCGGTCCTGATCGCCACGCTCGCCCTGCGCAACCACCTGCGAACCCGGCCCGGCGCCAGGCTCTGATCGCGGAACGCGCACCGAAGCCGACGACCGTCACCCTCCGGAGTTCGCCCGGACACGGGGAGCAACGCCGTGGCCCCGCAGGAAGCCGCGCGACGGCATCGCGCAGGATGGAGGTGTGCCTCCCATGTACTCGGCCACCATGCGGGCCGTCGGCGGCAACGCCGATTTCGAAGCTGATCTGCCCGGTCACGTCCAGCGGGTGCTGGCCACCTGCCTGCAGGCCCGGCGCGACGAGGCGGCCGACCTCGACCCCGCCGTCGGGTCGGCGGTTGCCGAGCTCAACGACTTCGTGCTCGGCGGCGGCAAGCGCATCCGCCCGACCTTCGCCTGGTGGGGCTGGCGGGCCTGCGGTGGCACGGCCAACGGGCCCGAGGCGGAGGCGATGCTCCAGGCCGCCAGCGCCCTGGAGCTGATCCAGACGTGCGCGCTGGTGCACGACGACCTCATCGACGAGTCCGACACGCGGCGCGGCAAACCGACGATCCACCGCCGGTTCCAGCAGCAGCACCGGGACTCCGACTACACCGGCGACGACACCCAGTTCGGCATGGCCGCCGCCGTGCTGCTCGGCGACCTCGCGCTGGCCTGGGCCGACGACATGCTGCACAGCTCGGGCATCCCGGCCGAGGTCATGAAGCGGGCGCTGCGACCGTGGCGCGCGATGCGCACCGAGGTGCTCTCCGGCCAGTACCTGGACGTGCTGGGACAGGTCAACGTCGACGAGTCGCCCGAAGCCGCGCTGAAGATCTGCCTGCTCAAGGCCGCCTCCTACACGGTGCAGCGGCCGCTTGAGCTGGGTGCGGAGATCGCCGGGGCCACGCCCGAGGCGCTGACCGCGCTGCGCCGGTTCGGCTCCGACATCGGCGTGGCGTTCCAGCTGCGCGACGACCTGCTCGGCGTGTTCGGCGACCCCGCGGTCACCGGCAAGCCCGCCGGGGACGACCTGCGCGAGGGCAAGCGCACGGTGCTGATCGCCGAGGCGGTCGCCGCCGCCCACGAGCGCGAAGACCAGGCGAAGCTGGACCTGCTGCACGAGGTGCTGGGCGATCCGCTGCTCACCGAGCAGCGAGTGGCATCGGCCCGCGAGGTGCTCACCGAGCTGGGAGCGGTGGCGGCCGTGGAGAAGCGGATCACCGAGCTGACCGGATCGGCGATGCTCGCGCTGCACACCGCAGGGCTCGACGAGCCCGCGGCGTCGCGGTTGGCAGAGCTGGCCATCGCGGTCACCGACCGCAGCCACTGACGCCATGCGCTCGGTCACCGGACGCACCGACCACGTGGTGATCGTCGGCGCCGGGCTGGCCGGGCTGTCCGCCGCGCTGCACCTGGCCGGTGCGGGGCGGCGGGTGACCGTCGTGGAACGCGCCCGGGTGCCCGGCGGCCGGGCCGGTCTGAAGGTGCTCGACGGGTACCGGATCGACACCGGCCCGACCGTGCTGACGATGCCGGAGCTGCTCGACGAAGCGCTGCACGCCGTCGGCTCTTCGGTGCGCGAACGACTGGACCTGATCCCGCTGCACCCGGCCTACCAGGCCAGGTTCACCGACGGATCGGTGCTGGACGTGCACACCGACGCCGAAGCCATGGAGCACGAGGTCCGGCGGCTGGCCGGACCCCTCGAAGCCGACGGGTACCGGCGGCTGCGGCGCTGGCTGACCGAGGTCTACCGGGCGGAGATGCACCGGTTCATCGACGCCAACTTCGACTCACCGCTGGACCTGGTCTCGCCGGAACTGGCGCGGCTGGTGGCGCTCGGGGGTTTCGGCAGGCTCGGCCCGGCGATCGGGCGGTTCCTGCACGACGAGCGGCTGCGGCGGGTGTTCTCCTTCCAAGCGCTCTACGCCGGTCTGGATCCGCGCCGGGCGCTGGCGCTGTACGCGGTGATCTCCTACATGGACACGATCAACGGCGTGTGGTTCCCGCGCGGCGGCATGCACGCGGTGCCCGCGGCGATGGCCGAGGCCGCGGCGCAGGCAGGGGTGGAGTTCCGGTACGGGACCGAGGTGACCGGGCTGGAGCGCAGCGGCGACCGGGTCAGCGCGGTGCTCACCGCCGACGAGCGGATCCCTGCCGACGCGGTGGTGCTCACCCCCGACCTGCCCGTGGTGCACCGGCTGCTGGGCAGCCGGCCGAAGCGCCGGTTGCGCTGGTCGCCGTCGGCCGTGGTGCTGCACGCCGGGACCACGCGGAGCTGGTCGTCGGCGCATCACACGATCTCCTTCGGCCAGGCGTGGGAAGGGACCTTCACCGAGATCATCCGCGACGGGCGACCGATGACCGACCCGTCCCTGCTGGTCACGCGGCCGACGGCGAGCGATCCTTCGCTGGCGCCGGACGGCGCGGAACTGCACTACGTCCTCGCGCCCTGCCCGAACCTGGAGACCGGTCCGATCGACTGGGCGCGCGTGGGACCCCGCTACCGCGAGGAGCTGGTGCGCGTCCTCGAGGACCGGGGGTTCACCGGGTTCGGAGCGGCGGTCGAGACGTCGGACCTGGTGACGCCCGTGGAGTGGGCGGCAGAGGGACACGCCGCGGGCACTCCGTTCTCGGCCGCGCACACCTTCTCGCAGACAGGACCGTTCCGGCCGAAGAACCTGGTCCGGGGTCTGGGCAACGTCGTCCTGGCGGGTTCCGGGACGACTCCGGGGGTTGGGGTTCCTCCGGTGCTGATCTCGGGGAAGCTCGCAGCGCAGCGGGTCCTGGGCCGTTCAGGCCCGAGCTGACCAGGCGAAAGGGACGGTTCGGACCCGCGACCCCCGGATGGCGGCGCGCCGCCGATGTGGCGATGATGCTCATCGCGGGGATCGGTGATCTTCACGGCTCCGCCGCAACGACACCCCAGTGATCGAGGAGACCTCATGTCCAAGCCGCCGCTGCCGCCCGACGCCGTCGAGCTGTTGCGCCGCGCCAACCCGTCCGTGATCACGACGCTGCGTTCCGACGGCACGCCCGTGTCCACGCCCACCTGGTACCTGTGGGAGGACGACGGCCGGGTCTTGATCAACATGGACGCGGCCCGCGTTCGCCTCAAGCACATCCAGCGGGACCCGCGCGTGACGCTGAGCGTCCTGGACTCCGGCAACTGGTACACCCACGTCACCGTCGTCGGCCGGGTGACCGAGTTCAAGGACGACGAAGGACTGGTCGACATCGACCGGCTCGCCGACCACTACCTCGGCAACCAGTACCCGAACCGGGAGAACCCGCGGGTCAGCGCCTGGATCGAGGTCGACAAGTGGCACGGCTGGGGCTCGATGAAGGACAACGACCAGCCCGGCTGAGCGCGTTCTCCCCGGGTGGTGCGGCACCACCCGGGGATGCGCTCAGAAGCCCAGCGCCTGAGCTCGGCGCTTGACCTCGCGGCCTCGGTCGCCGCGCAGCGCGTCGATCGGTGCGCCGGGCAGCGTGTCGTCCGGGGTGAACAGCCACCGGAGGATCTCGTCCTCGTGGAAACCGGCGTCCCGGAGCAGGGTGATCGTGCCGGGCAGCCCCTTCACGATCTCGTCGTCGACGAAGAAGGCGCTGGGCACGCCCAGCTCCTTATTTCGCCGCAGGGCGAGCAGATGACCATCACGAATGAGTTGGTGCACCCGGGTGACGGACCGACCGAGCTTCTCAGCAACGGCGGTCAGCGGCACGACCTCCACATCGGGAGCCAGCACGTCCGGGGCAGCAGGGATTGCAACCACGTCGAACACCTTGCCACATGACCGCCCGGCGTGCCGCGCACCGCGCGGGTAAAGTTGTTGATCACCACCTCTGCCCACCGAACACCGGTACCGTCCGCGTACCTGCCACAATCGGTGGTGGCAAGGAACCCGGGGAATGGCGAGCGATGACACCTGAGACGCGGCAAGGACAAGGCAACAGCCTCGTCGGAGCCTTTCTCGAACGTCGCTACCGGGTGGACTCGATCATCGCTCGCGGCGGCATGTCGACCGTTTACCGAGGCCTGGACACCCGCCTGGAGCGCCCGGTGGCGCTGAAGGTGATGGACGCCCGTTACTCGGGCGACCGCTCGTTCGTCGACCGGTTCGAGCGCGAGGCCCGCTCCGCCGCGAAGCTGCACCACAACGACGTCGTGGCCGTCTACGACCAGGGCGTGGACCACGGACCCGACGGCGACCACGTCTTCCTGGTCATGGAGCTGGTCGAGGGGTGCACGCTGCGCGACCTGATCCTGGACCGCGGTGGGAAGCTGCCGCTGGCCATGGCGCTCAGCGTGATGCAGCCGGTGCTCTCGGCGCTCGCATCCGCCCATCGCGCGGGCATGGTGCACCGCGACGTCAAGCCCGAGAACGTGCTCATCGGCAAGGACGGGTCGGTCAAGGTCGCCGACTTCGGGCTGGTCCGCGCCGCTGCCGAGGCGGGCACGACCAGCGGGAGCGTCATCCTCGGCACCGTCGCCTACCTCTCCCCCGAGCAGGTCACCACGGGTGCCGCCGACGCCCGCACGGACGTCTACGCCGCCGGGATCGTGCTCTACGAACTGCTGACCGGCCGCCCGCCCTTCACCGGCGACACCGCGATGTCGGTGGCCTACCAGCACGTCAACGACGACGTGCCACCTCCCGCCACGACCTCACCGGAGGTGCCCGACGCGGTCGACGCGCTGGTGCTGCGCGCCACCCGGCGCGACCCGGCGCAGCGTCCCGCCGACGCGGAGGCGTTCCTGGCCGAGCTGGAGCAGGTGCGCGGCGACCTGGGCATCGCCCCGGTGGCCGTGCCGGTGCCGGCCTCGGAGGCGACGACCGCGATGATGCCGCCGGTCGCCGACCCGCCGACCGAGCAGTTCCCGACCGTGCGAGCCCAGCCGACCCGGGTCGAGCCGGTCCCGGCGAACTTCGAGCAGCAGCCGCGCCAGCACACCCGCGCGCTCGCTCGCCCGGCCACCGAGGACTACGACACCCCGCAGCCGGGCGCGGGCATGGAGCCGCAGCGGCGCAAGGGCCGCCGCAACGGCGCGATGTGGGCCGTCATCGTGCTGGTCCTGGCCGCGCTGGTGGGCGGTGCGGCGTTCTGGCTCGGCTTCGGCAGCTACGTCTCGGTGCCCAGGCTCGTCGGGGTGTCCGAGCAGCAGGCCGTCCAGACGCTGGAAGGCGCCGGGCTGACCGCGAACGTGACCAAGGAGAACGACAACGACGTGCCGGAAGGCATCGTGCTCAGCTCGAACCCGACCGAGGGTTCGCAGGTGCGCAGCGGTGGCTCGGTGGACGTCGTGGTGTCGCTGGGCAAGCCCGCCGTGCCGCAGATCGCCGCGGGCATCACGGTCGCCGAGGCCGAGAACCTGATCCGCAACGCCAAGCTGCAGCCCAAGCAGGACTCCTCCTCTTCGCAGTACGACCGCTCGGTGCCCGAGGGGCACGTGATCAGCGTGGACCCGGGGCCGGGCACCCGGGTGAACCTCAACTCCGAGGTGTCGCTGATCGTCAGCAAGGGCCCGCCGCCGGTGCAGGTCCCGGACGTGCGCGGGATGAGCCGCGAGGACGCCTTCACCACGCTGAGCAACGCGGGCTTCGAGCCCTACGACGCGGGCCAGCAGTTCGACGGCGACATCGATGCCGGAAAGGTGGTCAGCACCAACCCGACGATCGGCACCGAGGTCAAGCTGGTCGGCCGTCCGCGCATCGGCGTGGTGGTGTCCAACGCGGTTCCGGTGCCCAGCCTCAACGGCATGAAGGTCACCGAGGCGCAGGTGCAGGTGGCTCAGCTCGGACTCCAGCTGAGCGTGCAGGCGCTGTTCCAGCGCGAGGACATGGTGATCCTGGGCCAGTACCCGCTGCCGGGCAGCCGGGTGCAGCCCGGTTCGGCCATCCACGTCACGGCGTTCTGACGACTCGCTCCCCGGTTCGGCGGTCGTCTTTTCGGTGGAAGATCTCCACCCGTCGGCGTGATCCTGATCTCGTGTCTGAGTTGTAACGTTTTTCCGACGCGTGGATCTACCTGGGGAGATCTGGGATGTGAAGATCATCCATGAACGCATGGGAACACGCGATCTGACCTGGTCAGAGCCAGATGGGCGGGCGCTTGTGGAAATATTGAGCGCACCATGGCCCCGATTGTCCCCGTGGAGTCGGCACCAGGAAGGTCCGGACGGACCCACAACACGACAGCCGACCCGTTCAGCTTCGGCGGACGTCTCCCCGGACGTCCGCTGCCCTTGCGCACCATCGCGCTCGGCGCGATCGGTTCCGTCATGCTGCTGGCCGGCTCCATCGGCGCCGCGGGAACCCTGATCCACGATCCGATCCTCGGCGACGGCCCGCTGTCGGCGCTGCGCTACGGCCACGGTCACGACGTCGCGGTCACCGTCGTCTACGTGGGATTCGCGCTGCTGGTCTGGGCGTGGGTGCGACTCGGCCGCGGCGTGATCGCACGACTGGTGTCCTCGCGCGGAGTGCTATGGGCGACGGCCGCCTGGCTCGCCCCGATCCTCATCGCCCCGCCGCTGTTCACCCGCGACGTCTACAGCTACCTCGGCCAAGGACTGCTCGCGCTCAACGGCCTCGACCCCTACGGCGTGGGCCCGGCGATGCTGACCGGCCCGATCCCGGAGAACGTCCACCCCACCTGGCAGACCACGCCCGCGCCCTACGGCCCGCTGTTCATGGGCGTGGCCAAGGGCGTGATCCTGCTGGCCGGGCACGACGTGATCGCCAGCGTCATCGTCATGCGGCTGGTGCTGCTCGGCGGCCTGGTGCTGCTCATCTGCGCGCTGCCCGGACTGGTCGAGCACCTGGGCGGACAGTTGCCGATCGCGCTGTGGCTGGTGGCGGCGAGCCCGATGACCGTGGTGCACCTGGTCGGCGGCCCGCACAACGACATGCTCATGATCGGCCTGCTCGCGACGGGCACGCTGGCGATGCTGCGGGGACGCAACGTGCTGGGCATCGGCCTGGTGTCGGCGGCGATGGCGGTGAAGGCGACCGCCGGGCTGGCTCTGCCGTTCCTGGTGTGGATCTGGGCGGCCCGGCTGGAGGGCCCGAGGCTGCGCCGGTTCGCGCACGCGGTCGTGCCCGCGCTGGGCGTGTTCGCGGTGGTCTTCGGCGCCTGCACGGCGCTGGCGAAGGTCGGTTTCGGCTGGCTGTCGGCGCTGTCGGCGCCCGGCATGATCGTGAACTACCTGTCGGCGCCGACCGCCGTCGGACAAGCCGTGCACACCGTGCTGTCGCTGTTCGGCGAGATCAACATCTGGCCGATCGTGGGCACCACCCGCACGCTGGGCTCGATGCTGCTGCTGGCGCTGCTGGCCTGGAACTGGTGGCAGGCCCGCGACGGGGGGACCGAAGCCGTCCGACGGGCGGCGATCGTGCTGTGCTGCGGCGCTCTGCTCTCACCGGTGGTGCTGCCCTGGTACCTGACCTGGGGTCTCGCCCTCGGCTCGGCGTTCGCCTGGACTCCCCGCGCCCTGTCCTACGTGGTGGGCGCCTCGATCGCGCTGGTGCTCGCCTACTACCCCGACGGCGAGCAGGCGATGTACAACTGGCCGTTCGTCGCGGTCGGCATCGGCGCAGCCGTGCTGGGCGGGATCTCGCTGCTGCGCTTCGACCCGCTCGGGCTGAGCGACCCGATCCGCGACTTCACCCGCGACCTCCGCGAAGAACGCCTGCTTCGCCGCTGACGAACGCGAACAGGACCCGGAAGAGATTCCGGGTCCTGTTCGACGTCCGCAAGCGGCGAAGCCGCTTCCTGAGGTTCCGCTGCCCGCACCGCCGAGCAGAACGAGCAACCGACCGAAGATCAGCCGCGCAGCATCTCCGCGACGAGGAACGCCAGCTCCAGCGACTGCTGGGTGTTCAGGCGCGGGTCGCAGGCGGTCTCGTAGCGACCGGACAGGTCCGAGTCGGAGATCTCCTGGGCGCCGCCCAGGCACTCGGTGACGTCCTCACCGGTCAGCTCGATGTGGATGCCGCCCGGGTGCGTGCCCAGCCGGTTGTGCACCTCGAAGAAGCCCTGCACCTCGTCGACGATGCGGTCGAAGTGGCGCGTCTTGTAGCCGGTGCTGGCCTCGTGGGTGTTGCCGTGCATGGGATCGCACTGCCAGATCACCTGGTGCCCGGAGGCGGTGACCTTCTCCACGATGGCGGGCAGGACGTCGCGCACCTTGCCGTTGCCCATCCGGCTGATCAGCGTGAGCCGGCCGGGCTCGTTGTTCGGGTCCAGCCGCTCGACGTACTCCACGGCCTGCTCGGGCGTGGTGCTCGGACCGATCTTGAGGCCGATCGGGTTCGAGATCAGCTCGGCGAAGGCGATGTGCGCGCCGTCGAGCTGGCGGGTGCGGTCACCGACCCACAGGAAGTGACCGGACAGGTCGTAGAGCCGGGGCTTGTCGCCGCTGTGGTCCAGCCGCAGCATGGCCCGCTCGTAGTCGAGCACCAGCGCCTCGTGGCTGGCGAAGAACTCCACCGAGTGCAGGCTGGAGTCGTCGACGCCGCAGGCGTGCATGAAGCGCAGGCCCCGGTCGATCTCGGCGGCCACGGACTCGTAGCGCTCACCGGCCGGCGAGTTGAGGACGAAGTCCTTGTTCCAGTCGTGCACCTTGGTCAGCGCGGCCATCCCGGCGCTGGTCAGCGCGCGGGAGAGGTTCATCGCGGCGCTGGCGTTGGCGTAGGCGCGGATCAGCCGCGACGGGTCGTGCCGACGGGCCTCCTCGGTGGCGACCAGCGAGTTGACCATGTCGCCCCGGTAGGACGGCAGGCCGAGCGCGTCGGTGTTGCTGGAACGCGGCTTGGCGTACTGGCCGGCGATCCGCCCGACCTTGACCACCGGCATGCTGGCGCCGTAGGTCAGCACGACGGCCATCTGCAGCAGGGTCCGGATGTTGCCGCGGATGTGCGGCTCGGTGTTGTCCGCGAACGTCTCCGCGCAGTCACCTCCCTGCAGCAGAAACGCCTCACCACGGGCGACCGCGGCGAGGTGGTGGCGCAGCTGGTCCACCTCGGACGGCACGGTCACCGGCGGCACGCTCTCCAGCACCTTGCGAACGTTGCCGACCTCTTGGTCCGGCCACGTCGGCTGCTGAGCCGCGGGGCGAGCCAGGGCGTCATCAAGACGGGCTCGCATCTCCGAGGGCAGCGGAGGCAACTCGGGCAGGTCATCTACGGGGACGTCGACGGTCCAGTTCACGCGGTCAAGAATAGGCGCTCCGCGCTACTGCTTTTTCGTCGGGAGCGCAGTCTCACACTCGTCGCTGCGATCCCCGACTACCGGTCGGCGTCGATTCAGAACCGGAGCAGCCCCATCCACCGCGCGAATCCCGCCGTTCGAACCCGGATACCCACCACTCCCCCCGCAATCACCACACGCACCACCTCAGCCACCCCCCAGCAAGCGCCCGACCTGACGCGACGCCACAAGACGGGCGGCACCTACCCAGCGGAAGCAATCCCAACCCGACCAACCCGGCCCACAACCACGACCAAGCCACGCCAAGCCACCCGTCCCCGCCGCCGGGCCCGGATTACTCCCGTATTCGGGGTTCCGATTACTGCGGTATTCCGGGTTGAACGCGGATTACTCCCGTAATCGGGTCACGGAAAACCGGGGTAATCCGTTCACCTGCGGGGGGTGCGCGTCATCGGGTGGTGGCGGGGGTCTGTTCCGCTTCGGCAGGGTCGGCGGCTGCGGCGTCGGCGTCGTAGCCGACCGGTTCCCAGCGCTTGGCGAGGAGTCCGATGAGGCCCATGAGGGGTGCCAAGGCGATCACCCAGAAGACGCCGCTGGCCAGGGCTGTGCTCAGGACCGGGAAGAAGAACAGGGCCAGCGTGGAGCCGACCCGCAGCGTGCCCTGGTTGAAGCCGAGGCCGGTGCCGCGCATCGACGTCGGGTAGCTCAGCGACGCGAAGCTCATGAAGTGCGCGCCCGGACCGGACGCCTGGGCGAACATGAACGCGCCGAGCGCGGCGATGGCGAACAGCACGTAGGCCGTGCCGTCCGGCTTGCCGATCAGGGCCAGCGCCACCAGCGAGGCCAGCTGGACGGTGAATCCGACGAAGGTCAGCTTCCACGCGCCGACCCGGTTGGCCAGCCGGATCCCCAGCACACCACCGGTGACCGCGAAGACCAGGTTGAGCACGAGCGAAGCGCTGATCGTGTTCAACGCGCCCTGCGCCAGGATGCTCGCGATGATCACCGGCAGGCCGTAGGCGACCGCGTTGTAGCCGAAGGTCTGCGCCAGGCCGATCGTCAGGGCTTGGAAGGTGCGGGCCCGGTAGCGGCGCTCGAAGAGGCGCTTGACCTCCGGAAGTCCCTTGCGCTTCGGCTTCTCGGGAACCTGCGCGTCCTCGGCGACGGTGGCGTTCACGCCGTAGGAGCGGGTGAGGATCTCCGCCGCGCGCCGCAGATCACCGTTGTCCGCGGCCCAGGACGGTGACTCGTTCATGTACTTGTTGCGGACCAGCAGGATCACCAGCGCGGGCACCGCGCCGAAACCGACGGTGAACCGCCACAGCAGGCCGTGGTGGGCCTCCGGCAGCAGGAAGTACAGCGCCATGATCACTACGTAGCAACCGCTGGTGGCCACGTACCAAGCCGTCGACCAGGACGCGGTGCGCGCACCCTTGCTGCCCTTGCCGCGCAGCCGGGAGAACTCCGCGAGGAAGGCCATCGCCACCGGGATGTCCATGCCGACGCCGAAGCCCATCAGGAACCGGAAGAAGATCAGCACCTCGGCGTTGGGGGCGAGCGCGCAGCCCAGCGCCGAGATCACGAAGAACAGCATGTCGGCCATGAACACGCGGTAGCGGCCGAGCCGGTCGACCAGCACGCCGCCGAACCAGGCGCCGAGGATCGCGCCCACGCTGATCGAGGCGGTCACCGCGCCCGCGCCCACCGAGGTCAGGCCGAACTGCTGCTTGATGTCGGTGATGCCGTAGGCCAGCGAGGTCAGGTCGTAGGCGTCGAGGAAGATCCCGCCCAGCGCCAGCAGGACGATCATCTTCGCGTGACTGCCGCGCGCCGCGCCCGAGTTGACCAGTTCGGTGACGTCCTGCGCCGAGCGGATGAGCACAGGCGGGCGCTCGGCGGCGGATTGCGTGGACACGCGGGCTCCTTCGCATGAATGGGATGGCGCCCGCGACGCTGCGAGCCGACTTCGCGAAGGACGAGCCTAACCGGACGAGATCCCTCGTCCACATGGTGGAACGCGGGGGCTCCGCCGACGCCCCCGCGTTGCCGGGTGGGTCAGCCGAAGAGGACTTCGGCTTCGGCGAGACGTTCCTTGGGGACCGTCTTGAGCGCCGCCGTCGCCTCGCTGAGCGGGACGCGGATGATGTCGGTTCCGCGCAGGGCGACCATCTTTCCGAAGTCGCCGTCGGTGACGGCGTCGATGGCGTGCAGGCCGAAGCGCGTGGCCAGCACCCGGTCGTAGGCCGTCGGCGTGCCGCCGCGCTGGGTGTGCCCGAGCACCACCGCGCGCGACTCCTTGCCGGTGCGCTTGGAGATCTCGTCGGCCAGCCACGTGCCGACACCGCCGAGCCGGACGTGCCCGAACGCGTCCTTCTCGCCACCGGCCAGCAGCTCCTCGCCGCCCTCCGGGATCGCGCCCTCGGCGACGACGATGATCGGGGCGTACTGGCGCTCGAAGCGCTGCTCGACCCACTCGACGACCTTCTCGACGCTGAACTCCTGCTCCGGCACCAGGATCACGTTGGCGCCACCGGCCAGGCCGGAGTGCAGCGCGATCCAGCCCGCGTGCCGACCCATCACCTCGACGACCAGCGCGCGGTGGTGCGATTCGGCGGTGGTGCGCAGCCGGTCGATGGCCTCGGTCGCGATGTGCACCGCGGTGTCGAAGCCGAAGGTGTAGTCGGTGGCGTCGAGGTCGTTGTCGATGGTCTTGGGCACGCCCACCACCGGCACGCCGTCGTGGGTGAGCTGCTCGGCCACGCCGAGGGTGTCCTCGCCGCCGATGGCGATCAGCGCGTCCACCCGGTGCTCGGCGATGGTCTCCTTGAGCCGGGCGATGCCGTCATCGATCTTGTACGGGTTCGTCCGCGAGGACCCGAGGATCGTGCCGCCCCGGTTGAGGATCTCCTCCACCTTGTCCAACGTCAGCGGCGTGGTCAGGTCCTCCACCGGGCCCTGCCACCCGCTGCGGAATCCGAGGATCTCGTGCTCGTACACCGAAATCCCCTTGCGGGTCACCGCTCGGAGCACCGCGTTCAGCCCAGGGCAGTCTCCGCCACCGGTGAGCACTCCGACACGCATTCCAGCCGGCATCGCTGTTGCCGCCTCCTTGAGTCCAACCCGTTGAGTGATCCACGTCTCCCCCAGGGATCAGCGTGGCACGGACTGGATCGGTGCAGCAAGGACCTGGCGCGATTACCCGCCGGTCGAGATCAAGGAGGCCGTCCTACAGCGGGTACCCGCGCTTGCGCTGGACCTCCTCGATGACCTTCCAGCGCTCGAGGTTGTGCTTGGCGTCGGCGAGCGCGTCGTGGGCGTTGTCCGGGGCCGACGGCAGCTTGGGCTTGCCGACGTCCTCCCAGCGCTGGCGCAGGTCGCGGGTGAACTTCGGGATCCGGGACGGCAGCGTCGGCATCGGGCCCCACAGCTGGGCCATCGCCACGTGGTCGTAGGCGGCGTACCAGGCCCACAGCTCGATGTTCCCGCTGCGCGAGGTGAGGAACTTGTACAGGTCCTCGCGGATGCGGGCCCGGGACTTCCAGCACTGCTCGGCCGGCGGCGGCAGCTGCGGCAGGACGTGCTGACGCACCCAGGCGCCCGCGCGGGCGGCGTCGAACTCGGTGGACACCGCGTAGAACTCGCGACCCGTCTCGTCGACCACACCGATCGACACCAGATCGATGGTCCGCCCGTCCTCGATGAACTCGCAGTCGTAGAAGTACCGCACCCGCGAAGCGTATGCGGCGGAGTTCGAGCTGCTCGGTCCGGCCCGTCAGCCCGCCTTGGTGTGCGGCAGCCGCGAAGCGGAGCTGCTGCTCCACCCGCCCAGGTCGTTGCCCTGCGCGGCCAGCTCGTCCTTGACCTTGGAGGCGTAGACGTCGACGTACTCCTGGCCGGAGAGCTCCATCAAGGCGTACATGATCTCGTCGGTGATCGAGCGCTCGACGAAGCGGTCACCGGCCATGCCCTCGTAGCGGGAGAAGTCCAGCGGCTCGCCGACCTTGACCACGACCTTGTGCGGCCACCACATCTTCGAGCCGATCGGGTTGACCTTGTCGGTGCCGAACATCGCGATCGGGATCACCTGCATCCCCGACTCCAGCGCCATCCGCGCCACACCGGTCTTGCCCTTGTAGAGGCGGCCGTCCGGGGACCGGGTGCCCTCCGGGTAAACGCCCAGCAGCTTGCCCTCCGACAGCAGCCGCACACCGGTGTCCAGGGCGGCCTGGGCGGCGGCACCGCTGGAGCGGTCGATCGGCACCTGGCCGACGCCGGAGAAGAACGCCTTCTTGAACTTGCCGCGCACTCCCTTGCCGGTGAAGTACTCGCGTTTGGCCAGGAACGTCACTCGACGCGGCATCATCAGCGGCATGAAGAACGAGTCGGCGACGGCCATGTGATTGCTGACCAGGATCGCGCCGCCCTCGCGCGGGACGCGCTCGACGCCTTCGACTCGTGGGCGGCAGAACAACTTCATGAGGGGACCGAGCAGTAGGTGTTTCATCACCCAGTACATCACGGTGCCGCCGCCTCCTCACGCGCGAAACTTTGCTGTTCAGCCTACGGAGCGCGAACTTTGCGCACAATGAGCACTGTCCGGAAACCGATCACGTCACACCTGGTGCGGAATCGTCCGTTCCGCTCGTTCCGCACGACGGTGCGAACGGCGGATCCCCGGACGCTGATGAGCCAGTCCCAATCGTCGGCTCCGCGTGCGACGATGAAGCGCAACAGGCACAGCGGCCCCGTGGCGTTCGAGCCGGGTGGGAGGTTCACGGGTGGGAGGAACAGGGTCAGTGCTAGTCGGCGCAGAACCATTCGCGCACGAGGGCTCCGACGACATCGGCGTGCTGCTGTGCCACGGCTTCACCAGCACGCCGCAGAGCATGCGGGGATGGGCCGAACACCTGGCCGAAGCCGGCCACACCGTGCGCTGCCCGCTGCTCCCCGGCCACGGAACGCGGTGGCAGGAACTCAACCGGACGACCTGGCGCGACTGGTACGGCGCCGTCGAGCAGGCGCTCGACGAGCTGCGCGACCGGTGCCGGTCGGTGTTCGTGTTCGGCCTCTCGATGGGCGGCACGCTGACGCTGCGCCTCGCCGAGCAGCATCCCGACATCGCCGGGATCGTGCTCGTCAACCCGTCGGTGATGACCCTGCGCAAGGAGGCCAAGCTGCTCCCGTTGATCAGCCGGGTGGTTCCGTCGATGGCGGCCATCGCGGGTGACATCGCCAAACCGGAGGTCGTGGAGCTGGCCTATTCGCGCCTGCCGCTGCGCGGCATGGCGAGCCTGCAGCAGCTGTGGGGCGTGGTGCGGGCCGACCTCGGATCGGTCCGGCAGCCGCTGCTCCTGCTGCGCTCGGCGGTCGACCACATCGTGGAACCGGAGAACTCCGCGATCGTGCTGAGCGAGGTGGGCAGCCAGGAGATCACCGAGGTCGTGCTCGACGACAGCCACCACGTCGCGACCCTGGATCACGACGCGCCGCGGATCTTCAGCGACAGCCTCGAGTTCGTGCAACGCGTCCACAGCGCACGGGTCGGGGAATCCGCATGAGCGCCCGCCACAACTCCTCGGACGGGCCGGAGGACATCGACGCCGCCTTCGCCGAGATCGTCGCCGACCTCGAACGCGACACCAAGTTCGGCAAGTGGCCGGGCGAGGACGACAACGCGGAGCCGACGCCGGACGAGCAGACCCGTCCAGCGGTCGCCGCGCCGGACGAGACCAAGCCGGTGGAACCGCCCGCCGAGCAGGGACCGCGTGATTGGGCCCCGGCCGCGGAAGAGGAGGAGCACTTCGTTCCGCCCGAGCCCCCGCCGCTGCCGATCCCGCGCCCGGCGACCTTCCTCGGAGTCGGGATCGTGGTTGTCGGCGTGCTGGTGCTGCTGATCCCCGGTCTGGCGGGCATCGCGACGACCGTGAAGCTGCCGCTGGGTCTGGTGCTGATCAGCGCCGGGATCGGCTGGCTGCTCTTCCGGCTCCGGCACTCGCCGCCCAGCGATTCCGACGACGACGGCGCGCAGGTCTGACCGACTGCGGGTGGTTGCTCTGCCCGGCGGTGCGGACCTGCACGCCGGCAGCGCTCAGGGGACCTTCGGGCCGGTCAGGACGTGCTGGCGCGCCATGGCCGCCGCCCCGATCATGGCCGCCGGGTCCCCGTGGTGAGCGACGCGGACCCTGGCGAGGGGCCGGTGACCGGAACCGGTGACGGCCGCTGCGTAGTGATCGCGGGCCTTGTCGAGGAACAGGTGCGCGGAGTCGGAGACGCCACCGGAGATGACCACGACCTCGGGGTCGTAGACGTCGGCGACCAGCGCCAACCCCTCCCCCAGCCAGCGGGCCAGGTCGTCCATCGCGCGGACGGCGACCTCGTCGCCGGCGTCCGCGGCGCGGGCGACGTCGAGGCCCGAGGGTTCCGCCGGCAGCGACGTGGTGCCGGTTCCGATGAGCTCGGCGGCGGTCGCGGCCAGCGCGGTTCCGCTGCAGTAGCGCTCCCAGCAGCCGTTCTTGCCGCACGGGCACTTCCGGCCCTCGGGCACCAGCCGCAGGTGGCCGAGTTCCGGGGCAACCCCGAACGCGCCTCGGAAGACCTCGCCGTCGATCACCAGCGCACCGCCGATGCCGGTTCCGATCGCCACGAGCGCCGCGACGCGGGCGCCGACCGCAGCGCCGAAGCGCTGCTCGGCCACGGCCGCCGCGTTCGCGTCGTGCTCCAGCACCACCGGAAGACCGAGCCGGTGGGAGAGCTCGTCGGCGACGGCCACGTGCCGCCACGGCAGGTGCGGTGCGAAGCGCACCACCCGCCGGTCTTCGCTGACGAAACCCGCGACCGCCAGTCCGACTCCGTCGATCGGGTACTGGTCGGTGAGCACCCGGACCGTGTCGGCGATGGCCGTGTTGAGCTCCGGACCCGTCTTCGGGGTCGGTACCCGGTGCGTCCGCAGGATCTGGCCGTGCTCGTCCGCCACAGCCGCGCGCACGCTGGTCCCGCCCACGTCCACGCCGATGGTCAGCACACCGCGTCTCTCTCCGCCAGCACCGGTCCCGCGACCCGCTGGACCTGGATGCGCTGCACCTTCGGCTCCTCCGGCTGAGCCTCCTCCGGCTCGTCCGCAGCGGGCTCGGCGTGGTCGACCAGCGCTTGCCGCAGCTGCTGGACGATGGCCAGCAGCTGGTCGTTGAGCTCGGGACGCTGCCCGCGCGCCAGCTCCATCGCCGCGCACAGCGGGCACCAGCCGCAGCCCGCACCGGTCTCGTCCGACTGCCCCTCGCGGGCGCAGCCGCGCAGGTACTCCTCGGCCTTGCCCGCCAGGGCGTCCAACAGCAGCCGCAGCTCTTCGAGAAGTCGATCGTGCTCGCGCATCGGGTTCACCGCATCCACAGATCGGGGTCGGGACGGAACCGCACCGTCAGCCCGTCGTCGCCGGCCACGGCCGAGGTCACCACGCACCGCTGCAGCACAGCGGGCAGGGCGAACAGCCGTCGCCGTCCATCGACGGTAATCGCCAGCTCGGGTCCGATCCGGGCCAGGTCCAGCTCGGCCGCCGGGTGCAGCGGCAGTCCGATGCGCAGCGTGTACTCCGCGTCCAGCGACTTGCCGCCACCGCCGACGCGCATCTCCGGCGTGGCCGCGTCGTTGGCGAGCGGGTCGCCGTCGCCGTAGAGCTCGGCACCGAGTTCCAGCAGCTGCGCGGTGCCGACCGGCTCGGCGGCCCGGTGCTCGACGGTGCGCAGCGGCAGGTCGGTGGCCGCGCGCAGCGTGTCGAGGACCGCCTCCTGCTCCTTGCGGCGGGTCCGCAGCCAACCGGCGGCCTCGCCGCGGGCCGAACCCGGGTGCGGGACCACCCGGTTGGCGACCAGCCCGTCGACGCGGATCCGCTGCAGCGCGAGGGCCGTCAGCGTCCTGCGCGTCTCGGCGGCGACGACCGATTCCGGCGTGAGCACCAGGCGAACGCTGGTGCCGGGGTCGGTGAGCATGTCCTTGAGCGCGGCCAGCTGCTCGGCGAGCCTGCCGAGCCCGTCGGCGACGGCGTCCCAGCGCTCCACCTGGTCGCTGCCGGCGATGCCGGCCAGCAGACCGCGAACGGCCCTGCGATGCGCGGGGAACAGCCGTTCCAGGTATCCGGCCAGGGACTCCGGAAGCGCCAGCAGGCGCAGCGTTTCCGCGGTCGGGCCGCAGTCGACGATGACGGTGTCCCACAGCCCGCTGCTCGCGAGCCGGTGCACCTCGGTCAGCGCGAGCAGGTCCTCGACGCCGGGCAGCACGGTCAGCTCCTCGGCGTCGACCTCGCCGACCCCCGCGCCCCGCAACAGGGTTCGCAGGTGTTCGCGCAGCTCGCGCCAGGTTCCGTCGACCAGGCTGCGGGTCTGCACCTCGGCGGCGTGCAGCGCCGCGCCGGTGTCAGCGACGCGGACCTCGGCGGGTTGCGCGCCCAGGTCGGCGGCGAGCGCGTCGGCCAGCGAGTGGGCCGGGTCGGTCGACACCGCCAGCACCTTGCCACCGTCGCCCGCGACGCGCGCGGCAGTGGCCGCGGCGAGGGTCGTCTTGCCGACCCCGCCCTTTCCGGTGAACAGCAGGATGCGCAATGGGCGATCTATTCCGCTTCCACGCGGCGCTTGAGCTCCTTGAGCGCCGTATCCATGATCATCTTCTCCGCCTTGCGCCGGAACAGCCCGATCATCGGGATCGCCAGGTCGACCGCGAGGCTGTAGGTGACCTCGGTGCGCTCGTCACCGAGCGGCTTGAGCGTGTAGCTGCCCTTCTGAGCCTTCTGCACCTGTCCCTCGGTCAGCTCCCAGCTCACCGAAAGGCCATCGGCGGCCCAGCTGTAGACATTGGTGTAGGTGTCCTTGACCACGCCCGCGTCCAGCACGAAGCGGACCCGCTCGGCGGTCCCGCCGGAGCTCTGGGAGAGCACCTCGATCTCCTTGACCGCTCCCGCCCACTCCGGATACGCCGGGAAATCCGCGATGACCGCCATGATCCGCGCAGCGGGGGCTTCGATCTCGATGGACTGGGTGGACTGATCGACCATGCGCGCAGGCTACCGGGTGGCCACCCGCGCGGCGTCAACGAGGAGCGAGGTTTCTGCGAAGTCCTCGAAACTCACCTCCTCGGGCGTCTTTCACCACCGAAGGACGTACGGCCGCTCCGTCCGCTTGAAGTGCCCGACGTTGACGCACTCGGTGCGACCGATGCGCATCCGCTGCGACAGCGGCTGGTGCACGTGCCCGAACAGCGACCACCGGGGCTGATCAGCGTTGATGCGCGCCAGCACGCTGGCGGCACCCGCCTCCTGGCTGCGCGCCACCACGTCGTAGGTCAGCTCGGCGACGGCGGGCGGCTGGTGGGTGCACAGCACGTCCACCGCGGGCAGCGAGGCGACCGCCTCGTCGTACTCCTCGGCGACACGCAGGTAGGGCACCCAGGCCGAGTGCGAGCGCAGCGTCGCGCCGTCGGGCAGCCGCACGCCACCGACGAACCCGAACGTCAGCCCGCCGATCTCGGTCGTCTCCCCGTCGAGGACGTGGATGCCCTCGCGCGCGAACTCCGGCCACAGGTAGGGCGCGTCGACGTTGCCCGGGGTCGCGTAGGTGGGCGCCGTCATCGCGCCGAACAGCTCCGCGTACTGCTCGCGCACGGCGTCGGCGACCGTCTGGGCCGGGTCGGTCAGGCTCGCCCACAGCGAGCGGATGTAGGCACCGAACTCCGGGCCGCGGCGGCTGCGCCGCAGCTCGGCGAACCGCTCGACCTTCTCCGCGCCGAAGACGCGGCCGAGGATGCCGTTGCCGTGATCGTGGTAGTCGACGAAGTCGATCAGGTCACCCAGCACGACCAGCGCGTCGGCTCCGTCGCCGGCGCGTTTGAGCGCCTCGACGTTGCCATGGACGTCGGACACGACGTGAACGCGCAACTTCCAACCCCACTTCCGCGATGACCGCTTCTGTCGAACCTAATCCGCCGAGGTGCCGGATCGCACCGCCCGTTGTGCACTTGTTCTTACCTGCCGTCGTCGCGCTCGTCGCGCCGCCGACCGGTGGACGATCGTCCGAATGGAAGAGGTTTAGGCTGTGCCCGCTGGTGTGGCCTGAGATAACGGGGGCTACCGCCCAGTAACTATCAGCGTTAGGTTGAGCCCACTAGACAGGCTTTTCTTCGGAGGTTTCGACGTGCGAGAGTTCAGCGCACCCGCCACTACGAAAGTGGCCGAGGACGAGAACCTCACCGACATGGTGTGGGCCAACGCGGAGCGTTTCGGGAGCACCGTGAGCTTCCGGCGCCGGGTGGACGGCACCTGGGTCGACGTCACCGCCGCCGACTTCGCCGCGCAGGTCCTGGCCGTGGCCAAGGGCATGATCGCCGCCGGGCTGGAACCCGGCGACCGGGTGGGGCTGATGTCCCGCACCCGCTACGAGTGGACGCTGCTGGACTTCGCGATCTGGACTGTCGGTTGCATCACAGTCCCGATCTACGAGACCTCCTCGGCCGACCAGGCCGAGTGGATCCTCACCGACTCCGGTGCGAAGGCGGCCTTCGTGGAGACCGAGGCGCACCGCGCCGAGATCGACAAGGTCATCGACCGGCTCTCCGAGGTCCGCCACATCTGGCAGATCGAGGGACCGACCAGCGGTGGCGCGGCCGGCGCGGTCGACGAGCTCACCGCGCTGGGCGCCGAGGTGCCCGACCAGCAGGTGCACGAGCGGCGCAGGGCGGTCACCGCCGAGGACGCCGCGACCCTCATCTACACCTCGGGCACCACCGGCCGCCCCAAGGGCTGCGTGCTGACCCACCGCAACCTGCTCGCCGAGGTGCGCGCCGACATCGACGCGTTCCCCCAGCTGACCAAGCCCGGCAACTCGTTGCTGATGTTCCTGCCGATGGCGCACGTGCTCGCCCGCGCGATCACAATCATGTGCATCTACGGCAAGGTCACCCTCGGCCACACCGCGGACGTCAAGGACCTGATCAACGACCTCGGTTCGTTCCGGCCGACGTTCGTGCTGGCCGTGCCGCGCGTGTTCGAGAAGGTCTACAACACCGCGAAGCAGAAGGCCCACGGCGACGGCAAGGGCAAGATCTTCGACGCCGCCGAGGAAACCGCCGTCCAGTACTCCAAGACCATGGACACCGGCGGCGCGGGACTCGGCCTCAAGGTCAAGCACGCGGTGTTCAACAAGCTCGTCTACGGCAAGCTGCGCGCCGCGCTGGGCGGCCGCTGCATCGCGGCGGTCTCCGGCGGTGCTCCGCTGGGCGAGCGGCTGGCGCACTTCTTCCGCGGCGTCGGCGTCCCGGTGCTGGAGGGCTACGGCCTGACCGAGACGACCGCCGCGGCCGCGGTGAACGTCGAGGAGGGCTTCAAGGTCGGCACCGTCGGCCGCCCGCTGGCCGGCACCTCAATCCGCATCGCCGAGGACGGCGAGATCCTGATCAAGGGCGACGTGGTGTTCAAGGAGTACTGGAACAACCCGACCGCCACCAAGGAGTCCATCGAGGACGGCTGGTTCCACACCGGCGACCTGGGTTCGCTGGACGACGAGGGCTACCTCCGGATCACCGGTCGCAAGAAGGAGATCATCGTCACCGCCGGCGGCAAGAACGTCGCCCCGGCCGTGCTGGAGGACGGGCTGCGCTCGCACCCGCTGATCAGCCAGTGCATGGTGGTCGGCGATCAGAAGCCGTTCATCGGCGTGCTGGTCACGCTGGATCCGGAGTTCGTGCCGTCCTGGCTGGCCAACAACAACCGGCCGGCCGACACGCCGATGTCCGAGCTGATCAACGACCCGGACCTGCGGGCCGAGGTCCAGGGCGCGGTCGACGAGGCCAACAAGGCGGTGTCCAAGGCGGAGGCGATCAAGCAGTTCCGCATCCTCACCGAGGACTTCACCGAGGCCACCGGCGAGCTCACCCCGAGCATGAAGCTCAAGCGCAACAAGGTCGCGGAGAACCACGCGGCCGACATCGAGGCGATCTACTCCTGATCCACCGGCACCGCCCGGTCGCCCCGGGCCATGCCGGTTCTCGAACGCGGGGCGGTTCCCCGGGTGACACACGGCGGTGCGACGACCGGATTCCGGTCGGAGCACCGCCGTTCTCGTCCCTCAGGCCAGGGTTCTCGGGAGGTCCGCGCCCCAGGCCGCCAGCAGCTGGGGCGAGGTCATGCCGGTGGACTCGTGGAGGGCGGCCTCCGCCTCGTCCGGGCTGGTGGCCATCGCGATGCGGCGGTAGAGCTCGGTGAGGCCCGGCTCGCCCAGGCGCTGCGCCAGGAAGTGCACCACCGACCAGGACTGCTGGTAGGCGAGGTCCAGACGGCGACCGGCCTGGTGGAACTCGGTGTTGGTGGGAAGCCGCAGCGGCGGTCCCACTTCGCGGACCGCGCGGGCGAGGTCCGGGGCGACGTCGCGGGGAGCCAGTCCGCTCTCGCGGTAGCCGATGTAGTCCGGGTAGCCCTCCAGCATCCACATCGGAGCGCCGTCGGCCGTGACCGCCCGAGCCGCGACGTGGGTGATCTCGTGCCGCAGCACCACGCCCAGCGCCACGCCGGAGAGCTGCTCGGTGGTGCTCGGGCTGAGCACCACGCGGGCCCCCTCCACCCGCTTCGTCCGGGTGTCCACCAGATCGGCGACCGCCACGCCGGCGATGCCGTCGACGGCGAACTCCGGGCCCACCAGCGATCGCAGCTCCTCCGGTGAGCCGGGAACCAGCACGCCCACGCGCTGCGCCCAGCCGCTCCCCCACACCTCCGTCACATCGGCCACCGACGCGTCCAGCTGCTCCGCGACCCGGTCCACAGCGGCGGCGTCGTGGCCGACGACCACCCCGCGATCGGTGCGCCGCACCTCGACGCGGCCGAAGTCCCACGGTCCGCGCCACGCGTCGGGCACCACACCGGTGTCCTCGGCGAGGTACCACGAGGCGCCGCGGCGGACGAACAGGTAGCCGAGGGGGCGCTGGGTGGGCACCGAATCGGCACCGGACAGCGCGTACCGCAGCACCACCCGGGACGCCAGCACCTCGTCGGCGGCGGGAACCGGGGCGTGCGCCAGCGGAGCGCCGTCGAGCCGGTAGCCGAAGCTGCTCAGCGGCACGGACCGCAGGTTGTGGAACAGCTGCACCTGGCGCTGCTGGAACTCGGCGGGCGCTTCCGGGTCCACAGTGGCCGCGAACGCCGCTTCGTCTCCGTCCCGGATGGATTCCTCGCGGCGGGCCAGCAACTCGCGCACGGCCATCTCAGGGGCCGGCAACCGGGCGGCCAGACCCGCGTGCCCGGCCGAGGCCGGTGCCGGCGGCGGTTCGACCGGAGCCGGGGAGGGCAGCCCCACCAGCGCGAGCCCACCCAGCACCGCGGCCGACGCGGCGAGCACCAGCCAGCCGCGGGCTTTTCCGGTCGAAGACACGGCTCGCATCGTAAGTCCGCTCACCGCACCGGTCGACGCGCACCGCACGCGAAAAAGTTTCGGGGCCGGCACCCGAAGGCACCGGCCCCGAACCACGACTTCACGGATCAGCCAGCCACGCGGCGCATGGCCGTGACGTCACCGATGTTCTTGTAGTCGGTCACCTTCACCACGTCGCCCGAGGTGGGGGCGTGCACGGCCTTGCCGTTGCCGATGTACATCGACACGTGGCTGACCGGGCTGTAGTAGAAGATCAGGTCGCCCGGCTTGAGCTCGCTGGCCGACACCGACCTGCCCTCGCTGACCTGGGTCTTGGTGGAGCCCCCGATGGTCACGCCCGCCTGCTTGTAGGCCCAGTACATGAGCCCGGAGCAGTCGAAGCTGCTGGGGCCCTTGGCGCCCCAGACGTAGGGCGAGCCCTGCTTGCCCAGCGCCGCGTTGACGGCCTGGATGGCAGCGCCGGCACCGGCGATCGAGCCGACACCGGTCTCACCGTCGGAGATCAGGGAGTCCTGATCCTCGCCGCTGAGCTCGGCGTACTTCTCCTCGACCTTCTCGATCTGGTCCTTCATGGCCTTGGACTTGTTCTTCATGTCCACGGCCAGCCGCGCGGCGTCCTGTTCGGCCTGAGCCGCGCGGTTGCGCGCGTCCTTCGCGGTCCGCTCGGCGTTCTCGGCCTGGTGCGTGGCCGCCGCGAGCGCCTTGACCGCGTCGTTGTTGTCCTTGGCCAGCGCGTCCAGCGCGGAGGCGCGGTTCAGGAAGTCGTCCGGGGTCTCGCTCACCAGCAGTGCGGAGAGCTTGTTCAACCGCGCGCCCTGGTACGAGGCGTGGGTGAGCTTGTCGACCTGGCCGCGGAACCGCTCTTCTTCGCCGCGGGCCTGGTTGGCGACCTGCTCGGCCTGCGCGGCCTGAGCTTCGGAACGACCCAGTTCGGCCTTCTTGGCCTCGTGGTCGTCCTCGGCCTTCTTCATGTCCTCGGTGAGCTGCTCAGCCTGGTGCTGGAGCTCGCGGACCTGCTTGGCCGCGTCCGAGGCGTTGTTCGGGAGAGGCGGGTCTGCGAGGGCAGCACCGCCGGAGGTCATGCCGACGACTGCAGCGACCGCGGTAGCGGCCAGGGCGCCTCGCAATGAGCGCTTGATTCCGTGCGACGCCACGTCGCGCACAGCTCCTTCTGCGTCCGACCGCCTGACCGCATGCGGAAAACCCGCTGGAACGCGGCCCGGTTCCCCGACAAAACCGAATCAGCGGCGCCTCGCGTGTCGCCCGGTATGAGCAACTGATCGCCACGAGGACTCAGGTAGGTTACGAAAGGTGAGGCGGCACGTCTAGAAGCGGGGTCCGTTTTCTACTGAGCGCGACTGAACTCCCCTAACGGAGGATAGTCGCTTGCTCACAGTAACGGATCTTGCGCCACCGTCACCTGGACTTGTCACCACAACACGCCCACCTTCGGGATACGGAGCGTACCCGAGTGATCGACTATGACTTCGGACACCTCCCCGAAGTCGCCGGGTGGCACCGGAGCAGCGGTGAACGGCTAGACCCGGTTCAGCCGCGCCAACAACATCGCCGAGGACACCGAGTAGGCACCGCGCCGCTGCACCGAGGTCACCACCGCCCGGTCCGACGTGGCGACCACGACCTGACGACCCTCCGGCTCCGCGGCGACCAGATCGCGGATCACGTCGTCGGCCTGCACCCCTGAATCGCTGAACAGCACCCGCACACCACGAGGTCCCGCCGTCGGCACCGCGAGCACGTCCGCGCCGTCGAAGACCAACGTGACCTCGGCACCCGTGCGAGCGGCCAGCGCCGCGAGCTGATGGCTCAGCCGATCGCGCTGATCGGCCAGCGGCAACTCCGGATACCCGGTCTTGGTGACGTTGTAGCCGTCCACGATCAGGTGCACCGCGGGCAGGCCCAGGAGCCGGTCCAGCGCGGCGACGTCGGCGACCTCACCGGAGGTCGCGGTCTGCTCCCGGACCCGCCGGACCACGTCCGCCGGGCGCGGCCCGGAACCGGCGGCACCGAGCTCGCGGCGCAATCCGCCGACCGCACCCTCCAAGGTCTCCAGCAGCAGCGCGAGCCGGACCTCATCGCCCTGCCGCGCCTCCCGGGCGCTCTCCCGCGCCACCCGCGCCTCCGCGGCGGCGTGATCGGCGCGCTGCCGCTCCTCCTGCGCGCGGAGGCGTTCGCGGTCCCGGTCGGCGGCGACCTCGGCGACGGCCGATTCCCGCTCCTCGTGGGCCCGCGCGAGCTCGTCCCGCGCGGCCACGGCGGCGTCCTTGGCCTCCCGCAACCGCACGCCCTGCTCCCGCAGGCGCTTCCGCAGCCGGTCGGCCTCCGCGTTGCCCGCGGCCTGATCCACCGACTCGCGCGCCTGCGCGAGCTCCGCCTTGAGCCGGTCGACCTCGGTGGTCAGCCGATCGACCTTCGCCAGGGCCGAATCGCGTTCGGCCCGCAACTGCCCCTGCTCGCTGCGGAAGCCGATCAACTCCGCGTAGTGCGAGGCGATCGCGGCGCCCTGCAACACCGCCGCGGCACCGACGACCACCGGATCCGGGTCCTGCAACGACAGCGCACCCGGGCGGTGGTTGCGGCACCAGTCCACCACCGAGGTGCGGAACACCGAGGAATCGCGCAGCGCGCTCAGCAGCGCGGGCTGACCCAGCTTGGCGCGCTTGGCCGGTGCGAAACGCACCACCGGGCGCAGCGCGGCGGGCACGTCGGTCGAGCGCATCTCGTCGAGCGCGCCCGCGGCCAGGTCGGCCAGCCGGGCGCGCAGCGGAGGCGGCAGGTCCTCGGGATCGACAGGCGCGGCACCGGGAGTCTGCTGGGAACCGTCCACAGCGGACTCCTCCGGAGTGGGACCGTCCGGCCCCGAGTTCGGTGTCGCCATCCCCACAGGCTAATCGCCGTCGTTCGGCGCACACGCACGCGTGGCGGTGTCGGTAGTGGGACGTAACGTGCCGATGATGTCCGCGCACCGCCAACTGACCTTCGACGAGATCGCCGTCAGCGAGGAAATCCCGCTGCAGGAGGCGACGTTCGTGGTGGTCGACCTGGAGACCACCGGTGGTGACCGGCAGGGCGACGCCGTCACCGAGATCGGCGCGGTGAAGGTTCGCGGCGGAGAAGTGCTCGGCGAGTTCGCAACCCTGGTCAACCCCGAACGCGGCATTCCGCCCGCCGTCGTGTCGATCACCGGCATCACCGAGGCGATGGTGCACGACGCACCTCGCTGGGACAGCGTGCTGCCCGCGTTCCTGGAGTTCTGCCGGGGCGCGGTGCTGGTCGCGCACAACGCGCCCTTCGACCTCGGATTCCTGCGGGCCGGCTGCGAACAGCTCGGACTGGAATGGCCGAAACCGCAGGTCGTCGACACCGTGCGGCTCGCCCGCCGGGTCCTGACCCGTGACGAGACGCCCAACCACAAGCTCGGCACGCTGGCCCGCGTCCTGGGGGCCCGCACCGAACCCGTGCACCGCGCGCTGGACGACGCCCGCGCCACCGTCGACGTGCTGCACGCCCTGCTGGAACGACTCGGACCGCTGGGCGTGCGCAGCCTGGAGGACCTGCTCGGGCACCTCCCGGACGTCACCCCGCAGCAGAAGCGCAAGCGCGGCCTGGCCGACTCGCTGCCCAACTCCCCCGGCGTCTACCTCTTCCGCGGCCCCAACGACGAGGTGCTCTACGTCGGCACCGCGTCCGACCTGAGGCGACGCGTGCGGCAGTACTTCACCGCGGGCGAGCGCAGGGCCCGCGTCAAGGAGATGGTCGGCATCGCCGACCGGGTGGACCACGTCGAGTGCGCGCACCCGCTGGAAGCCGAAGTGCGGGAGCTGCGGCTGCTCTCGGCGCACCAGCCCCGCTACAACCGGCGCTCGAAGTTCCCGCAGCGCGCGTGGTGGGTGGTGCTCACCGACGAGGCGTTCCCGAGGCTGTCGATCGTGCGCACGCCGCGCGAGGACGCGTTGGGGCCCTTCGGTTCCCGGCACGCCGCGAGCGCGGCCGTCGAAGCCCTGCAGTCGGCGACCTTCGTCCGGCGCTGCACCGAGCGCCTCTCACCGCGCAAGCCGATCCGCCCGTGCGCGCTGCACGAGCTGGGCAGGTGCGGTGCCCCGTGCGCCGGGCTGCAGAGCGCCGAGGAGTACGAACCCGAGGTCATCGCCATCCGGGACGTGATCCGCGGACGCAGCGGAGACCTCCTGGAGCGGTTGCGCGAGGAGCTCCAGCGGCTCTCCGACACCGAGCGCTTCGAAGACGCGGCCAACCACCGCGACCGGCTCGCCGACCTCGTCCGCTCGCTGGACCGAGGCCAGCGGCTGTCCGCGCTCGCCTCGGTCCCGGAGCTCGTCGCGGCCCGCCCGGACGGGCGGCGGGGCTGGCACCTGTCGGTCATCCGCCACGGACGTCTCGCGTCCGCAGGGATAGCCCGCCGGGGCGTCCCGCCGATGCCGGTCGTCGACATGCTCCAGGCGTCGGCGGAAACCGTCCTCGACGGCCCCGGCCCCCTCCACGGCGCCACCGCCGACGAGACCCGCGTCATCTACCGCTGGCTCACCACCGGCGGAACCCGCCTGGTCCGCACCAGCACTCCCTGGACCGAGCCCGCGAGCGCAGCGGCCACCTGGCGGACGTGGCTCGACAAGGCCACCACAGGCCGAACCCCCTACGCGGCCATCGACTGACCCGCCCCGAATACTCCGGTAATCAGGCCCCCGAAAACTGCGGTAATCCGTCCACCGCCCGGAAAACTCCGGTAATCAGGTCCCCGAATACCGCAGTAGTCGGGGACCTGAACACGGCGGTATTCGGGGTTCGGGGTGGGTCAGCCGGTCATGTCGAAGGCGGCGTTGATCTTGGTGGGGTGGAGGCGGATCGCGAGTTCGCCGGGGACGCCGTTGCGGCGGCCGAACTCCTCGGCCTTGTCCGGTCCGACGTAGCGGGCCGCGATCATCGTGGCGGTGTCGACGAGCTCCTGGGGATCCTCCGACACCTCCGCCGTGCCCTGGACCTGCACGAACGCGTAAGGCGGCTGAGGCAGATCGACGCACAGCGCCAACCTGGGGTCGCGGAGGACAGACCTGCCCTTGGCAGAGTCCTTTCCGGTGTTGAACACCAGCGCGTCGCCGTCGACGACGAACCACACCGGCGCGACCAGGGGACGGCCGTCGGCGGCGGTGAAGCCCAGCAACCCGGTGCGGGTGCCCTGGGAGAGGAACTCGCGGACCTTCGGATCCTGCAACGTAGCCATGCCCGGACGCTACCGACCGCGGCGAACCGGCGCCGGAGACGCGAAACGGCCCGGCACCCGCTCGGGGTACCGGGCCGTTTCGGCTTCGGTGCTCAGTCCGTCGGCTGCGAAGGCTTGCCGGCGGTCAGCTGCGTGCGCTCCTCGGCTTCGCGGACCGCGTCGTCGTGACGGGCCTGCTCCAGCGCGGCGGTCTCCTCGACCGGGTCGGGCTTCAGCAAGCTGCCCTCGACCGGGTGACCGGCGGCGCCCAGCTGGTTCATCTTCTTCGGCACCGGAGCGCCCTGGTAGGGCAGCGCCTCCGGGTGGCCGTGGTCGTCCACCGGGCCGAGCGGCTGGTGGACCTCGATGAACTCACCGTGCGGGAGCCGCTTGATGATGCCGGTCTCGACGCCGTGGTCGAGCACCTCCCGGTCGCCGTGCTGGAGACCCAGGCACATCCGGTAGGTGATCCAGTAGGCGATCGGCGGCGCCACCAGCAGGCCGATGCGGCCGGCCCAGGTCATCGCGTTCAGCGAGATGTTGAACTCGAAGGCGATGATGTCGTTGGTACCGGAGATCATCAGCACCATGAAGAACGTCAGCGCCATGGCACCCAGCGAGGTGCGTACCGGGTTGTCGCGCGGACGCTGCAGCAGGTTGTGGTGCGCGTTGTCGCCGCTGAGCTTGCGCTCGATGGCGGGGTACATGATCGCCACCGTGAAGATCAGGCCCATGAACAGCGCGGTCGGGAAGAACGGCGCCGGGATCGTGAACGGTCCCAGGTAGACCTCCCAGGCCGGCCACAGACGCGATGAACCGTCCGTCCAGATCATGTACCAGTCGGGCTGCGACGCGGCGGAGATCTGCGAGGCGATGTACGGGCCGAGGTTCCAGATCGGGTTGATCTGGAAGACACCGGCCATGATCGCGCAGACGCCGACGACCATCGCGAAGAAGGCCCCGGCCTTGACCGCGAACACCGGCATGATCCGGACGCCGACCACGTTGCTCTCGGTGCGCTTCACGCCCGGGAACTGGGTGTGCTTCTGGTACCAGACCAGCGCCAGGTGCGCCGCGACCAGACCCAGGATCAGACCCGGCAGCAGGAACACGTGGAACAAGTAGAACCGCGGGATCAGGTCGGTGCCGGGGAACTCGGCGCCGAACAGGATCCAGTGCACCCAGGTGCCCAGCACCGGGACCGACATGGTGATGCCGGAGGCGATGCGAACACCGGTGCCCGACAGCAGGTCGTCCGGCAGCGAGTAGCCGGTGAAGCCCTCGAACATGCCGAGGATGAACAGCGTGACGCCGATCATCCAGTTCGTCTCACGCGGGCGCCGGAACGCACCGGTGAAGAAGATGCGCAGCATGTGCGCCACCATCGACGCCATGAACAGCAGCGCCGCCCAGTGGTGCAGCTGGCGGGCGAACAGACCACCGCGGACCTCGAAGGAGATGTCCAGCGTGCTCTCGAACGCCCGCGACATCTCCACGCCGCGCAGGTTGGTGTACAGGCCCTGGTACTCGACCTCCTGCATGGAGGGGTCGAAGAAGAACGCCAGGTACGTGCCCGTGATCAGCAGCAGGATGAACGTGTAGAGCGCGATCTCGCCGAGCAGGAACGACCAGTGCGTCGGGAAGACCTTGTTCAGCTGCCGCCGCATGCCGGGAGCCAAGCGGTACCGCGTGTCCAGCTCGTCGGCGGCGTGCGCGACTTTGCCGTACAGCTTGCTCTCTCCCTTCGTGGGCGTGGTGATCGAACTCATGACTTACGCTCCCAGTACGCCGGACCGACGGGCTCGATGAAGTCGCCTTTCGCCACGAAGTAGCCGTCCTCGTCCACCGTGATCGGCAGCTGGGGCAGGGCACGCGTGGCCGGGCCGAACACCGGCTTCGCATAGGTGTTGACCACGTCGAACTGCGACTGGTGGCACGGGCAGAGCAGGCGGCCGGTCTGCTGCTCGAACAGCGACGTCGGGCAGCCCAGGTGGGTGCAGATCTTCGAGTAGGCGTAGTAGTCGCCGTAGTTGAAGTCTTCCTGCCCCTTGCGCTTGAGCGGCTTGCTGCCGGGGCGGAGCCGGATCAGCATGACCGGCGCGTCGCCCTTGCGCATCGAGGTGATCAGCTCGTGCTCGTCGTGCCGCCAGGCTTCCCGGAACGGGAAGACGGTCTCGAAGCCACCGGCGTCGATGTCCTCGGGCCGCAGCAGCGAGACGTCGTGCGGGTTGCCGGTGTCGCGACGCAGGTAGATCTTCTCACCGGGGTGCTCCGGCATCCAGCCGGTGTGCAGCAGCGACTCCTGGCCCTCCTCGGCCCAGGGGTTGCGCACCATGCCGCCGAGCGCGAACACGCCGGCGCCGAGGCCGAAGGCACCCAGGCCGAAGCCCGCGGTGCGCGTGATCATCTTGCGGCGGGCGATGCCGCTGCGGTTGCCCGCGTCGGCCAGGATCGCGGCGGTCGTCTGCCGGTCGACCTCGCTGGACCCGTGGCCGTCGTGGCGCTGCTGCACCGCGACCTCGTGCGGGATGAACTTCTTCTGGTACTGCACGACGCCGATGCCGACGGCCAGGATCGACAGGCCGAGGAAGAAACCGATCAGCGGGTTGTACAGCGAGTAGATGAAGTGCGCGGTCGGATCGGTCGAGGGCTGGTAGCCCCACGGCCAGAAGATGAACACCGCGATGAAGGCCAGCGCGGACAGGCCGGCCAGCATGAACCAGGCGGCGATGTTGCGCTCGGCACGTCGCTCGGCGCGGGTCCCGCTGACCGGGAAGTTGTCCCGGTACTCGACCAGCTCGACGTCGTCGAGGGCGAGACCGAGCCGCATCTTCTCGTCGCGGCTCATCTCGGCCAGCTCGGCCTCGGTGTAGTCCTTGTTCTCTTGCTCACTCATGCCCTGGCTCCGATCCACAGGGTGAGGCCGATCAGCGCTCCGAGTCCGACGACCCAGGCGATCACCGTTTCCGGTCCGGGGCCGTAGCCGCCGAGGGAGTTGCCGCCCGGGTTGTTGTTGCCGTTGGTCACGGACTTGACGTAGGCGATGATGTCTTTCTTCTCTTCCGGCGTGAGCTGCCGGTCCGAGAACTTGGGCATGTTCTGCGGCCCGGTGAGCATCGCGTGGTAGATGTCCTGCTCGGTCGCCTGGTCCAGGTTCGGCGCGAACTTGCCGGAGGACATCGCGATGCCTCGTCCGGTGAAGTTGTGGCAGGACGAGCAGTTGAGGCGGTAGAGCTCGCCACCGCGCGCGGGGTCGCCGCCCTGCAGCGCTTGACCGGACTGCTTCTGCGCCTCCGGGCCACCGCCGTAGGTCTGCACGTACGCGCCCAGCGCGTCGATCTCCTCCGGGCTGAACTTCGGCGGCTTGCGCACCGCCTGAGCTTCCTGCCGGACCATCGGCATGCGGCCGGTGGCGACCTGGAAGTGCACTGCGGCTTCGCCGACGCCCGTCAGGCTGGGACCACGGTCCTGCACGCCCTGCAGGTTGGATCCGTGGCAGCTGATGCAGGCGTTGTTGTAGAGCTGCTCGCCCTGCCTCACCAGTGCCGGGTCCGCTGCGGCGTGCGCGGTCTGCGGCTCGGGAGTCAGGACGGTGTACAGCCCACCGGCACCCACCAACGCAATGCCCAGCGCCAGTACACCGGAGATCCGCCGCTTGAGCTTCGAGCCCGCGCGGTTCCGTTTCTTAGTGGTGGTCATGAGTGCGGCAACCCTTGCTGTCCGGTTCGGGGTGTTCGTTTCGGCCTCGTTCGTGCCAGGCGATCGAGGTTCCTCGCTGGAGGAGCGATCACGGGACGAGGTAGATCACGGCGAAGAGGCCGATCCACACGATGTCCACGAAGTGCCAGTAGTACGACACGACGATCGCTGCGATGGCTTGAGCCGGCGTGAACTTGCTGAGCTTCGTCCGGATGATCAGGAAGACGAACGCGACCAGCCCGCCGATGACGTGCAGCCCGTGGAAGCCGGTCGTCATGTAGAAGACCGTTCCGTAGGCCGACGACGCGATCGTGGTCGCGTGCTCGGTGACCAACTGGAAGTACTCACCGGCCTGCCCGAGCACGAAGACCGTGCCCATGATCAGCGTGATCACGTACCACCGGCGGAGACCGAAGACGTCACCCCGCTCCGCCGCGAACACGCCCCACTGGCAGGTGAACGAAGACGCCACCAGGATGACCGTGAACGGGAGGGCATACGGGAGGTTCAGGTGAGTGGGCGGTGGTGGCCACGCGCCCTCGTTCTGCGCCTTCACCGTGAAGAACATGGCGAAGAGTCCAGCGAAGAACATCAGCTCGCTGGCCAACCAAACGATGGTGCCGACGCTGACCATGTTGGGTCGGTTCAGCGAGTGCACGCGTTGACTGATTGAGGGCGCTGCCGTTGTCACGCGACGCATTATGTCTTGCAGCTTTTCCCCTCGCGCCTTCGGGTCCTCCCCTACGGCCGCGAGGTGATCGGATTGCGATCTGGAGGTAACTCAACGTGAAAACTCTTCGGTCCGCTCTGAGCGTGCTGGGACTCCGCCGGACCGACCGCGACAAGCCCGTGATCAGCATCGATGACCCCGGATTACAGGTGGTGGTGTGGTCCTACGACGACACCGAGGCCGCGTCGACGGCGCTGGCCAGGGCCACCGGGTGGAAGCCGGAGGACCCGGCGGTGCTGCGCCACCACCTGGCACTTCCCGGTGACGCTGTCGACACCGCGAGGGCCTTGCTGGCCTCGGACAAGTGGACATTGCGCCCAGGAGGCCGCGGAGATGACCTCAGCGTGCCCGGTTTGACCCCGTTGGTTGCGCTCCGTGTGCAGCGATTGGATGCGTTGCATTGCTCACAGGAGACGTCCCGGATGGCCGGTCTGGCGCAACGGCACGGCGGCGAGACCTTCGGCTGGGACGCACTGCAACCCGGGTCCGAATGATCGAATCCGGCCGGGTGGCTACTGTCACACCCGCTCGGGAGGCTAGCATTCGGACCTGTTAATGCCCCGTGCTGCGCAGATCGGGTGCGGGTGTCCGCAAGCTCGCCGAGGAGCCAGTGATGAGCACCGCAACAACGAACGTTCTCGTGTTCAGCCACCGCGCCGAGGTCCGGGAGGCGATCATCAACGCCGTCGGGCGGCGCCCGGCACCCGATCTGGACCGGCTGCACTACGTCGAGGCGAGCACAGTCGCCGACGTCCTCAGCGAGGTCGACGCGGGCAAGGTCGACCTGCTGATCCTGGACGGCGAAGCGCAGCCGACCGGCGGCATGGGCGTGTCCAGGCAGCTCAAGAACGAGATCGCCCAGTGCCCGCCGGTGGTCGTGGCGGTCCGCCGCAAGGACGACCGGTGGCTCGCCACCTGGTCGCAGGCCGACGCGGTCCTGGTGCACCCGCTGGACCCGCTGGCCTCCGCCGAGACCGTCGCCGAGGTCCTGCGCACCCAGGGCAAGCCCGTCCCGGCCTGACCCTCGCCCGGCCGCGAGGGCGGCGAGGCAACCCGGTCCGCGCAGGCATCGGCCGGTCCTCAGCGGAATTCCGCGTTCCGGTTTCCGCTGATCTCCGGCCGGTGCCTGCGATACATGCCATATCGGGCAGATCAGGAGGCGTGCGCGGCGGCACGATAGTTTTCCTTGGACAGCCGAACCGACGGAGTAGATCGTGGGAACCATGGCGGGAAGTTGGGCAGGGCTGCTGGGCAGCCTGGTCGCGGGTACGGACCTGTCCGCGGAGGACACCGCCTGGGCCATGGACCTGATCATGTCGGGCGAGGCGACACCGGCCCAGGTGGCGGGCTTCGTGGTGGCGCTGCGCGCCAAGGGCGAGACGGCCGCAGAGGTGCGCGGCATGGCCGACGCGATGCTCCAGCACGCCCGCACGCTGGACATCACCCAGCGCGCGGTCGACATCGTCGGCACCGGTGGTGACCGCAGCGGCAGCGTGAACATCTCCACCATGGCCTCGATCGTGCTGGCCGCGTCCGGGGTGACCGTGGTCAAGCACGGCAACCGCGCGGCTTCGTCGAAGTGCGGCACGGCCGACGTGCTCGAAGAGCTCGGCGTGGCGATCGACCTGCCGCCGGCCGCCGTGGCGCGCTGCGTGGAGGAGGTCGGCATCGGCTTCTGCTTCGCGCCGGTCTTCCACCCCGCGTTCAAGCACGCCGGAGCCCCGCGACGCGAGATCGGCATCCCGACCGCGTTCAACGTGCTGGGCCCGCTGACCAACCCGGCTCGACCCGCCGCGGGCCTGATCGGCTGCGCGGACCGCCGGATGGCGCCGGTGGTCGCCGACGTGTTCGCCGCGCGCGGCAACGCGGCGCTGGTGGTGCGCGGCGACGACGGCATGGACGAGATCACCACCACGGCCGCCAGCACGCTCTGGGTGGTCAACGACGGCACGGTTCGCGAGGACGCGCTGGACCCGCAGGACTTCGGCATCGCCCGCAGCCGCCCGGAGGACCTGCAGGGCGGCGACGCGAAGGACAACGCCGAGGTCGTCCGCGACCTCCTGGCGGGCGCCACCGGCCCGGTCCGCGACGCGGTCCTGCTCAACGCGGCAGGAGCCTGCGTCGCCTACGACGGCCCCGGAGCCGACCTGCGGACGCAGTTCGAGGCCGGCCTGACCCGAGTGGCCGAGGCCATCGACTCAGGCGCCGCAGCAGCCCTCCTGGACCGCTGGACGACCCTCTGCACCGAACTCCGCTGAAGCCTGAAACACCCAACGTCAGGCAAGCGACGAAGTCGCTTTCGCCTTCACCACCTGAGCAACCTGCACCGCCCGGGGTTCTGAGCGGCTTCGTGGCGAGGACGCCGCGACGCCGATGTCCACACCCCGGGTAAGCGGCATGCATCAGGAGTGGCGCCCGGAGTCCACGGAGCCGCTGCGCTCTCCCCTTCGGGGGTTTCCGCCACCCGCACCGCAAAGCAAAACGACCACGAAGGTCGGCCCCTACTCCTCTTCGAGGCCGATGGAGAAGGCGGCTTCTTCGTCCTTGCGGGAGTACGAGCGGAAGGCGATGTGGGTGTCGGTGTCCTGGACTCCGGCCACCTTGTTGATCTTGCCGGGGACGATGTCCGCGAGGTGCTCGTGCTTGGCGACGCGGAGCATCGCGATCAGGTCGACATCACCCGCGCAGGAGTAGACCTCGTCGACGCCGTCGATGTCGGCGATCTCCTGAGCCGCCTCGGTGAGGCGGTCGGCGGCGGTCTGGATCAGCACGATGGCGGTGATCACGAGGGAGAACCTCCTGCTGCGTGGTTGTTCGTCGGACGAGATCCTAGATGCGAAAAGGCCCCTCGGTCGCGACCGAGGGGCCTTTCACGTTCTGCGTCAGTGGCTGCTCTGACCGGTGTGGTACTCGAACACCAGCCCGGCGACCATGATCAGCAAGAAGCCGACCGCGAGCACGATCATCCAGACGTGGAAGAACGCCAGGGCGATGCCCGCGAACGCCGCACCGGCGGCCAGGCCGACGGGCCAGTAGCTACCCGGGCTGAAGAAGCCCAGCTCACCAGCACCGTCGCTGATCTCCGCGTCCGGGTTGTCCTCGGGACGCTCCTCGATCCGGCGAGCCACGAAGGAGAAGTAGCTGCCGATGATCAAGGACAGGCCGCCGACCAGGACCAGCGCCACGGTGCCCACCGGCTCCTTGGCCCAGACGCCGTAGACGACTGCGGACAGGAAGAAGAAAACGGTGATGATGTTGAAGATCTTCGATTCGACCTTCATGGAGTCCTCGCTCTCACGCCGTACGCCCTGTCGAGGGCACCCCTAGCTGTTCGTCCCGATGCCGGAGGGCACGCCACCGGTGCGGTCGGTGTTGAACGGAACACCGGTCACCGCGTGCGGCGTGCACAGCTCACCGCAGTTCATCGCACCGAGAGCCTCGGCAGCGGTGTAGGTCTGCCCCGTCTGCGGGTTCACCTGGGTGCGCAGCTGCATGTACCGGTCGAACTTGTCAGGCGAAAGCGCCCGGACCTCGAAGTTCATCATCGCGTGGTAGGTGCCGCACAGCTCGGCGCACCGGCCCACGAACGAGCCTTCCCGCTCAACGGTGTTCTGGAAGACGTTGTCCTGGTTGTTCTTCTCCGGGTACGGGAAGGTGTCCCGCTTGAAGTGCCACTCCGGGACGAAGAACGAGTGGATCACATCGGTGGAGCGGATGTGGTACTCGACGCGCTGCCCGACCGGCACGACCAGCAGCGGGATCTCGCTGCTGCTGCCGACGGTGCGCACCGGCTGCCCGTCCGGCGTCTTGTAACCGGGGTAGTTGAACTCCCAGTTCCACTGGAACGAGATCACGTTCACGGTCTGGTCCGGCTTCGCCGGCTTGGCCAGAACCGTGTTCTGCGTGACCGCCGTGAAGTAGAACAGCACGACCACCAGCACGAACGGAATCGCCGTGTAGATGAGCTCGAGCGGCAGGTTGTACTGGAACTGACGCGGCAGCTCCTCGTCGTTCTTCTTCTTGCGGTGGAAAGCGACCGACCAGAAGATCAGTCCCCACACCAACACACCGACCGCGAGTGCTGCGATCACCGACCAGGTCCACAGGTTCCGCATCGCCTCGGCCTGCGGGGTGACACCCTCTGGCCATCCGAACCGCAGGACCTCGTCGGTCGTGCAGCCAGTGGCCGCGACACCAACCAGGCCGATCAGACCAGCGACCTTGACCAGCCGTGGCACTCGGGTCCCCTCCTTCAGGCCCACTGCGCGACGCCTCCTCGTGCAAAACTCACCGAAGCGGCTTGGTCGATCCCCGGTCCACCCGCAGGCAACCGCAGATCCGCCGCCGGAATCCTGGGCAGAGCCTAGCCCAGGTGTAGCCGCGATACTGCTCCGGGGGCGTCGATCGTTCGCTCAGGGCTCATCTCGAAGTACCGGAGCCGCACCGCCACGCAAAACGACCACGGAGCACTCCCCGCACGCACGTGCAGCGCGCGGGCCGAGGTTCTGCATACTGGAGCCAGCCTTTTCCCCCCGACTCGGAGAGGTGCACGAGACGCGTGTGCGGCCTGCTTGGACTCATCTGTCCCACTGAAGAATCTGCCGGTTACAGCGTGAACGCCGTGGCCAACGCGCTGCCCTGTCAACGACACCGGGGGCCGGACGAGAGCGACACGTGGCAGGGCGGTGAGGTCGTCCTCGGCTTCAACCGGCTGTCCATCATCGACCTTGAGCACTCCCACCAGCCGTTGACCTGGGGCCCGCCGGAGAACCCGCGGCGCTACACCATCACGTTCAACGGTGAGATCTACAACTACCTGGAGCTGCGCGCCGAGCTCATCGAGCAGTACGGCGCCCGGTTCGCCACCGACGGGGACACCGAGGTCATCGTCGCCGCCTACCACTACATGGGCCCGCGGTCGGTCGGTCGGCTGCGCGGCATGTTCGCGTTCATGATCTGGGACAGCGAGCGCAGGGTAGTCTACGGCGCGCGCGACCCGTTCGGCATCAAGCCGCTGTTCTACGCCACCGGCCCCGGCGGCACTGCCTTCGCCAGTGAGAAGAAGAGCCTGCTCAGCCTGGCCAACACGCTCAAGATCGGCGAGGAGCTCGATCACAAGGCGCTGCAGCACTACTTCGTCCTCCAGTACGTGCCGGAGCCCGAGTCGCTGCACCGGCAGATCCGCCGGATCGAGTCGGGCACCTCGTTCACCGTCTCGCCCGGCGGGCAGCTGGTGACCGAGCGGTACTTCCAGCCGAACTTCCGGCCGCGCCCGGCCAACACCGACGCCGACGTGCGGCGGCTGCAGAACGAGATCGTCGATGTGATGCGCGACTCGGTCGCCAAGCACATGCGCGCGGACGTGACGGTCGGCTCGTTCCTGTCGGGCGGCATCGACTCCACCGCGATCGCGGCGCTGGCCAAGGAGCACAACCCGAACCTGATCACCTTCACCACCGGTTTCGAGCGGCAGGGCTACTCGGAGGTGGACGTGGCCGCCGAGTCGGCCGCGGCGATCGGCGTCAAGCACGTGGTCCGCACCGTCTCCGCCGAGGAGATGATGGAGGCGCTGCCGCTGATCATCTGGTACCTCGACGACCCGGTGGCCGACCCGGCGCTGGTCCCGCTGTGGTTCATCGCCCGCGAGGCCCGCCAGCACGTGAAGGTGGTGCTCTCCGGTGAGGGCGCCGACGAGCTGTTCGGCGGCTACACGATCTACCGCGAGCCGCTGTCGCTGGCGCCGTTCGAGAAGGTGCCGGGCGCGCTGCGCAAGGCGATGGGCAAGGTCTCCAGCCACATCCCGGAGGGCGTGCGCGGAAAGGACCTGCTGCGCCGCGGTTCGCTGGACCTGGAGGAGCGCTACTACGGCAACGCGCGCATCTTCCGGGACGACCAGCTGCGCAACATCATGCGCGCCTTCGACCCGGGCGTGTCGCACAAGGACGTCACCGGCGGCCCGTACAGCCTGTCGAAGGACTGGGACCCGGTGACCCGGATGCAGCACGTGGACCTGTTCACGTGGCTGCGCGGCGACATCCTCGTCAAGGCCGACAAGGTGACGATGGCCAACTCGCTGGAGCTGCGGGTCCCGTTCCTCGACAACGAGGTCTTCCGGGTGGCCAGCACGGTGCCGCTGGAGCAGAAGATCACCAGCGAGACCACCAAGTACGCACTGCGCCAGGCGCTGTACCAGGTCGTCCCGGCGCACGTGCTCAACCGGCGCAAGCTCGGCTTCCCGGTGCCGATCCGGCTCTGGCTCAAGGACGAGATGCACGACTGGGCGCGCAACATCATCCAGCAGTCCCAGACCGATCACCTGCTGGACCGCCGCGCGATCCTGCAACTGCTGGAGGAGCACCGCTCCGGCGTCCTCGACCACAGCCGCCGCCTCTGGGCCCTGCTGGTCTTCATGCTCTGGCACGCCATCTTCATCGAAGGCCGCCTCTCCCCCGAGGTCCCGGAACCGCACTACCCCGTGCGCCTCTGACCACGAGCCAGCAGAACGGCCGGTCCGCCTCCCTGGAGGTGGACCGGCCGTTTCATATCGCCCGATGGTGAAACAGACCGACTTATACCATCGATGTTATGTCCTGGGGTACGGTAGAGCTCGAGCCGGGAGTTCGAAGGTGGCTGGAAGGGCTCACCACTGCGCACTTCAACACAGCGGCCTTCTACATCGAACTTCTAGCCGAGCACGGACCATTACTCAGCGAGCCATACACAAAACAACTTCACGGCAACCTGCGAGAACTCAGGTTCCACCTGGACGGCGACGCAGTTCGGATCACCTACTGGATCGCATCTGGCAGGCGGATCATTCTGCTCACCGCGTTCCGCAAGACCAGAATGCGGGAGTCACGGGAGATCGAGCGGGCCTGGCGAGCGTTTCGCCAGTGCATGAACGACGTGCACACGGTGGTGGATGAGCATGTTGGGGAGTGAGGGGACAGTGGCCAGGACGGATTGGGAGTCTCTGCGCGAACGCCGCATGAAGGAGCCGGGCGCCGCCGAGGCGTACGAAGCAACCCGAATCGCGTACGAACTCGGCAAGGCCACGCGCGAGCTCCGCGAAGAGCGATCGTGGACGCAGAGCCAACTCGCTGAGGCCGCCGGGATGTCCCAGCCCGCGGTAGCTCGCTTCGAAGCCGGCGGCACGGTCCCGACCATTCCGATTCTTGATCGGCTCGCGCACGCATTGGGCGTCGAACTGGTGGTGCGCTTCGACCAGAGCGATTCAGCCGCAAGCGCCTGAACGAGCCGGTCCACCTCGCTGGGGGCGGACCGGCCGTTCTCGTGGCCCCAGGGGAGGTCAGCAGTTGTTCTTGCTGGTGAACGGGGTGTGGTCGTAGTACGGGACGGCTTTGCCGTTGAGGACGACCTTGCGGTCGGCGCCGTCGAGGATCTGCTCGTAGTGCAGGTGGGGGCCGGTGACTCCGCCGGTGGCGCCGGCCTCGCCGATCTTGCCGCCCGCCGACACCTTCTCGCCGACCGAGACGGCCTGGCTGGACAGGTGGGCGTAGCGGGTGCGCCAGCCGTTGCCGTGGTCGAGTTCGATCCACCGGCCGTAGCTGGTGTCGCCTTCGTTCTCCGACCTGGTCACGGTGCCTCCGGCGGAAGCGAGGACCGCCATGCCGGTGATGCCCTCGCGCTGGAAGTCGACCGAGTTGGCCGGGCTGTGCCCGCTGAAGGTGGCGGCCGTGACCTCGACACCGCACTTGAAGGGCACCTGGAAGTTCGGCGCGGCGGACGCCGGCGCCTGGGAACCGACCACGGCGACGGCGGACAGCGCCGCCGCTGCCATGGTCGTTGCTAATCGTCGCATCATGCGAGTCACCTCCGTGTCGTTGGTGACTCACATGCGACCACGGTCATTCGGGCAGAAATAGACCCACTAGGACGATTCTTGGTTACTTCTTCCCGAACTCCAGCCATGCGGTTGTGTTCGGCGGCAGCTCGCCCGTCCAGACCTCGGCGCCGTCGCTGCGGAGCAGCAGGTCACCGGGGAGGTCGAGGTCGACCGAGGTGTCGCCGAAGTTGGTGGCGCACGCGAAACCCGGCTCGCGGGCGAACGCCAGCACCTGCTCCGGAGCGTCCAGCCAGGTCAGCTCCCCGTCGCCGAGGACGGCCAGTGCGCGGCGCAGCGCCAGCGCCGAGCGGTAGAGCCGCAGCACCGAACCCGGGGCGGCGCGCTGAGCCTCGACCGTGGACGACGCCCACTCCTCCGGTGCGGGGAGCCAGCTCCCGCCGGGGCCGAAGCCGAACGGCGGCTCGCCACCGGACCACGGCAGCGGCACGCGGCAGCCGTCGCGGCCGACGTCGGTGCCGCCGGACCGGGCCCAGATCGGGTCCTGGCGAACCTCGTCGGGCAGGTCCAGCACCTCGGGCAGTCCCAGTTCCTCGCCCTGGTGGACGTAGACGGAGCCGGGCAGGGCGAAGCTGAACAGCGCCGCCGCGCGGGCGCGCGACAGGCCGAGCTCGCCGTCGCCGTAGCGGGTCACCGGGCGCTGGACGTCGTGGTTGCCCAGCACCCACGTGGTGGTCGCACCGACTCGAGCGGTGGTGGCCAGGGATTCGGTGACGACCTTCCCGAAGTCCTCCGCCGACCAGGGCGCCTCCAGCAGCGCGAAGTTGAACGCCTGGTGCAGCTCGTCGGGCCGGACGTAGCGGGCCAGTCGCTCCTGGGTGGACGCCCAGGCTTCGGCGACGCCGATCCGCCCGCCCGAGTAGGAGTCGAGCAGCGCGCGCCAGTCGCGGTAGATCTCGTGCACCTCGTCCTGGTCGAAGTACGGCAGTTCACCCTTCCCCAGCAGGGAGATCTGCTCGCTGCGACCGGTGTCGGGCAGGTCGGGGTGCTTGATCATGCCGTGCGCGACGTCGATGCGGAAACCGTCGACGCCGCGGTCCAGCCAGAACTTGAGCACCTTGCGGAAGTCCGCGCGCACCTGCGGGTTCCGCCAGTTCAGGTCCGGCTGTTCCGGCGCGAACAGGTGCAGGTACCACTGCCCGTCGGGCAACCGGGTCCAGGCCGGCCCGCCGAAGATCGATTCCCAGTCGTTCGGCGGCTCGTCGCCGCGTCCCTCGCGGAACAGGTAGCGGTCGCGTTCGGCCGAACCCGGCTCGGCGGCCAGCGCCTCGGTGAACCACGCGTGCTGGTCGGAGGTGTGGTTCGGGACGACGTCGACCAGCACCCGCAGGCCGGCGTCGTGGGCCTGGGTCAGCAGGGCGTCGAAGTCGTCGAGGTCGCCGAAGAGCGGGTCGACGTCGCAGTGGTCGGCGACGTCGTAGCCGCCGTCGGCCATCGGCGAGGGGTAGAACGGGGTCAGCCAGATCGCGTCGACGCCCAGCTCCACGAGGTGCGGCAGGCGCTCCCGCACTCCGGCGAGGTCGCCGATCCCGTCGCCGTCGCCGTCGCCGTCGGCGAAGCTGCGCACGTAGATCTGGTACACCACGGCGTCACGCCACCAAGACATGCTGCTCCCTTTCCGGAGTGCGGGCTCAACGCTCCCGAGTGGATTCCCGGACGATCAGGCTGGGCCGGAACATGCGGCTGAAGCTGGTCGAACCGCGCTCGTCGCCGTCGGGATCGAGCTGGCGCAAGAGCTCGTCGACGGCCGCGGCGGCCATGTCGCGGATGGGCTGGGCCAGGGTCGTCAGCGCCGGTTGGCAGTAGGCGGCCAGCGGGATGTCGTCGAAGCCGACCACCGAGACGTCCTCCGGCGTGCTCAACCCGCGTCTCTTGGCCTCCCCCATCGCGCCCAGCGCCATCACGTCCGACGAGCACAGCACCGCCGCGGGCTGCGGACCGTCGAGCAGCCGGGACATCGCCTCCGCGCCGCCTTCGGCGGAGAACGAGCCGTGCGCGACGAGTTCAGCCGCCGGTTCGACACCGGCCTCCTCCAGGGCTGTGGCCCAGCCCGCGCGCTTGAGCCGGGAGGGCAGTGCGCGCGACGGGCCGCTGACGAATCCGATGCGGCGATGCCCCAGCTCCAGCAGGTGCCGCGCCGCGGTGTGACCGGCGAGGTGCTCGTCGACGGTGATGTCCGGGACGTCCAGGCTCGGGGCACCGCCGTTGACGAACACCATCCGGATGCCCTCGCGCGCCAGCTTCTCGTAGTAGCCGCGGGTGCGGCGCTCGTCGTTGTCCGGGTTGGCGATCTCCGGCGACACGAAGATCATGCCCTCCACACCGCGCGCCTGGAGCATCTGGACGTACTCCCGCTCGCTCATCGCCGCGCGCGTGTTGCACAGCAGCGAGGCGTAACCCGCTTGCGAGGCACGGCTTTCCAGCGCTTCGGCGAAGGCGGGGAACACCGGGTTGGACAGCTCCGGCACCAGCAGGCCGATCACTCCCGTGCGCCGCAGGGCGCCGACGCCCCGGGCGGTGTGCGGCAGCTGGTTGAGCACGTCGAGCACGCGCTGCCGGGTCTCCTCGGCGATGCCGGACTTGCGGTTGAGCACGCGGCTCACCGTGGACACGCTCACCCCGGCCGCTTC
Source organism: Saccharopolyspora sp. NPDC049426 (assembly GCF_040676935.1). Classification (NCBI taxonomy): domain Bacteria; kingdom Bacillati; phylum Actinomycetota; class Actinomycetes; order Pseudonocardiales; family Pseudonocardiaceae; genus Saccharopolyspora; species Saccharopolyspora sp. NPDC049426. The sequence goes on along the minus strand of NZ_JBFAPZ010000008.1, from coordinate 51,022 downwards.
CGCGATCTCGGCCAGACCCGCCAACGCCGGACTCCTCCCACTCGCGATGGTTCCCGACACGATACTGCACGGCGCAGCAATAATTTGCAATGGCATGGCTTTGCCGGTTGCCGGAGCATGTCCATTTCTGCTCGAACATCTTGACGCGATTCACATTCTGGGTATGCAATCTAACGCCAGTCGGTTGCAAATATTTGCACAACGGGAGGTCTGGAAATGAGACCCAAGGCCACGGTCATCGCTGCCCTGGGCCTGGTCGGAGCCCTCACCCTCACCGGGTGCGGCGGCTCGGCAGGCGACGCGAACCAGGTCGTGTACTGGGACACCAGCGGATCAGCGGAAAGCGCGGTGTTCAGCGAAGTCGCCCGGGAGTGCGGCCGCACCGGCGGCTACCAGGTGCGAGTGGAGACGGTGGCCTTCGACCAGGCGCTGAACAACTACAAGACCGCGGCGCAAGGCGGGCAAGGCCCCGACGTGCTGCGCGCCGACGTCGGCTGGGTCTCGCAGCTCGCGCAGGCCGGCCTCATCCAGGACCTCTCCGGCACGCCGCTGGTCACCGACACCGACGACTTCCTGCCGAACACGCTGGAATCGACGAAGTTCGAGGGCAAGACCTACGCCGTCCCGCAGGTCACCGACGCGCTCGCGCTGTTCTACAACAAGCGCAAGCTCGACGCCGCCGGCGTGGAACCACCGCAGAACTGGGACGAGCTCAAGGCCGTCGCCCCGAAGCTGGGCGGCGAGAACGCGCTGTTCCTCAACAACGACGAGTACTACGCGCTGCCGTTCATCTACACCCACGGCGGTGACCTGGTGAACTCCGACGCCCGGATGATCACCGTCAACTCCCCGGAGACCGTGCGCGGCGTGCAGGTCGCCAAGGACCTGCTCGACGCCAAGGCCGCCCGCACCTCGCTCGACCAGCCCAACTCCTACACCAGCATGAAGACCGCCTTCACCACCGGCGAGACGGCCATGGTCATCGACGGCCCGTGGGCGGTCTCGGAGTTCACCGCCTCCCAGGAGTTCGCCGACCCCGCCAACCTGGGCATCGCACCGGTTCCCGGCTCGGCGACCCCGTCGCCGGTGGGCGGCCACGACTACGTGATCCGGCAGGGCAGCGACGCCACCGAGGCCTCGCAGAAGTTCGTCGCCTGCATGAGCAGCACCGCCGGCCAGGCGAAGATCGCCGCGGAGCTGGGTCTGCTGCCCACCCGCAAGTCCGCCTACGACGACCCGGCGGTGGCGGCCAACCCGATCGTCACCGCGTTCCGCCCGCTGGCGGCGACCACGCACAGCCGCGCGTGGATCCCGCAGAACAGCGAACTGCTGGAGCCGCTGCAGACCGCCTACGGCGACGTCCTGTCCGGCCGCAAGCAGACCCAGGCCGCGCTGGACGAGCTGGCGCAGACCTACCAGAGCACGATCCTCACCGACTACGCGAAGCGCTGATCATGCGGAACTTCCTCGCGCGGTACTGGTTCGGCTACGCGATGGTGCTGCCGGTGGTCGCCGTCCTCGCGCTGCTGGTCGTGCTGCCGCTGCTGCAGGGCGTGCACTTCGGGTTCACCGACATCAACGACACCAACATCGCCAACCCGGTCCTGGACCGCGAGGCGCGCTACTCCTTCGTCGGGTGGGACAACTACCTCAACGTGCTGTCCGGCTCGGCGGCGTTCGGCTCGTTCTGGGCGACGCTGGTGCGCACCGTGATCTGGACCTTCGCGTGCGTGGTCTGCCACTACGGCATCGGGCTGGGCCTGGCGATGCTGCTCAACCGGCGGATGCGCGGGCGCGGGCTGTACCGGGTCCTGCTGATCCTGCCGTGGGCGGTGCCGGTGTTCATCAGCGCCTTCGCCTGGCGGTACCTGCTCAACGCCGATTACGGCCTGCTCAACTGGGTGCTGGAGACCTTGGGGCTGCCCGGTCAGGTGTGGCTCGGGCAGTCGGACCTGGCGCTGGTGTCGGTGATCGTGGTCAACGTGTGGCTGGGCGTGCCGTTCATGATGGTCGCCCTGCTCGGCGGGCTGCAGGCCATCCCGTCGGACCTCTACGAGGCCGCCGAGATGGACGGGGCCACGCCCTGGCAGCGGTTCGTCAACGTGACGCTGCCGGGGCTGCGCCCGGTGTCGAGCAGCGTGGTGCTGCTCGGGGTGATCTGGACGTTCAACATGTTCCCGGTCATCTACCTGATCACCGGCAACAACCCGCACACCCGGATTCTGGTGACCTACGCCTTCGAGCGGTTCTTCTCCGGCGCCACCAGGGATTACGCGATCGCCTCCACCTACGGCGTGCTGATCCTGTCGGTGCTGCTGGTCTTCGCCGCGATCTACCGCCGCGCGATGGCGCGGCAGGGACAGGAGCTCTGATGAGCATCGACGCAGCGTCCCTGCGGGCGTCCTCGGCCGCTGCGCAACCGCGCGGTCGGGGCCGCCGCTCGACCCTGGCGAGCATCGGGTTGCACGGCGCGCTGAGCGTGGCCTCGCTGATCGCGGTGTTCCCGGTGTTCTGGGTCGTGGTGGTGTCGTTCAAGCCGGACGCGAAGGCGATCGAGGCGACGCCGTCGCTGTTCAACGACTCCAGCCTGGTCAACTACACCGACGTGCTCACCGGCGCGAAGGGCTCGTTCCTGGCGTGGTTCGGCAACTCGGTGCTGATCGCGGCGCTGACCACCGTGCTCGGCGTGCTGCTGGCGGCGACCACCGCCTACGCGCTGAGCCGGTTCCGGTTCCCCGGCAGGCACTGGCTGCTGCTGTCGTTCCTGGTCGTGCAGATGTTCCCGTTCGCGGTGCTGATTGTGCCGCTGTACAACATCCTGCTCACGCTGGGGTTGCAGGGCAGCGCGCTCGGGCTCGTGCTGGTCTACTGCAGCACCGCGATCCCGTTCTGCACGTTCATGCTCAAGGGCTACTTCGACGGGATCCCGGCCGACATCGACGAGGCCGGCCGGGTCGACGGGCTCTCGCCGCTCGGCGTGTTCTGGCGGCTGGTGCTGCCGCTGGCTCGGCCGGGCCTGGCGGTGACCGGCTTCTACTCGTTCATCGTCGCCTGGAGCGAGGTCGCCTTCGCCTCGGCGTTCCTGTCGGCCGCCGACGAGTCCAAGACGCTCGCGGTGGGGTTGCAGGTCTTCGTCCAGCAGAACCGGGCGGAGTGGGGTCATCTGGCGGCGGCGTCGGTTCTGGTGGCGATTCCGGCGGTGATCGTGTTCTACGCCGTGCAGCGCTTCCTGGTCTCCGGGTTGGCGGCGGGCAGCGTGAAGGGCTGACCGCTCACAATTTCGCGCGAAATTCGAGTCCGAAGTCTCCGCGTCGAATTTCGCGCGAAATTTGGATCTCCCCACGCCGGGTTTCAATGGGGTCCGCCCTCCGGAACACCACTACCCTGGACGGCATGCAGGGATTCAGGGTCGATCGGCCGCTGGTGCTCGACGGCGGGTTGGCCACGGAGCTGGAGGCGATGGGGCACGAGCTCGCCGACGCGCTGTGGTCAGCACGCCTGCTGACCGACGCCCCGGAGGAGATCGTCGCCGCGCACGCCGCGTTCTACCGGGCTGGCGCCGACATCGCCACCACCGCCAGCTACCAGGCGTCGTTCGAGGGCTTCGCCGAGCGCGGTCTCGACCGCGCCGGTGCGGAGCGGCTGCTGCACCGAAGCGTCGAGCTGGCGCGGCTGGCCGGTGAGGTCGAGCCCGGCGAGCACCGGTGGGTCGCCGCCTCCATCGGACCGTACGGCGCGACCCTCGCTGACGGCTCCGAATACCGGGGCGACTACGGGCTGACCAAGCACGAGCTGCGGGAGTTCCACCTGCCGCGCTTGGAGACGCTGGCCGATGCGGCCCCGGACGTCCTCGCGCTGGAGACCATCCCGGACGTCGAGGAAGCCGAGGTCCTGGTCGAAGCCGTCGCCGGCCTGGGTGTGCCCGCGTGGCTCTCGTTCACCGTCGACGGCGACCGCACCCGCGCCGGCCAACCCCTCGCCGACGCCTTCGCCCTGGCCGAATCCGATGCGATCCACGCGATCGGCATCAACTGCTCGACCCCCGAGGACGTCCTGCCCGCGCTCGAAACCGCCCGAGCGGCAACGGAAAAGCCGCTCGTCGCCTACCCGAACAGCGGCGAGGGGTGGGACGCCGAGCACCACGCCTGGACCGGCGATCCCCGCCTGTCCCCGCAACAAGCCCGCCAGTGGCGCGCAGCCGGTGCCATGCTCGTCGGCGGCTGCTGCCGAGTCCGACCCGAGGACATCACCGCGGTCGCGGAGGCCCTGCTCGACCCGGAGAGCTGACCCGGCGGGCAAGCGTTGGCGTTCCAGCCGCGTGACCGCAGCACCGCATGATCACGAACCTCGCCCGGTGACCGCTCGCTTGCCAACATCTATCGTTTTTCGATAGATTCTCATCGTTGTTCGATCGAAGGAGTGGCGATGGGAAAGCTGGCGGTGCTCGCGCTGCGAGTCGTGCTCGTGATGTTGCTGGCCGGGTCGCTGTTCGTGCAGGCCGTGATGGTGCCGCTGCTCAACGCCGACCTGGAGGAGCTGAACCCGCAGTACGCCTACCTGCGGGTGCCACTGCTGGTGATCATCGTGCTCGGACTGGTGGCCTGCCAGGTCGTGGTCGTCTGCGTGTGGCGGCTGGTCACGATGGTGAGGCGCGGAACCGTGTTCTCCCACGCGGCTTTCCGCTACGTGCACGTCATCATCGGTGCGATCGTGGCGGCGGCGCTCGACGTGTTCTCCCTCGCCTGCCTGCTGGCACCCGGCGAGGCCGTCGCCCCGGGCGTCGTGCTGCTGATCTGCGGCGTGGTCGTGGCGATCCTGGGGGTCGCGCTGATCGTGCTGGTGCTGCGCGTGCTGCTGGCGCAGGCGGTCGACCGCGACATCGAGGCGACGCAGATGCAGGCCGAGCTGGACGAGGTGATCTGAGTGCCGATCGCGGTCGACATCGACGTCATGCTGGCCAAGCGCAAGATGTCGGTGGGCGAACTCGCCGAGCGCGTCGGCATCACCCCGGCGAACCTCGCCGTCCTGAAGAACGGCCGAGCCAAGGCGGTCCGCTTCACCACCCTCGAAGCCCTCTGCCAGGCCCTCGACTGCACCCCGGGAGACCTCCTCCGCTGGGAACCCGACGAAGACCCGGACGTCAGCTGAAACATCCACCGATGGTGGAACGCCCCGCAGGACCGCTGGTTTCGCGGGTGGGGGTGGAAGTCAGCCGACACTTCCACCCCCGCTGCGCTCAGCCGTGCAGGACGGAGGTGGGGATCGCGTAGCCGCGGACTCGTTGCGGGTGGTCTCCGACGGGGATGCGGGCCGTCTCCTTCGTGCCGTTGAAGTCGACCACCGAGATGTCGTCGCTGTCGCTGTTGGACAGGAAGCAGTACTGGCCGTTCGGGCTGGTCGCGGCCCAGTACGGCTTCTTGCCGACCGGCACGATGGCATCGGTGGTCAGAGACGGGACCGACACGATGGCCGCGTAGTCCGAGATCGTGCCCGCGTCGCAGAGCTTGGTGCCGTCGGCGTTGGCGCTGAGGCCGTGGTGCGCGGAGTCCAGCGGGTAGTCCTCGCGCTTCATCTGCTGCGCGTCCTCGGACAGCGGCAGGTGCACGGTGCGGGTGACCCGCTTCTCCTCGAGGCTGTACTCGATGAAGCCGTTGTGGAACGACAGCTGCGTGTACATCGTCTTGCCGTCGGGGGTGACCAGGAACGGACGGATGCCGACGCCGAAGTCGATGGTGTCGCGGACCTGCTGGGTCTCGGTGTCCACGATGGTCAGCTGCCGCTTGCCCTTGAGGCCGTCCAGCGCCGGGTCGTCGGGCATGACCACGCGGCCGATGGTGGCGTTGTACAGCGTCTTCCCGTCCGCGGAGTAGCGGTTCTCGTGCGGGAAGTCGCCGGTCGGGAATTCGCCGGTGACCGAGCCGTCGGCGGGGTTGAGCAGCTGCACGATGTTGGCGGTGGTCGCCGAGACCGCCAGTTCGGTGCCGTCCGGGGACAGCGCCATGTGGTCGGACCGGTAGCCCTCGACGGGGGTGCGCCAGACCTGCTCGCCGGTGGCGATCTCGTAGGCGGCCACGTCACCGAGGCTGGGCCGGGAGACGTACATGGTCTTGCCGTCCGGGGAGACCGCGATGTCGTCGACCAGCTGGTCGTGACCCTCGCCCGCGGTTTCGCGGATGATCAGCATGGCCGCGCGTTGGTCCGGGGTCATCTCGCGCAGCCGCTGGTCGAGGTCCGGGACCACGTTGATGCGCTGGTACTTGTCGAAGTCGGCGGCGTCGAGCAGGTCGACGGTGCCGTCCCAGTTGTTGCCGACGAACATCACGTCGCGCCGCTCGTCAGCGGTCGCGGAGGCCGGTACCGCCGCGAGCGCGATGAGCGCGGCCGCGCCTATCGCCCAGATCCTGTGTCGCATCCGAATCGCCCTTCCTGCCCATGTGGGATCAACCCCCCAACGAACATGAGATCAATTCGGATATGCCCGGCACGCAGGAGTTCGGCAAATGCATCCGAACAGCCCACGTGCCGGGCGTCGATCAGCCGAGCTTGGCTCCGGCGTGCAGCGCGACACCGGAGTTCGCGGCCACCGTCGCGGTGAACTTCCCGTCCTCGCCGACCTCGACGGTCTGGCCGGTGCAGGAACCGTTCGAGAGCTCACCGGACATCACGTCGCAGTAGCTGCCCGCGGGCAACGAGGTCTGGAAGCTCTGCGCGAGCTCCCCTCCTTCGCGGTTGATCGCCACGAAGCCCTTGTCCTGGCGGCCGAACGCGATCTGACCGCCGCCGTTGTCCCACCAGTCGGTGAGCGGGGCGCCCTGGACCGCGTTGTGGAACCCGGTCATCCCGGCGATGATCGGCCGCCGGTGCTCGCACACCCACGCCGGGTCGTCGCAGCTCGCGGGCTTGGTCGTGCCGTCGGCCTCCGCGGGCGGGCCCTGCTCGGAGTTGTCGAAGGCGAAGCTCGAGATCAGCTGCGGCGTGCCGTAGGGGTAGGCGAGTTCGAAGCCGACCGCCAGGTCGTACGCGGTGCCGTTCTTGTAGGTCAGCGTCGGCGAACTGCGCTGGGTGTCGTGGTTGTCGATGAACACCACGGCCTGATCGGCAGGCAGCGGCATCTCGTCGGTGAAACCGTCGAGCTGCTCCAGCGAGCCGTTCTTGAACGCGTCGCTGACCTTGCCCTGGTAGGCGAACTCGGTGACGTCACCGTTGCCGGCGTACTCCCCCGCCGTGGTGGTGGAGTCGGCGATGACCTCCTGGAACACGTAGGGCTTCTGGCCGGTTCCGGGAACGGCGTTGAGCCCGCCGAAGATCGCGCCGATGTCCTCCGGCGGCATGTGCTTGACCCCGTCGACCCGGAACCCGGACACGCCCAGGCTGATCAGGTCGTTGAGGTACTTGATCTCTGCCTGGCGGACCCAGTCGCTCTCGGTCTTGAGGTCGGCGAGCCCCACGAGCTCGCAGTTCCGGACCTCCCACTTGTCGTCGTAGTTGGAGATGTCCCTGCGGCAGTCGTGGAAATCCGCGTCCGAATAGGTTCCGGGGTAGTCGTACTTGGTGAACTCCGAACCCCCGCTGCCCGGGTGGTCGCCGTCGGATCCGGCCATGTGGTTGACCACGGCGTCGGCGTAGATCTGCACGCCGGCGTCGTTGCAGGTCTTGACCATGTTGGCGAACTGCTCGCGGTTCCCGCGGCGGGATTCGAGCTGGTAGCTGACCGGCTGGTAGTCCTGGTACCAGGGGTGACCGGCCTCCGGGAGCACGATGTGCTCCTGCGGCGGCGACACCTGGACCGCGCCGAATCCCTTCGGCCCCAGGAAGTTGGTGCACTCATTCGCGACCGAATCCCACGGCCACTGGAACATCTGGATGATCGGCCCGGCCACGGGTGCGGCGGCCGGCGCCGGAGCGCGTTCCTGGCCGAACGCGGCGGGCACCAGGGCGGTGCCGACCACGGTCGCGGCCAGCGCTAGCACCGTTAATCGCATTGACCTTCTCCTTCGCATCGCCTGCGATGAGCGAACGCCTACGATCACATTTTCTTGCGCAGGTAAAGTCAATACGCCAACGGAACCAGCAATTTACCAGCCATAACACTTCGCAATTTTTTGCAAGAAATGCGAAGCGAGAATTGCGGGATGCCTATCCGAGCGGCAGCGCGGCGGCGACCTCGGCCGCGGCGTCCTCCCCGTAGGTCTCGGCGAAGCGCTTGCGGGCGCGGCCGTGATCGAGGGTCCACTCCTGCGTTCCGGTCACCTCGAGCACGTGCACCGCGATCAGCGAGCCGAGCTGCGCGGCCCGCTCCAGCGACAGCCCGGTCTCGACGGCCGCGAGGAAACCGGCGCGGAAACCGTCACCGACTCCCGTCGGGTCGGCCCTGGCGATCTCCGGAACGGCGGGCACCTCCAGCCGCTGACCGTCGCGCTCGACGATCTCCGCCCCGTCGGCGCCGAGCGTGGTGACGCGAACGCCGACCGCGGCTCGCACGTCGTCCTCGCTCCAGCCGGTCTTCTGCAGCAGCAGACCCCACTCGTAGTGGTTGGTGAACAGGTAGTCGGCGCCCTCGACCATCCGCCGGACCTCCTCGCCGCTCAGCCGCGCGAGCTGCTGCGACGGGTCGCTGGCGAAGCGGTAGCCGCGCTGCCTGCACTCGTCGGCGTGGCGCAGCATCGCCTTCGGGTCGTTCGGGCTGATCAGCACCATGTCGACGTCGCGCGCGGCGAGCACCGGAGCCAGTTCGATGTTGCGCGCCTCGGTCATCGCCCCCGCGTAGAAGGAGGCGATCTGGTTGAAGGCCTGGTCGGTGGTGCACACGAACCGCGCGGTGTGGGCGTACTCCGAGACGTGCACTCCCGCGCAGTCGACCCCGTTGCGCTCCAACCACGACCGGTAGTCGGCGAAGTCCTCACCCACGGCTCCCACCAGCACCGGACGCCTGCCGAGCACTCCGAGCGCGAAGGCGATGTTGGCCGCCGCACCGCCCCGCCGCACCACCAGGTCGTCGACGAGGAAGCTCAGCGAGACCTGCTGCAAGTTGTCGGCGACGAGCTGGTCGGTGAACTTCCCGGGGAAGTGCATCAGGTGATCGCTGGCGATGCTTCCGGTCACTGCGACTGACACAGCGCGCCTCCAATTCACTACGGACGGTGACGGAAGAATCGAGAGTAGCGCTCTCGACGACCACCGGCCGTGCCCCCACGCCGCGATCGAGGGCGGCGGCAGACAATGGGGCAATGCGCGAAGTGGAGATCTCCGACGACATGATCCGGCTGGGTCAGCTGCTGAAGCTGTCCGGGCTGGTCGAGCACGGCGCCGAAGCCAAGGACGTGCTGGAAGAGGGCCTGGTCATGGTCAACGGCGCGGTGGAGACCCGCCGCGGCCGCCAGCTCGTCGACGGCGACGAGATCGTGCTCGACGACGAGATCGTCCGCGTCGTCAGCACGGCCTGAACAGCAACGAGGCCGGCACCCGAGCGGGTGCCGGCCTCCTGCCAGAACGGGTTGCTCGTCGTCAGTGGAACGAGTCGCCGCAGGCGCACGATCCGCCGGCGTTGGGGTTGTCGATCGTGAAGCCCTGCTTCTCGATGGAGTCGACGAAGTCGATGACCGCGCCCTCCAGGTACGGGGCGCTCATCCGGTCGACGACCACGCCGAGGCCCTCGAAGTCGCGGCGCGCGTCGCCGTCGAGGCTGCGCTCGTCGAAGAAGAGCTGATAGCGCAGACCGGCGCAGCCACCCGGCTGGACGGCGATGCGCAGGTGCATGTCGTCGCGGCCCTCCTGGTCCAGCAGGGCCTTGGCCTTCTGGGCAGCAGAGTCGGTCAGCTTGACACCGTGGGCAGGCGCCTCGGTCTCGGTAACAGTGTTCGGGGCGGTCATGGACACTCCCTCGTGGTCTCGCTCTCCGATTCCGGCGTGACGTTCAACCACGTCCGGATCCGGGGTATTCCCGCGGGCGAACCCGGGGACGTTGTTGTCTCCTCCCTACATGGTGGCATAACCGCGGCCGGATCAGGTGTGACGTGGTAGGCGCGGGACGAACCGGACGGTCTCCTGCAAGCCCGCTCGACGCGTCGAATAACCTGGAGGGGTGAGGTTCCTTCGCCGCAGCAGCGCTGAGCAGATCGCAAGCACGGACTCCGAGAACGACGCAGAGCAGTCCGCGGAGGAGCGCGCGCAGAATCACACCCCCAAGAAGGGGAAGCCGACGCCCTCGCGGCGCGATTCCGAGGGCAGGCGGCGCGGCCCGGTCCCGCCGCCGCCGATGACGCAGCGCGAGGCGGCCAAGCGCGCCCGGGGCAACAAGGACGAGCGCCGCAAGGCCGCCACCGAGCGCCGCGAGCGCATGATGCAGGGCGACGACCGCTACCTGATGCCGCGCGACAAGGGCCCGGTCCGCGCCCACGTCCGCGACCTGGTCGACACCCGCAGGCACCTGATGGGCCTGTTCATGCCGCTGGTGCTGATCGTCTTCGCCACCACGCTGGCGCAGAACATGGTCATCCAGCAGTACGCGACGCTGTTCTGCCTGGCCCTGCTGATCATGATGGTCGTCGAGGGCTCGCTGCTGGGCCGCTACGTCAACAAGCGGGTCCGCGCCAAGTTCCCGGACCACAAGGACCGGCCGTTCTCGCTGGGCTGGTACGCCTTCACCCGAGCCATGCAGATCCGCAAGCTCCGCGTCCCACGCCCCCGCTACACCCCCAAGGACATCGCCAAGATCGGCTGATCCGCATTGCGCGACGCGCCCTGCTCACCACTGAGCGGGGCGCGTCCGCGTCTGTCTCAAGTTGAGACACGCTCACCTGGCACCCGCGGTACCGGGGTTCTTACGCTCGGCCGACCAATCGCCGCAGCAAGCCCCGAGGGAGCGGACCATGGTCCAGCCGATTCGCACGATGATCAGTCCCGGCCGCTACGTCCAAGGCAGGGGCGCCATCCACCAGCTCGGTCGGTACCTCGCCCAGCTCGGTTCGAAACCGCTCCTGGTCGCCGACGGGGCGGTGTGGGGATTCGTCGGTCACGACGTGGAGGCGTCGCTGGCCGAGGCCGGGCTCCCCGTCGACCGCCGGGACTTCGGCGGGGTGCCGAGCGCGAAGGAGGTGGACCGGCTCGTCGGCGAGATCACCTCGTCCGGCGCCGACGTCGCGGTCGCGATCGGCGGCGGTAGCACCATCGACGCCGTCAAGGCTGCCGGGCACCTCGCCGGGATCCGCTGGGCGAACGCGCCCACGGTGGCGTCGACCGATGCGCCGTGCAGCGCGCTGTCGGTCATCTACACCGAGGACGGCGAGTTCGAGGCGTACCGGTTCTTCCCCCGCAACCCCGACCTGGTCCTGGTCGATTCGCAGGTGGTCGCCAACGCTCCCGCGGAGTTCCTGATCGCCGGTGTCGGCGACGCGCTCGCCACCTGGCTGGAGGCCCGCGCCACAGCCCAGTCGAGCTCCAGGACGATGGCCGGCGGCCTGCCCACCGTCACCGGCACCGCGCTGGCGAAGCTCAGCTGGGACGTCCTCTGGGAGAACGCGCTGCCGGCCATTGACGCGGTGCGCGACAACCAGGTGACCCCGGCGGTCGAGAAGGTGATCGAGGCGAACACGCTGCTCTCCGGCCTGGGCTTCGAGTCGGGCGGGCTCGCCGCGGCGCACGCGATCCACAACGGCCTGACCTCGGTCGCGGCCACCCACGGCCTCGCGCACGGCCAGAAGGTCAACCTCGGCTCGGTCGCCCAGCTCGTCCTGGAGGGCGCCACCCCGGCCGACCTGCGCGAGTTCATCGAGTTCACCACGACCGTCGGCCTGCCAACCACCCTCACCGAGGTCGGCATCAAGCCCGACGACACCGAGTCGGTGCGCGCCGTGGCCACCGCGGCAACCGCCGAAGGCGAAACGATCCACTCGATGCCCTTCGAGGTCACCGCAGCCGACGTGGCCGCAGCCCTCACCTCCATCGACCGCCACGCCACCCGAATCCGAGAAAACGCCAAGCTCCCGGCCCCCGTCAGCTACACCGCGAAGCACTAGCAGCGCCTCCTCCCCCCAGGGGCGGCTGTGGTCCGAACCGTCCATGATCGATGTCCGATACGCCCGGTCAACTCGGACCACAACCGCCTCCGCTCAGCGCGGGCACCACTGGCCGGTCGGCGCAGGTCCTCCTCCGGGTACGGTCTCGGCGGTTGTTGAGCGGGAGGTTTTCGTGCGGACGTTGGTGCTGGGTGGGGCTCGGTCCGGGAAGTCGGCGCACGCCGAGGGGTTGGTGCCCGAGGACGCTGCGGTGACCTACGTGGCCACTGCGCGGCGGGATCCTTCGGACGCCGAGTGGAACGAGCGGATCGCCGCGCACGTGGCGCGGCGGCCCGACTGCTGGCGGACCGTGGAGGCGCCGGACTCCGATTCGCTGCGGCGGGTTCTCGCCGAGGCCGCCGGAGGCGACCCCGTGCTGGTGGATGATCTGGCCACCTGGCTGACCGGAGTGCTCGACGACGCCGGGGCCTGGGAGCGCGACCCGGCCGCGCTGGAGGTCGTCGCCACGCACTGCGACGCGCTGGTCGAGGCCGTGTCGACGAGCTCCGCGCGCGTCGTGCTGGTGTCGGCGGAGGTCGGCCTCGGCGTCGTGCCCGGGACGCGGTCTGGAAGGCTGTTCCGGGACGAGCTCGGCTCGCTCAACGCCCGGTTGGCGGCGGTGTGCGACGAGGTGCTGCTGCTGGTCGCCGGATGTCCGCTGCGGATCCGATGACCGCTCAGGGCCTTGCTGAGCTGCGGTTTTTCAACACGGAGGTTTTCGCTTGCCCACCGAACAGAACGACCCCGGCACGATCGAGTTCCCGCCCGTTCCCGCACCCGACGAGCAGGCATCCCGGGAAGCCGTGGCGCGGCAGGCGCAGTTGACCAAGCCGGCCGGGTCGCTGGGACGGCTGGAAGAGCTCGGCGTGTGGTTCGCCGCGCGGCAGGGCGTGTGCCCGCCGCACCCGCCCGCGCGCGCCCGGGTGGTCGTCTTCGCAGGTGACCACGGCATCGCCCAGCACGGCGTGTCGGCCTACCCGCCCGAGGTGACCGGCCAGATGGTCAGCAACTTCCTCTCCGGTGGCGCGGCGGTCAACGTGCTGGCCTCGCACGCCGGGGCGACCGTGCGCGTGGTGGACATGTCGGTCACCGTCGACACCCCGCCGGTGGTCAGCGCGCACAAGGTGCGCCGCGGCTCCGGGGCGATCGACCGAGAGGACGCGCTGACCGACGAGGAGGTCCGGGCCGCCGTCCAGGCCGGGCGGAGGATCGCCGACGAGGAGGTCGACTCCGGGGCCGACCTGCTCATCGCCGGGGACATGGGCATCGGCAACACCACTCCCGCGGCCGTGCTGATCTCGCTGCTCACCGGCACCGAACCGGTCGCCGTCGTGGGCCGCGGCACCGGCATCGACGACAGCGCGTGGATGCGCAAGACCGCGGCGATCCGCGACGCGCTGCGCCGGGCCCGCAAGGTCCACAACGACCCGATTGCGCTGCTGCGCACCTCCACCGGCGCCGACATCGCCGCTCTCGCGGGCTTCCTCGCGCAGGCCGCCGTGCGCAAGACCCCGGTGATGCTCGACGGAGTCGTCGTCGGGGCGGCGGCGCTGGTCGCCGAAGAGCTCGCGCCCGGGGCGCGGCAGTGGTGGCTGGCCGGGCACCGGTCCGCCGAACCGGGCGGCCCGCTGGTGCTCCAGCACCTCGACCTGGAGCCGGTGCTGGACATGCGGCTGCGGCTCGGCGAAGGTTCCGGCGCGCTCACGGCGCTGCCGGTGTTGACCGCCGCGGTGAAGGTGCTCGGCGAGATGGCCACGTTCGACGAAGCCGGCGTCGCCGGAGAGGCCGAGGCGTGACCGACGGTCTGCGACTGGCGGTGTCCTGGCTGACGGTGCTGCCGGTGCCAGCGAGGCAGGTCGACGACCGCTCGTGCCGGCAGGCGATCTCCTTCGCGCCGCTGGTGGGGGCGCTCGTCGGCGGCGCCGGGGCGCTGGTGCTGTGGGGGCTGAATTCGCTCGGCGCGCCCCCGCTGCTCGCGGGGCTGCTCGTGGTAGCGCTGCTGGTGCTGGTCACCCGGGGCATGCACGTGGACGGGCTGGCCGACACCGTCGACGGCCTCGGCTGCTACGGCCCTCCGGAACGCGCGCTGCAGGTGATGCGCGACGGCGGCGCCGGGCCGTTCGCGGTGGTCGCGCTGATCCTGGTGATCGGCGTGCAGGCCGTCAGCATCGGTGCGATCGCGCAGACCCCGTGGATGCTGGTGCCGGCCTGCGTCGCCGGGCGCGCGGCGTTCGTGCTGTGCTGCCGGCGCGGACTGCCGTCGGCGCGCCCGGAGGGCATGGGCGCGCTGGTCGCCGGGAGCCAGCCGCTGTGGCTGGTGATCGCCTGGTGGCTCGCGGCGACGCTGGCGGCCGCGCTGATCAGCCCGGCCGCGGCGGTGTCCGTTCTCGTCGCCGCTGGGGCGCTGCTGCTGTTCACCCAGCACGTCCGCCGTCGCTTCGGCGGGATCACCGGCGACGTCCTCGGTGCGGCTTCGGAGCTCGCGACGACCGTCGTCCTGGTCGGTGCGACGCTCGGCGTCGGGCAGCTCTAGGCCGGGCAGAACCGGCCGACCGCTTCAGGTCGCGCGCCGGTGGGCGCTCGGCGTGGTGCCGCGGATGCGCTTGAAGGCGGTGCTGAAGGTGAAGGGATCGGCGTAACCGACGGTGCGAGCGATCTCGCCGATGGTCGCCGAGCCGCGCTCGGCCAGGAGATCCGCGGCGAGGGTCATGCGCCAGCGGGTGAGGTAGGTCAGCGGCGGTTCACCGACCAGATCGGTGAACCGCTTGGCCAACGTCGAGCGCGACACCCCGATGCGCCCGGCGAGCGCGGCCACCGTCCACGACGTCGCCGGTTCCGCGTGCAGCAGCCGCAACGCCTCCCCCGCGACCGGGTCCCGCTGGGCCTCCCACCAGGCCGGAGGTTCACCGCCGGGCCGGTCGAACCACTCGCGCAACGTGCAGACGAGCATCCAGTCCAGCAGCCGGTCGAGCACCAGCTGCTGGCCGGGCGCGTCCACCGCCACCTCGGCGGCGAGGTGGTCGAGCACCGGGTCACCCGTGCCACCCGACTCCACGCGCAGCACGACCGGGAGGGCTTCCAGCAGCCGGCGGCTGATCTCGCCGCGCAGCGGGTAGGCGCCGACGATCAACGTCGCTCCGCTCCCCTGGCCCGGGTCGTGCCAGCCGAGCCGGTGCCGCGTGCCGCCGAGCTCGGGAGTCGCGCAGAACTCGCCGCACGCCAGCGGTTCCGCCGAGGTGCCGATCTCGTCGACGAAGGTGAACGTCGCGGGTCCGCGGACAACGACGGTGTCGCGGTCCCGCAGCGGTTCGGGCTCGCCGTGCTCCGGCACGATCCAGCCCTGTCCGTCGAGGACGGTGCACAGGGTCAGCGGTGCTCCGTCCACGAAGTGCAGCGACCACGGCGGGGTCAGCGTCGAGCTGCCGAACAACGAGCCCTGGGCCCGCAGCCCGCGGAACAGGTCACCGAAGGCGTCCACACCACCGACGTTAGACGATGACGCAGGTGATCCGGCTTCTCACCCATGGATCCGTCCAGGACCGGGGGGTTGAATCGTCGGTATGAGCACGCTGAACGCCCGGGACCTCGACTTCCTCCGCCGCCCGCTGCACGGCTTCCTGTCGGTGGCCGCGGGCCCGACCCCGCCGCAACCCCGGCCGGTGTGGTTCGAGGCCACCGCCGAGGGCACGATCGAGATGTTCACCGACCCCGCGTCGCCCAAGGTCGAGCGCCTGCGGCGGGATCCCAGGGCATCGCTCGTGGTCGCCGCACCCGCGACCGAGCGCGAACGCTGGGTGTCCGTCGCCGGCCGCACCTCGGTGGAGACCGGCGGAGCGCCTGAGCTGGTGGAACGCCTCGCCGCCCGCTACTGGGACCTGAACGACCCGACTCGCGCGCACGACCTCGCCGAACTCCGCGCCGGGACCTGGTTCCGGATCGTCCTGCACCCGGAGAAGGTCACCCGCCTCGACTTCTAGGCACGACGACGCCCCCTGCGATCAACCGCAAGGGGCGTCGGTGGACCAGGTGCTCAGCCGAGCTTGGTCATCCAGCCGTGGGTGTCCTCGACCGTGCCGTACTGGATCGCGGTCAGGCGCTCGCGGAGCTTCAAGGTGACCTCACCGGGCAGGCCGTCGGCGATGCCGAACTCGCCGTCGCGGTGCTTGACGTGGCCGACCGGGGTGATCACCGCGGCGGTGCCGCAGGCGAAGACCTCGGTGAGCTCGCCGGTGGTGGCCGCCTTCTCCCACTCCTCGACGGTGATCTTGCGCTCCTCGACCTGCATGCCGAGCTCCTTGCCCAGCTCCAGCAACGAGGACCGGGTCACGCCGGGCAGCAGGCTGCCGCTCAGCGCCGGGGTCACCAGCTTCGCGTCGGCTCCGGAGCCGAACACGAAGAACAGGTTCATGCCGCCCATCTCCTCGACCGTGTGCCGGTCGCAGGCGTCCAGCCAGACCACCTGGTCGCAGCCCTGCTCCACGGCCTGCGCCTGCGCCAGGAACGACGCCGCGTAGTTGCCGGCGAACTTGGCCGCGCCGGTGCCGCCGGGAGCGGCGCGCACGTACTCGTGGCTCAGCCACACCGTCACCGGCTTCACGCCACCGGCGAAGTAGGAACCGGCCGGCGAGGCGATCAGCGAGTACAGGTAGGTCTTCGACGGGTGGTTGACGCCCAGGCCGATCTCGGTGGAGACCATGAAGGGACGCAGGTACAGCGAGCTCTCACCAGTGCTGGGCACCCAGTCGCGGTCCACCGCGACCAGCTCGCGCAGCGATTCGAGGAACAGCACCTCGGGCAACTCCGCCATCGCGATCCGGTTCGCGGAGCTGCGGAAACGGCGGGCGTTGGCGTCCGGGCGGAACGCCGCGATCGAACCATCGGGCTGGCGGTAGGCCTTGAGCCCCTCGAAGATCGCCTGCGCGTAGTGCAGGACCGACGTCGCCGGGTCGAACTCCAGCGTGTGGTAAGCCTCCAGGCGGGCGTCGTGCCAGCCCTGGTCCTCGGACCACTTGATCGTCACCATGTGGTCGGTGAAGAACTTGCCGAACCCGGGATTCTCCAGTACCTCCGCGCGGCGCTCGGCTGAGGCCGGTTGCGGGTTGGGGGTCCGGGTGAAAGACAGTTCTCCGTTCATGCGCGTACGGTATCGCGTGCGCTGGAGCAGTGAAAACCGGCTTGGCGTCAGTTGGTCATCCAAGTATCCGGCCGTTGCCAAACGGACGCGGAGATTCTGCTGATCCCTCCGCCGCGCGCGACATATGATGGGGTCATGACGCAGGCCCAGAACACCCCCGCGCCGCAGCCCACCTCGGTCCCGCAGGACGTCCGCGCAGGTGTGCTGGCCGCCCTGATGCCGTTCGGCGCGGGCATGCTGCTCACCCTCGGCTACGCCTGGATCGGCATCTTCGGGATCGTCCTCGCAGCGATCGGGGCCGCGGGCTGGGCCTTCTGGTGGCGCAACAAGCACCAGCAGTGGTTCCCGCAGCAGGTGACCACCGGCTCGGTGGTCGGAACGACCGTCCTGGTCGCGGTGATCACCCTTCTGCTGTTCATCTCGATCAGCTGACTTCTTCTGGTCCCGCTCATCTTGCTGAGCGGTGCGGGGGGCGAAGAGGAACCGGCTTCGCCGGTTGACTACGCCAGCAGGTGCGCGGGGAGCTTCGGCACGGGCCAGGACGGGTCCGGGCGGGCGTCGCAGTAGGTGCCGTCGAAGGGGAACGCGCCGTCCTTGGCCAGGGAGATCATCTCCTCGCCTTCGGCGCGCAGCTTCGCCAGTTCGGCGTGGCTGAAACGGCCTGCGGCCAGCGCGTCGTCGAGCTCGTCCTCGTCCTTCCAGGACCAACTGCCGTCCGCCATGACCTCCACGTCCAGGACGCCGTCGACCCGCCGCACGCCGCATTCGTCCCGGCCGCGCGGGATTTCGAGATTGACGTACCAGTTCCGGAACTCGCCGCTCGGCTCGAAGAACCACCAGACCGACGACCACCGGTTCTCGTGGACCAAGCGCAACGTCGAGGTACCGCGCCAGGTCGACAGGGCCGGCACGCGCGGTCCGGAGAACCGCTCCGCGAGCGGCAATTCACGCGGATGCCGCCCGTCCGGGGAGGTCGTGGTCCGGACCGGGGTGTCCGGCAGCACCCAGCACAGCAGCTCCTCGCCGTCGTCGGAGACGACGCGAGCCGGGTGCACGTTCCCGAGCGAGCCGTCCAGGCGCCAGAAGCTGTAGAGCACCTCGTCGCCCGAGGACCACTGGTAGCGCTGAGAATTCCAGGTCATCTCGTCCACAATCGAGTTGGGCATGACCGCCTCATTTCCACCGGCGCGAAACGATTCCCGCCAGCAAGGGACCGACAACAACCACTCCGAGCGTTGTCAGCATCGCAGAAACCGGCATGCTCATCGCCAGCACGACCGACAAACCCATCCCAAGGCATGCACCTCGCATGGGCCAAGTGGGCCCATCGGAGAGCAGCAAACGGGCGCCTGCGTTGGCAAGAGCGTAGTGCAGGAGCAGCGCGCAGGCCGCGAAGGACATCAACGCGGTCGGGTCGATCAGCTGGGAGACGATCACCGCAGCGACCCCGGCGATCAGGTCCAGCAGGTACGGCGTTCCGGACGGGCCGGTGCGGCCCAGGACTCGCGGCAGCTCACCGTCGCGCACCATCGCCAGCCCCGTCGAGCGCATCGATTCCAGCGCGCCCAGCAGCACGGGCAGCAGCGCGACGGCCGCCCCGACGCACACCAGCGGCACCAGGTCGGCGGCAGCGGCGGCGGTGAGCACGTCGCGGATCGGCATCGGCGACAGCGCCAGCCGCTCCCATCCGAGCTGGTAGGTCAGGGCCGCGATCATCACCGCCAGCAGCACCGTCACCGCCACCAGCGAGATCGTGATCGCGCGGCGGGTCGCCGCCCAGGGCGCGCGGTCGCCGTCCTCGGCGGGCGCGGCGAGTCGTTCGAAACCGGCGAAGGCGAAGAACAGCACCCCACCTGCACCGATGATGCCCACGGCGCTGTCGTTGGAAGCGCCGGGATCGACGTGACCGGGAACGCCTCCGACCGGGTCGATGGCGAAGCAGATCGCCACCACCAGCACGATCACCGCCAGGCTCAGCGCCACCCACGACCAGGCCGCGGCACCGCGGATGCGCAGCCCCGTGGTCGCCGAGAGCACCACGAGCAGGATCACCGCCCCGGCCACCAGCGCGCTGGCCGAAGGCAGGAAGAACTCGCCGATCACGCGGGCGATGGCGGCGATCGCGGCGACCTGCGCGGCCAGGTGGGCCGAGGCGCCGATGCGGGCGGGCAGCAGGCCCATCCGCTCGCGCACGCACGCGTAGGTCGCGCCGGGCCCGCTGCGGGCTCGGGACTGGTAGGCGACGGCCGAGGCCGCGCACACCGCCGCCAGCAGCGCGACCAGCAGTCCCAGCGGCGCCCACGGTCCGGCCGCCGCCGCTGCGGGCGCGGGCCCGAGCAGCACACCGATGCCGACCATGCCGCTGAGCGCGAGCGGTAACGCGTCGCGGCCGGTCCTCGACCTGCTGTCCGCTTCCACCTGTTGGGTCACCGAACCACCCTTGCAGACGAGTGCGGGCACTTCAGCCTCCTGTCGGCTGAGTCATGGC
Organism: Saccharopolyspora sp. NPDC049426; assembly: GCF_040676935.1. Lineage (NCBI taxonomy): Bacteria > Bacillati > Actinomycetota > Actinomycetes > Pseudonocardiales > Pseudonocardiaceae > Saccharopolyspora > Saccharopolyspora sp. NPDC049426. The sequence goes on along the minus strand of NZ_JBFAPZ010000008.1, from coordinate 31,347 downwards.
GGGAGACCGCCGGTGAGCGTATGACGGATGTGACCACTGCTCTCCCGCCACGCCCACGGTGAACACGCCGATCACCGGTGGCCCCGGCGTTCTAGAGTGCGGGAAGGCTCTGGGAGAACCAAGGCACCGATCCGGAGGATGACCACGTGACGACCCCGAAACTCGCCCTCACCGACACCGCGGTGGCCAAGCTGAGCGTGGACGCGCTCGTCATCGGCACCGTCGCCGGCGCCGACGGCCTGCAGCTCGCACCGGGTGCCGAGCCGGTCGCCACCGCCTTCGACGGCGACCTGGTCAAGGTGCTGACGTCGCTGGGCGCGAGCGGGAAGGCCGATGAGGTCGTCAAGCTGCCCGCCCACGGCTTGGCCGCGACCGTGCTGCTGGCCGTCGGTCTGGGCAAGACCGGCGAGGACGGCCCGAGCGCCGAGGCCGTCCGCCGCGCCTCCGGTGCCGCCGCCCGCGCGCTGTCCGGTGTGGAGCACGCCGCGACCACGCTGCCCGCCGCCGACCTGCCCGCCGCGGTGCAGGGCACGGTCATGGGCGCCTACGGCTTCACCGAGTACAAGTCGAGCAACGGTGACGGCCCGGTGGCCGCGGTGGACTTCGTTGTCGCCGACGCCAAGGCCGACACCGCCACCCACGCGCTCAAGGGCGGCTCCGCGATCGGCGAGGCGGTCAACACCGCCCGCGACCTGATCAACACCCCGCCGAACGACCTGTTCCCGGCCTCCTTCGCCGAGCGCGCCACCGAGCTGACCAAGGCCGCCGGCCTGGAGGTCGAGGTGCTCGACGAGGCGGCGCTGCGCAAGCAGGGCTTCGGCGGCATCCTCGGCGTCGGCGCGGGCTCGTCGCGCCCGCCGCGCCTGGTGCGCCTCCGGCACAAGGGCCCGAAGGCGGCGAAGAAGGTCGCGCTGGTCGGCAAGGGCGTCACCTTCGACACCGGCGGCATCTCGCTGAAGCCGGGCGGCGGCATGGAGAACATGACCTCGGACATGTCCGGGGCCGCTTCGGTGATCGCGACGATGGTGCTGGCGGCGAAGCTGAACTACCCGCTGGAGATCACCGCGAACGTGCCGATGGCCGAGAACATGCCGTCGGGCACCGCCTACCGCCCCGGTGACGTGCTGAAGATGTACGGCGGCAAGACCGTCGAGGTGCTCAACACCGACGCCGAGGGCCGGCTGATCCTTGTCGACGCGATGGTCCGCGCCTGCGAGGACGAGCCCGACTACCTGATCGAGACCTCCACGCTGACCGGCGCGCAGGTCGTCGCGCTGGGCAACCGCACCCCTGGCGTGATGGGTGAGGACGGCTTCCGCGACCGGGTCGCCAGGCTGTCGCAGGCCGTGGGCGAGGGCGGCTGGCCGATGCCGCTGCCGGACGAGCTGCGCGCGGACCTGGACTCCAAGCTCGCCGACCTGGCCAACGTCACCAACCACCGCTGGGGCGGCATGCTCGCGGCGGGCATCTTCCTCCGGGAGTTCGTGGCCGAGGGCGTGCAGTGGGCGCACATCGACATCGCGGGCCCGGCCTACAACACCAACTCGCCGTGGGGCTACACGCCCAAGGGCGGCACCGGTGTCCCGGTCCGGACCCTCGCGGCGGTGCTCGCCGACATCGCCGAGAACGGCTGAGCCCGCGCGTCGCCGGTCCGCTCGGAGCCCCGGTCGGCTCCGGGCGGAACCGGCGAATCGCCCACGATGCGGAACCAGAAGTTCAACCCGGGGTGACCCGGACTCCGTCTTTGTGATCCGAGTCACGAAAAGGTCACCACTGCGGGGTGTGCCGATGTCACGATGGGTTTATGACCGAATCGCAACCGGCCACGCTGAACGCGACCAGGCACGGCTATCAGGTCGACGTGGTGTGGACCGGCAACACCGGCGAGGGCACCAGCTCCTACCACAGCTACGAGCGCACCCACGAGGTGCGAGCCGTCGGCAAGGACTCCATCGACGCTTCCGCCGACCCGGTGTTCCTGGGGGACGCTGACCGCTACAACCCGGAAGAACTCCTGGTCGCATCGCTGTCGCAGTGCCACATGCTCTGGTTCCTGCACCTCGCCGCCGACTCCGGTGTCGTGGTCACCGGCTACCACGACCACGCGCGCGGCATCCTGGCCGAGAACTCCGACGGCACCGGCCAGTTCGAGGCGATCGAGCTGGCACCGGAGGTCACCGTCTGCGACCTGGCGACCGTCGACGTCGCCGAGGCGCTCCACGAGCGCGCCCACGAGCTCTGCTACATCGCCAAGTCCGTGACGTTCCCGGTGCGGTGCACGCCGACGACGCGCGTCGCGAACTGATCCACCGACGAATCGATTCAGCCATCAGCGCGGCCGTGCACGCAGCGAATCGGCGAGAAGTGCGACTCGCGCGTTCACGGCCGTTCGTCGGCGGCGCGCTGCGCGCGCCTGCGGAGAATGCGCTGCCGGGCCTGGTGATCACGCATCCGCTGCGGATATCCGACCTTGGCGACTTCGTAGAGCGGGATGCCGAGCCGCCTGGTGAAGCGCCCTGCCGCCGAAGGCGACTCGATCCGTCGACGCGTCCATTCCCCGTCGTGCGCGATGAGCAGCAGCGTCGTCTCGGTGACCAACGTCTGCGGTTCGAGGTAGCCCTCGACACCGCGGCGCTGCGCCGCCCAGTTCCGGAGGTGGTCGGTGTCCGCGGACGTGGCGCGTCGTCCGGTGCCGGGACGGCGGTTGCGGAACCGGTCGAATAAGCCCACCGAACTCCCCTCCCCAATCCCGATTCAGGCCGGTTGCATTCGATTTTGCCACCGCGAACATGTGCGGAGTGTGAAAACGAGCTGAGAATGCGCGGCGCCCGGGTCGTGAGTGCAGTACAGATCACCCAGCCCACCGCGCAACGGCCGCTCGGGTGGTGACAAGATGGCTGGTGGTGTGCATGACCACCAGGTCACGCGACCAACCGCAAGTCAATGACGCCCTGTCGAGGAGTGCGAAGTGACCGACACGTCCGCCGATCTGGTCATTCTCGGCGGCGGTTCGGGCGGCTACGCCTGCGCTTTCCGCGCGGCCGAGCTCGGCCTGTCCGTCGTCCTCATTGAAAAGGACAAGCTCGGTGGGACCTGCCTTCACCGAGGTTGCATCCCGACCAAGGCCCTGCTGCACGCGGCCGAGGTCGCCGATTCCACCCGAGACGCCGACCAGTTCGGGGTGCGCGCCGCCCTCGAAGGCATCGACATCGACGGTGTCAACAAGTACAAGGACGACATCGTCTCGGGCCTGTACAAGGGCCTGCAGGGCCTGGCCAAGGCCCACAAGGTGACGATGGTCGAGGGTGCGGGCACCCTCGTCGACGCCAACACCGTCGAGGTCGACGGCACCCGCTACACGGGCAAGAACGTCGTTCTGGCCACCGGTTCCTACTCCAAGACGCTGCCCGGCCTGGAGCTCGGCGGGCGCGTCATCGCCAGCGAGCAGGCGCTGAACCTGGACTTCATCCCGAACAAGGTCGTCGTGCTCGGCGGCGGCGTGATCGGCGTGGAGTTCGCCAGCGTCTGGGCCTCCTTCGGTGCCGAGGTCACCGTCGTGGAAGCGCTGCCGCACCTGGTGCCCAACGAGGACGAGTTCGCCTCCAAGCGCCTGGAGCGCGCCTTCCGCAAGCGCGGCATCAAGTTCAAGACCGGCGTGAAGTTCACCGGCGCCACCCAGAACGACGACGGCGTGTCGGTCAGCCTGGAAAACGGCGAGACCTACGACGCCGACCTGCTGCTGGTCGCCGTCGGCCGCGGCCCGAACACCGCCGGACACGGCTTCGAGCAGGTCGGCGTCACCATGGAGCGCGGCTTCGTGCGCACCGACGAGCGGCTGCGCACCAACGTCCCCGGCGTGTTCGCCGTCGGCGACATCGTGCCCGGCTTGCAGCTGGCGCACCGCGGCTTCCAGCAGGGGATCTTCATCGCCGAGGAGATCGCCGGCCTCAACCCGCAGCCGATCGACGAAGCCGGCATCCCCCGCGTCACCTACTCCCACCCCGAGGTCGCCTCGGTCGGCCTGACCGAAACCGCCGCCAAGGAGCAGTACGGCTCGGTGGAGACCTTCACCTACGACCTGGCCGGCAACGGCAAGAGCCAGATCCTCAAGACCCAGGGCGCGGTCAAGCTGATCCGCGCGACCGACGGCCCCGTCGTCGGCCTGCACATGGTCGGCGACCGCGTCGGTGAACTCATCGGCGAGGCGCAGCTGATCTACAACTGGGAGGCGCTGCCGGAGGACGTCGCTCCGCTGGTCCACGCCCACCCCACCCAGACCGAAGCCCTGGGCGAGGCCCACCTCGCCCTGGCCGGCAAGCCGCTGCACGTGCACGGCTGACACCCGCACGCAGCAGCAGCGAAAAGACAGCCGCACCCCGCCACACCCACGAGGAGTCAGCAACCGATGGCCTTCTCCGTTCAGATGCCGGCGCTCGGCGAGAGCGTCGCCGAGGGCACGATCACCCGGTGGCTCAAGCAGGAGGGCGAGACCGTCGAGGTCGACGAACCCCTGCTGGAGGTCTCCACCGACAAGGTCGACACCGAAATCCCGTCCCCGGCCGCCGGTGTGCTGCAGCGCATCGTCGCCCAGGAGGACGACACCGTTGAGATCGGCGGCGAGCTCGCCGTCATCGGCGACGGCGGCGAGGCGTCCGCCGCCCCGGCCGCGGCTCCGGCCGCCGAGCCGGAGCCCGAGCCTGAGCCCGCTCCCGCCGCCGAGGCTCCCGCCGCTCCGGCGGCCGAGTCCGCTCCGGCCCCGGCCGCGCCGGCCGCCCCGGCCGGTGGTGGGCAGGGCACCGACGTCACCATGCCCGCGCTGGGCGAGAGCGTCTCCGAAGGCACGATCACCCGGTGGCTCAAGCAGATCGGCGAGTCGGTCGAGGTCGACGAGCCGCTGCTGGAGGTCTCCACCGACAAGGTCGACACCGAGATCCCGTCGCCGGTGGCCGGCACGCTGCTGGAGATCAGCGCCGGCGAGGACGACACCGTCGAGGTCGGCGCCAAGCTGGCCGTGATCGGCGCCGCCGGTGCCGCCGCGCCCGCCGCCTCGGCTCCCGAGCCCGCGCCGGAACCCCCGACCGCTCCCGCCGCTCCGGCCGCCGCTGCTCCGGCTCCGGCCGCCCCGGCGCCTGCGGCCCCGGCGGCTCCCGCTGCGGCCCCGGCCGCTCCGGCGCAGGAGGAAGAGGCGCCAGCGAACAACGGTGGCGCTCCGTACGTGACCCCGCTGGTGCGCAAGCTGGCCAACGAGCACGGCATCGACCTGACCTCGATCAAGGGCAGCGGCGTCGGCGGTCGCATCCGCAAGCAGGACGTCCAGGCCGCGATCGACGCCAAGCAGGCCCCGGCCCAGACCGCTCCGGCCGCCCCGGCTGCTCCGGCCGCCGCGGCGACGAGCTCCGCCCCGGTCACCGCGGTCGAGCCGTCGGACGAGGCCAAGGCGCTGCGCGGCACCACGCAGAAGATGTCGCGCCTGCGGCAGCTGCTGGCCCGCCGCATGGTCGAGTCGCTGCAGACCGCGGCTCAGCTGACCACGGTGATCGAGGTCGACGTCACGCGGATCGCCCGGCTGCGCGACCGCGCCAAGGGCGGCTTCGAGGCGTCCGAGGGCGTCAAGCTCTCGTTCCTGCCGTTCTTCGCCAAGGCCGCGGCCGAGGCGCTGAAGCTGCACCCGAAGCTCAACGCCTCGATCGACGAGGAGAACTCCTCGGTGACCTACCACGGCGCCGAGCACCTCGCGATCGCCGTGGACACCGAGCGCGGCCTGGTCTCGCCGGTGATCCACGACGCCGGGGACCTCAACCTCGGCGGGCTGGCCCGCAAGATCGCCGACCTGGCGGCGCGGACCCGCAACAACAAGATCAAGCCCGACGAGCTCTCCGGTGGCACCTTCACCATCACCAACACCGGCAGCCGGGGCGCGCTGTTCGACACGCCGATCCTCAACCCGCCGCAGGTGGGCATGCTGGGCACCGGCACCGTCGTCAAGCGCCCGGTCGTGGTGGCCGACGAGAACGGCGGCGACACGATCGCCATCCGCTCGATGGTCTACCTGGCGCTGTCCTACGACCACCGCCTGGTCGACGGCGCCGACGCCGCCCGGTTCCTCACCACGCTCAAGCAGCGTCTCGAAGAGGGAGCTTTCGAGGCCGACCTCGGCCTCTGACGAGGGTTGGTGCTCACCTCGCTCAACGGTGCGGGCTGAGCCCCACACCTGAAACGAGCAGAAGCGACCGCTCACCGGTTCCGGTGGGCGGTCGCTTCTTTCGCACCGGAAAGGTTCGCGCGGGGACCACCGGTGCGAGACGATGCCGGGCATGCGCGTCGTCGTCGCCGGATCGTCAGGGCTGATCGGTACGTCATTGGTGGCCGGGCTCCGCCAAGCTGAGCACGAGGTGGTGCGGCTGGTCCGCCGAACGCCCGCCGCTCCGGACGAGCGGAGTTGGGACCCCGACTCCGGGAAGCTGGACGCCGAGGCGTTGGAGGGCGCGGACGCGGTGGTGAACCTGAGCGGTCCGGGCATCGGCGACAAGCGCTGGAGCCCGGAGCGCAAGCGCCACCTGCTGCAGGCCAGGGTGCGCTCCACCGAGGTGATCGCGGAGGCGGTCGCGGCGGCCGGCGTCCCGGTCCTGGCCAACGCTTCGGCGGTCGGTTTCTACGGCGACACCGGTTCGCACCCGGTCACCGAGACCTCCCCGCCGGGCACGGACTTCCTGGCCTCGCTGTGCCGCAGGTGGGAGGCGGCGACGGCGCCCGCCGCCGATGCCGGTGCCCGGGTGGTGCTGCTGCGCAGCGGACTGGTGATCTCGCCCTCCGGCGGTCTGCTCGGGCAGCTCCGGCCGCTGTTCTCGCTGATGCTCGGTGGCAGGCTCGGTTCGGGAACCCAGTACATGCCCTGGATCTCGCTGGACGACGAGATCGCCGCGATCCGGTTCGTGCTGGAGAACCCGGACGTCTCGGGGCCGGTGAACCTCACCGGCCCGGCACCGGTGACCAACGCCCAGTTCACCCGCTCGCTCGGCGAGGCGCTGGGCCGTCCGGCTCCGTGGATCGTGCCCGGCTTCGCCCTGCGGATCGCCATGGGCGAGCTCGCCGACACCGCGCTGACCGGGCAGCGGGCGATGCCGACGGTGTTGGAGGCCCACGGCTTCACCTTCCAGCACCCGACGCTCGGAGCGGCGCTGGCCGCGGCTACCGGGAGGTAACCGACCTTCGGCTGCCGACCTGTTCAGAGGGCGTAGCCTGGCGCCGTGAGTCGTGCCAATTCTTCGTGTCGCGAGTCGTCCGAGCCGATGGCCGTGCGGCACCTGGGAACCATCGATTACCTGGACGCCTGGGATCTGCAGCGCGAGCTGGCCAGCGGCCGGGTCGAGGGCCAGAACCCCGACACCCTGCTGTTGCTGGAACATCCGTCGGTCTACACCGCGGGCAAGCGGACGCAGCCGGAGGACCGCCCCTCGGACGGCACGCCGGTCATCGACGTGGACCGCGGCGGCAAGATCACCTGGCACGGCCCGGGCCAGATCGTCGGCTATCCGATCGTGCTGCTGTCCGACCCGATCGACGTCGTGGACTACGTGCGCCGCCTGGAGCAGGCGCTGATCCACGTGTGCGACCAGTTCGGCCTCGACGCCGGTCGGGTGGAGGGCCGCAGCGGCGTGTGGCTGCCCGCGGTCGACGGACGCCCGGAGCGCAAGATCGCCGCCATCGGCATCCGCGTGCAGCGCGGTGTGACGATGCACGGCCTGGAGCTCAACTGCAACGCCGACCTGCGCGAGTTCGACCGCATCGTGCCCTGCGGCATCGCCGATGCGGGGACGACGTCGCTGTCGGACGAGCTCGGCCGCGACGTCCCGGTCGACGAGGCGTATCCGCTGGTCGAGCAGGCGGTGCAGGACGCGCTGGACGGCCGGTTGGAACTCGCCGAGCGCAACATCCCCCGCCACCAGCCCGCTGCTGCGGGCGTCACGCTGGCGCTGGATCCCAGCCTCCGCTGACAACGACGACTCCACTCCTCTAGTATTCCGGAAATACGGAATACTAGAGGAGTGGCATGTCGCTGTCCCGTCGGAGCCTGCTCGTCGCGGCCGGAGCCACGGCTCCCCTGCTGCTGACCCGCCCCGCCCTCGCGGCCCCGCCCGACCTGGCCACGCCCGAAGGCTGGTTGAGCTGGATCGCCGCCCACCGGAACGGCCTGGGCCTCGTGCTCGACGACGGCCGCGGAACCCACCTGGCCCACCGCGCCGATTCCGCGCAGCCGCTGGCCTCGGCCGTCAAGGTCCTGCACCTGGCCGCCTACGCCGACGCCGTCGAGACCGGCAGGCTGGACCCTCGCGAGCTCGTGCGGGTCGGTGACTGGGAGCGCTACTACGTGCCCACCGACGGAGGCGCGCACGCGGCGAGCCTGCGCCACCTCGGCGTTCCCACCGGCGAAACCGGGCTCCACGCGGCCGATCCCGAGCACCGGGTGGCGCTGGACGACGTGGTCGCGGTGATGATCCTCTTCAGCGACAGCGCCGCGCCGGACCTGCTGCGCGACCGCCTCGGCGCGGACGCGGTCATCCGAGCCGCCGCGGTGCGCGGCTGGCCGGACGCGGACGTGCGATCGCTGTGCGCGGAGTACCTGTTCCTCGTCCTGCCGGAAACCGCACCACCCGCCGGACTTCCGGTCGCCGCACGCCGGACCTGGGGTTTCGCGCTGGAGCGGCGGCACCGCGACGATCCGGCGCTGCGTCAGGAAGTGCTGCGACGCCTGCAGTCCGGCCTTCCCCGATACCCGGAGCAGGTCTCGTGGGCCTCGACCACGGCGGCGGGTTCCGCGGCGAGGCTGGCCGCCGTGCACAGCGCGCTCAGCTCCGGAGGCGGTCTGGCGCGCGAGCACCTGGAACGCCCGCTGGCGGGCTCGCCACCACCGGGCGTGGCCGGTGTCGGACTCAAGGGCGGCAGCCTTCCCGGCGTGCTGACCAGCGGAATCTCGGTGCGCAGGACGGACGGATCGCTGGGCTGGGGTGCGCTGCTGGCGCACGGCGACATCAGCGCCGAGCAGCTGAGCACCGGAAACCCAGGACTGCCGCTGCTGCTGGCCGTCGAGGACCCGCGTTGGCGGGACCGGCTGATGGCGGCGCTGGGCGGCTGAGGCAAGCTCGTCGCGTGGACTTGCAACAGCGCGTCGAAGCCCTCGAAGCCCGCGTGGCCGCCCTGGAGTCCGAGCGCTCCACCGGTTCGGAACCGGCCGCCGCCGAGCCCAGCGGCGGCCACCTGCGCTACGAGGGCCACCTGGCCGAGCCCGCCGAGCTGGACTGGAGCGTCCAGGTCGATCCCGCTCGGGTGCTCGAACTGCCCGACGGGCCGCGCACCGACGTCCTCGCGGCCCTCGGCCACCCGGCCCGCGCGGCGATCGTCCGGTTGCTGGCCACCCAGGGCCCGCAGCCCGCCACCGCCCTCCAGGAAGCCGCCGAGCTGGGTTCGACCGGTCGGCTCTACCACCACCTCAAGTCCCTTACCGCGACGAACCTCGTGGAGCAGGACAAGCGCGGCTCCTACCGGCTCCGGCCGAAGGCCGCGATCCCGGCGCTCGTCATGCTCGCGGCGGCCTCCGACGTCGCCGGCCAGCTCCGCTGATCCCGTCGAACCGCGGTCAGCCGCTCCGGAGAGCCCCGCGCAGCACCTCGGCGAGGTGGGTCGCCCGGCGGGAAGTCCCCTGGTCGATCTGGGTGCGGCAGGAGAAGCCGTCGGCCAGCACGAGCACGTCCGCACCGGCCTCGCGGACCTTGGGGTAGAGCTCGCGCTCCGCGCAAGCCTGGGAGACCTCCCAGTGCCCGGGTTCGAAACCGAAGTTGCCCGCGAGGCCGCAGCATCCGGCGGAGATGACGTCGGGTTCGACACCGAGGCGTTCGAGCAGTTCCCGGTCCGGTTCCCAGCTCCCCTTCGCCTCCTGGTGGCAGTGGACCTGGGCGATCGCCTCGACGTCGAGCCGCCCGAACGGCAGCGGACCGTCGTGCGCGGCGACGAACTCGCCGAACGTCCTGGTCTGAGCGGCCAGGCGCTTCGCCCGGGGGTCTCCGGGCAGCAGCTCGGTGGCCTCGTCGCGCAGCATCACGGTGCAGGACGGTTCGAGCCCGATCACCGCGCGCCCTGCCGCCAAGTGGGGCGCGAGGGTCTTCAGCGAGCGGGCCAGGACCTTCCGAGCCGTGCCAAGCTGCCCGGTGGAGTGCCAGGTCAGGCCGCAGCACACGAATCCCTCCGGCAGCACGACCCGGTATCCCAGCGCCTCCAGCACCTCCACCGCCGCTTCGCCGACCTCGGGGCTGAGGTGGTTGGTGAAGGTGTCCGGCCACAGCACCACGGTCTCGCCGCCGCGAGGTTCGCGCCGCCGCAGGCGCCGGACCAGCGATCGCGGTGCGAAGCGGATCATCTTCCGCCGCCGCTCGATCCCGCCCAGCCGTGCGACCAGCTGCGACACCGGCCGCGCGGCCAGCAGCCGGTTCACCGCGCCCGCCGTGCCGGGCACCGCCGACATCAGCCGGGTCCACACCGGCAGCCAGCCCATCGAGTAGTGCGCCCTCGGTCGCGGCCGGCCCCGGTAGTGGTGGTGCAGGAACTCGGCCTTGTAGGTGGCCATGTCGACGTTGACCGGGCAGTCGCTCGCGCACGCCTTGCAGGACAAGCACAGGTCCAGCGCCTCCAGCGCTTCGGCGGACCGCCATCCGTCCACAACGGACTCACCACGCAGCATCTCGGCCAGCACCCTGGCCCTCCCCCGGGTCGAGTGCACCTCGTCGCGGGTCACCTTGAACGACGGGCACATGCTCCCGGTGTCGAGGTTGCGGCAGGCGCCGACCCCGACGCAGCGGTCGACGGCGGCGGCGAACGAACCCCGATCGCGGCTGAACGCGTGCACCGGAGTGAGCTCCAGCGCGCGATGCCCCGGTCCGGGCCGCACACCGGCGTCGAGGGGCGCCGGATCCACCAGGACCTCGGGGTTGAGGACCCCGCCGGGGTCGAAGATCCGCTTGAACTCCGCGAAGCGGTCCCGGGCTCGGCGGGAGTACATGTGCCGCAGCAGTTCCGAGCGCGCACGCCCGTCGCCGTGCTCCCCGGACACCGAACCGCCGTGCGAGACGACCAGGCGAGCGGCTTCGGTGATGAACGACCTGTAGGCGGCCAGACCGTCCTCGGTGCCCAGCTGGAAGTCGACCCGCAGGTGCAGGCAGCCTTCGCCGAAGTGCCCGAACGGAACACCGCGCAGGCCGTGGGAATCCAGCAGCGCGTACAGATCTCGCAGGTAGGAGGCCAGGCTCTCGGGCGGGACGGCGGAGTCCTCCCAGCCCGGCCACGCCTCGCCGCCGTCGGACAGGCGCGTGACGATGCCCGCCCCGGACTCCCGGATCCGCCACAGCTCCCGGCTCCGGCCCGGATCGGTCACGACCACCGAGTTCGCCCCCGGGATCCGCGACGTCGCCAACCGCGCGAGCTCACCGGCCCGCCGCTCGGCCTCGCCGGGCGTGTCTGCCCCGGCTTCGCAGTAGAGCCAGGCATGACCGTCCGGCAGCGCCTGGCCCGCGCTCTCGCGGCCCGGCCGGGAACGCAGCGCCGCGAGCAGGTCCGCGCCCATCCCCTCGACCGTCATCGCTCCGGCCGCAGCGAGCTCCGGCGCGACTTCGGCGGCCAGGTAGACGTCCGGGAAGCCGATCACCGCGAGCGCCCGTGCGGTCGGCGTCGGCACCAGCCGCACGGTCGCCTCGGTGACGATCCCGCAGGTGCTCTCGCTGCCGACCAGGGCCTTGGCCAGGTCGAACCCCCGCTCCGGGAGCAGGTGCTGAAGGCCGTAGCCGGAGACCTGCCGGTTGAACCGGCCGAGCTCGGTGCGCAGCAGTGCGAGGTCCTCGCCCACCAGCTCGCGCAATCTCGCGTCCAGCTCCGGGTCGTCGCTGCCGGTCGAGGTGGCGGTGAGCGCGCTGCCGTCGGCGCGGATCAGCCGCAGCTCGACGACGTTGTCGGCCGTGGTGCCCCAGACGACGGAGTGCGCGCCGCAGGCGTTGTTGCCGATCATCCCGCCGATCGTGCAGCGGGAGTGGGTGGACGGGTCGGGCGCGAAGGTCAGCCCGTGCACCGCCGCGGCCGCGCGCAGGTCGTCGAGCACGACGCCCGGTTGCACCCGCGCGGTGTGCGCCCGCGGATCGATCTCCAGGATCCGGTCCATCCGCCGCGAGAAGTCCAGCACCACACCGGTTCCGATGGCGTTGCCCGCCACCGAGGTCCCGCCGCCCCGCGCCGTCACCGCGACCCCGGCCTCGGCCGCCGCCCGCACCACCAGGGCGACGTCGGCGTCGTCCTCCGGCTCGACGATCGCCAGCGGCACCCGCCGGTAGATCGACGCATCGGAGGCGTAGGCCGCGCAGGCGGTCCGGTCCGTCCGCACCTTCCCGGGCAACGCGGCGCCGAGCTCTCGCTCCAACGAGCCCGTTCCCACCTGCGACAACACGACCTCCCACGGGTTTCCACTGAAAAGGCCAACAGAGGCCGGAGAACCGGGCGACCCCGATCGTCCGGTTGGGACGGCCGCGGGTGACCGGGTCGACCGGCCACCCGCGACGGAGTCACAGCTGCGGGGCGACCTGGTCGGCGACGACGTCGAGGTGATCGAGGTCGGCGAGGTCGAGGACCTGCAGGTAGAGACGGGTGATGCCGGTGCGCTCGCGCCAGGAGCCGATCGTGTCGACGACCTCGTCCGGCGTGCCCGCCAGGCCGTTGTCGCGCAGCTCGGCGACCTCGCGGCCGATGGACTCGGCGCGTTGGGCGAGTTCGCCCTCGTTCTTGCCGACGCACAGCACCATCGCCGCGGACCGCACGATCTCACCGCTGTCCCGGCCGATCGCCTGGCAGGCGGCGTCGACGCGCTCGAACTGCGCGGCGGCGGTCTCGACGTCGACGAACGGCAGGTTGAACTCGTCGGCGAACCGGGCCGCCAGCGCCGGGGTGCGCTTCTTGCCCGCACCGCCGATCAGCACCGGCGGACGCGGTCGCTGAGCGGGCTTGGGCAGCGCCGGGGAGTTGGTGAGCTGGTAGTGCTCGCCGTCGAAGGAGTACGTCTCACCGTCCGGCGTCTCCCACAGACCGGTGATGATCTCCAGCTGTTCGGCGTAGCGGTCGAACCGCTCCTTCAGCGACGGGAACGGGATGCCGTAGGCGGTGTGCTCCTCCTCGTACCAGCCGCTGCCCAGACCGAACTCGACGCGTCCGCCGGACATCTGGTCGACCTGCGCGACCGAGATCGCCAGCGGGCCGGGGAGTCGGAAGGTCCCGGCCGTCATGAGGGTGCCCAGCCGCAACCTGCTGGTCTCGCGCGCGAGGCCGCCCAGGGTCACCCAGGCGTCGGTCGGGCCGGGCTCGCCGGTGACCGGCCCCATCTTCAAGTAGTGGTCGGAGCGGAAGAACGCGTCGTAGCCGGTGTCCTCGGCGTGCTTGGCGACGCGCAGCAGATCGTCGTAACTGGCGCCCTGCTGGGGTTCGGTGAAGATCCGCAACTGGAATTTCTCTGTCACGATCTCCGAGGCTAGTTGCCCGAACCACCAGGCGCCGTGGCGGTCAGCCCACGCGCAGACCGTTGAGCACCCGCTCGATGCACACCGCGATGTCGGCGCGCTCCTGCATCGGCGAGGAGGACGCGGCGATCGCGATCGCACCGGCCGACAGCGCGCCGAACATGATCCGCGCCAGCGCGTCGACCGGCAGCTCGTCACCGATCTCACCGGAGGCGATCAGGTTGGACACGACGGTGCGCAGCACGCCGAAGGTGTAGGCCTCCTCCGCGTCCCGCCAGCGGCCCCAGCCCATCACCGCGGGCCCGTCCTGCACGACGATGCGCTGGTAGGAGGGCTCTAAGCAGACCTCCAGGAACGCCCGCAGCCCGGACCGAGTGGCCTCCCACGGGTCGCCCGGATCCGAGACGACCTCCGACAACCGCGCCACGACACCGGACTCCACCGCGCTGAAGGCGGCTTCGAACAGCGCCTGCTTGCCGCCGAAGTGGTGGTACAGCGCGCCTTTGGTGACCCGCGCCCGCTTGGCGATCTCTTCGAGCGAGGTCTGCGAGTAGCCGTGCTCGGTGAACAGGTCCACGGCCGAATCCACCAGCGCCTGCCTGGTGGCTTCGGAGTACTCGACGCGCCGCGGACGTGCTGTAGCCATGCTCACAAGCCTATGGCATACCGACGGTACGACGCCGTGCTACCGTGATCCTGCGACATACCGAGGGTATGTCGCTGCACCTCGGGTATCCCCGACCCCTGGAGAGCGCCATGAGCTGGAACGACTTCCACCAGAGGCAACAGGCGTTGGCCGAGGTACTCGACAGCGCTCGTCGAGACCTCACAGCGGCCTTCGACACCGTGCCCAGCCCCTTCCGCGACACCGACGAGCTGCTCACCGCGCTGCACCACAAGTGGATGCAGCAGCTGACCGGCCGCGTCGAGGTCGCGCTGATCGACACCGAGAACGGACCGCACGACGACCGCGTCAAGGCGGTCACCATGGCGTGGCGCCGCACCGCGAGCGCGAACCCGGGCCTGCGCGCCGCGCTGGACCTCCACGCCGCCAGTCCCGCGCTGTCGGAGGCCACCGCGCGCGAGCACCGGCTGCTGGCGATCGCCGCCGGCCTCGCGGAGGAGCACGAGCCACCGCGCGAGATCGCCCGCGTCGGCCGCACCTTCGTCCAACTCCTGCGCGCGACCCCGATCACGAACCGGGACGAGCGGCAGCGCCCGCTCCGCAAGCTCATCCCGAGCCTCTGAAGCGAGCCCGGTGCCGGCCCGAACTGTGCAGCGTGCCCGGTTCGGGACCGGCGCTCGCAGCATTCCGCACAGCTTCCGAGCCCGGGGTGACAGCCATCACCACCTGCGGAAATCTTCCCAGCTCAGCCTGACTCCCTTGACCAACACCGGGGGTGGAGGGCGTAGCCTGGGCGCGTGACTGTGGCGCCTGAGGGTCGCAAGCTGCTGCGGTTGGAGGCCCGCAACAGCCAGACTCCGATCGAGAAGAAGCCGTCGTGGATCAAGACCCGCGCGCGGATGGGTCCCGAGTACAAGGAGCTCAAGGGACTCGTCAAGCGCGAGGGTTTGCACACCGTCTGCGAGGAGGCGGGCTGCCCGAACATCTTCGAGTGCTGGGAAGACCGCGAGGCCACCTTCCTCATCGGTGGTGACCAGTGCACCCGTCGCTGCGACTTCTGCCAGATCGACACCGGTAAGCCTGCCGCGCTGGACACCTCCGAACCGCGCAAGGTCGCCGAGTCCGTGCAGGCCATGGGCCTGCGCTACTCCACGGTCACCGGTGTCGCCCGAGACGACCTGGACGACGGCGGGGCCTGGCTGTACGCCGAGACCGTCCGCCAGATCCACGACCTCAACCCGGGCACCGGCGTGGAGCTGCTCATCCCGGACTTCAACGCCGAGCCCGACCAGCTCGAAGAGGTCTTCGGCTCCCGTCCGGAGGTGCTCGCGCACAACCTGGAGACCGTGCCCAGCGTGTTCCGCCGGATCCGTCCCGGCTTCCGCTACGAGCGGTCGCTGGAGGTGATCACCAAGGCGCGCGAGGCCGGCCTGGTCACCAAGTCGAACCTGATCCTCGGCATGGGCGAGACCCCCGACGAGGTCCGTCCCGCGCTGCAGGACCTGCGCGACGCGGGCTGCGACATCATCACGATCACCCAGTACCTGCGGCCGAGCCCCCGGCACCACCCGGTGGACCGCTGGGTCAAGCCCGAGGAGTTCGTCGAGCACACCCAGGCCGCCGAGGAGATCGGCTTCCCGGGCGTCATGGCCGGCCCGCTGGTCCGCTCCAGCTACCGAGCAGGCCGCCTGTTCGCCAAGGCCACCGTCCACCGAGGCATGCCGCTGCCGGACAACATGGCCCACCTGGCCGAGGCAGGTACAGCAGCCCAAGAAGCCAGCAGCCTCCTCAACCGCTGAAACGAAAGAAGGGGCGCTTCCGACAGGAAGCGCCCCTTCTTCAGTAAATGCCCACGTCAGGCAAGCACCGAAGGTGCTTTCTCCTCACCCCACCCAAGACACCGGCGCCGCCGAGCAGAAGACCACAGGGTATTTGATCTTTACGGCCCACCCACCGGACACATCTCGATCACGCCACCAGGGACGCGCCTACAGAGAACGAGAAGAGAGCCGTATCCTGAGGGGCATGGCCAAGCAGGACAAGGCCGCTAAGAAAGAGGCGGCCAAACAGCGACGTCAGGCTTCGGTAGGCCGCGTCAAGCAGATCTTCGAGGCGTTCAAGATGCAGCGCCGGGAGGACAAGCTCCTCCTGCCGCTCATGCTCGGGGCGTTCCTCGGTGTGACCGTCGTGGTCTTCCTGCTGGGCATGATCTGGGGTCTGCACTGGGTGTTCCTGCCCGTGGGCCTCGCGTTCGGCCTGCTCGCAGCCGTGATCATCTTCGGCCGCCGGGTGCAGGCGACGGTGTTCCGCAAGGCGGAGGGGCAGCCCGGGGCTGCCGGTTGGGCGCTGGACAACCTGCGGGGACGCTGGGTCGTCTCCCAGGCGGTGGCCGGCACCCAGCAGCTCGACGCGGTGCACCGGATCATCGGCCGGCCGGGCATCGTGCTCGTCGGCGAAGGCTCGCCGGGCAGGGTCAAGAGCCTGGTCTCGCAGGAGAAGAAGCGCGTCTCGCGCCTGGTCGGCGAGACCCCGATCTACGAGCTGATCGTGGGCAACGAGGAGGGCCAGGTCCCGTTGCCGAAGTTGCAGCAGCGGATCATGAAGCTGCCGCGCAACATCGGTCCTGCCCAGATCGACAACATCGAGAACCGCCTGTCGGCGCTGGCCAGCCGCGGCAGTGCGATGCCCAAGGGCCCGGTTCCGCAGGGCGCCAAGATGCGCAACGTGTCGCGAGCGATGCGCCGCGCCAAGTAACGCGAAGCGAACGAGAGCGGGCCCGGGGACGCGTCCCCGGGCCCGCTCTCGTCGTCGGGCGTCAGCGGCGCAGGACGATGGTGCCGCTGATCCGGTCGTGCCACGAGCGACCGTCGAAGTTCCAGATCACGGCCGGGATGATCAGCACGGTGAGCAGACCGCGCAGCACGGCGCGCAGCGGGCCGACCATCTTGGGCGCGTCCACGCGTGCCACCCAGATCTTGGTCAGGGCCATGCCGGGCGTCGCGCCGAAGAACGACACCGGCACCACGGTGATGATCAGCCAGGTCAGCAGGCTCCAGTCGCCCGGGTAGGCCGGTGCGGTGAAGGCGGCGGTGATCAGCGCGGCGAGCACCAGGTCGACCACGAAGGCCAGCAGCCGCTTGCGCAGCGGTGCCGCCGAGCCTGGCCCGGATTCGGGCAGCCCGAGCTTCTCACCGCGGAACGCGGGCCGGTTCTCGGTAGCCTGTTCACGCGCCTGGTTCATTGCGCTCTTCGGGCCGTCCAGCCACGAGCCGAGGACGTTTCGCACGTCATCCAGGGTACGCACCTGCTCCCTCCAGCCGCTCGGAGCATCGGCTTCCACCGCGATGTGTAACTGCCGTCACCCGTTCAGGTGGTCGTTAACGCCCACGAAACATTCAGGAGACGCCGGGGCAACACCGGTGACATACCGTCATGGACGAGCCGGCGGCGACCAATCGACGTGGCACCGGTGAGCTGTACGACTGCGTGAAGGAGCCACCGAGCTTGTTCAAGAATCCAGACGAGGTCCTCCGCTTCATCGCCGATGAGGACGTGAAGTTCGTCGATGTCCGGTTCTGCGACCTGCCGGGCATCATGCAGCACTTCACTGTGCCCGCCAGTGCGTTCGACGAGGACGCGTTCACCAACGGTCTCGCCTTCGACGGCTCGTCGGTGCGCGGTTTCCAGTCGATCCACGAGTCCGACATGCTGCTGCTGCCGGACCCGTACACCGCGCGGCTGGACCCGTTCCGCGAAGCCAAGACGCTGATCCTGAACTTCTTCGTGCACGACCCGTTCACGCTGGAGCCCTACAGCCGCGACCCGCGCAACATCGCGCGCAAGGCCGAGCAGTACCTGGCCGAGTCGGGCGTTGCGGACACCGCGTTCTTCGGTGCCGAGGCCGAGTTCTACATCTTCGACTCGGTGAAGTTCGGTGAGGCCCCCAACAAGACCTTCGCCGAGGTCGACTCCATCGAGGGCTGGTGGAACACCGGCCGCGACGAGGAGGGCGGCAACCGGGGTTACAAGACCCGGATGAAGGGCGGCTACTTCCCCGTCTCGCCGTACGACCACTTCGCGGACCTGCGCGACAAGATGGTGTCCGAGCTGCAGGATTCGGGCTTCACCATCGAGCGCGCGCACCACGAGGTCGGCACGGGCGGCCAGGCCGAGATCAACTACAAGTTCAACACGCTGCTGCACGCGGCGGACGACTTGCAGCTGTTCAAGTACGTCATCAAGAACACCGCCTGGGCCAACGGCAAGACCGTGACGTTCATGCCGAAGCCGCTGTTCGAGGACAACGGTTCGGGCATGCACACCCACCAGTCGCTGTGGAAGGACGGCAGCCCGCTGTTCTACGACGAGGCCGGTTACGCCGGTCTGTCGGACACCGCGCGCTACTACATCGGCGGCATCCTGCACCACGCCCCGAAGCTGCTGGCCTTCACCAACCCGTCGGTGAACTCCTACCACCGTCTGGTCCCGGGCTTCGAGGCCCCGGTGAACCTGGTGTACTCGCAGCGGAACCGCTCCGCCTGCATGCGCATCCCGATCACCGGCTCGAACCCGAAGGCCAAGCGCGTCGAGTTCCGCTGCCCCGACCCGTCCGGCAACCCGTACCTGGCGTTCGCCGCGATGATGATGGCCGGCCTGGACGGCATCAAGAACAAGATCGAGCCGGCCGAGCCGATCGACAAGGACCTCTACGAGCTCCCGCCGGAAGAGGCCAAGAACGTGCCGACCGTCCCGAGCTCGCTGGCCGAGGCGATCGACAACCTGGAAGCCGACCACGACTTCCTGCTCGAGGGTGGCGTCTTCACCCCGGACCTGATCGAGACCTGGATCCGGTTGAAGCGCGAAGAGGAGATCGACCCGATCCGCCTCCGCCCGCACCCGCACGAGTTCTCGCTGTACTTCGACGTGTGAGTCGATGACCAGCTGAAAGCGGCCCCGCCGGTCCACGACCGGCGGGGCCGCTTCATGTCCAGGGGTGGAGGAGGACATCTCTCGGCTTGTGGGACCGTAGGAGAACGCCGTTCGGCAGGGGGCCCGAGTAGAGATGGACTTCGAGCAGTTGGAGTCGCTGCGGCGCAACGATCCCGCTTGGCGGTTGCTGCGCGCGGACAACGCCGCGCTGATGCTGAGCTTCATGGGCCGGGTGTTCGTCGAGGACAATGTGCGCTCGATCTCCGCCGCGGAGCTCATCGGCCGACTCGACGACGAGCTCTACGCGCTCAATGAGCGCCTCGGTGAACAAGCCTTCCCGAAAAGCGCCAAGCAATACCTCGACGACTGGTCGGCACCGGAACGCGGCTGGCTGCGAAAGTTTTACCCACCGGACTCCGACGAAGTCCACTTCGACGCCACCCCCGCGGCGGAGAAAGCGCTGTCATGGGCCGAGTCCCTGCGACATCGTCCCTTCGTAGGAACCGAGTCGCGTCTCAACACCGTCTTCGATCTGCTCCGACAGATGGTCTTCGGGGCGGAGACGGATCCGCACGCCCGGTTGGAAGACCTGCACCGCAGGCGCGCCGCCCTGGACGAGGAAATCCAGCAGGTGGAGCGCGGCGACTTCGCCGTGCTCGACGACTCGGCGCAGCGTGACCGCTACCAACAGTTCTCTGCCACCGCCCGAGAGCTGTTGGCCGACTTCCGCGAGGTCGAAGCAAACTTCCGCGACTTGGACCGAGGACTGCGCGAGCAGATCGCCGGCTGGGAAGGCGGCAAGGGCGAACTCCTCGACGAGGTGGTGGGGAGCCGGTCCTCGATCGCCGAGTCCGACCAAGGCCGCAGTTTCCAGGCTTTCTACGACCTCCTCCTCTCGCACGAACGGCAAGAGGAGCTGAACGAGCTGCTGGAGAAGGTCGCCGAGCTGGAGGCGGTCGAGGACTCCGACGCGCGGATGCGCTACATCCACCACGACTGGCTCGACGCCGCCGAACGGACCCAGTCCACGGTTCGCCTGCTGTCTGAACAGCTGCGGCGATTCCTCGACGACCAGACGTGGCTGGAGAACCGCCGCGTGATGGACGTGCTGCGGAGCATCGAGGCCGCGGCTTTGAAACTGCGGGAGCAACGGGGACCGGCGGTGACCACCGAGCTCGACGGCACCGCCCCGACCGTCGCCCTTCCGATGGAGCGCCCGTTGTACGCACCACGGGAAAAAGCGGCATTGACCAGCACTGACATCACCGAAGGCGACGCCGATTCCGATGCCTCGGTTCTGTTCGAGCAGGTCCACGTCGACCGCGAAGTGCTCGGCGACGCCGTGAGGGCGCGGTTGCGCGGTCGCGACCAGGTAGGCCTCGGTGAGCTGCTGCGACACCGGCCTCTGGAACAGGGACTGGCCGAGCTGGTCGGCTACTTCTCCCTGTCGGACCCGACCTTCGAGGTGGTCTTCGACGAGGCCGTTCGGGAGGAAGTGCACTGGACCGACGAAACCGGCGCACCGCGCCGAGCCGCCATTCCGCAGGTGACTTTCACGCGAAACCGGACCGTCGTGGAGGACAGCTAGCATGCCGATGATGTCGACTCCGCGCCGTGACGAACTGGATCTTCCGCTCGTGGTCACGCACCTGATGAAGGGTGTCGTCTACGCCGACGCGCAGGAGAAGGTCTGGCGGCACCTGCTGCAGCTTCAGTCGCAGGTCCGCGACCACGTGGGCGTCATGGGGCTGACGGTCGTCATCGATGAGTCCGAGGGTTACGCCTTCCTCCGCTCCAAACCCGACGACGAGGACGCGGACCGGCAGGTGCCGCGCCTGGTCCCCCGCCGCGCGCTGTCGTTCCACGTCAGCTTGCTGCTGGCGCTGTTGCGCAAGAAGCTCGCCGAGGCGGACACCTCCGGTGCCGACACCCGCGTGATCCTGACCCGCGAGCAGGTCGTGGAGATGATCCGGGTGTTCCTACCGGAGAGCAGCAACGAGGCACGACTGGTCGACACGATCGACACGCAGCTGAACAAGGTCATCGAGCTCGGCTTCGTGCGTCGGGTCACCGGTCAGGACAACACCTTCGAGGTGCGTCGGATCCTCAAGGCCTTCGTCGACGGGCAGTGGTTACACGAGTTCGACGAGCGCCTGGCCGCCTACGCCGCCCAGCTGTCGGCGCCCGAAAGCGAGGAACGTTGACCGACCACGAGCTTCCCGGATTTCGGCTTCACAAACTGGAGGTCCTCAACTGGGGAACCTTCGACCAGAGGGTGTGGGCGTTCCGACCGGACAACCGCAACGCCCTGCTCACCGGTGACATCGGCTCGGGCAAATCGACGTTGGTCGACGCGGTGACGACGTTGCTCATGCCCGCTCACCGCGTCGCCTACAACAAGGCCGCCGGGGCGGAGACCAAGGAACGCAACCTCCGCTCCTACGTCATGGGCTACTACAAGTCCGAGCGCAACGAGCAGACCGGCACCTCACGACCGATCGGCCTGCGCGATCGCCACTCCTACTCGGTCCTGCTGGCGACGTTCACCAGTCCGCAGCAGAACGCCGCTGTGACGCTGGCCCAGGTCTTCTGGTTCCGCGACGGGAGCCAGACGCAACCTGACAGGTTCTTCGCCACCGCCGAGATGGAGCTCGGCATCGTCGGGGACTTCACCGACTTCGGCAACGACATGACCAAGCTCAAGGCGCGACTGCGCAAGCAGGACGTCCGGATCCACGACAGCTTCCCCGGATACGGCAAGGACTTCCGCCGCAAGCTCGGCATCGACTCCGAGCAGGCGATGGAACTGTTCCACCAGACCGTCTCGATGAAGTCGGTGGGCAACCTCAACGACTTCGTCCGCTCGCACATGCTCGAACCATTCGACGCCGAGGAGTGGACGAAGCGCCTGGTCGACCACTTCGAGGACCTGACCAAGGCGCACGACGCCGTCACCAGGGCCCGCGACCAGCTCGCGCAGCTGGACCCGCTGCTGGAGCTCTGCGACCGCTACGACGATCAAGAACGACGCATCGTCGCCGGTCGGACACAGCGCGACGGCCTGAAGTACTACTTCGCCAGCCTCAAGGCAACCCTGCTTGAGAAGCGCATCGGCGAGCTCACCCTCTCGGTGCAATCAGAGCAGCTACGGCTGGAGCACCAGGAACAGCAGCTTTCACGGCTGCGGGACAGCAAGACGTCCCTGGAGCTGCAGCGCGCCGGTTCCGGCGGAAACCGGATCTCCACGATCGAGAACGAGATCCGCGAGCTTGAGGCCAAACGCGATGACCAACGTCGCCGGTTCGACCGCTACCGCGAACTCCTCTCTGGCGCTGGACTGCCCAGCGTCGACACCGCCGAGCAGTTCGCGGCCCGGAAGCAGCAGGTCGGCGATGCCGCAGACGAGCTCGACGCCAGCACCGCAGATCTGCAGAACCGGATCACCGAAACCTCGGTCGAGCTTCGGGATGTGAACCGGCAGGTCACCGAACTCCAGGAAGAGCTGCGCAGCCTGCAGGAGCGCCGCAACAACATCCCCTCCCGCAGCCTGCGCGTCCGGGACGAGTTGTGCGAGCAGCTCGGGGTTGGCAGCGACGAACTTCCGTTCGCCGGCGAGCTCATCCGGGTTCGCGACGACTGCCCGGAATGGGAAGGCGCCGCAGAACGACTGCTGCGCGGTTTCGGCCTGTCGCTGCTGGTCGCCGACGAACACTACGCCGCCGTGTCGAGCTGGATCGACCACGAGCACCTCGGAACGCGCCTGGTCTACTACCGGGTTCCCGCCAGGATCCAGTCGGGTCCACCGGCAGCAGCTCAGCGCTCGTTGTACGCGAAGCTGGAGATCAAGGACTCGCCGTTCGCCGACTGGCTGGACAAAGAACTGGCCCACCGCGCCGACCTCGAATGCGTCGAGGACATGACCGAATTCCGGCGAGCCCCCAAAGCCATCACCCGCGCCGGCCAGATCAAGGGCGCGCGCGGTAGGCACGAGAAGGACGACCGGCACCGCATCGAGGATCGCGCCAACTACGTGCTCGGCTGGGACAACGAAGCCAAGATCCAAGCGCTGCTCGGCGAAGCCACCGGACTGCAGCGCGAGCAGATGGGGTTACGCGAGCGCGACGAAGACCTCAACAAGGAGTTCGCGAGCCGTCAGTACCTGCGCAGCGCCTTGAGCAAGCTCGCCGAGTTCTCACACTTCAGCGAGCTGGACTGGAGGTCAACCGCCGGGCACATCACCGAGCTCACCGAAGAGCGTCGGCAGCTGGAGACCCAGTCCGACGAACTTCAACGGCTCACCGCAGTGCTGGAGACGACGAACGACCAGATCGCCGAGGTGGAGGAAGTCAGATCGGCGGCGATCTCGGCACAGGGCCGGTTGGAAGGTCAGCGAGACGACGCCGAGAAGCAACTCGCCACGGCACACGCCGTGCTGGCCGAGCCCGACTACCAGCGGGACCACGAAGCCTTCGCGGGGATCGCCGAGCGTATCGGCTCGAAACCACCTGCCACGCCCGAAGAGTGCGACAAGATCCGTGACGGCCTGGCGGACAAGCTCGCCAAGGAGATCGACACGCTGTCCGGCGCGCAACGGACGATCAGCAACCAGGTCACCTCACGGATGGAGTCGTTCCGCAACGCCTATCCGCTGGAGACCAGCGAGTTCGACACCTCCACCCGGTCCGCCGGCGAGTACCGTGCCCTGCGTAACCGCATCGCAGGCGACGACCTCCCCCGATTCGAGAGCGACTTCAAGACCTACCTCAACACCAACACGATCCGCGACATCGCGGGCTTCCACTCGCAGCTGAACAAGCAGGCCGACCTGATCAAGCAGCGGGTGGAGACGATCAACCGTTCACTGGTCGACATCGACTACAACCCCGGCCGGTTCATCCGCCTGGAACCGCACAACACGATCAACACGGAGATCCGCGACTTCCGCCGCGATCTGCGCGAATGCACCACGGGTGTGCTCGGTGAGGATTCCGAGCAGTACTCGGAGAAGAAGTTTCTTCAGGTCAAGGCCATCATCGAACGCTTCCGCGGACGGGACGGACACACCGACGCCGACCGGAACTGGACGAGACGCGTCACCGACGTGCGCAACTGGTTCACCTTCGCCGCCTCCGAAAGGTGGCGGGACGACGACACCGAGCACGAGAACTACACCGACTCGGGTGGGAAGTCTGGCGGTCAGAAGGAGAAGCTCGCCTACACCATCCTGGCAGCGTCCCTCGCCTACCAGTTCAAGCTGGACTGGAACGGACAGAAGCACAAGACCTTCCGCTTCGTGGTGATCGACGAGGCGTTCGGTCGGGGTTCTGACGAGTCCACTCGGTTCGCGCTCGACCTCTTCGGCAGGCTCGGGCTCCAGTTGCTGATCGTCACCCCGCTGCAGAAGATCCACGTCATCGAGCCGTACGTGGCGGCGGTCGGTTTCGTCGACAACCAGGATGGCGCCAGCTCCCGCCTGCAGACGCTGACCATCGAGGAATACCGTCAACGCCGACTCACCCACGCCATCCCGGCGGCGAGCTGAGATGTCCTGGACCACCCCGAACGACGTCGTGAACAAGCTGCGCAAACGCTGGGATCGCGGCGAATTCCTCGGGATCCTCAGCACTGGAACCTGGGACACGCTAAGAATCGGGTTGCGCACGCCGACCGCCCGCGACGTTTCCGAACGCTTCGACGAGACGAGGACGTGGTCGGAGCAGTGGATCCGCGACCGCCGGTTTCGGATCGAGAAGAAGGAGATCGGCGGCAAGCTGGTCGGCGCCAACGAGATTCCAGCCAGAGCCTGTGTCGATACCTTCGACCAGCTGCGGTCGATTCTCGACGTGCGCGCGGAGACCGATCGGTACACCGCGCTGCTGGCAGATACCGCATCCCGCGCACCGGAACTAGCGGAGTGGATGCGGGAGCGGCCGATGGACGTGCTGCGGCACGCCGAGGCCTGGCGCCGACTGGTCGACACCGCGCTGTGGATCGACGAGCACGCGCGGCGGCCCATGTACCTGCGGGAGGTCGATGTCCCCGGCGTGGACACCAAGTTCGTCGAGGGCAACCGCAAGATCCTTGCCGAGCTGCTGGACCGGCTGCTCCCCAGAGACCGGATCAGCCAGGAGCATCCGGTCTCGGACTTCGCTCGCCGCTACCGCTTCCGGGACAAGCCGACCTACGTCCGCTTCCGCCACCTCGGCCCGGTCAGGGGATTCAGCGAGATGAGTGTCCGGCTCGACGAACTGGCCGAGAACCCACCCGCGGCGCGGACCGTGTTCATCGTCGAGAACGAGGTCAGCTACCTCGCTTTACCACCCACCGAGGATGCGATCGCGATCTTCGGCGGCGGCTACTCCTCGTCCGCCCTTCGTCGATTGCACTGGCTCTCCGATCGCGCCCTCGTCTATTGGGGCGACGTAGACACGCACGGTTACGCAATCCTCAACCGCGTGCGGAGCTCGTTCGCCCACACCCGCTCGGTGCTGATGAATCGCGACACCCTCCTCTCCCACCGAGCACACTGGGTCCACGAACCCAGCCCGACCCAGGAAGCCCTCGACCACCTGACCCCGGCCGAGGCCGAGGTCTATGCCGACCTCGTCGAGAACAGCCTGGGCAAAGCGGTGCGCTTGGAACAGGAGCGCATCTCCTTCGCAGCCGTCACAGCAGCGATCCGAAGTGCTATTAACACTCACTGATCAACATCAATGATGGCCACCGGACCTGCGGCGCTACTTCATCGACCTCAGATCTGCCGGTCAGGGGCTGATTCATGCCGCTCGATCAGATCCCCTGCCAGGGAGGCAGCGGGGCGCCCGTCGCGCCGGGGCGGAAGCGCAGGAGGGAGCCCGCGTAGGGGTCCGCGTTGAAGGCCGGTTCGTCGTAACCGAAGCAGGCCGAGGTCACGTAGAGCTCCTCCAGGCGGGAACCGCCGAAGGCCAGGCCGCTGACGCGCCTCGTCGGCGCCCACAAGATCGTCTCCAGGTCACCGGAAGGCGCGTAGCGATGGATCCGGCCCGTCCAGTGCATCGCCACCCACACGCAGCCCTCCGAATCGACCGCCAGCCCCTCCGGACTGCCGTCGGACTCCGCGCACACCACCCACTTGCGGCCGGCGTACGCGCGGGCGCGATGCGGGTCGTAGTCGTAGATCCAGATGGTGCGCACGTCCACCACGTACATCCGGGTGCCGTCCGGGCTCCACGCCACACCGCCCGGCCCGGTCAGCCCGTCGATCAGCAGCCGCGCCCGGTTGCTCTCCAGGACGTAGCAACCGCTGGCCCGCAGGTCCGCCGCGTGGGTCAGCGTGCAGGCCACGAACCGGCCCGCCGGATCGCAACCACCGGTGCTCATCCGATCCCCGTTGCGCACCTGCACCACCGGCTCCAACCCGGAACGGCCGAGATGAACCCGGGAGAACCCGCCGTTGGCCGCGGCGATGAGCTGCCCCTGCCGCGTGGCCCCCAGCGCGGTGACCTTGCCCGGCAGCACTCGGACCTCGTCGACGCCGGTATCGCGGTAGTAGGCGTGCAATTCTCTGCGCAGCAGATCCACCCAATACACGCAATTCTGGGCGGACATCCACAGCGGAGCGCTTCCACATAAGGCCTGTCGGTCGACGAGCAGCTCGAAGTCCTCGGACATTTTCCAGTCCCCTTATCCCAGACCGCGGTGCATTGATCAGATTAGGGATCCATTCACCCCCGAAGCGACCGCCGACCGGCGGGTTCCGGCGTTCGCCTGGTCTAACCCAGTTCAAGGGCGAAACGGACGCGAGCGCCACCACGACCGTCGTAATTGCAGAGCACGGAGATGCCATCGATTTCGCCGTCACCGTCCAGGACGCGGAAGCCCATGCGCCGTTGGAATTCGATCGACCCCGTGTTCTCGGCTGAGGTGATCGCGTGGACCTCTGTTCGTCCGGCGAACGAAATGGCGTCGAAGAATTCGCCGCAAAACCGGCGGGCGAGCCCGTTCCTGCGCTGCGCCGGATCGACACCGACGAAGCGCAGGTAGCCGACCTGCGGCTGATCAGCGGAGAGGAATCCGATCAGGAACCCCACCGTCCGCTCGTCGTCCTGGGCGACGAAGCAGGTGCTCGCGAAGTGCTGCAGGAACAGTCTCGGCACCAGCGCCGAGACCGCTGGTCCGCCTGATCGTGGTCATGCCTCGTAGAAGATCCGCTCCACGATCGCCCTGGCGTGACGGGTGACCCGGAGGTAGTCGTCGACGACCTCACCGGTGTCGACCTCGGCCGAATAGCCCAGGGCGGCCGCCACCGCGACCCGTTCCTGCACGTGCTTGGGCAGTTGATCGCCCGGCTTCCCGCGAACCAGCATGACCGCGTTGCGGAAGCGGGTCGCCAGCATCCACGCGTCGATGAGCTCCTGCGCGTCGGACTCGGTGAGCAGTCCGGCCTCTGCCGCCGCGCGCAGGCCGTCCAGCGTCGAGGTCGTGCGCAGCTGCGGTGTCTCGTGGGCGTGCTGGAGCTGCAACAGCTGCACCGTCCACTCGACGTCGGCCAGCCCTCCCCGGCCGAGCTTGGTGTGCGTCGCCGGGTCCGCACCGCGCGGGAGGCGTTCGGCGTCCACGCGAGCCTTGATCCGCCGGATCTCGCGCACCTTGGTCTCGTCGAGACCGCCCTCGGGGTAGCGGATCGGATCGATGGCGCGGCAGAACCGCTCCCCCAGGTCCGGGTCACCGGCCACCGCGCGGGCCCGCAGCAGCGCCTGGAACTCCCAGGCCTCGCCCCACCGCTGGTAGTAGGAGATGTAGGACTCCAGCGTGCGCACCAGAGGCCCCTGCTTGCCCTCCGGCCTCAGGTCGATGTCGACCTCCAGCGGCGGGTCCTGGCTCGGTGCGCCCAGCAACGTGCGCACCCGCTCCACCACGGTGCTCGCGAACTTCAACGCCGTCGCCTCATCGGCCTGACCGATCGCCTCGCACACGAACAGGACGTCGGCGTCCGAGCCGTAACCGAGCTCCGCGCCGCCGAGCCTGCCCATCCCGATCACCGCGATCCTCGCCGGGACCTCGCCGTCCCACTTCGACGCGGTGTCCCGGACCGACACGTCCAGCGCCGACTCCAGCACCGCGACCCAGATGTTCGACAACCCCCGGCACACCGTGTCGAGCTCCACCAGCCCCAGCAGGTCCGCGCAAGCTATGCGCAGCAGCTCGTGCCTGCGCAGCGAACGCGCAGCGGCCGCCGCCCGCTGCGGATCCGCGTAGCGACCGACCGTGCTGCGCAGGGAGATCGCCGCCTCGTGCGAGCCGCGCTCCGCCAGCGCCGGCGTGTCGGCCAGCAGCCGCAGCACCTCCGGAGCGCGGATCAACAGCTCCGGCACCAGCTTCGACGTGCCCAGCAGCTGAGCGAGCCGCTCGGCCACCACTCCCTCGTCCCGCAACAGCCTCAGGTACCAGGGGGTTTCGGCGAGCGCCTCGGAAACCTTGCGATAGGAGAGCAGACCACCATCGGGATCCGGCGTGTTGCCCAGCAGGTCCAGCAGCACCGGCAGCAGTGCGCCCTGGATGCTCGCCCGGCGCGACACACCCGAGGTCAACGCGCCGATGTGCCGCAACGCCCCCTGCGGCGAGGTGTAGCCCAGCGCGGCGAGCCGTTCGGCCGCGGCCGAGGTCGTCAACCGCATCGCCTCGGTCGGCACCTTCGCCACCGCCTCCAGCAGCGGGCGGTAGAACAGCTTCTCGTGCAGTCGCCGGACCCGCTTGGCATGCCTGCGGAACTCGGCCACCAGCGCCTGCGCGGCCGTGTTGCGGCCGCTCGACCGGAACCCGACCGCTCGCCCCAGCACGGCCAGCGCATCGGCGTCGTCGAACTCCGGGAACAAGTGGGTGCGCCGCAGCTGGCGCAGCTGCAACCGGTGCTCCACGGTCCGCAGGAACCGGTAGGAGTCGATCAGGTCAGCGGCGTCGGCCCTGCCCACGTAACCGCCGTCACCCAGGGCTCGCAGCGCCTCCAAAGTGGACGAAGACCGCAACGATTCGTCGCTGCGGCCGTGCACCATCTGCAGCAGCTGCACCGCGAACTCCACGTCGCGCAGACCGCCGCGCCCCAGCTTCAACTCCCGCTCGGCCAGGTCCAGCGGAACGTGGTCCTCGACCCGCCTGCGCATCGAGCGCACATCGGGCACGAAGTCATCGCGCTCGGCGGCCGTCCACACCATCGGTCGCACCGCCTCGAGGTACCGCAGCCCCAGCTCCGCGTCACCGGCGACCGGACGCGCCTTCAGCAGTGCCTGGAACTCCCAGGTCCTGGCCCAGCGCCGGTAGTAGCTGAGATGCCCGTCGAGGGTGCGGACCAACGCACCCGCCTTGCCCTCCGGGCGGAGGTTCGCGTCGATCTCGAAGAACGCCGGGCCCACGATGCGCATCATCAGGCTCGCCAAGCGGGTTCCGACCGCGACATCCGCTTCGCTGTCGGCGACGAACACGACGTCGACGTCGCTGACGTAGTTCAGCTCGCGGCCGCCGCACTTGCCCATCGCGATGACCGACAGCCGCGGGACCTCGTCGATGCCGGCCTCGGCGACCGCCACCGCGAGCGCCGCCTTGAGCGCCGAGACCGCCAGGTCCGAGAGCATGTCCGCGACCTCGTCGTAGGACAGCGGCGAGAGACCGGGCTCGGCGATGTTGCCCAGGTCGCGAGCCGCGACGTCCAGCAGCAGCGCCCGGTAGGTCGCGCGGAGCTCGCGGACCGCCTCCTGGCCTTGAAGCTTGGCGACGGGTCCGCCCTCGGTTCCCGGTTCCCCATCCCCTTCGGCCCCCACAGCGGTCAGCAGCGCGGCGGTCCACTCGTCGACCGTTTCCGGCGGAGTCGCATCCGAGGCCAGCCGAGCCCAGTCACCCGGGTGAGCGGCGAGGTGATCGGCGAAGGCGGTGGACTCGCCCAGCACGCCGAACAACCGCCCCCGAAGCCCCACGTCCTGCGCCAAGGCCGTGGCCAGCGCGTCCCACTCGTCCGGAGACGCTTCCCGCATCCTCTCCAGCGAGTGCAGCGCCAGATCCGGATCAGGAGTGCGCGACAACGCGGCCAGAATCGGTTCGGCCTCACCAGGACCGCGTTCCGACCACCACCCGGCACGCCTCAACTGGTCCGCGGCTCGTTCGGCGTCGCTGAACCCGTACCGGGCCGTCGACGGGACCGAACCAGACCTGGACGAGCTGCTGTTGGCCATATCCGAACCGTAGTCGGCAGCGGGCCCCTCTGTGGACCCGCCTGCACGAGGTCACGCGAGAGGGAGGAACCTGCTCGCCTTGCGCTCTTCCGGTGGCGTGCCGACGATGCGAACGAATCGCTCGGCGACCGGCTGCCAGGTCTCGGCGAGATCGGCGTGGAACTCAACGAGGTGTTCGGGATCGAGGTCGCCGGGGCGCGCGGTCTCCGCCATCTCCGGCGAATTCCGAGCCCATTCCAGGACGACTTCCGGCGTGGTCTCGATGTGGAACTGCAGGCCGTAGGCGCACTCGCCGAGGCGGAACGCCTGGTTGTCGCACTTCGGAGATGAAGCCAGCAGCTGCGCGGACGGCGGGAGGCTGAACTCGTCGTTGTGGAACTGCACGACGTCCGGCGTCAGCGGAAGCGGACCGAGCAGCGGATCCTCCGCGGCGACATCGCGCTTGGCCACCAGCAGGGTGCCGACCTCCGGTCCCTTCCGGATCGGCCGCACCTGACCACCGGTCGCCGCCGCCAGCAGCTGCGCTCCGAGGCAGATCGCGAGCACCGGCAGCCGCTTGGCCACAGCACCGCTGAGCATCAGGCGGACGTCCGACAACCACGGGTGGTCGATGTCGTCGTAGGCGCCCATCTCGCCGCCGAGAACGACGAGCGCGTCGTAATCATCGAGGCTCGGCAGATCCCGTTCCGCCGGCTGCACGACGTCCAGTTCGGCTCCGGCATTCCTCAACCAATCACCGAGACGCCCCAGAGGGTCAACAGGCGACGGTTGCACGACCAAGATCCGAACACCGCTCATGGCACCGAGGTTACGGGCGCCGGGTCCACTTCCTCAACAACGACTCCCGCCAAAACCGGTGTTCGTCGGTCGATTAGCCCGGAACTGGATTTCCCCACGAGGTTTTTCGGGCATGAAAAATGGGGTAGGCAGAAGAATTTCTTCTCCTGCCCACCCCACATAAGGATTGTGTCGGCGGTGTCTTACTCTCCCACACCCTAGCGAGTGCAGTACCATCAGCGCTGGGGAGCTTAGCTACCGGGTTCGGAATGGG
>NZ_JBFAPZ010000007.1:341093-428123 GCF_040676935.1 Saccharopolyspora sp. NPDC049426 | reverse complement strand
CGCGCAGCACCCACAGCAGGGGCATCTCCGCGGGGACGTCGACCTCGACGTCCTTGCCGTTGACGGTGAACTCGTACTTGGGCATGTCGCTCGGGGACTCCTTAGCGGAAGATCTCTTCAGGCCGGAATCAGTAGTTGACCGGGAAGCTGCGCGGCTTGGTGCCGGTCGCGCGGGCGTAGGCGGTGGCGATCGCACCCGCGGACACCGGCACGCCCAGCTCGCCCACACCGCCCGGCTCGTCGGTGGTGGCCGGCATGACGTGGATCTGCAGGTCGGTGGGGGTGTGACGCTGACGCGCCCACAGGAAGTCCCCGAAGCTGCCCTCGCGCACCGCACCGTTGTCGATGTGGATGCCCGCCTGCAGCACCGTGGAGATCGCGTCGGTCAGGCCGCCCATCATCTGAGCCTCGATGCCGCGCGGGTTCAGCGGAACGCCCGCGTCGACGGCGATCACGGCCTTGGTGACCCGCGGCTTCTTCGGGTCGGTGGCGTTGATCTCGACCAGGCAGGCCGCCACGGACTTGAACTCCTCGTGCAACGAGATGCCCTGCGCGTGGCCCTGGGGCATCGAGCGGCCCCACTTGCCGTCCTTCATGACCTTCTGCAGCACGGCCTTGGCGCGGTCGCTCTTGGCGTTCTCCAGCCGGAAGTTCGCCGCGTCGGAACCGGCCTTCTCCGCGATCTGGTCGACGACCAGGTCCTCCGCGGTGCGGAAGGTCGCCGAGTGCACCGACCGCCAGCTGCCGGTGTGCACGCCCTCCAGCGGGTAGTCGCTCAGCGAGATGGTGGTCGCGCCGAACTCGTAGGGCACGGACTGGGTGAGGTTGAAGTACAGCTGCGCGGCCGGGAGCTTGCCGATCCCGGACTGCACGGCGGTCGAGGTGATCAGGTCACCGATGCCGTGGTTGAAGTCGGTCGAGACGCTGGCCATCTTGTGCGCCCAGGACCGCACCTTGCCGCTGCGGAAGGAAGCCTTCACGCGGTGGTGCGAGGCGGGACGCATCCGGCCGTGGCGGGTGTCGTCGTTGCGGGTCCACATCAGCTTGACCGGCTTGCCGATGGCCTTGGAGACCTCGGCGGCCTCGATCGCGGCGTCGTGGAACAGGTGCCGGCCGAAGGAACCGCCGGCGCGGGTGACGTGCACCTTGACGTCGAGGACGCCGACGGCCGCGGCGACGTCCTTCTGCGTGACCTGCGGGGACTGGGCGGGAACCCAGATCTCGGCGCTGCCGTCCTTGACGTCGGCGATCGCGTAGTTGACCTCCATCGGCGCGTGGCTGACGAAGGCGAAGTCGAAGCTCTCGTCGATCTCGTCGCCGTCGCCGTCGGAGATCGCGTCGTCGAGGCTGCCGGTCATCCCGGCCAGCTTCTCCTGGATGTCCGCCGACGACATGTCGGCGATGGGGCCCTGCTTCCAGGTGACGTCGAGCTTCTTGGCCAGCTCCATGGCCTGCCAGGTGTACTCGGCGCACACCGCGACACCGGTGGAGATCTCAGCGGTGCCCTTGAACCCGGGGGCGTTGCGGATGGCGGAGTCGTCGTAGGACTGGACCTCGCCGTCCAGCGTCGGCGGGCGGACCACGACGGCCACCACGGAACCCGGGATCTTCAGGTCCGAGACGAAGTGGGCCTGGCCGGTGACGAGGGCGGTGGCGTCGGAGCGGGTGTGCCCCTTGCCGAGGACCTTGAACTCGTCCGGGCTCTTCGGCGTGGCCGGCACCGAGGGGGCGACCACCTTGGCGGCGTCCTTGGCCAGCTCGGCGAAGGTGGCCTTGCGGCCGCCCGGACCGACGATGCCGGTGCCCTGGGCCGTGAGGCCGCTGGCGGAGACGCTCCACTTCTTGGCGGCGGCGGTGACCAGCCGGGAACGCGCGGTGGCGGCCATCTGGCGCAGCGGCTTCCAGAACGTGCGCACCGACGACGAAGCCGCGGTGAACTGGTTGAACATCAGCTCGGGGCGGGCGTCGGAGAGCTCGACCACGACGTCCTGGGTGCGCGCGCCGAGCTCCTCGGCCAGCATCATCACCACTGCGGTGTTGAGGCCCTGCCCGGATTCGAGGCGCGGGAGCTCGAAGCGGACCTTGTTGTCCGCGGTGAACTCCAGCTTCATCAGCGCCATGGTCGGCGCGGTGGCGATCTCCATGAGGTCGCCGAAGTCCATGAGCCCGGAGACGGGGGGAAGTGGCAGCTGACCGGCGACCGGGCCGGGAGCGGCGGCGGCTTCGCCTTCCAGGACGAACTTGCCGGCGACGGTCAGCATCGGGGCCGCCGCGACGTAGGTGAGGAAGCGTCGGCGTCCCGTGCCGGGCGCCGGAGCGGCTTCCTCGTGAGCGGTGGCGGGGTGAACCATCCAAACTCCTCTCGCGCGCCAGCACTCAAATGGCCGACCGGGGACCATTCACCGAGCGGAAAAGACGTGCCGACGTACTCAAACAGGCCAAGGCAGGACTTGTCCGACTTCAGGTCCGTCGCTAACCCCGTGCGATGCGGAGGGGTGTGCACCGCGTCATCGAAAATTCATTTCCGGTCGCCAGGAGTAATCGAATTGCGACATTTGGCCGCGCCGTCACTTCCAGTGACCAGAAGCTATTCGAAGATGACTTTCCGGGGTTGTGTTGACTTCCTCTGGGGTCGGGGGAAATGGTGCTTGAAAAGTCGGTGCGGCCGGTTTTCACCTGCCAACGTCGCGAGAGCCTACCTGACGGTAAAGTTGGGTCTGAATCACCCTTTCAGCAGAGTTTTGATTACTCTGAATGGAGTAGTCGTGCGTAAGTCCGGACCAGTTCTGACCGGGTGGCCAATCAGTCGGAACCGGTACAGGACAGGCGGTCTCACCCCTGGAGTTCTGAAGCAGTTCGCTGCGTGATGGGATAAGTCGCAATGCAATTCAGCATTGCCGAGCCCGTCTGCTAATCTTCCCGCGCATACTGCCCGACCAGCGTATATAACAATTGTGTCGATAGGTCCCAATAGCGCGTTGACCATGCATGACTGCGGTCCTAGGCTGCGTCGTCATCTGATGCGCCGGTGGGTCCGAAATTTTTCGGCGCACCCGCAGGCCCGGCCGTTTCGGGGTACGCAGGTCGGCGTGGGTTCTTCTTGCTGCGGCCAACCAACGGAGAAGGTTTGAGACGAGGTCCATGTCAACGCTGAAAAGCTCCTTCGCCTCCGGCACGATCAAGGCGCGCCTGCTGGCCATCGCACTCGTCCCGAGTGTCGCGGCCCTGCTCGTCGGCGTGGGCTTGTCCGGGTACCTGATCTTCCACGGCCTGAGCGTTCAGAACTACGTCGGCAGACTCGCCGACGCCAAGGACCCCTCGGCCCGATTCGTCGCGAACCTGCAGGACGAGCGCCAGCTGACCCTCGTCTACCTCAGCAACCGCAACGAGCGCCGCAACCTCGACGAGGTCCGCCAGAAGTTCGACGCCTCGCTGGCCGAGATGGACGGCGTCGCCGAGGAGTTCTCCGACGCCGTGCCGAGCGACGCGCGTGGCAACTTCGACGAGTTCCGCTCGCAGCTCAACACCGTCAAAGAGGTGCGCAAGCAGGTCGACGGCGGACCGGCCGAACTGGACGCGGTCTACAAGTTCTACAACGGCCTGTTCGACGCCTACAACATGAGCCTGCGGACCTACGTGCGGTACGCGCCGGACGCCCAGGTCTCCTACGAGAGCTCGGTGTCCGCCGACCTCATGGACGCGGCCGACGCCATGGCCCGAGGCCACGCGCTCGCGCTGGGCCGCACCTCGGTCGGCATGACCCCGGCGCAGTACCACGAGTACGCGCACCAGATCGGCGCCTTCCACGACAACCTGAACTCGCTGACGCCGCGAATGACGCCGGTCGAGGAGAAGACCTACAAGGACCTCCAGAAGGGCTCGGCCTGGACCCGCGTCGACGCGGTGCAGGACGCCATGGAGGTCGCCGGTGCCCAGGCCGCGGCCGGTCAGGTCATCAAGGTCCCGGTCAGCACCACCGACTGGATCAGCTCCACGCACGACCTGGCGCGCGAGCTCAACGCGCTGTCGACCTCGCACTACCAGTACGCGCTGGTGCTCGGTGGCACCGTCGCCGGCGAGACGCTGCTGACCTCGGCGATCACCGGCGCGATCATCGTGCTGATCGTGCTGATCGTCTTCCTGATCGCCCTGCGGCTGGCGAACCTGCTGGTGCGACGGCTCACCAAGCTGCGCAGCGAGACGTTGGCGCTGGCCGAGCGGGAGATGCCGTCGGTCGTGGCGCGGCTGCGCAACGGGAAGCAGGTCGACGTCGAGCGCGAGGTCTCCTGGCTGCGCTTCGGCGACGACGAGATCGGTGAGGTCGCCAACGCCTTCAACGAGGCGCAGCGCACCGCGATCCGCGCGACCGTCGCCGAAGCCGAGACCCGGCAGGGCGTCCGCTCGGTGTTCCTCAACATCGCCCACCGCAGCCAGGTCATGGTCCACCGCCAGCTGCAGGTGCTCGACAAGGCCGAGCGCAAGCTGGAGGACCCGGACCAGCTGGAGCTGCTGTTCCAGCTCGACCACCTGGCCACCCAGTCCCGCCGGAACGCTGAGAACCTGATCATCCTCGGTGGTCAGCGCCCCGGTCGGCAGTGGCGCAACCCGGTTCTGCTGCACGACGTCGTGCAGGGCGCGGTCGCCGAGACCGAGCTCTACGCCCGCGTCGAGATCCAGCAGCTGCCGGAGATCTCGGTGCAGGGCCGCGCGGTCGCCGACCTCGTGCACCTGCTCGCCGAGCTGGTGGACAACGCGACCTCGTTCTCGCCGCCGGAATCGCACGTCGAGGTCCGCGGCAACGTGGTCGGCAAGGGCATCATCGTCGAGATCGAGGACCAGGGCATCGGCCTGGAGGCCGAGAAGCTCGAAGAGCTCAACCAGCTGCTGATCAGCCCGCCCGACTTCTCGGTGATGGCGCTGTCCGAAGAGGCGCGGATGGGTCTGTTCGTGGTCGCGCAGCTGGCGGGCAGGCACGGGATCAAGGTCACCCTGCGCGACTCCGCCTACGGCGGGATCCGGGCCGTGGCGCTGATCCCGAACCACATCGTCGCCGAGCGCGGTCCGCAGACCGAGCGTCAGGAACGCGTCGAGCAGAGCGGCTCGCAGCCCGCGATCGCGGCCGCCGAGCCCGAGACCCGGCCGAAGATCCCGCGCAAGCGCTGGATGGAGGGTCGGCTCGACCCGGACGTCATGCCGGACCCGATCGGGCCGGACAGCCCGATCA
This sequence comes from Saccharopolyspora sp. NPDC049426, assembly GCF_040676935.1. NCBI lineage: Bacteria > Bacillati > Actinomycetota > Actinomycetes > Pseudonocardiales > Pseudonocardiaceae > Saccharopolyspora > Saccharopolyspora sp. NPDC049426. The sequence goes on along the minus strand of NZ_JBFAPZ010000007.1, from coordinate 422,899 downwards.
CCCCGCACAACCCGGTCGGCCACGAGTCGGCCACGCAGCGCTGGACCCACCCGGGTGCCAACGGATCCGGGCCGGCCACCGGTGAAATCGGTGCGCCGAAGCAGAACCCGGCCGAGCAGCGTCGCCCCGCCGCGCCGCCGCGCCAGCCGGAGCCGCCGCGCCAGCCCGAACCCCGGGTCAACGAACAGCAGCGTCCGGCGATGGGACGGCGGATCGCGCCGGAGACCCCGGCGAACATGCCGGGGCTGTCGTCGAACATGCCCAACGCGTCTGGTGAAATCCTCCCGACGGAGGTCGTTGCGAACGGAACCAACGGCTCTGGTCCGCCGAAGAGCGGTACCACGGCCGGGGTTTCGGTGAACACGTCGGTTTCCAGCTCGGCCGACAAGCCGCCGCTCCCGCAGCGCCGGCGCGGTCAGAAGGCCAATCTCGCGGCGCCGCTCCGCGCCCAGATCGACCAGAACCAGAAGCCGGAAGCCGCGCCGCAGCAGCCCGCTCCCAGCAGCGGTCCGCCGCGGACGCCCGACAGGTTCCGCAACAGCATGAACGCCTTCCAGACAGGCACCAAGCGAGCGCGCACCAACGACGTGAACAACGACGGTGCGCGGCCAGGAGGAAACGAGGCATGACGCTGAAGGCTTATAGCAAGGAAGTTGACTGGCTGCTCAACGATCTCGTGCAGCGGCTGGCCGGTGCGGACAAGGCCGCGTTGCTGTCCTCCGACGGTCTGCTGCTGGGCAAGACGCCGCAGCTCGGCCAAGCCGACGCGGAGCACCTGGCGGCGGTCGCCTCCGGTTTCCAGAGCCTGTCGAAGGGCGCGGCGCTGCAGTTCGACGGCGGTGAGGTCTACCAGACCGTCGTGGAGATGGCGAACTGCTTCCTGATGGTCACCGCGGCCAGCGAGGGCGCCTGCCTCGCGCTGATCGCCGCCGCGGACGCCGACCTCGGCATGATCGCCTTCGAGGCGAACCGCATGGTGACCAGGGTGGGCAACTACCTGAGCTCCGCGCCCCGTGCCGCCGGTTCTCCCCTTGATGTGTGAGCGCCATGTCAGGTGGGCGAGGATGGTTCGACGAGGATGCGGGACCGGTGGTGCGTCCGTACGCCCTGACCAAGGGGCGTACGCGGGCCACGAGCTACGAGCTCGACCTGATCACGCTCGTCGTGGCGCGCCAACCGCTGCCGCCGAACGCGCGTGCGCTTTCGCCCAACTACCAGCGGGTCCTGGCGGGATGCGGCTATCCGGTCTCGGTCGCCGAGGTCGCCGCACGAGCGGACTTGCCGCTGGGCGTGGTGAAGATTCTGATCAGTGACTTGATCGAGCGGGACTACGTGGTCTTCGGACCGGATTCGTCGCCGACGACCGGCCCGAGCCTCGACATGATGCAGAAGGTGCTGGATGGGATCCGCAAACTCTGAACAAGCCAGCCTCAACGCGGTCGCCGCGAAGATCCTCATCGCGGGCGGGTTCGGTGTCGGCAAGACGACCCTGGTGGGGTCGGTCAGCGAGATCGTGCCCCTGCGGACCGAGGAGACGCTGACCGAGGCGAGCGCCGGGGTCGACGACCTGACGGGCGTGGAGCGCAAGACCACCACCACGGTGGCCTTCGACTTCGGCCGCATCACCATCAGTTCCGACCTGATCCTGTACCTGTTCGGGACCCCGGGCCAGGAGCGCTTCTGGTTCATGTGGAACGAACTGGCCAACGGGGCGCTCGGGGCGATCGTGCTGGCCGACACCCGGCGACTGGACACCTGCTTCGCGGCGATCGACTACTTCGAGGGCCGCGGGCTGCCGTTCATCATCGGCGTGAACTGCTTCAACGGCACCCAGATCTACGATCCGGAAGAGGTCCGGCGCGCGCTGGACATCGACGAGAACGTGCCGATCATGCTGTGCGACGCCCGGCAGCGGGACTCCAACAAGCAGCTGCTGACGACCCTGATGGAGCACGTCATGGCCGTCACCCGCGCCAAGCAGCAGCACGCGATGCGCTGATCGTCCCCAAGCGAGCTGGCCCCGGTGCGAACCGGGGCCAGCCCGCACCCGGGGTGCGGTCGCAGCGGTGTCCGCTGACCCGATGAACGCCCGTGACCAGCGCTGACGTACGCTGGTTAGCTGTGCTCGTCATTGCGCTGGACACCTCGACGCCCGCGGTCACGGCAGGGCTGGTCGACCTCGACGAAGGCCGCCCGCGGGTTCTCGCCGAGCGCGTCACGATCAACCCGCGCGCGCACGGCGAACTGCTGATGCCACAACTGGTCGACGTCGTGGAGGAGGCCGGTCGCGGCTTCGCCGACGTCGACGCGATCGTCGCCGGGATCGGACCGGGGCCCTTCACCGGCCTGCGGGTCGGCCTGGCCACCGCCGCCGCGCTCGGCCAGGCCTGCGACGTCCCGGTGCACCCGGTGTGCAGCCTGGACGCCATCGCCGCCGCCGCTGAGGTGAGCGGCCCGCTGCTGGTCGCCACCGACGCGCGCCGCAAGGAGACCTACTGGGCCGCCTACGACGGCGCGACCCGCGTCGACGGCCCGCACGTCGCGCGCCCCGCCGACGTCCCCACCAGCGGATACGCGGTCGCGGCGGGGGAGCTGGCCGAGGCCGTCGGCCTCGACGCCGTCGAACCGCGGTTCCCCACCCCGGCCGGGCTGGTGGCCGCCGCTGCGCTCGACGCCGACCCCGAGCCGCTGGTGCCGCTGTACCTGCGGCGACCGGACGCCGAGGCGCCCGGGAAGCGGAAGTCGGTGCTCACCCGGTGAGCGAGTCGGTCACCGAGGTCAAGGTCCTCAAGCTGCGGCGGGCCGACGTGCGCCGCTGCGCTCAGCTGGAGCAGGTGCTGTTCGACGGCGACGACCCGTGGTCGCAGTCGGCGTTCTGCTCCGAGCTGGACCAGGGCCACCACTACCTCGGCGCCTACCTCGGCGAACGGCTGATCGGCTACGCGGGCCTGGCGGTCAACGGCCGCCCGCCGCACGCGGAGGCCGAGGTGCACACCATCGGCGTCGACCCCGCGCACCAGGGACGCGGCGTCGGCAAGGCCCTGCTGCGCGGTCTGCTGACGCGCGCCGACGAGCACCGGGCGACGACGTTCCTGGAGGTGCGCACCGACAACGAGCCGGCGATCGCGATGTACCGCGACCACGGCTTCGAGATCGTCGGCCTGCGCCCGCGGTACTACCAGCCCTCGGGGGCCGATGCCCACACCATGCGACGCGAAGCCGTGGAGGCGTCATGAGCGACACTGCTGCTCCTCGCGCTCGTGAAAGCCGACCGGGTGACACTGGAGGCGTCATGAGCGACCGGATCGTTCTGGGGATCGAGAGTTCCTGCGACGAGACGGGAGTCGGTCTGGTCCGGCTCTCCGCCGATGGCCGCGTGGAACTGCTGGCCGACGCGGTCGCGTCCAGTGTGGATGAGCACGCGCGGTTCGGCGGTGTGGTTCCGGAGATCGCCAGCCGCGCGCACCTGGCCGCCATGGCGCCGACGATGCGCCGCGCGCTGGGCGAATCCGGCCTCTCGCTGTCCGATGTGGACGCGATCGCCGTCACGGCCGGTCCCGGCCTGGCCGGGGCGCTGATGGTCGGCGTCGCCTCCGCCAAGGCGTACGCGACCGCGCTCGACGTGCCGCTGTTCGGCGTGAACCACCTGGGTGGGCACGTCGCCGTGGACACCCTGGAGCACGGTCCGCTGCCGGAACGCTGCCTGGCCCTGCTGGTCTCCGGCGGGCACAGCCAGTTGCTGCTGGTGGAGGGCGTCGGGGAGAAGATCACCGAGGTCGGCACGACCATCGACGACGCCGCGGGCGAGGCCTACGACAAGGTCGCCCGCATCCTCGACCTGCCCTACCCGGGCGGTCCGCCGATCGACAAGCAGGCCAAGCTCGGCGACCCGAAGGCCATCGCGTTCCCGCGCGGACTCACCGGGCCGCGCGACGCCAAGTACGACTTCTCCTTCTCCGGCCTGAAGACCGCCGTCGCCCGCTGGGTGGAGACCGAGCAGCGCGCGGGCCGGGACATCCCGATCCCGGACGTGTGCGCCTCGTTCCAGGAGGCCGTCGCCGACGTGCTCACCCTCAAGGCGGTTCGCGCGGCGCGGGACCACGACATCGACACCCTGGTGATCTCCGGTGGGGTGGCGGCGAATTCGCGGCTGTCGGAGCTGGCGCGTGAGCGCTGCGCGGCGGCCGGGATCACGCTGCGCGTACCGCGTCCCCGGCTGTGCACCGACAACGGCGCGATGATCGCCGCGCTGGGCGCGCACGTGCTGCACTCCGGCGCCAAGCCGTCGCCGCTGGACATGCCGGCGAACCCGGGGCTGCCGGTGCACACGATCGTCGTGCGGTAGGGGTCAGCGGGGCAGCCAGAACGCCTTGACGGTCGCGAGGACCTCGCGACGGGTCGCGCGCGCGTTGACCCGCCGCAGCCCGTCCGCGGCGGCGTCGTGGCCGACGCCGTGGGCGTCGATCCCGTTCCGTCGCGCCAGCGCGATCGAGCGCCGCAGGTGGAATCGGGTGGTCACCACGATCAGCGAATCGTGCTCCTGGGCCGCCGTCCGGCACGAGGAGTAGGTGTCCACACCGGATTCGTCGAGCACCACGGCCTCGTCCGGAACCCCGCGCGCCCGTAGGTAGCGCCGCATCACCACCGGCTCGCTGTGCCCCCGCGACTCCGGCGATCCGCTGACGATGATCCGCCGGACCTTCCCCGCCCGGAACAGCTCGAACGCCACGTCCAACCGCCCCTGCAAGATCCGGCTGGGCACGCCGTCCCACCGAACCCCGGCCCCCAGCACCAGGGCGACGCCCGTCGCGGGCACGTCATCGACCCGCCGAACGCGCCCGAAGCTCCGCCCCCAAGCCCACCCCAAGGGCAGCGCGATCCCCCCGACGACCACCCCGAAAACCACCCACACGGCACGCACACCCCAAGTCTGCCACCTCCCATCCACCCGCAGCCGACCCGAATACCCCGGTGATCCCGCCCCGATTGCGGCGGTATTCCGGTCGAGGACCCGAATACCCCGGTAATCGGGGACCTGATCACCGGGGTGATCCGGGTCCGTCCGGGGTGGCGTGGGGTCAGGCGGGGTTGAGGGTGGGCTTGCCGTCTTCGACCGTGAAGGTCTTGGCGGTCTTGGCCGGGGCGTCCTGTTCGGACACCTTCGTCAGGGTCCGGTAGTCGGCCGTCAGCTGGGACTCGGTGAACTTCGTCCGGACGTAGCCCCGGCGGTTCGCGTAGTACTTCACGTGCGGGTTCTCGGCCAGGACGTCCTCGTTGGTGTCGTCGCTGCCGTCCCCGCCGCTGGTGATCGACGTGGTCACCAGCTCGGTGCCGACCGCGGGCGAGTCCGGGTCGTCGTGGGTGCGCTTGATCTCCGCCGCCCAGTGCCGGTGGACGTCACCGGTGAGCACGACCCCGTTGCGGACCGCGCTGTCGGCCATGGCGTCGGCGATGCGGTCGCGGTTGGCGACGTAGCCGTCCCAGGCGTCCATGTTGTAGCCCTCCTCGGAACCCGCGGTGAGGTCGATCTTGGAGAAGAACACCTGCTGCCCCAGCACGTCCCAGCGGGCCGACGTGCTGTTGAACCCGTCGATGAGCCACTGCTCCTGCTCGGCACCGGTCAGCGAGCGGTTCGGGTCCTCGCGATCGTCGCAACCGGATTGGACGCCGTCGCCGCAGGCCTGGTCGCTGCGGTACTGCCGGGTGTCGAGCATGTGGAGGTTCACCAGCGAACCCCACGAAAGTCGCCGGTACAGCTGGAGATCGATCCCGTTGGGCTTGGAACCCGAACGCAGCGGCATGTTCTCGTAGTACGCCTGGAACGCGGCCTCGCGGCGGTCGAGGAAACCGTCGTCGGGCTTCTCCGGGGTCTCGTCCGCCCAGTTGTTCTCGGTCTCGTGGTCGTCCCAGACCACGACCCACGGCGCCGTGGCGTGCGCGAGCTGCAGGTCCGGGTCGGTCTTGTACTGCGCGTGGCGCTGCCGGTAGTTGGCGAGCGTGCGGGTCTCAGGTCCGAGGACCTTCCGGACGTCGTCGTCGGACGCGGCGTACTCGTACTGGTAGTCGCCGAGGTGCAGGATCAGGTGCGGTTCGTCCTCGGCCATCCGCTTGTAGGCGGTGAAGTAGCCCTCGCCGTAGTGCGCGCACGAGGCGAAGCACATGGTCAGTTCGCCGAGCGATCCTGCGGCCGGTGCGGTCCGGGTGCGGCCGACCGGCGAGATCGCGTCCTGCGCCTTGAACCGGTAGAAGTACTCCGCGCCCGGCTGGAGGCCCTCCAGCTCGACGTGGACGCTGTGCCCGAGCTCCGGCGCGGCCTGCGCCTCACCGGACTGCACGACGTCGCTGAACTTCTCGTCGGTGGCGACCTCCCACTGCACCGGCACGACCTTCTCGGGCATCCCGCCCAGGCCGTCGTCGTTGGTGGGTTCGGGTGCGAGCCGGGTCCACAGCACCACGCCATCGGACAGCGGGTCGCCGGAGGCGACGCCGAGGGTGAAGGGGTCGGCCAGCTTGCGCACTCCTGCGCCGGGCATCGCCAGCGCATTGGCCACGGCCGATCCACCCAGCGCGGTCGCGCCGAGGGCGGCGGCGCCGCCCAGCAGCACGGCGCGCCGGGTGAGTCGGCCGGGTAACGGAACGTTGGAATCGCACATCTCAAGCCCTCCAGGTCTTCCTGCGGACGCATCCGGAGTTCGACGGTGCTCGCCTGGCGAAGGCGAAAACTACCGACATGCCTGGAGGGTTTGGTGAATTGTCGGCAAAATCAGGCGACCGCAGCAGTGCGGTCTGGTCTGAGTGGAGCCCGCATGCGCTGCAAGCGGCGCAGCCGCGAGCCGTGAATCAACTCTCGCAGGCGGCACCACCGCGGTTCTGAGACGCCGTCTGGGGAGGACGCCGCGACGCCGTGCATTGGCGTGCATCAGGAGTGGCGCCCGGGGCCAGGCGGCGTCTCAGGTTCCGCGACCTGCACCGCTGCGCAAATTGGGCAATGAAAATCGGCCTGCGGCGTCGCTTACTTCGGACGCCAGCCGGATCGGGTCGGGGGGCCGGACGGACCAGGCGGGCGAGCGGGTCGGGGACGTCGCTCCCACGGCCGGTTCGCGGGCTTGGAGAGGGCTGGCATGCCGAGCAACCTAGGCCACCGGACACCGCAGGTGTGAACCACCTGGAGACATTGGTGAGATTCCCCGCATGCCGATCTACCAGCGATGATCACTGTCCGCACAGCACAGGTCACGACTTCGCAGGTGGGCTGGGGTGCGGTGATCGACACCGTGTTCCGCCACTTTCGGTGATGCTGTGGCCCCGTTGGGTGAAAGAGGTTCGAAACGGGGATCGCGGAGGGTCCGGTGCGGGTTGAATGAACCCCGCTCGTCGTGAGCTGTGAGCGGTGCCGTTGAATGCGCGAAGTCGCGTTCCGGCGTTCGGGTGAGCGGGTGGTTGTTGAGTGCTGGCACTCTCCTGGGTAGAGTGCTAGCAGCACGGCGCCAACGCGTCCCGGCACCCGCGACGACGGGAGGCAGCGGAGCCGTCATTCCCAGCCAACGCTTCGAAGGCCCCAGAAGGTGGAGGTCACACCGTGGCGAGCATCAAGCCGCTTGAGGACAAGATCGTGGTCCAGGCGAGCGAAGCCGAGACGACGACTGCGTCCGGCATCGTGATCCCGGACACCGCCAAGGAAAAGCCCCAGGAGGGCAAGGTCCTGGCAGTCGGCCCGGGTCGCATCGACGACAAGGGCAACCGCATCCCCGTGGATGTGAATGAAGGCGACGTCGTCATCTACTCGAAGTACGGCGGCACCGAGGTCAAGTACAACGGCGAGGAGTACCTGATCCTCTCCGCCCGCGACGTGCTGGCCGTCGTCAACTGACGCCAGATCATCGTGCGCCCACCCAGCGTGGGCACAGCCGCCCCGGCGGTCCCGACCGCGGGAACCGCCGGGGCGGCTGCATGTTCGGGATCAGGCACTCATCTGAAGGGCTGTAGCAAAAATGGCTAAGCAGATCACCTTCGACGAGCAGGCGCGCCGTGCGCTGGAAAGCGGCGTCAACCAGCTCGCCGACGCGGTGAAGGTCACGCTCGGGCCGCGAGGCCGGCACGTCGTGCTGGACAAGCAGTTCGGCGGACCGCAGATCACCAACGACGGCGTCACCATCGCTCGCGAGATCGAGCTCGAGGACCCGTTCGAGAACCTCGGCGCCCAGCTCGCCAAGAACGTCGCGACCAAGACCAACGACGTCGCCGGTGACGGAACCACCACCGCGACCGTGCTGGCCCAGTCGCTGGTCCGCGAGGGCCTGCGCAACCTGGCCGCGGGCGCGAACCCGGCGTCGCTGAACAAGGGCGTCACCCTGGCCGCCGAGGCCGTGGTCGAGGCGCTGAAGGCCAAGGCCACCCCGGTCAAGGGCCGTGACAACATCGCCCAGATCGCCACCGTGTCCTCGCGCGACGAGGCCATCGGCGACCTGATCGGCGAGGCCATGGAGAAGGTCGGCGAGGACGGCGTCATCAGCATCGAGGAGTCCTCGACGCTGGCCACCGAGCTGGACCTCACCGAGGGCGTGCAGTTCGACAAGGGCTTCGTCTCGCCGCACTTCGTCACCGACGCCGAGCGCCAGGAAGCCGTCCTGGAGGACGCGCAGATCCTGCTGCACCGGGAGAAGATCTCCAACATCCAGGAGCTGCTGCCGCTGCTGGAGAAGGTCGTGCAGGACGGCAAGCCGCTGCTGATCGTGGCCGAGGACGTCGAGGGCGAGGCGCTGTCGACCCTGGCCGTCAACGCCGTGCGCAAGACCCTCAAGGTCGTCGCGGTCAAGGCGCCGTTCTTCGGCGACCGCCGCAAGGCGTTCATGGACGACCTGGCCATCGTCACCGGTGCTCAGGTCATCGCCCCCGAGCTGGGTCTGAAGCTCTCCGAGGTCGGTCCCGAGGTGCTGGGCGCGGCTCGCCGCGTCACCGTCACCAAGGACGAGACCACCCTGGTCGACGGTCGCGGTTCCGCCGCGGACGTCTCCGAGCGCGCCGCTCAGCTCCGCAAGGAGATCGAGGCGACCGACTCCGACTGGGACCGCGAGAAGCTGCAGGAGCGGCTGGCCAAGCTGGCCGGCGGCGTCGCGGTGATCAAGGTCGGTGCGGCCACCGAGACCGAGCTCAAGGAGCGCAAGTCTCGGATCGAGGACGCCGTCGCGGCCTCCAAGGCCGCCGCGGAGGAGGGCAGCGTGCCCGGTGGTGGGTCCGCGCTGATCCACGCCGCCAAGTCGCTGGAGGGCAACCTCGGCCTGACCGGTGACGAGGCGACCGGTGTGCAGCTGGTCCGCCGCGCGCTGGAGGCTCCGCTGTTCTGGATCGCCGCCAACGCCGGGCAGGAGGGCGCCGTCGTGGTGTCCAAGGTCCGCGACCTCGACTGGGGCTCCGGCTACAACGCCGCCACCGACGAGTACGGCGACCTGGTGCAGGCCGGCATCGTCGACCCGCTGAAGGTGACCCGCTCCGCGGTCGCCAACGCGGCCTCCATCGCCCGCATGGTGCTCACCACCGAGAGCGCCGTCGTGGACAAGCCGGAGGAGACCGAGGAAGCCGCGGGTCACGGCCACGGCCACGGCCACTGACCAGCGCTGATCTGAGCGACTCGCCCCGCGCGGCGGTGCGGGTCGCTCAGCTGCGGCGAGAGGGAGCGACCGCGTCGCCCCCTTGACATGAAGATCGGGGCGGTACCCATGCCTGGGTACCGCCCCGATCTCTTTCGTCTTCGCCGGGAGCGAATGACGCCCCTCGTGCCATTCGTTCCCGGCCCACCTGACCTGCGGAGCTTCCCCCACCGCCGGTCACGGGCCTGGGGTCAGCCGGCCGCTACCGCCAGCTGGTGGCGCTTGCGCGCCTTGATGATCACTTCTCGTTCCGACTCGGACAGTCCTCCCCAGATGCCGTACGGCTCCTGGACCGCCAACGCATGAGTGCGGCATTGGGCTAGCACAGGGCAGTGCTGGCACACCTCCTTCGCCTTCGCCTCACGCCTCGCTCGTGCCGGGCCTCGCTCTCCGTCCGGATGAAAGAAGTACGCGCTGTCCATCCCCCTGCACGAGCCCCGTATCTGCCAATCCCAGATATCGGCGTTCGGTCCTGGAAGACGTCGAGTGTCTGCCATTGCGACAACCACCTCCCACCGGTGGATCCCCTCCCTCGCTACGACGGGACCGCCGCAGCCTCGCATGATCCGACCGTAGAACCGTGTCAAAGCTTGTTCAACCCCTTTCGCGCCAAAAGCTGTTCATCGTTGGTGTGATCCTTGGAAATGGGGTGATCGAAGTCCGACCGGCTTGCTCTCGGCGGGCGAGAACCGGAATATGTGCCGGGTGACGACGCGGCCTGAACCAATTGCGGGGGTGCACGCCCCCGACCCGCTCGGCGATTCACCGGCTGGTGATCGAGCGGACGCGTCGGAGACGTCAGCGCAGGAGCCGGAGGGGGTCGGTCTGGACGACGAACCGAGGCTCAGCGTCGCCGCGGTCGCACGCAGGCTGGGCGTCGCGCCCGCCACGCTGCGCACCTGGGACCGCCGGTACGGCTTGGGTCCCAGCGATCACACCAGCGGCAGGCACCGCCGCTACGGGCCGGACGACATCGCTCGCCTGGAGCAGATGCAGCGCGCGCTGCTGCGCGGCGCTTCGCCGATGGAGGCCGCCCGCTACGCCCGCACGGTCGCGGCACCGCCTCCGCAGCGCCGCTCGGACGGCTCCTCGCCGGAGCGGGCCGAGGTCGAGGAAGGCCCGCTGCTGCTGTCCGGCGTGCTCGACGGCGCCGATGACGAACTCGCCCTGGCCGGGACCAACACCGGCGGCCGGGGCCTCAAGCTCTCCGGTGCCGGGCCGCGAACCCGCGGACTGGGCCGTGCCGCGCTGGCGCTGGACTCGTGGTCGGTGCAGCAGCTGCTGATCGAGTCCATGGACGGCGACGGCGTGGTCCGGACCTGGCAGGAGATGTTGCAGCCGGTGCTTCGCGCGGTCAGCGAGCGCAGGCAGCGCTCCGGAACCGGTGTGGAAGTGCTGCAGCTGCTCAACGACTGCGCGTCGACCGCGCTGCGCTCGGTCATCGCGCAGGCCCCGAAGCCGGAGAACCCGCGCCCGGTGGTGCTCGCGCCGGTCCCCGGCGAGAACCAGGAGCTCGAACTGGTGGCGCTGGCCGCGGCGCTGGCGGCGAACCGGATCGGGCACCGGCTGTTCGGCGCCGCCCTGCCGCGCGAGGGCCTGGCCGCCGCTGTGAAGCGCTCCGCGCCGGCCGCGGTGGTGCTGTGGGCGGACCAGCCGTACTACGCGGCTCCGCGCGTCCTCGACGACATCCCGATCACCCGGCAGCGGGCCCGCGCGTTCGTCGCCGGGGCGGGCTGGTCGGCCGAGGCGCTGCCCGGTCACGTGGAGCTGCTCGGGTCGCTCGAGACGGCCGTGTCCCGGGTGTCCGCTACCGTCCTGGGCTGATTTGAGTACGATGTGACCCAAATCACAGAACCATTTGCGAGGTCGATCTCGATGTTCGTTCGGACGGGCGAAGTGATCGTCACCTTCTCAGCGATCGGGTGAACACCGCAGGTATGGCGCGGGGTCGAGTCCTCTCAGGGGGTAACGATCGGGGCCTGCTCCGTTTTGGTGAATATCCCTCATGAGTGTCCGCGGCTCGAATTCTGGAGGGAATAAGCACCGGATCGTGTCAAGGTTTCGCCCCATGCGTCCGATAGGGGATGTGGAACGTCACTCGCCTGCAGGAAGGAGTTCCCGTGACGACGGTCTTGATCTGCGATGACCGACGTAGCGTCCGGGAAGGGCTCACTCGTGTGATGTCAGCTGTCCCCGGAGTGAGCCGGATCGATTGCGTCGCACATGGCGACGAGCTCTTGGCCCGTTTCTCGCGGCAGGCCGTGGACGTCGTGCTGGTGGGAACCCAGCGCGCCGTGCCCAACGGCGTCGAGGCCACGCGCCGGCTCGTCTCCGCGCATCCCCAAGCCAACGTGATCGTCTTCGGCGCCCCCGACGACGCGGCGAGCATCGCCGCGGCCATCGCCGGTGGTGCCCGCGGTTACCTCCGCTGGGACGCGTCCCGGCCCGAACTCGTCGCGGCGCTGGCCCACACGCTGGCAAGCACCTCGGTGCCCGCACCGCGGCAACCGTCCGACCCCGGCGTGCAGCTCACGGAGCGCGAGCTCCAGGTGCTGCGCGGCATGAGCCAGGGCAAGAGCAACGGCCAGATCGGCCGCGAGCTCTACCTCTCCGAAGACACCGTCAAGACCCACGCGCGCCGGCTGTTCCGCAAGCTCGGCGTCCGCGACCGCGCTCAAGCGGTGGCGCACGGGTTCCGCCGCGGTCTGGTCGCCTGAGCTGGTGACCAGGTGGCACCGGCACGGAGTTGGGGGACGCCGGTGACCGCCCGACGAGAGTGCCTTCCGGTGAGCTGACGCTTCGGGAGTGGCTGTGGCTCGCATCGCGCTCGCCCCCGCCGTGTTTCACAGCGACGCAGGGGATTTCGTGATGTGAGCCATAGCCGCCTCCGGTCGGCCCGGTTTTCAGGTGCCGGCGGCGAGAACCTTCTCCACTCGGCCGTCGCCGCCGCCGCGCACCTACGCCGAGACGATGTGAAGATCGTCTCCGACCGCTGTCCCACGCACCACGACGATGTCGGTGGCCTGGACAAACACCGCCGGCCACGGCTTCTGGTAGATGTGGATGGGTGACGACGACGGCCCCCGACCCCCGGTCCCTGTTCTGCGAACGCCTCCTGCCCGGTACGGTGACCACGGCGCGGCGTGCGGTGCACGCGAAACACGCCGGGCAAATCCGAATCGCTTGAACGCGTAACACCAGGGCTGCTGTCTGCGATGACCAATGTGGGGGACGGGCTGGACGCTCTTGTAAGCGCCGCCGTCGACGGCGATCGTCAGTCGATTGAGCGCTTGCTGGCCGAAATCCGTCCTTTGGTGGTGCGGTACTGCCGCGCCAGGGTCGGACGAAACGAGAGGTCGTTCGCGTCAGCGGACGACGTCGCCCAGGAAGTGTGCTTGGCGGTGCTCACCGCGCTGCCCACTTACAAGGACCAGGGTCGTCCGTTCTTGGCGTTCGTGTACGGCATCGCCGCGCACAAGGTGGCTGATGCGCACCGTGCGTCAGCTCGCAACCGTTCAGAACCGGTCGCGGACATGCCGGACACCCCGGAGTCCGAGGCCGGTCCAGAGCAGCGGGCGATGCAGGGTGAGCTCTCGGGCAGGATGGCGCAGTTGCTCCAAATCCTTCCGGCCAAGCAGCGGGAAATCCTGTTGCTCCGGGTGGTAGTCGGGCTGTCGGCGGAGGAAACCGCCGAAGCGGTCGGCTCGACACCGGGCGCTGTGCGCGTAGCACAACATCGCGCACTGGCCCGGTTGCGGAAGACGCTGTCCGCGGAGGAGGTGGTCTGAATGGCTGAGCGGAAAGGGCCCGATGGGGAGCTGGGAGGCGAACCCGTCGAGGAATCCGCCCTGGAGCAGGACCGTTCGACCCATGCAGACGAGCGGGACGTAGCTCCTGCTGAGGGATCCGCAGGCGAGGGAACGGAACTGAGCGACAACCACCGGGACTCCGGCTCTGATGAGTCCGAGACCTCCCGCGAAGAGGCCGGCGCCGAGGTGCTGACCTTCCGCCCGCGCGGTGACGCGGGTGAGGAGCTCACCGACCTCGACGACTTCAGCGACGAACCGATCGACCTGGCCGCGCTGCAGGAGGACGACGCCCTCCTCGACGCGCTGGGCGGAACCAACCCCGACGTGCCCGTGACGGCCGACGGCGGCCCCAGCCTCGAACAGCTGCTGGTGGCGTGGCGTCAGGACGTCGACTCGGCACCGATCGGTGACCTGGTGGACACCGACACCGCCGTCGCGGCGATCGCCGAGGCCGGCCGGCCGCGCAGTTTCCTGCGCCGCAGGCACCTCGTCCCGGTGGCCACTGCGGCAGCGGTTCTGATGATCACCTTCACCGGCGTCGGCGTGGCCGCTCGCGATGCGCAGCCCGGCGACATGCTGTGGGGCGTGGCCCAGGTGCTCTACACCGATCACACGCGCGCGGTTCAGGCCGCCGCCTCGGCTCGCACGGACCTCGACACGGCCGAGAGCGCGGTGGACCGGGGCAACCGGATCGCCGCCGAGGAAGCGCTGCGCTCGGCCAAGGAGCACATGGCCAAGGTCGACGCCGAGAACGGGTTGTCCGAGCTCAGGGCCGCGCACGAGTCGCTGACCATGCGCATCGATCACGGTGGCAGCGGTTCCTCGCAGTCCTCGACGCCGACGACGACGCTGCCGCCGACCAGTCAGCCGTCCCCGTCCCAGCCGTTGCCGCCGCCCCCGGGCGTGCCGCCCACCGGCAGCACCACCCCGCCGTCGAGCACCACCGGCCCCACCTCGCCGACCACGTCGCCGAGCGAGACCAGCAGCTCGGAGAGCTCGTCCGGCGGATGGTTCTGGCCCAACCAACCGCAGACCTCAACGCCTTGATCAGGGAAGGACTCCTCTTGTGAAAGAGGAGTCCTTTCTTCTTGCGCATTCTTCTGCGTGGCGGTGCGGGTAGCGGAACCTCAGACGCCGTCTGGCTGCGGGATCCGAGACTTGAGTATGAACGGATACGCGGCGCTACGGCTGTCCTCGCCAGACGACGTCTGAGAACCCGCGGCGGTGCAAGTTGCTCAGGTGGGGTACTGAGAAAGCGCCTCCGGCGCTTGCCTGACGTGAACCGCGTAGGAGAGCGCCCTTAGAGTGCGCTTTCGCTTTCGGTCATTCCGTCTGCGTAGCCTCTGCAGTACTCCCAGGTGACGTACTGGCCCGGGTCCGGGTCGAAGGCCGGTTCGTGGGCGCGCATGCGGCCGTCGTGCAGGAGCTGGGAAAGGCTGGAACGCAGCAGCTCCCAGTCGTGGTAGTGGCACTCTCCGCAGTCCGCGCAGTCGACCACGATGCCCCGAACGCCCCTGGGCTCCAGGAGTGCCTGGTAGACGGCGAGGTCGGTCAGGTCGGCGAGCAGCTCGGCGCGCTCCTCGTCGCCGAGCGGCGGGCCGTCCTCGGCGTCGTGATCACCGAGTGCCATGCTCGGATCTTCCGGGTCACCCGCGAACGGGTCTGGTGGCATCGGATCGTGCGGCACGGCCCGCACGGTACCGGGCGCATCGCCTGCGCGGGGCTCTCGGGGCGGGTTTCACACGCCTGCGACCACTGTCCGTGGTCTGGCGCACCCCTGCCGGGACGGGGCAACCGCGCCCTGACCTGTGGTCTCTATCATCTGGGGAATCCTCTATCCGGACACCGCGTTGCTACTCAGCACAGCTGATGCGCAGGACGCGATCGCCGTGGTAATCCCAGCAAGCCGCACCTTGAAGGTTTGTGGGCCATATCGTGAAGGAAGGCACATCCCTCGCCATGACCAGCGAACTCTCCGCACCCGGCCTCCCCTCGAAGTTCGCGACGCTGGGTCTGACCTTCGATGACGTGCTCCTGCTGCCCGACGAGTCGGACGTCATCCCGAGCGCGGTGGACACCTCGACCCAGCTCTCCCGCAACGTCCGCCTCCGCGTCCCGCTGCTGTCCGCCGCGATGGACACCGTGACCGAGGCCCGGATGGCGATCGCGATGGCCCGCCAGGGCGGCGTCGGCATCCTGCAGCGCAACCTCTCCGTCGAGGAGCAGGCGTCGCAGGTCGAGGTCGTCAAGCGCTCCGAGGCGGGCATGGTGACCGACCCGGTGACCTGTTCGCCCGAGGACACCCTCGCCGAGGTCGACGCGCTGTGCGCCCGGTTCCGGATCTCCGGTGTCCCGGTGACCGACCCCGATGGCACGCTGGTCGGCATCATCACCAACCGCGACATGCGCTTCGAGGTCGACTACACGCGCAAGGTGCGCGAGGTCATGACCACCGCGCCGCTGATCACCGCGCAGGTCGGCGTCACCGCCGACGCGGCGCTCGGCCTGCTCCGCCGCAACAAGATCGAGAAGCTGCCGATCGTCGACGGCGCGGGCAAGCTGCGCGGCCTGATCACCGTCAAGGACTTCGTCAAGACCGAGCAGTACCCGAGCGCCACCAAGGACCCCGACGGCCGGCTGCTGTGCGGCGCCGCCGTCGGCGTCGGCGCGGACTCGCACGAGCGCGCGATGGCCCTGGTCGACGCTGGTGTGGACGTGCTGATCGTGGACACCGCCCACGGTCACTCCCGCGCCGTGCTCGACACCGTCTCGACCCTGAAGAAGGAACTGGGCAACTCCGTCGACGTCATCGGCGGCAACGTGGCCTCCCGCGCGGGCGCGCAGGCGCTCGTGGACGCGGGCGCGGACGCGGTCAAGGTCGGCGTCGGGCCGGGCTCGATCTGCACCACCCGCGTGGTCGCCGGCGTCGGCGTCCCGCAGATCAGCGCGATCTACGAAGCCAGCGTCGCCTGCAAGCCGGCCGGTGTGCCGATCATCGGCGACGGCGGCATCCAGTACTCCGGTGACATCGGCAAGGCCATCGCCGCCGGTGCCAGCTCGGTCATGCTGGGCAGCCTGCTCGCAGGCACCGCCGAGTCGCCCGGCGACCTGGTGCTGGTCAACGGCAAGCAGTTCAAGGTCTACCGGGGCATGGGGTCGCTGGGCGCGATGCAGTCGCGCGGCCAGGCCAAGTCCTACTCCAAGGACCGCTACTTCCAGGACGACGTGCTCTCCGAGGACAAGCTGGTCCCGGAGGGCATCGAGGGCCGGGTCCCGTTCCGCGGCCCGCTGTCCCAGGTCGTCGACCAGCTCGTGGGCGGTCTGCGCTCCGGCATGGGCTACACGGGTTCCACCACGATCCCGGAGCTCCAGGAGGCCAAGCTGGTGCGGATCACCGCGGCCGGGTTGAAGGAGTCGCACCCGCACGACATCACCATGACGGTAGAAGCCCCGAACTACACCACGCGCTGATCGGCTGGTCGTTTTGCTGAGCGGTGCCGGTGGCAGAACCTGAGCAGCTCTCCGGACTGCAGGTGCCACTCCTGATGCATGTCCCAATGCGCGGCGGAGGGGCCGTCCTCGCCAGAGAGCCGCTCAGAACCTGACGGCGGTGCCGGTTGCTCGGGTGGGGTGCTGAGGAAGCGGCGTTGCCGCTTGCCTGACGTGGGCCGTGCCGGGTTGCTACTGGCGGCTTCGCTGCTGCCTGACGGTGTGAGTTGTGTTGTGCGCTGAGCGTGATCGTGGGACCCGGCCAGCGGGAGTTCTGGGCCTGCGGAGAGAATGTTTCGCTGGACATCCGCTGCTAGGAGGGACACACGGTGCGCGATCAGGTTGAGATCGGCATGGGCCGGACCGCGATGCGCGGCTACGACTTGGACGATGTCGAGATCGTGCCCTCGCGGCGCACCCGATCGTCCAAGGACGTGTCGCTGGCCTGGCAGATCGATGCCTACCGCTTCGACATCCCGGCGATCACGCATCCGACCGATGCCGTCGTCTCGCCCGCCTCGGCGGTGCGCATGGGCGAGCTCGGTGGCCTGGGCGTGCTCAACGCCGAGGGCCTGTGGGCCCGGCACACCGACGTCGAGGACAAGCTCGCCGACGTGGTCCGCATCGCCGAGGAGAGCAGCGACCTGGAAGCGCCGATCGCGCGGCTGCAGGAGCTGCACTCCGCACCGATCCGGCTGGACCTCCTCAGCGAGGCCCTCAGGCAGGTCAAGGACTCCGGTGTCACCGTCGCCGCCCGGGTCAGCCCGCAGCACGCCGAGGAGCTGACCCCCGACCTGCTGGCCGCAGGCGTCGAGATGCTGTTCGTGCAGGGCACGATCATCTCTGCCGAGCACGTGGCCCGCGACGGCGAGCCGCTGAACCTCAAGCGCTTCATCAACGAGCTGGACGTGCCGGTGGTGGCCGGTGGCGTCGGCGACTACCGGACCGCGATGCACCTGATGCGCACCGGTGCCGCCGGTGTGATCGTCGGCTTCGGCCAGTCCCGCGCGGCCACGACCACGCAGGTGCTGGGAATCGGCGTGCCGATGGCGACCGCGGTCGCCGACGCCGCCGCGGCCCGCCGCGACTACCTGGACGAGACCGGCGGCCGCTACGTGCACGTCATCGCCGACGGCGGGCTCTCCTACTCGGGTGACATCGCCAAGGCCATCGCCTGCGGCGCCGACGCCGTGATGCTGGGCGAGGCGCTCAGCGAGTCCACCGAATCGCCCGCCCAGGGCTACTACTGGACCTCCGCCGCCGCGCACCCGAACCTGCCGCGCAGCGAGATCGTCGGCTTCGCCGGGACCGACGCCGACCTGGAGAAGATGCTGTTCGGCCCGAGCAGCGACCCGTACGGAACGCTGAACCTCATGGGCGGCCTGCGCCGGGCCATGGCCAAGACGGGCTACCGCGACCTCAAGGAGTTCCAGAAGGTCGGCCTGATGCTGCGCGGGTGACGGGTTTTCAGCCCGAAACTCACCTCCCACACCCCGGAACGGGACTAGCTACTGACCAGTAGGTTCCTCTAGTCTGTCGCGCATGGCACAACGTGGTGATGGCGGTACCGATTTCGACGTGGTGGTGATCGGTTCGGGCTTCGGCGGCAGTGTTGCCGCTCTGCGCCTGACCGAGAAGGGCTACCGGGTCGCGGTGCTCGAAGCGGGTCGCCGGTTCTCCGACGAGGAGCTGCCGAAGACCTCCTGGGACCTGCGCAAGTTCCTGTGGGCCCCGCAGCTGGGCTGCTTCGGCGTGCAGCGGATCCACATGCTCCGCGACGTGCTCATCCTCGCCGGGGCCGGCGTCGGCGGCGGGTCGCTGAACTACGCCAACACGCTCTACCGGCCGCTCAAGCCCTTCTACGAGGACTCGCAGTGGGCGCACATCACCGACTGGGAGTCGGAGCTGGCGCCCTACTACGACCAGGCCACCAAGATGCTCGGCGTGGTCGAGCAGCCCTCGGAAACCCCGCACGACGTGGTGATGAAGCAGGTCGCCGCGGACATGGGCGTGGCCGACACGTTCCACGCGACCCCGGTCGGCGTGTACTTCAACGAACCCGGCCGCACCGACGGCGACCCCTACTTCGGCGGGGCGGGACCGGCGCGCACCGGCTGCACCGAGTGCGGCGCCTGCATGACCGGGTGTCGGGTCGGGGCGAAGAACACGCTGGTCAAGAACTACCTGTACCTCGCGGAGCGGGCCGGAGCGGAGATCATCCCGCTCACCACGGTCAACCGGCTCGGCAAGGGCGCCGACGGGCGCTGGCGGATCGCCACCTCCCGCACCGGCGCGAAGCTCAACCGCAGGCCGAAGATCTTCAGTGCCGACCAGGTCGTGGTCGCCGCCGGTACCTGGGGCACCCAGAACCTGCTGCACGGCAGCGTCGACAACGGCGACCTGCCGCGGCTGTCCAAGCGGCTGGGCAAGCTGACCCGCACCAACTCCGAGGCGATCATCGGTTCGCAGGTGAGCGAGGTCGACCCGGACCGCGACTTCTCCACCGGTGTCGCGATCACCTCCTCGTTCCACCCCGACGAGGACACCCACATCGAGCCGGTCCGCTACACCAAGGGCGCCAACGCGATGGGACTGCTGCAGATCCCCGCGACCAAGGGCGGTAACGGATCGCGGTGGAAGCAGCTGGGGCGGTTCCTGCGCGAGAACCCGCTGCTGTCGCTGCGGATGCTCTCGGTGCGCAAGTGGAGCCAGCGCACGGTGATCCTGCTGGTCATGCAGAGCCTCGACAACTCGCTGACCACCAGCGTGAAGCGGATGTTCGGCAAGCGGTTCCTGACCTCCGAGCAGGGGCACGGCGCGCCGAACCCGAGCTACATCCCGGCCGGTGAACGCGCCAACGACCTGGTCGCCGACAAGATCGGCGGCATCGCGGGGGGCACCTGGGGCGAGATGTTCGACATCCCGCTGACCGCGCACTTCCTCGGCGGCTGCGCGATCGGCGACAGCCCGGAAACCGGCGTCATCGACCCGTACCACCGCGCGTGGTCCTACCCGACGCTGTCGATCGTGGACGGCTCGGCGGTCAGCGCGAACCTGGGCGTGAACCCGTCGCTGACCATCACCGCCCAGGCCGAGCGCGCCTTCTCCCTGTGGCCGAACAAGGGCGAGCCCGACTCCCGGCCGGACCAGTCCCAGGGCTACCGGAAGATCGCCCCGGTCGAACCCAAGTCGCCGGCCGTTCCGCCGTCGGCCCCGGCGGCCCTCCGCCTCCCGATCGTCTGAGGTCACCCAGGTCATCGGATTTCAGTGGAAACCGGGTCCCGGATTTCAGTGGAAATCGGGAACCTGGTTTCCACTGAAATCGTCTGACCCGATGCCGGGGCGCGCGTGCAGGTGAAGCGGGTGGCTGCGGGGGCCTCGTCGTCGCCGCGGCCGGCGGCGGAGTCGGCGCAATCCCTGGGTCGATGCGGTTGTGGCCTTCGTTACCTGCGACAATGACCGGACCGCACTGCGATGGCCAAGGAGGTCGGCGACCACGTGTCCGGTTCCGCAAGCAACAGCGCCAACGGGCCTGTTCTCGTTGTCGACTACGGCGCCCAGTACGCCCAGCTGATCGCTCGGCGCGTGCGCGAGGCGCAGGTCTACTCCGAGGTCGTGCCGCACGACACCCCGGTGTCCGAGATCGCCGCCCGCAATCCCGCGGCGATCGTCCTCTCCGGTGGCCCCTCCAGCGTCTACGCCGACGGTGCGCCGCAGGTCGATCCCGAGCTGTTCAACGCCGGGATCCCGGTGTTCGGCATCTGCTACGGATTCCAGGCGATGACCGCCGCCCTCGGCGGCACCGTCGAGCACACCGGCACCCGCGAGTACGGCCGCACCGACGTCGAGATCAGCGGGGACGGCGGTCGGCTGCACAACGACCTGCCCGGCCACCACCCGGTGTGGATGAGCCACGGCGACTCGGTCAGCAAGGCCCCCGAAGGCTTCCAGGTCACCGCGGGCACCAAGGACACCCCGGTCGCCGCGTACGAGAACGTCGAGCGTCGGCTGGCGGGCGTGCAGTACCACCCCGAGGTCGTGCACTCCCCGCACGGCCAGGAGGTCCTGCGCCGCTTCCTGCACGAGATCGCCGGGATCCGCCCGCAGTGGACGACCTCGTCCATCGTCGACGACACCGTCGCCGCGATCCGCGAGCAGGTCGGCGACCGCCGCGCGATCTGCGGCCTGTCCGGCGGCGTGGACTCCGCCGTCGCCGCCGCGCTCGTGCAGCGCGCCATCGGCGACCAGCTGACCTGCGTGTTCGTCGACCACGGCCTGCTGCGCGCGGGTGAGCGGGCGCAGGTCGAGCGGGACTTCGTCGCCGCCACCGGCGTCCGGCTGGTGACCATCGACGCCGTCGATCGGTTCATGGGCGCGCTCGCCGGGTTCACCGACCCCGAGGAGAAGCGCAAGATCATCGGCCGCGAGTTCATCCGCGTCTTCGAGCAGGCCGCCCGCGACCTGCAGGCCGAAGCCGGAGCCGAGGGCGACCACATCGACTTCCTGGTGCAGGGCACCCTCTACCCGGACGTCGTGGAGTCCGGCGGCGGTACCGGTGCTGCCAACATCAAGAGCCACCACAACGTCGGCGGGCTTCCCGAAGACCTGCAGTTCTCGCTGGTCGAGCCGCTGCGCGCGCTGTTCAAGGACGAGGTCCGCAGGGTCGGCCTGGAGCTGGGCCTGCCCGAGACGATCGTGCACCGGCAGCCGTTCCCCGGCCCCGGCCTGGGCATCCGCATCATCGGTGAGGTCACCCCGGGCCGGCTGGAGACGCTGCGCGCCGCCGACGCCATCGCCCGCGAGGAGCTCACCGCCGCCGGCCTGGACCGCGACATCTGGCAGTGCCCGGTGGTGCTGCTGGCCGACGTCCGCTCCGTCGGCGTGCAAGGCGACGGCCGCACCTACGGTCACCCGGTCGTGCTGCGGCCGGTGTCCAGCGAGGACGCGATGACCGCGGACTGGACTCGGTTGCCCTACGACGTCCTGGAGCAGATCTCCACCCGCATCACCAACGAGGTCGCCGATGTGAACCGGGTGACGCTGGACGTGACGTCCAAGCCCCCGGGCACCATCGAGTGGGAGTGAGTTTCTCCCAGTACCCCGTGGTTTTGCTGCGTGGCGGTGCGGGTGGCGGAACCTGACACGCCTTCTGGCTCCGGGATCCGAGACTGATGTATGTCCATACACGGCGCTACGGCTGTCCTCCCCAGAAGACGTGTCAGAACCCGCGGCGGTGCCGGTGTCTTTGGTGGGGGAGTGAGAAAGCGGCTTCGCCGCTTGCCTGACGTGAGAGTGCCCTTCTGAACTGGTCAGAAGGGCACTCTTCGCATCAGTGGCTCGCTACTGCCTCACTGCTCGACCTTGACCCAGTCGACGAGGTAGCGGGCCGTGCCGTTCTTGACCTTGTCGACGCTCTCCTGGGGGAGGCCCGGGTAGGGCTCGGTGACGCCGTTGACGCCCTGCGGGTACTGGCCGCCGAGGGCGAAGTTCAGGATCATGTACTGCGGGTCGTCGAAGACCCAGGTCCAGCCGTTGCTGTCGAACTCCTGCTTGGTGACCTGGTAGGTCTGGGTGTCGTCGAGGAAGAAGGTGAAGCCCTCCGGCGTCCAGTCCACCCGGTAGGTGTGCCAGTCGGCGGGGTCCTTGCCCTCGAAGTTCTGCTGGTGGGTGATCGGCGTGTTGCCGTTGTACTCGGGACCGTGCATGGCCGAGCTCGTCCACGGCTCGCCGACGTGCTCCATCACGTCGACCTCACCGCACTCGGGCCACGGCTTGCCCTCGTTGATGCTGGTGCCCAGCGACCAGAAGGCGGGCCACAGACCGGACGCCGTGGCGTTCTCCGGCAGCTTGATGCGCGCGGAGTAGCTGCCGTAGGTGAACTCGTACTTGTCCTCGGTCTTCACCCGGCCCGACACGAAGTCGTAGGTGCCGCCGTCGGGGGCCTGGAAGCCCTGCTTGTATCGCGGGTGCAGCGCCAAGGCGCCGTTCTGCGCACCGGTGCCACCGTCGTGGTCGATGTAGATCGTCTCGGGCGAGTCGACGTACGCCTGCTGCTCGTTGTTGACGGTGCCGAAGTTCTCGCCCGTCACCTCGACCTGCCACTTCGAGCGGTCGAGCTCGCTTCCGGAGAAGTCGTCGAAGAAGACCTCGGCGCGCGGCTTGACGTCCTTCGGCGCCTCGCTCGGGCTGGCCGCCGCGGCGGACGGGAGCGAGGCGAACAGGGCGAGCGCGGCACCGCCGGCGAGCACGCGGTTCCTGGTCATGGCAGCTCCTTGCGGGGATTGTGGGGAGCAACGCTGTTCGGATCGATCAAGACCGCAGTATCAGCAGACCGGCACCGCACCCGGAGGATGTTGGCGAGTTTTGGAAGAGTACAGATCGGCGTTCGGAGCAGGAACGGGAAAAATTCCCGGAGAAATTCACCCTCGTCCGCGAAAAACCGTGGTGCAACTGGGAATCTCAGTCGCTGCGCTTGCGCAGTGAGATGACCAGCAGCACGATACCCACGAGCACCGCGGCGCTGGCCAGGATCCACTGCAACTGGCTCTCCAGGTCGAGCGCGACGGCGGCCGCGATGATCGCCGAGATGGTTCCCGCGATCAGCAGGATCGGGTCGGGTCCGTCGTAGGGCTTGGTCTCGTCAGTCACGGATGACCTCCACGTTTCCGGTGCCCGCCGTCGCGGTGAGCACGATTTCCCCGCCGCCGGGTCCGTCCGGGCCCTGGTCGGTGATCGCCTGGTGCAGTTCCGGGCCGTTGGCGTACCGGTTCAAGCAGTTGACCTCGCCCACGTCGGCAGCGCACTCCGCCCGGACGTCCACAGTGGAGGGAACCCGGATCTGGACGTGACCCGCGCCCACGTTGGCGCTGGTGTGCACGACCTGGCCGCTGCTGATCTGCAACTGGGACAGGTCGAGATCGATCGTTCCGGCGGAGCGGTTGTAGTTCGGCAACACCTGGGAGACCGAGGTGGGGACGAACCGCGCGTCTCCGATGGCGAAGTCCGTGGCGACCATGTCGCTGATCCGCTCCTGGTGCACCACCGAAGCGAGCAGGGCGATCATCGTCAGCGGCACGGCGATCACGATCGGCCAGCGTCCCACGTGCAGGAACGCGCCGATCACCATCGCCACGCCCAGGAGCCCGAGCGCGGTCGCCAGCACGAAGTAGGTCGGTGCGCCCATCGAGGCGATGACCGTCGTGCACACGAACGTGACGAGCAGCGCGGCCGGGTTGTACCAGCGGAAGCGCCGGTCCTCGGGTTGCGGTGGTTCGGGCTCGTGCGGTTCCGGGAGGTCCCACGCGAACGGCGCGGCCCCCAGCGGGTCCCACGCGGGCGGGGTCTGCTGCTGCGGGGCCACGCCCGGGTAGACCCAGGTGTTCTCGCCGGTCGGCGTCGCCTGCGGCGGTGGGTTCTCGGTCCCGGTGACCTGGCGGTCGCCCTGGTTCCGGTGCAGGAAGTACAGCGCGATCGGACCCGCGGCCAGCCCCAGCACCGCCATCGAGTTGATCATCCACAGCATCCCGGGGAACAGCAGGACCACCAGCACGGCCGCGATCCAGGTCCGGGTGGGTTCGCGGCGCGGCGTCGTCTGACCGGGCAGCGGCGCGGCCTCCTTCGGGAACAGCAGCCAGCCCAGCATGTACATGACGATCCCGGCGCCGCCGTAGAAGGTGAGCACCACGAAGGAGACGCGCACGAGGATCGGGTCGACGCCGTAGCGCCGCGCGATCGCCGCCGACACACCGGCCGCCTTGCTCCCGGCGGTCGGCCGGACGGGCCTGGTGGCCCAGAAGTCGCGCACGGTGGCCTCGACACCACCGGCTTGCTGCGTGCTGTTCATACCGACCACTATCCGATCCGGCGCGGTTCGCGGGTATCGGGGACGCCCCTGAGTGCGACCCGGAACCGGGCCGTTTCCGGGTTTGTCAGGGCAGTCCCTGATGCCTGGTGGCGCCCGACCGTGTGACCATCGATGACGTGATGGCCCCCGACGAGAAGACTCCGCGCGCTCAGCACAAGGTGAACCCGCTGCGGACCGACCGGCTGAACGTCGTGAGGCCCGGCGACGAGGCGCACCCCGCTCAGCCGCAGTTGCGGCGGACCCGCGACGGGCGGCTGCTGGCCGGGGTGTGCGCGGGCGTGGCCGAGCACCTGGGCGTCCGGGTGCTGTGGGTGCGGATGACCTTCGCGATCCTCTCGGCCCTGGGCGGTGCCGGAATCCTCGCCTACGCCCTGCTGTGGGTGTTCGTGCCGCAGGGCGGCGGCTCGCGCCCGGCGACGAGGCAGGAGTGGCAGCAGGGCTTCGGGATCGTCCTGCTCGGCGTCGGTGCGCTGGTCGCCTTCGGCGCGGTGCTGTCGATGCCGGCCTGGCTGACCGTGCCGCTGGTCGTCGCCCTGGTGGGCGCGGCCGTCGTGTGGCGGGAGGCCGACGACTCGCAACGCCGCCGCTGGCGGCAGGGAGCCCGTTCCGGGGTCGCGGGCGCCCTGCTGGGATCGGGTGCGCGCAGCGCCTGGATCCGCGTCCTGTCCGGTGCGGTGCTCGTGGTGCTCGGCATGGCGCTGCTGGTGGGCAGCACGACCTCGCTGGACGCGCTGCCGACGGGGCTGCTCGCCTCCGGCGCCACGCTGGTCGGGGTCGCCGTGCTCACCGTGCCCTGGTGGGTGCGCCTGGTGCGCGACCTCAACGTGGAGCGGGCCAGCCGCATCCGCTCCCAGGAGCGCGCCGAGATCGCCGCGCACCTGCACGATTCGGTGCTGCAGACGCTGGCGCTGATCCAGAAGCAGGCCGATTCAGAGCGCGAGGTCCGCAGGCTGGCCAGGGGGCAGGAGCGCGAGCTGCGGGGCTGGCTCTACGGCCCGGACGGCTACGGAACCGAGACCGAGGTGGCGAGCAAGGGGACCTTCGCCGCCGAGGTGGCGCGGATCTGCGGTGAGGTGGAGGACCACTTCGCTATCACCGTGCAGCAGGTCGTCGTCGGGGACTGCGAGGTCGACGACCGGCTCAGCGCCCAGCTCAACGCGGCCCGGGAGGCGCTGGTCAACGCCGCCAAGCACGCCGGGGTCAGCGAGGTCAGCGCCTACGCGGAGGTCGAGCCGGAACTGGTGTCGGTGTTCGTGCGCGACCGCGGCGCCGGGTTCGACCCGGACGCCGTTCCCGACGACCGGCACGGGCTGTCCGATTCGATCCGCGGCCGCATGCAGCGGCACGGCGGCAAGGTCAAGGTGCGCACCTCGCCCGGTCAGGGCACCGAGGTGGCCATGGAAATGCCCAGGTCGGCGGCGTGAAGCGTAGCCTGCCAGGGGAAACGACGTTGCGGAGGATGTTGTGACCGGTGAAGCCACCGAGGAGTCCGGCCCGGTCCGGGTGTTCCTCGTCGACGACCACGCGCTGTTCCGCGCCGGGGTGCGCGCCGAGCTCGCCGCCGCCGACGCCGTCGAGGTGGTCGGCGAAGCGGGCTCGGTCGCCGAGGCGGTGGCCGGGATCGGCCACTACCGGCCCGAGGTGGTGCTGCTCGACGTCCACATGCCCGACGGCGGCGGTGCCGAAGTCCTCCGGCAGGTCCGCGCCCAGTCCGGTGACGACAAGAGCGAGATCGTCTTCCTGGCCCTGTCGGTCTCCGACGCGGCCGAGGACGTCATAGCGGTCATCCGGGGCGGCGCCCGCGGTTACGTCACCAAGACCATCTCCGGACGCGAGCTGGTGGACGCGATCTCCCGGGTGAAGGCCGGAGACGCCGTGTTCTCGCCGCGCCTGGCCGGTTTCGTCCTCGACGCCTTCTCCGAGGGCCCGAACGCGGCACCCGTCGGTGACCCCGAGCTGGACCTGCTCACCCGGCGGGAGCGGGAGGTCCTGCGCCTGCTGGCGCGCGGCTACGCCTACAAGGAGATCGCGTCCGAGCTGTTCATCTCGGTCAAGACCGTGGAGACCCACGTCTCCAGCGTCTTGCGCAAGACCCAGCTCTCCAACCGCTACGAGCTCTCCCGCTGGGCCTCGGACCGACGCCTCGTCTGAGGCCTGGGTGATTCGAATTTCGCGCGAAATTCGAACGCGAACTTCGGCACTCGAATTTCGCGCGAAATTCGAATTGAGCGGCGGGAGGGTCACTTCATCGGGTGGTTGGTGGCGAGGTCCGCGTGGAGGCGCGAGGCTCGGTTGAGGGCCGTCCAGAGACGGCCTGCGATCGACGGGCCTGAGCTCTTGCGGTGGGTCAGGGCGACGCCGATCAGGACCACGGCCATGCCGAGCAGGACGCGGAGCGGGAGCTGCTCGCCGAGCAGGAGCCAACCGAGCAGCACCGAGAAGATCGGCATGACGTAGGTGACGGTGGACGCCGTGGTGGCTCCTTCGTCGCCGATCAGCCGGTAGTTCAGCGCGAAGCCGATGCCGGTGCCGACGACGCCGAGGGCGAGGACCGCCAGCAGCGCCACCGGATCCCAGTGCACCATCCGCAGCCCGTCGATCGGCAGCGCGAGCAGCGAGAACCCGATCGCGGCGGTGAGCTGCATGCTCGCCAGGACCAGCGGTGGTGTGCCCCGCCCGGCGATGAACCGTCCTGTGTAGACGAAGCCGATGCCGTAGCTCGCCGACGCGGCGACGCACGCGAGCACGCCCCAGCCGAGCATCGCGCCGCCCTGCCAGGGAGCGAAGATGACCAGCACGCCGAGGAATCCGATCAGCAGCCCCGCGGCGCGACGCGGTGGCAGCGCCTCACGTCCGGCCAGCAGCCCGAAGAGCACCGTCCACAGTGGCGTCGTCGCGTTGAGGACGCCGGCCAGCCCGGACTCGACGCTCTGCTCGCCGATGGCCAGCAGCACCCACGGCAGCGCGTTGGCGAAGACGGCGGCGACGGCGATGTGCCGCCACAGGTTCCGGTCACCCGGGATGCGCAGGCCGCGCACCGCGCAGATCGCCAGCAGGGTCAGCGCGCCCAGGACGATGCGGCCCAGCGCGATCTGGGTCGGCGACATGGCTTCGAGCCCGAGCTTGATCAGCAGGAAGCTCGCTCCCCAGAAGAGCGCGAGCGCGCCCAGTCGCAGATAGCTGGTCGGGTTGTTCATCGCCGCTCCCCAGTGCCGTCGCGTTGTCAGGACCAGCTTGCAAAAGCCGAGGCGTAAGAACAAGCGAATTAATCTCAACGAACCTTTAAGCAATCCTGTAGCATCGGCCTCATGCTCGACGTCAGGCGGATGCAGGTCCTGCGCGCGGTGGTCACCAGCGGTTCGGTGAGCGCCGCCGCGTCCAACCTCGGGTTCACCCCCTCGGCCATCAGCCAGCAGCTGTCCACGCTGGAGAAGGAGGCCGGGACCCCGCTGCTGGAGAAGGTCGGTCGTGGCCTGCGCCCCACCCCGGCGGGCACGCTGCTGGCCGAGCGGGCGGGGCAGATCTCCGAGGTGCTCAACGAGACCGAGGTCGAGCTCGCCGACATCCGCGCGGGCCGGACCGGGCTGCTGCGCGTGCGGTTCTTCACCACCGCGGCGGTCGGCCTGATCCCGCAGGCGGTCGCCAAGTTCCGCGCCGAGCATCCCGAGGTGCAGCTGGACCTGCAGCTGCAGGAGGAGGGCCTGCTCGAGGACGTCGTCGCCGGCGAGGCGGACCTGGCGGTCATCGTGCTCGACGACTCGGTGCCGCAGCGGCACGGCGTGCGGTTGGTGCACCTGGCCGACGACCCGTACCGAGTGGTGCTGCCCCGCTCCCACCCGCAGGTCGAGCAGGACAGCGTCGACATGGCGAGGCTGGCCGACGACTCCTGGATCAACAGCGCGGTGACCAGCGGCGGGATCTGCTCGCGGCTGCTGCGGGACGCCTACGCCAGCGCCGGTTTCACCCCGCGCGTCGCGCTGGAGACCGACAGCACCTACTCCGCGCAGGGTTTCGTCGCGGCGGGTCTGGGCGTCGCCCTGGTGCCGCAGCTGGGCCTGGACGTGGTGCACCCGGACGTGGAGATCCGCGCGGTCACCAACCCGGAGCCGGTCCGCGGCCTCCACGTCGCCGTCCGGGAGGCCGTCGCCGACCTGCCTGCGGCGAGATCCCTGATCGACTGCCTGACCGAGATCGCGGTCGCGGCCTGATCAGCTCCGGTTGTCGGTGTTGATGAGAGCGTCTCCGTCGGTGTTGGCGACCATGCCGAGGACGTGCATCTCGGTGCTTCTCTTGCCGTCCTTGGTGAACTGCAGGGTGACCACGACGTTGGCGCCGGACTGCACCGGCTCACCGATGATCTTGACGTCGTCGATCTGCTTCCAGAACGCCTCGTAGCGGTCCTTGCCCTGCGACTGCAGGCTGGGGCCGAGCAGCTTCCAGGACTCGTCGAGGTTCTCGGGCACCAGCTTGTAGTACCTCTTGACCGTGGAGACCAGCTCTTCCTTGGTCACCTGCTTATTGGTGCTCGTCGGGGCGTGACTGCTCGTCGGTGCCGTCGACTTCGTGGACGTCGGCGTGGCCGAGCTCGTCGGCGCGGGCGGAGCGGCCGGCGGTGGCACGGGGGCGGACGACGGAGCGCCCTGGTTCCGCGAGCCGGAGCCGAAGGCGTTCGCGGCGAGCACGCCCACCAGGATCGCCACCACGATCGCCACGATCCACAGCGCGACCTGCTTGCCACCGCGACGCGGCGGAGCGGCGGCGGCCACCGGACCGGCGGCACCCACGCGGGTGGGCGGGTTCGCGCCGCCGCCCATGCCCTGGTGCGCCATCATCGCTCCGCCGTGCGGCGCGGTCGGCGCGGGAGCCTGCTGCTGGCGCTGCCAGCCCGCACCGGCGCCCGGGGCCGCGTTGGGCACCGGACGACCGTCGAGGACGGCCTGCAGCAGGTCGCGGGTGTGCGCCATCGTCGGCCGGTCGACCGGGTCCGGGCACAGCATCTGCATCAGCACCGGGGTCATCGGCCCGGCCTGGCGCGGCGGCTCGAACTGGCCGCGCGCGACCCGGTGCAGCAGGCTGATCGCGTTCTCGTCGGTGCCGAACGGCGGACCGCCCTCGATCGCCGCGTACAGCGTCGAACCCAGCGAGAACACGTCCGAAGCGGGTGCCGGGTCGCGGCCCAGCGCGACCTCCGGCGCCAGGTAGGCGGGAGTGCCGGCGAGGATGCCGCTCTTGGTGACCGCGACGTCGCCGATGGCGCGCGAGATGCCGAAGTCGGTGATCTTGGCGAGGTCGTTCTCGCCGAGCAGGATGTTGCCCGGCTTGAGGTCGCGGTGGACGATGCCGGCCATGTGCGCGGCGGCGAGCGCCCCGGCCACCTGGACGGCGATGCGGGCCACCCGCATCGGCGGCTGCACGCCCTGCTCGTCGATGACCGCGGCCAGGCTCGTCGAGGGCAGGTACTCCATGACCAGCACCGGCTGGCCCTCGTCCTCGGCCACGTCGAACACCACGATGGCGTTCTGGTGCTGGAGGCGGGCGGCGATGCGACCCTCGCGCATCGACCGCTGACGTGCTTCCTCGGTTTCTTCGGGGGTGTAACCGGGCTGCAGCAGCAGTTGCTTGACGGCGATCGTGCGGTGGAGGCGCTCGTCCACGGCCTTCCACACCACGCCCATGGCGCCGCTACCGATCTTTTGCTGCAAGCGGTACCGGCCCGCGATCAAACGACCTTCGGCGCTCACCGGTGTCTCCTGGTACTGGCTCGCCCGACGGGGCTCGCCTGTCTAAGGACTGCCTGATTTTCGTTTGCACTGAGGACGGAACGACTCCCCGCTGCCGGCTTCACCCGACGGTGTCACGCCCGCGACCACGTTACTGGGCCACGCCTTCCAGGCGGCACCCCGGGGCCGAAATGCGCCTGCGGCCGGGGCGCTCACCTGTCGATGAGCACTCCGGCCGCGGGACGTTGACCTTGATCGGGTCTACCTCACTGCGTGGTGACGCTGCCGCTCGGGCTGGTGCTGGTCCGGGTCGGCCGCTGCGAGGTCGGTTCGCTGCCGGTCGACGTCGGCTCGCTGCCGGTGGACGTCGGCTCCTCGGCGGAGGTGGGGGCCTCCTCGGACGAGCTCTGCGTCTCCCGCGTGGAGGTGCGGGTCTGCTTGGTGGTCGTCTCCTGCTCGCTGGTGGTCTCCGGCGGCGGGACGGGGACCTGCGGGGCCTCCGTCGGCTGGTTGGCGGGCGGCTGCGGCGCCGGTTCCGGGCCGCGCAGCGCCGAGGTGACCAGCACCGCGATCACCGCGACCGCGACCAGCGCGATCGCCGAGATGATCACCGGGCGCTTGCTGCGCCGGGGTTCCTCGTAGGCGGCCGAGTCGGCACGCGTGTCGGCGCCCATGTAGGACGTGGCGTCCTCGTACGGCCGCTCGGAGTACGGGTCGTCCTCGTAGTAGGCGACCGTGGTGCCCGCTGCGGCGCCCGAGCCCATCACGCTCGTCGCGTTGTCCGGGGCCTCCGGCACCAGCGCGGGCGGGATCGGCGCGGCCATCGTGGGGATGGAGTTCACCGAACCGCCGTCGGCCACGGCCTGCAGCATCTCGCGGGACTGCGCCATGTCCGGCCGGTCCTGCACGCGGGCGGCCATCATCGCCATCAGCGGCTGGGCCATCGGACCGGCCTGCTGCGGCGGCTCGATCTTGCCCGCGGCCACCGCGTGCAGCAGCGCCAGCGTGTTCTCGTTGAGACCGAACGGCGGGTGGCCCTCGATGGCGGCGTAGAGCGTGGCTCCGAGGGAGAACACGTCCGAGGCCGGGGTCGGCTCCTGGCCCATCGCCACGTCCGGCGACAGGTAGGCGGGCGTCCCGGCGAGCATGCCGGTCTTGGTGACCTGCACGTCGCCCTGGGCCCGCGAGATGCCGAAGTCGGTGATCTTCACCTGGCCGTTGTCGCCGAGCAGGATGTTGCCCGGCTTGATGTCGCGGTGCACCACACCGGCCGCGTGCGCGGCACCGAGAGCCGATGCGACCTCCGCACCGATCCGCGCGACCTCGCGCGGCGGCAGCGGGCCGTGATCGGACATCATCGCCGCGAGGCTCGTCGACGGCAGGTACTCCATGACGAGGACCGGTTGTCCCTCGTCCTCGGCCACGTCGTACACCGAGATCGCGTTCGAGTGCTGGAGCCGGGCCGCGATCCGGCCCTCTCGCATTGCCCGTTGCCGCGCTTCCTCGGCTTCTCCCGGATCAAGACCGGGCTGCAACAGCAACTGCTTAACCGCAACGGTGCGGTGCAGGCGCTCGTCAACACACTCCCACACCACGCCCATCGCGCCACTGCCGATGCGTCGCTGCACCCGGTAGCGTCCGGCGACCAGGCGACCTTCGTCGCTCACCGACGTCTCCCCGTACTGCTATCGATGCCCAGCGGCGGCCGCCCCCCGGGGATCCCGGACGTTGCCCCACCGAACACCGGCGGATTAGGCGGACCGGCTTTGGCCCCCCACAAGTACACGTTCAAAGCACGACTCGGGTTGCTACCGAACCGCGATACGGCAGCCTAGCCGACGCCGTGTGGGCGTAGGTCCGAAGTCGAAAAGATCGGTAGGACCGGTTTCGAGGTTACGCCGACCGCGCCGGAGGCCACGGTGATCCGGGCCCTTCTCACAGGCGTTTTCGCTGGTGATCGGGTTCCGGGCCGTCGGGCGCTCCGGGTTCGTGACCCTCAGCACCTACCGGCTCACGTCACGGTACCGGCGGTGGCG
Source organism: Saccharopolyspora sp. NPDC049426 (assembly GCF_040676935.1). NCBI lineage: Bacteria > Bacillati > Actinomycetota > Actinomycetes > Pseudonocardiales > Pseudonocardiaceae > Saccharopolyspora > Saccharopolyspora sp. NPDC049426. The sequence continues at coordinate 390,334 of NZ_JBFAPZ010000007.1, read as the reverse complement.
TTCCCGATGGGAGCCGGTCGGCATGGGTGAGGGTCGTTGCCGCATTGTTGTGCACCTCAGCCCGGCTGGAGCTGCCGTGCGCTGCGCAACTCGGCGGAGACGATGCGCGGCAGCGGGCCCGGCGAGACGTGCAGGTGCTGGTCCAGCAGCACCCCGCGGCCGCCCGGGTAGACCGCCTCCACCTGGGCGTGCACCGAACCGTCCGGCTCCATCCGCAGTTCGATGAGTCGCACCGCGTCGACCGCGCTCCAGGCCCGGGTGAGCTCGGTCGCCTGCCCGAGCTCGGGTGCGAGCAGCTCACCGATCCGGTCCGGGGAGTCCTGCGCGCGACCGTAGAAGTCCTTGACGACGCCCAGGGTGGTGCTCGCGCTGCCCGCCGCGGGGTTGGCCAGGTGGGCGTCGTCCGGTTCGGCGGCGGAGGCGTTGCCGCCGCTCTCCCCGGCCGCGGCGAAGCCGCCGTTGCCCTCGAAGGGCCAGGTGGCTTCGAGCACCAGGTCGGGGCGCAGCGCGGGGACTCCGCTGATCGCGGCGGCGGAGTGGGTGGGACGCGGGGCCTGCGCGGGCTTGGCCATGATCAGCGCGGCGGCCCCGGCGGCGGAGAACAGCAGCAGCACGCCGAGCGCGATGAGGACGACCAGTCCGCCCTGCGGACTGCGGGTGGGCGCGGCGTCGGAGCCGGCGAGCTCGTCGGCAAGGCCGACCTGCTCGGGGGTCTGCGGGCCGCGCCGGATCAGCTCGGCGACCGTGACGGTGTCGTCGAAGGTCGTGCGCTCTCTGGCGTGCTCCACGGCGTGAAGAGGTACTCGCCTCCCGCTCGAATGGGAAGGTTTTTCAGATAGATCACCGGAAGGGATGGCCCCGAAGATCACGAACGGACCAGTGAATCACGGTCCGTGGTCAGGAGATCCGCTCGTCCGACGAGACCATCGGGCTCTCGGCCATCTCGTAGCGCAGCACGCGGCGCTCCTCGCGCTCCGAGCCGTCCGGCAAGGTCAGCCGCAGCGCGTGCGCGGTGCTCGTCGGCGTCACGTAGACCTGCAGGACCTCGATTCGCGTCGCGTAGGAGTAGCGGGCCGCGAAGGACTCGTAGCCCTCGGCGCGCAGCGCGCCGGTGGTCATCGCGTACGCGCCGGGCAGGTCCCCGCTGGAGATCGCGTCGTAGTACTGCTCGCTGGTGCGCTGCATCCCCTCGGTGTCGGTCAGCTGCAGCAGCTGCGGGGCCTCGGTGGTGGGCGGCCTGCTCGTGCCGGGAGGTGTCCCGTCGCCGGGCGATCCACCGCCGGGCGTGCCGGGCTCCTCGTCGTCGCCGGGCTCGTCACCGGCGTGCTCGCCGGGCTCGGCCTGCTCGGGCGTTCCGGTCGGCAGCACCCCCGCGACCAGCTGGTTCGGACTGCGAGGCGGTGTGGCGGTGCTGCTCGCGACCGACGGCCGCGTCGGGTCACCGGTCAGGAAGTAGGGATCGCGGGGCAGCGGCGGGTACGCGCCGCCGCGCGGCATGCTCGGCAGCTCCAGGCCCTCGATGCGGGGCGTGTGGTGGGCCACCAGCGTCGTGGCGAACACCAGGCCACCCAGCGCGGCCACCGATGAGGCGATTGCGAACCACGCCGCGCGGCGCCAGCTCGGAGGCGGGGTGACCGAGGCGGGCACCATGCCGAGGTCGAACTTGTGCAGCCCGCCCACGGGTGCGGTGTCGGTCAGCGGATCGATCACCACGCAGGACGAGGACTCCTCGGGCCCGGTCCGCTGCGGTGGGATCTGCGCCCACGCAGCGCCGGTGGCGGTCCTGCGGTGCCGGCCCGGGGCGGGGTACTGCGCCGCGGACGGTGTGGGTGTCGGTGCCGGCGGCGGCCAATCGAGTCGGCCGCTCCAGCCGATGGTTCTGCCGCTGTGCATCGGAGGTCTCGACTTTCTGCAACCCGCAAGTGGTTCACGGCGAGCTTCGCGTCGGTGTGATCGGTACTCCGAACGGCGCTCTTGATGCACCGAAAGGGTGATATCACCGCGCGACCACTCGAACGAACGTCGCCGAAAGACGGACCGAGGATGCGGAGGCGTCCCCGAGCCGCACGAATCCGTTCGAGCGTGCAGAAGGACCGGCTCCCGGAGCCGGACGGCGGGCCAGGTTTCCGCTACCCGCACCGCCGAGCGAAGCGAGTTGTCAGAAATCGCCCTTGCGGAAGCGGGACTGCGTGCTCTGGAGCGCCTTGAGCGAACCGACACCACCGCCGAGACCGAGCAGGGTCGCGAAGACGTCCGCGCTGACCGACTCGCCATTGCTGATCAGCAGCGCCAGCAGCGTCACGCCGAGGCCGACGCCGGCGATCGGGTAGCGCTTCTTGGCGAAGTCAGCAGCCGGCTGCCCGCCCGGACGCTTCTTCGCAGCAGAGGTCAGCATCGCCAGATAGCCGGCGTGCCCCGCTGCCGCGATCACCGCGGCGAGCGTCACCAGGAGTGCGACCAGACCGATAACCATGCCCATGGCACCAGTCTGCTCCTTGACGAGCCCTGTCCGATATGGGGGATCCCCCTGATTTGCCGATCGGTTCGAAAAGGTTGTGGATCAAGTCTGGTTCGAGACCGTCGTCACGCCTAGGTTCTGTCGCTATGAGCGAGCGAACGGGTCTCGATCTGGACGGCAAGAGGGTCCTGGTCACCGGGGCTGCGAGCGGCATCGGAGCCGCTCTGACCAGGCGATTCGTCGCGGCGGGAGCCGAGGTGATCGCCGCCGACAAGGCCGCCGATGCCGTCACCGCGCTCGCCGACGAGCTGGGCGCGACGGCCCGGGTGGTCGATCTCGGCGAGCCCGACGCCGCCGACGACCTCGGCGAGGGCGCCGACGTCGTAGTGAACAACGCCGGGTTCCAGCACGTCGCGCCGCTGCAGGAGTTCCCGCCGGAGGTCTTCGCCGCGATCCTGCGCGTGATGGTCGAGTCGCCGTTCCGCATCGTGCGGTCCGCGCTGCCGGGCATGTACCAGCGCGGCTGGGGCCGGGTCATCAACATCTCGTCGGTGCACGGGCTGCGCGCCTCGCCCTTCAAGAGCGCCTACGTCACCGCCAAGCACGCGGTCGAGGGCCTGTCCAAGACGATCGCGCTGGAGGGGGCGCCGCACGGCGTCACCTCCAACTGCCTGTGCCCGGGATTCGTGCGCACGCCGCTGCTGGAGCGCCAGGTCGCCGAGCAGGCCCGACTGCACCGGGTGCCCGAGGCGCAGGTCACCGAGGACGTGCTGCTGGCCCGGACCCCGGTGAAGCGGCTGGTCGAACCCGACGAGGTCGCCGAGTTCGCTGCCTGGCTGTGCGGGCCGGGCACCACGTCGATCACCGGAGCGTCGCTGTCCATGGACGGAGGCTGGGCGGCGAACTGATCAGGCAAGTCCCGAGGTGAACACCGGCACGTCAAGGAGGACGCAGCCATGACCACCGAATCCGCTCCCAGCAGATCGTCGACCACCCGCGTGGTGGTGGCGAGCCTCGTCGGCACCACCGTCGAGTGGTACGACTTCTTCCTCTACGGATCGGCTGCCGCGCTGGTGTTCAACCAGCTGTTCTTCCCGGCCGGCGATCCGCTGATGGGCACCCTGCTCGCGTTCATCACCTACGCGGTCGGCTTCGTCGCCCGCCCGTTGGGCGGCCTGGTCTTCGGCCACTACGGCGACCGGATCGGCCGGAAGAAGCTGCTGGTCCTCAGCCTGGTGATGATGGGTGGCGCGACGTTCGCGATCGGCCTGCTGCCCACCTACCAGTCGGTGGGCGTGCTGGCTCCGCTGCTGCTCACCGCGCTGCGTTTGGTCCAGGGCTTCGCGATCGGCGGCGAGTGGGGCGGTGCGGTGCTCATCGTCTCCGAGCACGGCTCCAGCGAGCGCCGCGGCTTCTGGGCGTCGTGGCCGCAGGCCGGGGTGCCGCTGGGCAACGTCTTCGGCACCGCCGTGCTGGCGGTGCTGGCGGCGGTGCAGTCCGACGAGGCGTTCCTGGCCTGGGGCTGGCGGATCGCGTTCCTGCTCTCCGGCGTGCTGGTGCTGATCGGCCTGTGGGTGCGGCTGGCGGTCTCGGAGTCGCCGGTGTTCCTGGAGGCGCAGCGCAAGGCGGCGGAGAGCGGCGCCGAGCAGAAGCCGCCGATCCTGGAGGTGCTGCGCCGCTACCGCAGCGAGGTGCTCACGGCGATGGGCGCCCGGTTCGCCGAGAACGTCGTCTACTACGTGCTGACCTCGTTCGTGCTCACCTACGTGGCCACGTTCCTGGACCTGCCGCGCGGGGTCGCGCTCAACGCGGCGCTGATCGCCTCGGTGCTGCACTTCATCAGCATCCCGATCTGGGGCGCGCTGTCGGACCGGTTCGGCAGGAGGCCGATCTACCTGCTGGGCACGGTCGGCACGGGCGTGTGGGCGTTCTTCTTCTTCACGATGCTCGACACGAAGTCGTTCTGGGTGATCACCTTGGCGACCACCATCGGCCTGGTGTTCCACGGCGCGATGTACGGGCCGCAGGCGGCGTTCTTCGCGGAGCTGTTCGGCACCAGGGTGCGCTACTCGGGTGCTTCGATCGGCTACCAGCTGGCGTCGATCGTGGCGGGTTCGCTGGCGCCGATCATCGCGACCGCGCTGCTGGCCGCGTTCGACTCCTCGCTGCCGATCTCGATCTACGTGGCGCTGTGCTCGGTGGTCACCCTGGTCGCGGTGTTCCGCGCACCGGAGACCCGGGAGCGCGACCTCGCCGCCGACCACGCGGTGTGACGGGACCGCGGGCGCCTTCGACCAGGCCGAAGGCGCCCGCGGCGCACGTCAGGAGTGGCCCAGCCGACCTCGGCCGAGGCGGAGCAGGATCATGGCGATCTCGCGTCCCTCCGGGCCGAGCTCGCGGTAGCGGGCGAGCACGTCCATCTCGCGGTTGTAGACGATGCGCGGGCCGCCCGCGGCCATGCGGGCCTGCCCGACCTGCTGGGAGATCTCGGCCCGGCGCTTGATCAGGCGCAGGATCTCGGCGTCGAGGTAGTCGATCTCTTCGCGGAAGTTGCTGATGGCCTCTGCAGCCCGTTCAGTCGAGGGCTTCTCGGACTGCGGTTGGTCACCGTCCACAGTGGCGTTCATCGGACGTAATCCTCCGGCTCCGGCCCCGTTCCCGTCCCGGAACGCGAAACGCCCCGAGTCCGAGGACCCCGGGGCGTCGTAGTGGTTTTCGAGCTCACGCAGCTACGGGCGCCGGAGTCCCGGGCCCGTAGAAAAACTCGTACTGCTGCGTTCGCACACCACCAGTCTGCCACAACCCCGACCCCCGATCCACTGCCTGGTCACCGCGTCCCACAAGCTGGACGCATTCAACGGCGGAGCCGTTTCTCCTCACCCCACGTGAGCAACTCTCACCGCCGCGGGTTCTGAGACGTCGTCTGGTAAGGACAGCCGTGACGCCGATGTCCACCCCTGGGGTAAGCGGCATACAGAAGGAGCGGATCCCGGAGCCAGACGGCGTCTCAGGTTCCGCTACCCGCACCGCTACGCAAAGTGAGCTCACACAGAAAAGTTCTGTCCGAGGGGTTCGGTAACGTGGTTCGACGATGAGCACCCCTCTCGATCTCGAATGGCAGGGCGACGAGCCCCGGCCCGCGCAGCCCTCCGCACCTCAGGCCCGGTCGGGCCCGGACCCGGAGGCGCTGCTGGCTGGGCTCAACCCGCAGCAGCGCGACGCCGTGACGCACACCGGCTCGCCGCTGCTGGTGGTGGCCGGCGCCGGATCGGGCAAGACCCGGGTGCTGACCAACCGCATCGCCCACCTGCTGGCCAGCGGTGCGCACCCCGGCCAGATCATGGCCATCACCTTCACCAACAAGGCCGCGGCCGAGATGAAGGAGCGCGTCGCCGACCTGGTCGGCCGCCGGGCCAACGTGATGTGGGTGTCGACGTTCCACTCGATGTGCGTGCGGGTGCTGCGGCGCGAGGCCAAGACGCTCGGCATGTCGTCGAACTTCTCGATCTACGACTCCGACGACTCCAAGCGGCTGATCACCATGATCGCCCGCGAGCAGGACCTGGACTCCAAGCGCTACCCGGCGCGGACGCTGTCGATCAACATCTCGAACCTGAAGAACGAGCTCATCACGCCGGAGGACGCGGCGCAGCAGGCGGGCAACGACGTGGAGCGCAAGGTCGCCCAGGTCTACGCCGCCTACCAGCGCAGGCTCGTCGACTCCAACGCGATGGACTTCGACGACCTGATCATGCGCACGGTCGAGCTGCTGCAGCAGCACCCGGCGGTCGCCGAGTACTACCGCCGCCGCTTCCGCCACGTGCTCGTCGACGAGTACCAGGACACCAACCACGCGCAGTACGCGCTGGTCAGGGAGCTGGTCGGCACCGGTCCCACCGAGAGCGGCGTGGACCCGGCCGAGCTGTGCGTGGTCGGTGACGCCGACCAGTCGATCTACGCGTTCCGCGGCGCCACGATCCGCAACATCGAGGAGTTCGAGCGCGACTACCCGCAGGCCCGCAGCATCCTGCTGGAGCAGAACTACCGGTCCACGCAGACGATCCTGTCGGCCGCCAACGCCGTGATCCGGCGCAACCCGAACCGTCGCGACAAGCGGCTGTGGAGCGACGCGGGAGACGGTGAGCCGATCGTCGGTTACGTCGCCGACAACGAGCACGACGAGGCCGCCTTCGTCGCCGGTGAGATCGACAAGCTCGTCGATCAGGGCGACGCCACCTTCAACGACATCGCGGTCTTCTACCGCACCAACAACCAGTCGCGCGTGTTCGAGGAGGTGTTCATCCGCCTCGGCCTGCCGTACCGGGTCGTCGGCGGTGTCCGCTTCTACGAGCGCCGCGAAGTCCGCGACGCCCTCGCCTACCTGCGGGTCCTGGACAACCCGGACGACACGGTGAGCCTGCGCCGCATCCTCAACGTGCCCAAGCGCGGCATCGGCGACCGCGCGGAGGCCGTGGTCGCGGTGCACGCCGAGCAGGAGCGGATCTCCTTCGGCGCCGCCCTGCGCCGGGCCGCCGCCGGTGAGGTCCCGCTGCTCAACACCCGCGCCCGCAACGCGATCTCCGGTTTCGTCGAGCTGCTCGACGAGCTGCACAAGGTCGCCGCGGACCACGACGTCGCCGAAACCCTCGACACGCTTCTGGAGCGCACCGGGTACCGGGGTGAGCTGGAGGCCAGCGACGATCCGCAGGACGCGACGCGGCTGGAGAACCTGACCGAGCTGATCACCGTCGCCCGCGAGTTCACCGAGGCCCGCGCGGGAGCTCCGCTGCCGGTCGACGCCGAGGTCTCGCCGTCGGCGGAGGCCGTGGTGTCCGGTGTGACGCCCGCGGCGGAGGACGACGCGGACGACGTCCTCGAAGACCCGCTGGCCGACGACTCGCTGGCGGCGTTCCTGGAGCGGGTCTCGCTGGTCGCCGACGCCGACTCGCTGCCGGAGACCGGCGACGGCCTGGTCACGCTGATGACCCTGCACACCGCCAAGGGCCTGGAGTTCCCGGTGGTGTTCTCCAGCGGCTGGGAGGACGGCGTCTTCCCGCACAACCGGGCCCTGGGTGATCCGACCGAGCTCGCCGAGGAGCGGCGACTGGCCTACGTCGGCATCACCCGGGCTCGCCAGCGGCTCTACCTGTCGCGCGCCATGATGCGCTCGGCGTGGGGGCAGCCGATGACGAACCCGGCCTCGCGGTTCCTCACCGAGATCCCCGAGGAGCTGATGCACTGGCGCCGCATCGAGCCCGAGCGCGCGGCCCCGCAGGTCCGCAGCACCTGGGGCAGCCGAGGAGGCGGTTTCGACCGCACCGGCGGCGACTCGGCTCAGGCGGGCCTGGCCGAGCGCGGCATGCGCAGCACCAGCATGAAGGGCTGGAAGGACACGGTCGCGCTCAAGCTCGAAGCGGGCGACAAGGTCACCCACGACAAGTACGGCCTCGGCACGGTGGTCGCCACCGACGGCGAAGGCCCCCGAGCCACGGCCACCATCGACTTCGGCACGGCAGGCACGGTCAAGCTCATGCTCATCGGCACCGTCCCCCTCACCAAGCTCTGACCAGCTGCGGGAGGTGCTGCGGATCAGGTTCCGCAGCCCTTCCTCCACACCCTCACCGGAGTTCCGGGCCCCGCCCCGGATCAGGTCACGGTGCCCGGTTCCTGGGGCGCCGGGTCGTAATCGCCTGCGGCGGTGGTGCGTTGGAGGCGAGTGGCGGCGGCGAGGACGTCGTGGTGCGAGGTGTAGAGGGCGTTGACGCCGAAGCGGAGGATGTCGGGCGCCCGCATGTCAGCGACGACGCCGTGCGCCGCGAGGGCCTGGATCAGACCGTAGGCGTGCGGGTGGCGCAGCGACACCTGGCTGGCGCGGGCCTCGGGTTCCGCCGGGGTGATCGGCTCGAAGCCCTCCGCGGCCAGCAGCTGCTCGGCGCAGCGGAGGAAGAACCCGGTCAGCGACAGGCTCTTCGCGCGGACCTGCGCGAGGTCGACGCCGTCGAAGGCGGTCAGCGCCGCCTCCAGGGCCAGCAGCGACAGGATCGGCGGCGTGCCGATGCGGGCGCGGGCGATGCCGGGCGCGGGAACGTAGTCGGTCTGCAGGCCGAAGGGCTCGGCGTGGCCGGTCCAGCCGTGGAGCGGTGTGCGCCAGGAATCGTGGTGCCGCTCGGCGGCGTACAGGAAGGCCGGGGCGCCGGGCCCGCCGGAGAGGAACTTGTAGCCGCAGCCGACCGCGAAGTCCACCCCGAGGTCGTCGAGGTGCACCGGCATCGCCCCGGCCGCGTGGCACAGGTCCCACAGCGCCAGCGCGCCCACCCGGTGTGCGGCCCGCGTCAGCGCGGCCATGTCGTGCAGTTCGCCGCTGCGGAAGTCGACGGGTGAGTAGCTGATCACCGCCACCTGGTCGCCGTGCTCGTCGAGGAACGCCGGCAGGTCGGCGGGAGCCACCCGGCGGACCTGCCGCCCGTGCGCTCGGGCGACCGAGTCGGCCAGGTAGCGGTCGGTGGGGAAGTGCTCCGGGTCGGTGACCAGCAGCGGGCGGTCCGGGCGCAGCTCCGCCGCGGCGCTGAGCGCGGTGAACAGCTGCACGCTGGTGGAATCACCGGCGACCGTCCGCCCAGGCGCGGCACCGATCAGAGCGCCGATGGTGTCGCCGACCCGCAGCGGGGCCTGCCACCAGTCGTGGGTGTTCCAGGAGCGGATCAGGTCGGTGCCCCACTGGCGGTGCACCACGTCCTCCAGCACCGGCGGCACTGCGGCGGGCAACGGGCCGAGGGAGTTCCCGTCGAGGTAGACCACGCCCTCCGGCAGTAGAAAGCGCTCCCGGACGTGCGCGAGCGGGTCGGTGGCGTCGAGGTGGTCGGCGAGGTCGGTGAGGTGTTGTGTCATCGCGAGCACTCTCCCGCAGAGTTGTCGTCCCACTCGCCGCACAACCGCCGCAGCACGGCGGCCACGGCCAGGGTGTCCGGTCCCGGGATCCCTGCGCCTGCCGGTGGGCACGGCCCGCTCCCGCATCCACCGAGCCCGCCGCTGCTTCCAGGAGGCCTGGTACCCGTCCGCGGCCTGACGCCGGAGGTCAGAAGCGGTAGTGCAGGAGGCGGCCGAGTCGGTTGAAGGTGGGGACCTTGGCGGCTGCGCGGAAGGCGAGCCTGGCGGGCAGCGGGTACCTCGCCAGTTCCGGCGCGTCCAGGAACGAGATCTCCGAGACCAGCTGGAGGCCGGGGATTCCCAGCCCGTTCGGGTCGTCGATGCCCCAGTGCAGGCGCGAGCCCGAGCGCGTCACCGCGGGGTTGGCGACGTTGTTGAGGTGGATGCTCGGCGTGTTGAACGCGTCGAACAGCAGCTCGCCGCTGGGGAAGTGCGCGACGATCCGGCGCAGCAGCGACAGGCCGTCCGGCTCGGTCAGATACATCGTCAGGCCCTCGGCGACCACGAGAACGGGCCGGTCGGAGGGGATTCCGGTCAGCAGGTCCGGATCCGTGACGGAGCGGCCGGTGGTGTGCCGGTTGCTCGACGACGGGAACAGCTGCTCGCGCAGTGCGATGACCTCGGGCTGGTCGACGTCGTACCACTCGACGTCCGCCGGCGGGTTCACCCGCTCGAAGCGGCTGTCCAGCCCGCAACCCAGGTGCAGCACGGTCATCCCCGGGCGCAGCGCGGCGCGCACCCGGTCGTCGAGGGCCTTGGCGCGGACGGCCACCGAGATCGCGTTGTTCGCGCGCATTCCCAGCCTGGTGAAGTCGTAGTCGAGCCTTCGCACGGCATCGTCGGCCCACCGGTCGTGCAGCAGCGGCTCCGCTGACCGGTTGTCCAGGGCCCGCAGGTGCAGCGTGGCGAGCATGGTCGCCGCCGGTCCGGTCAGCTCGACCGGGATGCGGCTCTCGCGCTCGAAACCGAAGCGCACCACCCGCATCGCGTCGCGCACCGGCGGCACGGCGTTCATGGCGCGGGCGATGAAGCGGTCGCGCGGCGCGACCTTCGCCACCCCGGGCAGCGTGGTGACCGGCACCGCCCCGCGCAGGTGCAGGCCCGGGACCTTGATCTCCAGGTCGTGCGGGTCACCGACTCCCCAGTGGAAGCTCGCTCCGGTGGTGCGGAGGAAGCCCGAGAACTTCGCGGCCCGCACGGTCCACGGCGCGACCACGTCGAAGAGCATCTCGCCGTAGCCGAAGCGCTCGACGAGCCTGCGCAGCAACGCGATCCCGTCCGCCTCCGACAGGTAGGGGGTCAGCCCCTCGGCGATGACCAGCGTCGGCCGACCGGTCGGGATGTCGTCCAGCCAACCGGTTTCGGTCACCGAGGACGCGATCGTGCGGTGGTTGTCCGGAACTCGCGGGTAGAGCCGGTCGCGCAGCTCGACGACGTCGGGCAGGTCCACGTCGAACCACCGCGCCTCGGCGGGCAGGTCGAGCCGGAACGCCCGGGAGTCCAGACCGCACGCCAGGTGCAGCACGACCGCGTCCGGGTGCTCGGCGAGGAACTCCCCGGCCCGGTCGTCGATCTCCTTGGCGCGCAGCACCACTGCCATCATGTCGCCGGAATCGAGCCGGAGGCCCGAGAAGTCGAAGTCGATGCGCGACGCCAGCTGAGCGGCGGCGTCGTCGCCCAGCACCGGGTCGGTGCGGCGGCTGTCGAGGGCGCGTGCGTGGAGCGGACCGAGGAGCGTCTGCTGCGCTCCGGTCAAGCGGATCTGTTCGGCCACGGGCGCCACGCTACTGCGAGCCGGCGCCGGAAGTGCGCTAACGACGCGTAAAGAAATGGGTTCGGCGACCACGGTATGGTCGCCGAACCCGGTGCGAAGAGTCGGGGATCAGGTCGGCGAGATGCCGCGCTCGCGCATCCACGGCAGCGGGTTGATCTTCTTGCCGCCGGCGTTCCACACCTCGAAGTGCAGGTGGGTGCCGGTGGAGAAGCCGCGGTTGCCCATGGTCGCGATCTGGTCGCCCGCCTTGACCTTGTCGCCCTCGTCAGCGGTGATGGTGTTGACGTGGCCGTAGACGGTGATGGTGCCGTCCTCGTGCTGGACCCGGACCCACATGCCGAAACCGCTGGCCGGACCGGCTTCGATGACCACGCCGTCGGCGACCGCCATGATCGGCGTGCCCTTGGCGTTGGCGATGTCGATGCCGTAGTGGGTGGTGCCCCAGCGGCCACCGAAGCCGGAGGTGAAGTTGCCCAGCGCCGGAACGTGGAACTTCGGCTGCTTGGCGGCTTCTTCGGCCGCGCGCTGAGCCGCTTCGCGGGCCTCGGTGATCCGCTCGCTCTTGGTCAGCTTCTCCATCTCGGAGCTGACGTCGGAGCTCTTGGCGACCGGGAGCATGGCGGGCGCTGGAGCGCTGCCGCCCATGCCCTTGTAGGAGGTGGTGTCCCCGGACATCGCGGTGTTGTACGAACCCGCGGCGTCGGAGGCGTTGAAGTCATCGCTGTCGGGGGAGGCGTTTCCCTCGCCCGCTGCCAGCGACTGACCGGCCGCTGCGAATGCGCCCGCCGCTACTGCTGCGACGACGACGCGGCCGCGCCAGGCCGATGCTGCTGATGCACCCCGGCTCCGATCCCGATTGCTGGAGGAGTCGTCGGGGGACACCTCCGGATAACCGGGAAAGGGTCGTTCGCCGCCGGGGGAGCGGTGGTGAGCCAATGCCTGCCCTTCCGTCTCGGGGAGCCTGATCTCCGCGGGCCCGGAACGGGGATTTCCGGGTGGCCGGTCGGGGAACCGGTCGAAGGTTGTCCTTCGTGATCAGACCGTGACAACGGACCGGGGGACAGTAACCAAGCTGATCCCCTAGGGGCAAATCCCGATCTGTTACGCGTCGGCCACCGCGTGTGGTCGAAAGAACCTTCGTCAGGCGGATCGTCGGGCCTTCGCCGATACTGCGCGTGGTCGTCGCACAGCGGAGCCACCTGCGGCTTCGTGATCGGAACCAGCGGTTCCGAACGGACCAGCGCCCCGGGTCTTCGGAACCGATCCGGACACCCCGGAGTGTTGCTCTGTGCTGCAAGTCACACTCCAAGAGCGTCTTGTCGGCGCGTCGAAAATGCTCCGTTCGGGCGCTCCTCGGGCGTGTCGGCGCGCACGGACCCCCGAACAGCGCTGCGGGTGGTGTCCGGAAACGGTCACCCGGTTGCTAGCGTCTGCGCGGTGACTGCGCGGCCCGACCTTCCGTCCGGTTCGTCTGCCTCGGCGGCTTCCGCCAGGGCCACGGACCCGCAGCCAACGCTCGGCACGTCGGCCCGCCTGCGTGCCGCGATCGTGCTCGCAGCCCTCGGTGCCGTGCTCACCGGCGCAGGCCCGCTGCTGGGGTTGACCAGCCCGGCCGTTCCCGCCGCGTACCCGGGTTGGCCGCTGCTGCTGGTGCTCGCGCTGCTCGCGCCGGTGGCCGCCGCGCTGTTCGCGCGGGCCGGAAAGCCGCTGGCCGCCGCCGCGGTGCTCGTCGGCCCGGCCGCCTTCGCGCCCGGAAGGCTCGGGCAGGACGTCCAGTTCGCCGTCGAAGCGGGCATGGCCGCCCGCCCGGAACTCCTCCGCGCCTCCTCGCTGATCAACTTCGCACCCGCCGTCGGCTGGTGGCTGCTCGCGGCCGGTCACGTGATCGTGCTGGTCGCGGGGATCCTGGCCACCTGGGGAACCCGCGAGTCCGGCGCCGGAACGCAGCGGCAGGGCCTGCTCACCTCGGCGCTGTGCGCCGGAGTGCTGGGCGGCGTCGCAGTGCTCATGGCGCCGTTCTCCTCCGACGACCCCTACCTGCCCGCCGAAACCGCGCTGGACGGGCCGCTGCCGGTGCTCATCGGCAGCGCGCTCCTGGCCGTCGCGGTGCCCTGCGCCGCCGGTCTGCTCGCCGGTTCGACCGACCTGGAGTTCGCGCGCGGCGGGCTGCTGGGCGTGGCGCTCTCGCTGGTCGCGGTCGTCGTGCCGCCGCTGGTTTCGGTGCTGGTGCTCGACGAGGTGATCTTCGCCTGGGGGCCGCTGCTCGGACTGCTGGCCGCCGTGGTGCTGCTCGTGCTCGCGGCGCGGGCCGGTCGCGGCGAGCAGGCCGAAGACGTCGGCGAACTGCGGCTTCCCGCGCTGACCCGACTGCTCACCCTCGCCGGTGCGTTCGCGCTGCTGGCGGGTGCCGTCGCGGTGCTGGCCGCGCTGGCCCCGCACGTGTCCATGCCCTACGGGCTGCGCGATCCGTCGGAGTACCCGGCGCGGATGCTGCTGCCCGCCGGAATCCTGCTGGCCCTGGTCGGTGCGGGCATGCTGCTGCCGAAGTTCGCGCTGCTGCTGCGGCTGGTGCTGACCGTGCTCTGGGCGGCGGTTCCGCTGGCCGCGGCCGGATCGCTGGACGCGGTGTTCACCGCCGTGCAGGCCGCCGGTGCCGGTGCCGGTCTCGGAGCCTGGGCGGCCGGTGCGTCCGTGCTGCTCGCCGCGATCGCGGCGGTGCTCGCGGTGATCGCCGGAGCCGTGGAGCGCGACGACGTCGACCTGACCGAGATGGCGATGCGCCGCCTGGTCCTGATCCCGTCCCTGGTCGCGCTCGTCCTCGGCGCCGGTGCGTTCTCGCTGCCGGTGCTGACCGCCCCCGGCTACAGCGCTCCGGGCGTGTTCGCCGACTTCGGCACCACCTCGTGGGGTCTGGTGCTCGCGCTCGCCGCGGTGGTCGGCGCGACCGCGCTGGCCCCGATGTGCCGTCCCGGTCAGGCGGCCGCGCTGCTGTGCGGTGCCGCGCTGCTGGTGGGCGTGCGCGCGCTGGAGTTCCCGCTGACAGCCGAGCGCCTGCCCGGCACCGCTCCCGGACTCGGCCTGTGGTTCGGGCTCGGGTGCGTCGTGGTCCTGCTCGGCACGGCGCTGGCCGCCCGCACCACCGCTGAACCGACCAACTGAGTTCACTCGCCCGGACGTCTTGTGGGCGGCGTTCCGGTGCCCGAACATGGGCGCAGCGCCGTCACGGCGTCTGTTCCGTTCGTCACGCGAACGCAGATATCGCTCCTGCCGCACAAGGCGATTCCCCGTGTTGGACGGGTCGACCCAGGCAGACGCCCTACCTCAGGTGAGGCAGTTCACCAGGTGCGCCGCCCCATGCGTCATCGCAGGTCGATATCGTCACCGAGTCCGACACCGACGTCGCAGGAGAGTCGAGTGGACCTGTACGAGTACCAGGCGAAGGAGCTCTTCGCCTCCCACGACGTGCCGACGCTGCCCGGCACCGTGGCGACCGATCCGCAAGGGGCCAAGGCAGCAGCCGAAGAACTCGGCGGGCCCGTAGTCATCAAAGCCCAGGTCATGACCGGTGGCCGGGGCAAGGCCGGCGGCGTGAAGCTGGCTGAGAACCCGGATGAGGCCCAGACCAAGGCCGAGGCCATCCTCGGTCTGGACATCAAGGGCCACATCACCAACAAGGTGCTGGTCACGACCGCCTCCGACATCGCGGAGGAGTACTACTTCTCCTTCCTCCTCGACCGCGCGAATCGCAACTTCCTCGCGATGGCCTCGGTCGAGGGCGGCATGGAGATCGAAGAGGTCGCGGCCACCAAGCCCGAGGCTCTGGCGAAGATCGCGATCGACCCGATCGAGGGCGTCGACCTGGACAAGGCGAAGGAGATCGTTTCCGCCGCCAAGTTCCCGGCCGAGGTCGCCGACCAGGTCGCCGACGTGATCGTCAAGCTGTGGGAGACCTTCGTCGCCGAAGACGCCACTCTGGTGGAGGTCAACCCGCTGGTGAAGGACCCCGAGGGCAAGATCATCGCCCTCGACGGGAAGGTCACCCTCGACGAGAACGCCGCGTTCCGCCAGGCCAAGCAGGCCGAGCTGGTGGACAAGGACGCGGAGAACCCGCTCGAGGCCAAGGCCAAGGAGAAGGGCCTCAACTACGTCAAGCTGGACGGCGAGGTCGGCATCATCGGTAACGGTGCCGGGCTGGTCATGTCCACGCTGGACGTCGTGGCCTACGCCGGCGAGAAGCACAGCAACGTCAAGCCGGCGAACTTCCTCGACATCGGCGGCGGCGCCTCCGCCGAGGTCATGGCCGCCGGTCTGGACGTCATCCTGGGCGACTCGGACGTCAAGTCGGTGTTCGTCAACGTCTTCGGTGGAATCACCGCCTGCGACGCCGTGGCCAACGGCATCGTGCAGGCGCTGGAGATCCTCGGTGACGAGGCCACCAAGCCGCTGATCGTCCGCCTCGACGGCAACAACGTCGACGAGGGCCGCCGCATCCTGGCCGAGGCCAACCACCCGGTCGTCACCGTGGTGGACACGATGGACGGTGCGGCCGACAAGGCCGCCGAGCTGGCAGCGGGGGCGTGAGGCGATCATGGCTATCTTCCTCAACGAGAACAGCAAGGTGATCGTTCAGGGCATCACCGGCTCTGAAGGCACCAAGCACACCGCTCGCATGCTGCGCTCCGGCACGAACATCGTCGGCGGTGTCAACGCCCGCAAGGCCGGGCAGACCGTCGAGATCGAGGGCAAGGAGCTCGCGGTCTACGGCAGCGTTCAGGAGGCGATGAAGGAGACCGGCGCCGACGTGTCGGTCGTCTTCGTGCCGCCGAAGTTCGCCAAGGACGCCGTGATCGAGGCCATCGACGCCGAGATCGGCCTGGCCGTGGTCATCACCGAGGGCATCCCGGTGCACGACTCGGCCTACTTCTGGGCGCACGCGAACGCCACGGGCAACAAGACCCGGATCATCGGGCCGAACTGCCCCGGCATCATCTCGCCCGGCAAGTCCAACGCGGGCATCATCCCGGCCGACATCACCGGCGCGGGCAAGATCGGTCTCGTGTCGAAGTCGGGCACGCTGACCTACCAGATGATGTACGAGCTGCGGGACATCGGTTTCTCCAGCGCCGTCGGCATCGGTGGTGACCCGATCATCGGTACCACCCACATCGACGCGCTGCAGGCCTTCGAAGAAGACCCGGAGACCGAGGCCATCGTGATGATCGGTGAGATCGGTGGCGACGCCGAGGAGCGCGCGGCCGACTTCATCAAGGCCAACATCACCAAGCCGGTGGTCGGCTACGTCGCGGGTTTCACCGCGCCGGAGGGCAAGACCATGGGTCACGCGGGCGCCATCGTCTCCGGTTCGTCGGGCACCGCCTCGGCGAAGAAGGAGGCCCTGGAGGCCGCGGGCGTCAAGGTCGGCAAGACGCCGAGCGAGACCGCCAAGCTGATGCGCGAGATCGTCAAGGGCTGAGACCCGCACCGACCTCGTTCGTTCGGGGCCGGGTTCCCCCAGGGGAATCCGGCCCCGACGGCTTTTGCGGGACTCGGTCCGCACCGCTGGGGCTCCGCGACTCCTGCCACCGAACAAGGTGATTCCCGAACAACTCCTAGCCGGGCGGGCCGCCCTGCTGATGGCTCGTATTCGGTACCGTCGATCAGCAGCCCGATCGAGTGCCTTCGAGGAGTCCGATCAAGTCATGTCCGCCCCGTATCCGCAACAGCCGAACACCGACGGGGGCCGTCGGTCGTTCGAGCTGAAAGAAGTCCTCGCGATGGTGGCGGCCGGCGCCGGCGTTGTCGGCTACCTGCTCGGGTTCTTCGACGACGGCGTCGGCGCCCTGATGGGCAGCATGGCCGGTTTCGGCCTCGTCGCCTCCGCGGCGCTCGCGGGCCTGCGTTTCCTGCCGAAGACGCCGGACGCGCTGTTCGCGGCCGTCCCGCTGGCGGCCTACTCCGCGCTGGCGCTGCTGCAGGACGTCATCCGCAACACCGCATCCGGCCTGGTCTCTGTGCTGATGGTGCTGGCGCTCGCGCAGCTGGCCGCCGTCGTGGGCGTGCTGCTGCTCGAGGGCGGCGTGATCAAGGCCGGTGGCGCCTCCGGCCCGGCGAGCAGCCCCAAGTCCCAGTCGTACGGGCAGCCGTTCCCGCAAGGCCCCGGCCCGCGCGGTCCAGGTCCGGGTGGTCCGGCTGGTCCCGGTGGCGCGCGCCCCGGCCCCGGTCCCTCCGGCCCCGGCTGGGGCCCGCAGGGGCAGCCCGCTCCCGGCGCCCAGTTCGGCGGCCCGCCGCCGTGGAACCCGGCCAGCGGCGGTCAGCCCGCCCAGCAGCCGGGAAGCCGGAACCCGTCGTCCGACGGGTTCGCCACGCCCAACCTGGACTCCAGCGGCCCCCAGCCGAGCCGGCCCGCGAACCAGTCCGGTCCGATCTCGCAGCCCGGCCAGCAGCAGAACGGCCAAGCCGCGCCGCAGCCACCAGCCCAGCCCGCGCAACAGCCGCAGACCCCGCAGCCGAAGTCGGAACAGGACAGCGGCGGCCCCCAGGGCACCCGCCAGATGCCCCACCCGGGCGCGAACCCACCCACCTTCTGACCCGCCCCCATCACGCCAGCCATGACGTGGCCGTGACTTGGGCGGTTCTGGTCCGAACCGTCCATGATCATCGCCCGTTATGTCCGGTCGGTTCGGGCCAAAACCGCCCAATGCCTCAGGCGCGTCGCCCGATGGGCGGAGGCGCTGGCGTGTTCGGGGCCGTTCGGAGCAGTGGCGGTGCGACATTCGGTCGCGTGTCTGCGCTGGATTCGATCCCCCATGCCGTGGCCGCCGGCCATTCCGACCGGAAGCAGGGTTTGCGCCGGTGGTTGTTCATCGCCGTCGTCGGCGCGGTGCCGCTGATCGGGTTCTTCGCCGTCGCCGCCCTGGTCGCGCTGATCGTGGGCATCGCCAGCGGGGCGAGCCTCAACCCGCTGCTGGTCCTGATGGCCGCGATGCCCGGATGGCTGGTGCTCTACCAGTCGCCGCTGGTGATCTCGGGCGCTCCGCTGACCGTGCTGCCGATGCTGCCCACGATCGGCGTGGTGCTGCTGGTGGCCGCGGCGTCGGCGTTCGTCGCTCGCCGCTGCCGGCTGCGCCGTCCCGACCAGGCCTGGCCGGTGATCGCGACGATGGGGCTGGTGCACGCGTTCGTGGGCGCGCTGTTCGCGCTGCTGCTGACCGATCCGTTCAGCGCGGTCCCGGTCGAAGCGTTCCTGAGCTGCGGCCTGACCGCCGCGATCGCGGCGACCGCCGGGGTCGCGAACCGCTGCGGCCTGTTCTACCTGGTGTGGGAGCGCACCGACGCCTACGTCTGGACTGGCTTGCGGATCGGGTTGCTGACCATCGCCACCGTGGTCGCCGCCGGCGCGGGCGTGCTGCTGGTCGCGATCGCGCTTTCGGCGCCGGAGATGGTCACCTCGATGTCGCGGATGGGCGGTGCGGGAGACGCCGTCGGCGCCACGTTGTTCTCGCTGCTCTACCTGCCGAACGCGGTGCTGGCCGGCTGGTCCTTCGCCGCAGGCAGCGGGTTCTCCCTCGGCTCCCAGGTCGTCCAGCCGTTGGAGCACGCGCAGGGGCCGATGCCGGACCTGCCGCTGCTGGCGGTGCTGCCGGACGACGGGCCGTCCGTGTGGTGGTCGGCGGTGCTGCTGCTCCCGCTGCTGGTCGGAATGCTGATGGGGCTGGTCGCCAGGCGCGTTCCCGGCCCGCTCGTCCGTCGCCTGGTGGTGGTGCTGGTCGCGGCCGGGGTGGCGGCGCTGGCGGTGCTGGTGCTGGCGGCGGTCGCCGGTGGCAAGCTCGGCAACGGTCCGATCGGGGTGGTGTCGTTCCACCCGGTCGCTCTCGCGCTGGCGACGTCGTGCTGGCTGGCGATCCCGGCACTGGTGATGACCTGGCTGGGCGGCGTGGAGGAGCCCGACGACCCGGCGCTGAACGCCTTCGGCACCGACGAGTTCGACGAGGACATCGATCCAGAACCGGCCGAGGACACCGAGCAGGACGAGGACTTCGACTACACCGACCTCGACGACCTGATCGCCGAAATCCCGTCCGCCCGCCCAGAATCCGACGCTGAAGCCGATTCCGCCGCGCACGTCACCGCCGAGGAGTTCGACGCTGAGCCGGACGAGGAGGAGCCCGCACCGCGCGACCGGCGGTGAGCGCTGCGCCACTCGCCCGGGCCCTGCCGGAGCCGACCCCGCAACCAGGTCTTACGCTGCGGGGGAGATCGTGCCGAGGCATGTCAGGAGCGAACGCTGAACCCGAGTACGCCCGACCAGCCGAGCACCGCCGCGCACCCGAACCGGATCACGACCGCCGCTCCGGCGCGGGTGGTCGTGCTCGTCTCCGGTTCCGGCACCCTGCTGCAGGCCCTGCTCGACGCCACCAGCGAACCCGACTACCCGGTCGAGGTGGTCGCGGTGGGCGCCGACCGCGACGGCATCGAGGGGCTGGCCCGCGCCGAGCGCGCCGGCATCCCCACGTTCGTCCGCAAGGTCGGTGACCACACCTCCCGCGAGGAGTGGGACCGCGCGCTGACCGAGGCCTGCGCCGAGCACGAGCCGGACCTGGTGGTCTCCGCCGGGTTCATGAAGCTCGTCGGCGCCGACTTCCTGGCCCGCTTCGACGGCCGATACCTCAACAGCCACCCGGCGCTGCTTCCCTCGTTCCCCGGCATGCACGGGGTGCGGGATGCGCTGGAGTATGGAGTCCGCGTCACCGGTTGCACCCTGTTCGTGGTGGACGCCGGTGTGGACACCGGGCCGATCCTGGCCCAGGAAGCCGTCGAGGTGCTGCCCGATGACGACGAGGCGAGCCTCCACGAGCGGATCAAGGCCGTCGAGCGGCGGCTGCTGGTCGGCACTCTTCAAAAGCTGGCGTTGCACGGGTGGACCGTGCAGGGACGGAAGGTGAGTATCCCGTGACCGCGAACTCCCAGGAGCGGCGCCCGATTCGTCGCGCGCTGATCGGCGTGTCGGACAAGTCTGGCCTGCTGGAGCTGGCCACCGGGCTGCACGCCGCCGGGGTGGAGATCGTTTCCACCGGTGGCACGGCGCGCGCGATCGCCGATGCCGGCGTGCCGGTCACGCCCGTCGAGGAGCTCACCGGGTTCCCGGAGGCGCTGGACGGCCGGGTCAAGACGCTGCACCCGAGGGTGCACGCCGGTCTGCTCGCCGACCTGCGCCGCGAGCAGCACGCCAAGCAGCTCCGCGACCTCGACATCGCCCCGTTCGACCTGCTGGTGGTCAACCTCTACCCGTTCGTGCAGACGGTGGCCTCGGGCGCCGCGCAGGACGAGGTGATCGAGCAGATCGACATCGGCGGTCCGGCGATGGTGCGCGCGTCGGCGAAGAACCACGCCAACGTGGCGGTCGTCGTCGACCCGAGCCGCTACGAGTGGGTCCTCGAGGAGGTCCGCGAGGGCGGTTTCACCATGACCGACCGGGTCGAGCTGGCCGCCGAGGCGTTCCGGCACACCGCGTCCTACGACGTGGCGGTGGCGTCCTGGATGAGCAGGGTTCCCACCGGTGACGACGCCACGTTCCCGGGCTGGATCGGTGAGACCTGGCAGCGCCGCTCCGCGCTGCGCTACGGCGAGAACCCGCACCAGCCGGCCGCGCTGTACGTCTCGGGCGGGCAGGCCACCGGACTGGCCGCGGCGGCGCAGCTGCACGGCAAGGAGATGTCCTACAACAACTACGTCGACGCCGACGCCGCGTGGCGTTCTGCGCACGACCACGACGAGCCGTGCGTGGCGATCATCAAGCACGCCAACCCGTGCGGTATCGCGGTCGCCGAGGACATCGCCGCCGCGCACCGCAAGGCGAACGAGTGCGACCCGGTGAGCGCCTTCGGCGGTGTGATCGCGACCAACCGCGAGGTGTCGGTGGCGATGGCCGAGCAGGTCGCGGAGATCTTCACCGAGGTCGTGGTGGCCCCCGGCTACGCCGAGGGCGCGGTGGACGTGCTGAACAAGAAGAAGAACATCCGCCTGCTGACCGCTCAGCCGCCGCAGAGCGGCCGGGTCGAGATGCGCGCGATCTCCGGCGGCCTGCTGGTGCAGGGTTCGGACGCGATCGACGCCGAGGGCGACGACCCGGCGAACTGGACGCTGGCGACAGGTTCCCCGGTGGACGAGGCGACGCTGGCGGACCTGAAGTTCGCCTGGCGGGCCTGCCGCGCGGTGAAGTCCAACGCGATCCTGCTGGCCGACGGCGGCGGGACCGTGGGCGTGGGCATGGGCCAGGTGAACCGGGTCGACTCGGCGCGCCTGGCGGTGTCCCGCGCCGGTGACCGGGCCAAGGGTTCGGTCGCCGCGTCGGACGCGTTCTTCCCGTTCCCTGACGGTCTGCAGGTCCTGCTGGACGCGGGTGTGCGCGCCGTGGTCCAGCCGGGCGGTTCGGTCCGGGACGGCGAGGTCATCGCCGCGGCCGAGGCCGCGGGCGTCCCGGTCTACCTGACGGGCACGCGCCACTTCGCCCACTGACGACGAGCAGTTCCGACGAGCCCCGGACTCGAGGTCCGGGGCTCGTCGCGTTGTTGCGGATGCCCAGGCCTACGTGGTGCTGGACGAATTCACAGCGGTGAGCAGGTCGTTCACGAGGGCGGCGAAGGAGGGGGCGACGACTGGATCGCCCTGGGACGCAGTGGCAGCGAGCTGCGCGAGCAGCCCTTGGGAAGTCGCCCCGTGCTCGTGGAAGAGGCTGAGCGCCTGGTTGGTCGCGGAGGCGGCATGCTCGTCCTCCCGGTGCTTCGCGAATCCACGCACGAGGTCAGGGACCTCAATGGCTTGGAGCACTCGGAACACGTCGAGGGCGTCTTTTTCTCTGAGGCGATCAGGCTGCCGGCCCGCTTGCCCCAACCGCTCCCCGATCTTGATGGCCTTCGCCGTCAGCAGCGCTGCCGGTCCAGCCACCCGGAGATCGCATGTCCTGGCGTCACCGGGTTCGAGTCCAGCGATGGTGACGATCTCGTTGTCGAGCAAGGCGGGTTCGAGCCCAGGAGCAATCCGGGCGGTCAACTTCTCGTGCGGAGCGATCCGCGCTGCCCGCGCCGAGGCTTTGGTCGTGCCCGCCTGGTACGGCACCACCATCAGATCGACGGAAACGCCGTTCATCGCCAACCAATGCCCAGGATTCGATCCGGGATTGAATCCGGCAGCCCGCATCAGCCCGCCGATCTCCGGTGCGTCAGCGAGCTCGTGGGTGTTGACGGCCAGATCCGCGTCCGTGGTCATCAATGGCACGTTGAGATCAGCTGATCCACTGTGGTGGTAGACGGCCTGGGCACCGACGAGCACGAGATTGTCGAGGTGGCCCTCAAGGGCGGTGAGCGCGTCGAGCAGCACCCTCCGCGCGGACACGTATTCCGGAGCAAGATCGTTCACCATCACTCCTCCCGCTCCTCGTCGGCCGCCAAGAACGTGTCCATGAGCTGCTCTGCCTCCGCATCGGACCGGCCGGCCAAGGTGAGCAAATCCGCCATCACGAGTGGGAGAGGTGCCGTTGCGAGGTCGTCTTCGTCGGGTGGAGTCAAGATCTCGGGGTCCAACGGCTTTGCGATGACGACATTCGCAGTCGTCGGATCTGCGTCGATCAGTCCGAGCGCGCTGACAAGCTCCGCCGGACGTGCGGCGTAGATCGCCAGCAGGCGCATCGGAACCACGGAGGTCACCGACTCTGGCAGCAACCGTCGCGCGGCAGCTGAACCCGTGATGGCCACGTCGTCCTGATCGGCCAGGCGAACGAGGGTTCTGTCCAGACCGCGCGGCGCGATGAAGTGGCCCACCGAGGAATTGGCTGTCGCGAAGGAGTAGTCAGCCGCCCAACGCCTCAGCAGTGCTCGCCGGCGCACCGCGACAACGCCGCCGTTCTTGTCGCGGTCGATGATGCTTTCCGAGGCCAAGGTGTTCAGGAGTTTGGAGACCGACCCTGGCGAGACTCCCGCGAGGTTGGCCAAGCCGCGGACACCCACGGGAAGGTCCGCAGTTGCCAAGGCACGGATGATCCGGCTCGCGGCGATCCCGTTGAGCCTGGTGATAGCGCTCGTCCGCGGTGCGCGCGGCGAACGTGCAGCACCTTGTCCTGTGAGGAGAACGAGAGGCTCGGCAGAGGTCAACCGCACCCAGCCGGTGGCGTCGGCGAAGCTGAAACCTTCGGAAGTCAGCGCGTCACGCAACACCGGCCCGATGTAGTCCGACAGGTACAGCACAGGCAGGCCGCTCGCTCGGTTCATCTCACGGAGTGCCGAAATGAGCAGGGA
The DNA here is from genome assembly GCF_040676935.1 of Saccharopolyspora sp. NPDC049426. Classification (NCBI taxonomy): domain Bacteria; kingdom Bacillati; phylum Actinomycetota; class Actinomycetes; order Pseudonocardiales; family Pseudonocardiaceae; genus Saccharopolyspora; species Saccharopolyspora sp. NPDC049426. The sequence goes on along the minus strand of NZ_JBFAPZ010000007.1, from coordinate 366,885 downwards.
CGTCGGCACCGCTCCGGAACGCTTGACCTCCGCGGCGAACGGAACCTTCGTTTCGTTCGGGCCGACGAGTTCAACGACCGCGTCGAAGCGGCTGTCCAACTCGCTTGGGCGCTCTTCGAGACGCCATGAGGCGGGCAGCAGCTCGGCGATGGGCTCGAGCGCTTCGCTCATCAGGGTTGTTTCTCTGAATCCAGTGTTTCCCATGTCAGGAAACAATGTAATTGGAGAAACATAGCTTGCAAACTACGCACCCCGGTGGATCGCGGCAACAAGATCAAGAGTATCGGCGACCAGCGCAAATGCCCAAGCTTCGAACGAATGTTCACCCAATCCGGCCACGGTCCTTGACGGGGGGTGGGGGCTGGGGGTTGAATAAAGGTATTCGAACTGAGGTTCGAGATCGGAAACGGCCGGTGTCGGGGTCGGCCGCTCCGATGGAGTTCGGCGCTGTGATCCGGGTGCAGGCGCAGTGCTGACTCCACCGCTGCCTTCCCCGCAGCGGCTGTGTTCGTGGGTGCCCGCGCCGGGGTCGGGCACCCACCGCGGTCACGTATGTGGGGAGGGCGGCGATGTCCGCGACGGTGTCTTCGGCGGCGTTGAGCGCGCCCACGGCTGACGGGGTGTCCGTGGGTGTGCCGCACGTCGAGGCGGGCGGTGTCCCGGGTGCGGGCCGGGTGCTGCCGACGCGGGCGGAACTCGCCGCCGTGCTGCCATGGCCAGGTTTGCGCCGTGGCAGCACGGTGGCGGTGCACGGATCGGTGTCGCTGCTCTTCGCGCTGCTGTCCGAAGCGACGGCGAACGGTTCCTGGGCGACCGTGGTGGGCCTGCCCGGGATCAACCTGGCCGCCGCCGCTGAGGCCGGGGTCTCGCTGGAACGGTTCGCGGTGGTGCCGCGGCCGGGTTCCGACCCGGCGGGCGTGATCGCCGCGCTGCTGGACGGTGTCGACCTGGTCGTGGTCGGCGGAACCGGGCAGGTGCTCGATGCCGATGCCCGCAGGCTCTCCGCGCGGGCGCGCAACCGTGGCTCGGTGCTGCTGCCGTTCGGTCGCTGGCCGGGTGCGGAGGTGCAGCTGCGCTGTTCCGGCGCGCGCTGGCGGGGACTGGGTCATGGCCACGGTCACCTGCGGGAACGCGATGTCACGGTGAGCGCGGAAGGGCGTGGCGCGGCGTCGAAACCGCGTTCCTGCCGATTGCTGCTGCCGTCTCGCGACGGCTCGCTCGCCGGTGTCGAAGAGCGCCCCGCCGCACGGGCGCACCTGCGCGCGGTGGCCGGGTGAGCGACGTGCCCGCCCGCAGAATCGTCGTGTGGTGCCCGGACTGGCCGGTGGTGGCCGCTTCGCGCGCCGCCGAACTCGAACCACTCGTCCCCGCAGCGGTTTTCGCCGCGAACCGGGTCGTCGCCTGCTCGGCGACCGCCAGGGACAGCGGCGTGCGCAGGGGGATGCGCCGCCGCGAAGCGCAGGGCCGCTGCCCGGAACTCGTCGTCTGCGAACACGATCCAGCGCGAGACGTGCGGTTCTTCGAGCCGGTCGTGATCGCCGTCGAGGAGCTGGTGCCCGGAGTCGAGGTCGTCCGGCCGGGGCTGGTCGCCGTTCCCGCCAGAGGACCCGCCCGCTACTTCGGCGGGGAGGAGGCCGCCGCGGAGAAGCTCGTCGACGAGATCGACGCGCAGACCGGTGTCGAGTGCCGGATCGGTGTCGCCGACGGGCTGTTCGCCGCGATCCTCGCCGCTCGTCACGCGCGGCACGTCGAACCCGGTGGTAGCCGGGAGTTCCTGGCACCGCTGCCGATCGAGGAGATCGAGCAGCTCGCCGACCGCCTCGGTCAGAAGCAGGCGGCGGCGCAGCCGGAACTCGTGGACCTGTTGCGCCGGCTGGGGATCGGCACCCTCGGCGAGTTCGCGGCGCTCGGGTCCTCGGACGTGGCGACCCGGTTCGGCCCTGCCGCCCTGCTGGCCCACCGGTCGGCGGGAGGTCAGGAGGAGCGCCCGGTCAAGCGGCGGCAGCCACCGCCCGAGCTGGTCGTCACCGAGGAGCTCGACCCGCCGGTGGACCGGGTGGACCGGGCCGCGTTCGTGGCCAAGGTGCTCGCCGACGAACTGCACGCCAAGCTGGGCGATCTCGGCCTCGCCTGCACTCGGCTGGGCATCTCGGCGCGCACCGGCAACGGCGAGGAGCTGCACCGGGTCTGGCGCTGCGCGGAACCGCTGACTCCGGCGGCCACCGCCGACCGGGTCCGCTGGCAGCTCGACGGCTGGCTCAACGGCCGCAGCCGCAAGGGCAAGCCCACCGCCGGGCTCGACGAGCTGAGCCTGCGCCCCGAAGAGGTGGTCGGCGCTGGAGGTCTGCAGCTGGACCTGCTCAGCGCGGCCACCGGCGAGGCCGCGGCCAGAGCGGGCCGGGCTTTCGCGCGCGTGCAGGGCATGCTCGGTCCGGAGGCCGTGCTGACCGGTGTTCTCGGCGGCGGCCGGGACCCGCGCGACCAGGTGCGATTCGTGCCGTGGGGCGACGAGCGACGGGCCGCGCTGCCCGTCGAGCCGCCGTGGCCGGGCCGGCTCCCGGCTCCGTCGCCGACGGTGGTGCCGGGCGATCCGTGGCCGGCCCGGGTGCTCGACGCTTCGGGCGAGCCCGTGTGGATCACCGGCCGGTTGGGGCTGTCCGCCGCGCCGCAGACGGTCGAGGTCGGTGGCGGCAGGTCTCGCGCGGTGGCGGGCTGGGCCGGGCCGTGGCCGGTGACCGAGCGGTGGTGGGTGGACTTGCTGGCCGGTGGTTCCGGCCAGACCGCGCCGGATTCGCAGGTCCCGCCGCGTGCGCTGGTCCGGCTCCAGGTCGTGCTGGTCCCGGAGGTCCTGGACGGGGAATCCGACGAGGTGGCGCTGCTCCTGGTGCACGAGCGCGGGGACTGGTGGGTTCAGGGAGCCTACCGCTGATCTGACGAACACTCGTTCGAGTGGAAGCCCGGCTGTTCGGTAGCGCTGACCGTTCGAACAGGAGTTCACTAGGTCCATGAGCTGGTTCAACCCTCCCCAGAGCTGGTCGGAGCTGGAGAAGGCCCTCTCCGGCGAGGCACTGCCGCGCCCCGACGACGGTCCGCCGTCGCGCCCGCGCGCCGGGCATCGCGCGGTCGGAAGAGGCCCGGCACCACCCGGCGACCGGGTGCCCTACGCAGAGCTGCACGCGCACTCCAACTTCAGCTTCCTCGACGGTGCCGCCCACCCCGAGGAGCTGATCGAGGAGGCCGCGCGGCTCGGCCTGGAGACGATCGCGCTCACCGACCACGACGGGCTCTACGGCGTGGTGCGGTTCGCCGAGGCGGCCAAGGAGCACGACGTGCGCACGGCGTTCGGCGCCGAGCTGAGCCTGGGGCTCACCCAACCGCAGAACGGCATCCCCGACCCCGAGGGCGGGCACCTGCTGGTGCTGGCCCGCGACCTCGACGGTTACGCCTCGCTGTGCCGCGCGATCAGCACCGCTCAGCTGCGCGGTGAGGAGAAGGGACGCCCGGAGTACCGGTTGGAGGAGCTGGCGGCCGAGGCGGCCGGGCACTGGCAGGTGCTCACCGGCTGCCGCAAGGGTGCGGTGCGGTCGGCGCTGGCGACCGGCGGGATGGACGCGGCGGCGGTCGAGCTCGACCGGCTGGTCGGGCTCTTCGGCCGCGAGCACGTCACCGTCGAGCTCACCGACCACGGGCTGCCCACCGACTCGGTGCGCAACGACGCGCTCGCGGAGCTCGCCGATCGCGCCGGACTGTCCACGGTGGCCTCCACCGGTGCGCACCTGGCGGGGCCGGATCGGGCGCGGCTGGCGAGCGTCGTCGCGGCCGTCCGCGCGCGGCGGAGCCTGGACGACATGGACGGGTGGCTGCCGGCCTGGGCGGGCAACCACCTGCGCTCCGGTGCCGAGATGGCCGAGCGCTTCGCCCGCTACCCGGGCGCGGTGCAGCGGGCCGCCGAGCTGGGCAAGTCCTTCGCCTTCGACCTGAGCCTGGTGGTCCCGCAGCTGCCGCCGTTCGACGTGCCGCCCGGCCACACCGAGGTCAGCCACCTGCGGGAGCTGGCCTACCTCGGCGCGCTCGATCGCTACGGGCCGCCGCAGGCGGCACCGGAGGCGTACCGGCAGATCGAGCACGAGCTGGCCGTGATCGAGGAGCTGGAGTTCCCCGGTTACTTCCTGGTGGTGCACGACATCGTCGACTTCTGCCGCCGGCAGGACATCCTCTGCCAGGGCAGGGGATCGGCGGCGAACTCGGCGGTGTGCTTCGCGCTGCGCATCACCAACGCCGACCCGGTGCGCTACCAGCTGCTGTTCGAGCGGTTCCTCGCGCCGGCACGCGACGGGCCGCCGGACATCGACATCGACATCGAGTCCGACCGGCGCGAGGAGGTCATCCAGTACGTCTACGCCAAGTACGGCCGCACGCACGCCGCGCAGGTCGCCAACGTCATCGGCTACCGGCCGAAGTCCGCGGTGCGCGACGTCGCCCGCGCGCTCGGCTACTCGCCCGGTCAGCAGGACGCCTGGAGCAAGGAGATCGAGCACTGGGGCCCGCTTCCCGAGGACTCCGAGATCCCCGGCGCGGTGCGCGAACTCGCCGACGAGCTGATGGGTTTCCCGCGCCACCTGGGGATTCACTCCGGCGGCATGGTGATCTGCCATCAGCCGGTCAGCGAGGTGTGCCCGGTGGAGTGGGCCCGGATGCCCGGCCGGACCGTGCTGCAGTGGGACAAGGACGACTGCGCCACCGTCGGGCTGGTCAAGTTCGACCTGCTCGGCCTGGGCATGCTCTCGGCGCTGCACTACGCCATCGACATGACGCGCGAGCACCACGGCCGCGACGTCGACCTCGGCGAGCTGGACCTGTCCGACCCCGAGGTGTACGAGATGCTGTGCAAGGCCGACGCGATCGGGGTGTTCCAGGTGGAGAGCCGCGCGCAGCTGGCCACGCTGCCCCGGCTGAAACCTCGCGAGTTCTACGACCTGGTGGTCGAGGTCGCGCTGATCAGGCCCGGCCCGATCCAGGGCGGATCGGTGCACCCCTACATCCGGCGCCGCAACGACGAGGAGGACTGGGATTACGACCACCCCCTGATGAAGGGTGCGCTGAAGAAGACCCTGGGGGTCCCGCTGTTCCAGGAGCAGCTGATGCAGCTGGCCGTCGACGTCGCCGGGTTCAGCCCGTCCGAAGCCGACCAGCTGCGCCGGGCCATGGGCGCCAAGCGCTCAGCGGAACGCATGGAACGCCTGCGGGACAGGCTCTTCGAGGGCATGGCCGCCAACGGCATCGACGAAGACCTGGCCGAGCACATCTACCGCCGCATGCTGGCCTTCGCCAACTACGGCTTCCCGGAGAGCCACGCGCTGAGCTTCGCGCTGCTGGTGTTCGCCAGCGCCTGGTTCAAGCGCTACTACCCGGCGGCGTTCTGCGCGGCACTGCTCAAGGCGCAGCCGATGGGCTTCTACTCGCCGCAGTCGCTGGTCGCCGACGCGCGCAGGCACGGAGTCGTGGTGCGCGGGCCGGACATCAACGCCAGCCGGGTGCACGCCGACCTGGAACCGGACGCGACCAGCACCGGGCGCCAGGCCGTCCGCATCGGCCTGTCGTCGGTGCGCAAGCTCGGTGAGGACCTCGCCGAGAAGCTGACCGCCGAACGCGCCGCGCACGGGCCGTTCGCCGACATGGCCGACGTGGCGCGGCGGGTGCGGCTGAACGCACCGCAGATGGAGGCGCTGGCCACCGGCGGGGCGTTCGACTGCTTCGGCCTGACCCGGCGCGAAGCGCTGTGGAACGCCGCGGCGGCGGCCCGCGAACGACCAGACCGGCTACCCGGCACCACCGTCTCGTCGGACGCCCCCGCCCTGCCCGGCATGGACGGCGTCGAGAAGGCAGCGGCCGACGTGTGGGCGACAGGGGTGTCGCCGGACAGCTTCCCGCTGCAGTTCGTCCGAGCCCGGCTCGACGAGCTCGGCGCACTGCCGGCCGCGCGTCTGTCCGAAGTGGAGCACGGCACCCGGGTGCTGGTGGGCGGAGCCGTGACGCACCGGCAACGCCCGTCGACCGCCGGCGGCATCACCTTCCTGAACCTGGAGGACGAAACCGGAACGGTCAACGTCGTCTGCTCACCAGGGCTGTGGGGCCGCTACCGGAAGGTCGGACGCACCAGCGCCGCGTTGTTGGTGCGCGGCGTGATCGAACGAACCGAGGAGGTGATCAACCTGCGTGCTGATCGGCTTCAAAAACTGAACATCCGCGTGCCCTCGGAATCGCGCGACTTCCACTGAGCATTACAGTGACAACTACTCCGTGGTCGTTGTGCAGCGGTGCGGGGGGCGGAACCTGACACGCCTTCTTGCTCCGGGATCCGAGACTTGTGAATGTCCGATCCACGGCGCTACGGCTGTCCTCCCCAGAAGACGTGTCAGAACCCGCGGCGGTGCGAGTTGCTTTGGTGGGCACGGAGAAAGCGCCTTCGGCACTTGCCTGACGGGGGTTACGCGATTCCGCACCTGCGGATGGCCAGCAGCGCGAAGGTGCGGGCGCACTGCTCCAGGTCGGCGATGCTGACGTGCTCGTCGTCGGCGTGCGCGTAGCGCACGTCGCCCGGGCCGTACTGCAGCGTCGGCATGCCGGTGGCGGCGTACTGGCGCAGGTCCGAGCCGTAGGGCGCGCCCACGACCTCCGGGACCGGACCACCGGCGGCGGTGATCGCCTCGCGGGTCTCGTCGAGCAGCGGGTGCCCTTCGGGGAACCGGCCGCTGGCGAAGATGCCGCCCGGCCAGGTGACCCGGACCGGGTGCTCGGCCAGCCACGGGTCGGCCGCGCAGGCTTCGGCGACGGCGGCGGCGAACTCGGCCTTGGCCTGCTCGACGGACTCGCCCAGCCGCACGCCGTAGCGGCCCTCGGCGACCGCGAGGTCCGGGACGGTGCTGGCCCAGTCGCCGACGCGGGCCGTGCCGACCGACAGCGGGTACGGGATCTCCAGGTGTTCCACCAGCGGGTCGGGATCGACGTTGCGCCCGGTCTCCAGCTCGCGCAGCACCGGCAGCAGCTCGGCGAGCTTGTCGAGGGCGTTGACGCCCCGGTAGCGGGTGGAACCGTGCGTGCTCTGCCCGGGGATCTCCAGCCGGAACGTCAGCGAACCGCCGTTGGCCGCCACGACGGTGTTCTGGGTCGGTTCGGCGATGACGCACGCCTCTCCGAGGTGGCCGCGCTGCAGCGTGGCGAACGCGCCGAGACCGCCGTCCTCCTCGGCGACGACCGCGTGCACCGCGACCGGCCTGGCCAGCTCGACACCAGCGGTGCGCAGCGCCGTCAGGGCGCCGAGGAAGGCGACCACGCCGCCCTTCATGTCGCATGTGCCGCGACCGGCGGCGATGCCGTCGGAGATGCGCAGCGCGTACGGGTCGCGGTTCGGCCAGCGGTCCAGGTCGCCGGGCGGCACCACGTCGGTGTGCCCGCAGAACACCAGCGCCGGGTCGCCCTCGCCGCTGACGCCGACGCAGCCGTAGGCCTCGTCGCGGTGAGCCTCCTGGCCGGGGAAGTCGGGGTGCTCGGCGAGTTCGCGGACGTCGATGCGCCAGTGGTCGACCCGGTGGCCGAGCGCGGAAAGGCGGTCCGCGCACCACTGCTGGGCGTCGTGCTCGGCGGAGCTGCCTCCGACGCTGGGGATGGCCACCAGGTCGCGGAGGTCGTCGACGATGGCGTCGATGTCCACGGCGTCCAGGGCGCGCTGTTCGGCTTCGGTGCGGGGCTCCACTGCGGTCACGCAGCAGAACCTAACGCGGCGTCCCCGGCCTGCGGGAGACCCGTCGGCAAATCGCCTCGGGCCCGGCGAAGGGACCACGACCGCCGGGCACTGAGTACCATTCCGGCGTGGCCGAAGGCGACAGCACCAAGCGTGAATTCGAGATCGGCAAGGACGGTCTGGGCGGCATCGTCGTCGGCATGGACGGCAGCCCGGCCAGCTTCCACGCCGCGGCGTGGGCGGCGGGTCTCGCCCGGCGGGAGCGCGCGCGTCTCGTGCTGGTCTACGTGGAGGCCGTGGGCGGCGTCGCCTACTGGTCGCCGATGGGCGTCGCGGTGGCGAGCGAAGCTGCTGAGTCCCTGGTGGAGGAGCTCAAGCAGGAGGTCGTCTCGCACCTCAAGTGGGTGGACATCGACTGGGACTTCGTGCACCACCGGGGTGACCCGGCGGTGGGCCTTGAGCAGGTCGCCGAGCAGTACCGCGCCGACCTGATCGTCGTCGGCCGTTCGCGCAGGAGAGGCGGCCTGCTCGGCACGGTTCCGGCGACCCTGGTGGTCGAAGCGGTCCGCCCGGTCGTCGTCGTCCCCTGATGCGGAAGGCGAACAGCTCCTGGCCGCGAGGTCTCAGGCGGACCGGTGGGACAGGGTGTTGACGACGGTGCCGCTCGGGTCGCGGTGGAAGAACCTCCGCACGCCCCACGGCTCGTCGGTCAGCGGGTGCACGATCTCGACGCCCCGCTCCACCGCGGCCGCGTGGGCGGCGTCGACGTCGTCGACCTCGACGGAGATGTCCGGGTGCTCCGGAGCGCTGGCGTCCTCGGTGATCAGGGCGAGCTGGCGCTTCCGGTCGTCCGGGGCGCAGAGCGTGACGATCCAGCCCATGTCCATCACCACCTCGAAACCGAGCACCTGCACGTAGTGATCACGCGTGGCGGCGATGTTGGTGGCCCTGATGTTGGGAACAACTCGGTGGATTCGCATGGTGCCTCCGGTGTCGTCGGGCGCTCGTGCCAGGGTGTGGCCATGACGAGCGCGGTCGGTGAGGACTTCCAGGACGCGATCTTGCCGGATCAGGAGTGGTCCGGCCGGGTCTTCGAGCGATGCGTGTTCACCGACGCCGACCTGACCGGTCTGAAGACCCGCAACTGCGTGTTCACCGACTGCGATTTCACCGGCGCCGACCTCAACACCTCCTCGCACGTCGCCAGCGCGTTCCGGTCCTGCAAGTTCGAGCGCACGGTGTTCGGCAAGAGCAGCTTCGACGGGTGCAGCCTGCTCGGCTCCAGCTTCGTCGACTGCCGGCTGCGGTCGCTGACTGTCCGCGAGACCGACCTGACCCTGGTCGCGATGGGCCGTTGCGACCTGCGCGAAGTCGACCTGCACGGCGTCCGCTTCCGGGAGGCCAACCTCACCGAGTGCGATCTGCGCGGCTGCGACCTCAGCGAAGCGGACTTCAGCGGCGCCCGAATGCTCGGCGCGCGCCTCAACAACGCCGACCTCCGCGACGCCCGCCTCGACGCCGACGCCCTGGTCCAGGCGAACCTCCGGGGCGCCCGGGTCGACACCGCCCTGGCCCTGTCCTTCGCGGCGGCCCACGGCCTGCACCTGGACTGAACGGCCTGCAGCGCGAGAAGAGGGCCCTCCCCCGAGCTGGGGAAGGGCCCTCTTCTCAACCGGTTTCACTCCATGGGCGGACGTTCGCCCGACGGCATCTCGGCGAGGGTGCCGTCGGCGATGAGGTCGCTGACCGAGGCCGGGAGCACGAACGCGGTGCCGCCACCGGGCTGCTCGAACCACGCGACCGCGGTTCCCCGCAGCGCCTGGATCGGGCGCTGCACCCGGTAGGCCGAGTAGGTCCGGTTGGACCACTGCGGCGGCAGCGAGCGGTGCGTGTACGGCGTGCGCACGGTGTACATCACGTTGCCGTTGGGCTCACCGAAGCGGTCGAGCTCGGTGCCCGGCTGCAGCATGACGATCCGGCGGTCCCGGTACAGCGTCAGCGGCGGTTCGCCGTTGAGCGGCTGGATCTGCTGACCCTGCGGGGCCTGGCCGTTGGCGGGCTGTCCGTTGGGCGCGGCCTGCGGCTGGCCCTGCGGGGGCTGCTGACCCTGCTGCGGACGCGGCGGTCCGGGCGGCGGGCCCTGTCGCTGCGGACCGGCCATGCCGGGGCCACCGGGCCCGGGACGACGCTCGGCGCCACCGACCGGACCCTGCTGCGCGGCGGGGTTGCCGGCCGGGGGAACCGGGGCGTTGCTGTCCCGGCGCGGCTGGCGCTTGGGCAGCGGGTTGGACCCCGGCGCCCCACCGGCCTGCGGCTGCACCGGGTTCCCCGCGGGCGGGGACGGCGGAGCCTGCGGCGGAAGCGGGCGGTCCATCGACGGAGCCGGCTGGAACCGGGTCGGCTCCTCAGCGGGCGGTGCCGGCGGGGCCGGCTCCTGGGACGCCTGCGGCGCCTCCTGGTTGGCGGTGAACAGCGGGTTCCCACCGGTACTCGGGCCTGACTGCTCCGGCTCGCGCGCGGCGCGCTGGGGCAGTTCCGACGCCTGCGGCGTGCGCTGCGGCAGATCGGCCGACGGCTCCGGGGTGCGCTTGGGCAGCTCGGAGGCCGGTTCCGGGGTCCGCTGCGGGAGGTCGGCGGGCTCCTGACCGCGCTGCGGCAGGTCGGCCGGTTCCGGCGTGCGCTGCGGGAGCTCGCTGGCGGGCTCCGGCGTGCGCTGCGGAAGATCGGCCGGTTCCTGCGGCGTGCGCTGCGGGAGTTCGGGTTCCGGCGCGCCGCGCTGCGGCAGGTCGGCGATCTCGGGAACGGCCGGTGCCGGAGCGGCCGACGCCGTCGGCTGCTCCAGCAGCAGCTTGCCGAGCAGGTACGCGGCGGCGTGGTCGACGCGGGCGAACCGGACGTCCTCGTTGCCGGTGACGACCCAGTCGTCGCCGTCCTGCACCAGGCAGTGGGCGTCCGCGCTGCGGCTGCCCAATCGGTAGGCGTCGCTGTCCACCTGGAAGTCGGACAGCCGGTCGTGCAGCTGCGCCAGCACTTCCTGGGCGTCGGGCGCGTCGTCGTCCTCGTCGAGGACGTGCCGCGAACCGGAGGCCGACGGTGCGTCGTCCTCGATGAGCTCGTCGGCCGGCTCGGGAACCTCGTCGACCTCGGGCTCACCAGAGGTGGAGCCGATCGCGGCGGCGCCGGCGGCGACAGCTCCCGCTCCGGCGGCCACCCCGGTGCCCAGGCCGAGGGGGTCGTCCCCGGAGTTCGACTCGGGTTCGCCGACCGCCTCGTCGGGCTGGTCCACCAGCTCGCTGACGGCTGCTTCGCGGGTCTCGTCGTCGACGTCGCCGACGGTGAAACCGCGGCTGCGAACGTGCTCGACCAGCGCCGATTCCGGCGGCATGCCGTACTGGGCGAGGTAGTAGGCCACCGAGCCCGGCCACAGCCAGGTGCCGTCGGTGTGCCAGGTGCCCGGGACGGACTGGGCGCGCTCGGGGTCGAAGTGGTCCTCTTCGTTCTCCCGGGAGGCCAGCACGACCGGGGCGTTCTCCAGGTACTGCCGCAGCGCGCCGACCTCGTCGGCGGGCACCGGGCGGCGCTCGGAGACCACCGGGCGACCTTCGTCGTCGACGTCGTCGAAGACGTTGGTGATCCGGAAGCGGCCGGAGCCGATGGTGGCGGAGGAGAACGCGGCCTCGTCCTCGAGCCCCGCGACCGTGTCCGGCACCACGGGGGTGTCCTCGGCCTGCGAGGATGCGGTGCCGTCGACCCGTTCCTGCATCCAGTCCGGGATGTTGTCCTCGGACCGCGGGTAGCGGCGAAGTTCGTCGACGTAGGCCGCGCGGGGCAGCGGGCGCTGCCACTGCGGCTCGGTGTCGAAGTTGATATCGATTCGATAACTGGACGGGCGCTCGACCACGTAGAGCGCGCTCAACCAGGTGCCCACGTCGGGGCGGTACATGCCCTCCCGGAGGCGCTCGAAGATCTCGCGCAGCTCGACCGGCGGCTCCAACGAGCGTGAACTGCCGTCCTGCGCGGTGAGCTCACCCAGCAGGTCGGTGTATTCGCCGGTGGCGCGGTACTCCACCGTGATCTCCTGCCAGTCCTCAGGAGCGCCTTGTAAAAGCAGAACACCGATCTTGCGGGCGATCTGCTCCTGCTCTTCCGGACTGATCGCTGTCGGACGCGACATGGGTGACATCCTCCCCCTCTCGACGAGGCAACCCGACTCCACCCCGTCGAAACGCTACTCGACGCGGGCCCGGCGTTGTGCGCTGTGTGTGACATCCGCGCCGCCGTTGATCGTCTTGTGGCGGTTTTCAAGATCACCCTGGGTGAGACCGATGATCTCGCCCCAGAGCTTGCCTGCTGAAAGTTCGCATGAACATCACACCACCAGGTGTATTGGATCAGCGAGGGGGCCCGAAAACCAGTAGCGGTACGCCCGTGCCGAACGACACAGTTATCACGTGCTGCGTCCCTACCGACTACTGGCCGCTGTCCCACACGCTCCGTCACTGATGGGCTTCGGCCTGCTCGCGCGCCTCTACACCCCGGCTCAGGTGATGGTCCTGACGTTCCTGATCGCCGAGTGGACCGGTTCCTACGCGATCGGCGGCGCGGTCTGCACCGCCATGACCATCGGCCAAGCGATCGCCGGACCGGTGCGCGGCCGTGCGGCCGACCGCACCTCGGTGGCGAAAGTGCTGGTGGTGAGCGGGTTCTTCCAGTCGGCCGGGTTCGCGGCGATGATCGTGACCACGCACCGGCTGGACGGGGAGCACTGGTGGCTGATGCTGCTGGTCGGGCTCGCCACGGGCCTGGCGTCGCCGCCGTTGGGGCAGGTGGCGCGTTCGATGTGGCCGCGGATCGCCGAGGGCGAGGCGCGCGAGGCCGCCTACGCGGTCGAGGCGACGCTGCAGGAGCTGCTCTACGTGGTGGCGCCGATGCTGGCGACGTTCGTGGTGGCGGCGTGGAGCCCGTCGGCGGCGCTGGTGGTGCTGGCCGCCTGGGCGCTGATCGGACCCGGTCTGTTCGCCTCGGCGTTGTGGCGGGCCGGGATTCGCGGCGGGCTGGGCAGCGGTGCGCAGCGGGGACGCTCGGTCGGCCTGGTGCGGGTGCGGGGGTTCACGTCGATGATGTGCTTCTTCAGCCTGTCGGTCGGCGCGCTGGTCTCGGTGGACCTGGTGCTCGTCGGCTGGGCCCGCGAGCGGGGCGAGCCCGGCTTGGCGGGAGTCATGGCGATGATGTGGGCGCTGGGGTCGCTGGTGGGCGGTCTGGTGATGGGTGGTTTCCCGCGCTACCGCTTGGGAGTTCGGTCCGGGCTGGCCGCGCTCGGCCTGTGCGCGCTGGTCCCGGCGCTGCCGCCGGTGTCCAGCGGATCGCCGTGGGTGATCGGGGCGATCCTGGCGGTCGGCGGTGCGGCGATCGCGCCGCTGCTGGCGGCCTCCAACGGTCGGCTGGCCGATCTGGCACCACCGGAACGCCGGGGCGAGGCGTTCGGCTGGACGACCACCGCGAGCACGATGGGGATCGCGATGGCCAACCCGCTGGTGGGCTCGATGATGGACCGCGGCGGGCCGGCCCTGGCCGGGGTGACGTGCGCCGCGCTGGCCGTCGCCGCGTTCGGCGTGGTGCTGGTGCACCTCCGCCGCTCCGGTCCGCTGCGGCCCGCCGCGGAAGTGGTCGGAGAAGTCGCGGAGAAAACTGCGGACCGGCGAGGTCAAGCCGCGACCGATCTGCCACGATGAGAAGCTGTGAGCGCGACGATTCTCGACGGCAAGGCCACCAAGGACGCGATCTTCGAGGAGCTGCGACCCCGCGTCGCCCGGCTCGTCGAGCGAGGGCAGGCCCCGGGCCTGGCAACGGTGCTGGTCGGAGACGACCCGGGTTCGCAGTCCTACGTGCGCGCCAAGCACAACGACTGCGCGAAGGTCGGCATCAAGTCGATCCGCAAGGACCTGCCCGCCGACGTCAGCCAGGCTGACGTGGAGGCGGTGATCGACGAACTCAACGCCGATCCCGAGTGCACCGGATACATCGTGCAGCTGCCGCTGCCCAAGCACCTCGATGCCGGACCGCTGCTGGAGCGCATGGCACCGGCCAAGGACGCCGACGGCCTGCACCCGATCAGCCTCGGCCGGCTGGTTCTGGGCGAGGAGGCTCCGCTGCCGTGCACCCCGCGCGGCATCATCGAGCTGCTGCGCCGTCACGACGTCGAGCTCAACGGTGCGCGCGTGGCGGTCGTCGGTCGCGGCATCACCGTCGGCCGTCCGATCGGCCTGCTGCTGACCCGCCGCAGCGAGAACTCCACGGTGACCCTGTGCCACACCGGCACCAAGGACGTGGCCTCGGAGGTCTCCCGCGCGGACGTGGTGGTCGCAGCCGCGGGCGTGCCGCACCTGATCACCGCGGACATGGTCAAGCCGGGCGCGGCGGTGCTCGACGTGGGTGTCACGCGCACTGAGGACGGGCTGGCCGGTGACGTGCACCCGGACGTCGCCGAGGTCGCCGGTTTCCTGTCGCCGAACCCCGGCGGCGTCGGCCCGATGACCCGCGCGATGCTGCTGACCAACGTCGTCGAGGCGGCCGAGCGCAACCTGGGCTGAATTCGGCGCGGGGACTGGAGGAACGTGAGCGACTGGATCCCGGACAGGTACCGCCTGTCCGTCCACGTGCCGTTCGGCCTGGTGTGCGGCATCGGGCTGATCGGGTTTCTGCTGGTGGCTCTGCAGCACTGGCGTCGCGGCACGGTCGTGCTCGGTCTGGCTCTGCTGGTGGCGGCGGGGCTGCGCGCGATGATCCCGTACGAGCGCGCCGGTCTGCTGGCCATCCGCAGCCGCGTGGTGGACATGCTGCTCTACAGCGGTTTCGGCGTGGTCATCATCTCCATCGCCATGACCATCCGAGGCCTGTTCGGCTGACGAGAACCCCAAGAGGCAGGCGCCCCACCAGGGACGCCTGCCTCTTTCACGTCCACAAGAGACAGTCCGCGAAAGACCACGAGCTCCAAGCAGACGGTTCTCGCTGACAGCCTGGTTCCCCGATTTCAGTGGAAGTCGGGTCCGGGGTTTCAGTGGAAATCGGGGTTCTGATTTCCACTGAAATCGTTCAGTCCCACCAGAAGGACCAGGTGCGGCGGCCTCGGATCTCGCCTGCGTAGGCCGAGATCGAGCCGGTCTCCTGCAGGATCCGGTCGGGGCAGAAGGTCCAGTGCTCGGCGGCGACCTGGGCGGCGTGCTCGGACGTTTGCGGCGGGGCGGCGACGCTCATGTCCAGGCGGTCCGGGCCGAGCCGCAGGATGCGGGCGCCGAAGCGCTCCTCCCAGCTGCGCACCATCGCCGACAGCCCGGCGGTGCGCGAGACGTGGTTGGCGGCACCGGACCAGCCGAGCACCGTCAGGACGTCGGCACCGCGCTTGACCGGCACGAGGGCCAGCCGGGTGTCGCCGTCGACGAGCTTCGGGAGTTGCTGGTTGGCCAGCACGTCCGGATCGGCCAGCAGGTTGCCCGCCTTGGCGGGGCCCGGGCAGGTGTAGTCGAAGGGCGTCAGGACGTCGAGGTCGTAGGCGGGGCCGAGTTCGTCGTCGGCCTGCACCAGGCCGTCCCAGATCCGCACCATGACGTCGTAGACGCGCCAGCGGTCGATGTGCTCCAGCGGTTCGGGGGCCGTCACTCCGACGGTGCAGCGCTCGCCGAAGGTCTCGTCGCTGTCGCACAGCAGCAGCGGCCACAGCCCGCTGCGCCGGTGCTCGGCGCGCAGCGCGGCGGCCAGTTGGGGCCTCGGGGTGTCCAGGCTGATCCAGCACAGCGGTGTCGGGTAGGCGGCCATCGACATCCGCTCGGTGAGGATCTCGCCAGGTGGCAGCTCGGTGGAAAGCCCTGAACTGATGCCGAAAACCGCAGAAAGATCGGCCGGTGCCCCCGCGTCCCGGTCGTCTTGCAACACTTCACAGCCTCCTCGCGATTCCCGTTGGAACCACCTTAAGGACGTGGGGCGTTTCGTGGGAGCCCGGGATGGTGCAAACCAGCTAACATTTCGGGTTTTCCGCCCGTCGGGTGCCGGGCAGCAGCACGACGCGGCCGGTCTTCTTCCCGGATTGGTGCAGGTCGAGCGCCTGCTCGTCGTCCTGGAGCGGCATTCGTCCGGCCGTTCCGATGGCGCGGATCTCGTCGGCGACGGCCGGCTGCGCGAGCAGCGTTCCGACTCCGCCGTGCACCGGCACCGTTCGTCCTCTTCGGACGTTCGCGGCGTGCTGAGCCTCGAGGTGACCGGTCAGTTCGCAGGGAGGAGGTCGGCCCGGAACCGCCGTTCCGGGCCGAGGTGGATTCGGTCCTCGCCGAACCGCGGGAGTGAGGCCGGCCGCTGGGAGCGACCGGCCGTGCTACTCGCCTCGGCGAGGGGAAGGGGCTTCGACCACGCAGTCGGAACCCGGGAACACCAGGCCGACGTGGCCGTCGGTGTAGCGGACCCTGTACGGCGGTTCGCCGTCCGGTCCGAGGACCTCCAGGATCTCCCCGTACTTCTCGGCCTCGTCGACGTGCTTGCTGTGCACGTGAAGCTGATCGCCCACGACTGCTCTCATCGCACATCACCTCCGCTGCTCCAGGCTAAGTGACATGCGACACGGTCCGCATGGTCGTCAGCCGCCCAGGCGGGAACAGGTCGTGGTGACGGCCTGGTACTTGTCCAGCTGGGCGGAGGTCCACTCGGCGCTGGCCTCGATGTCGATCTGACCGTCGGCCACCTGCTGAACCGACTCCTGCACGTCGAGCAGGTTCTGCTTCAGCGTTGCGTCCGCGGTCTTGTCGGCGAGCTGCTGCAGCTCGGTGACCTTGGCCTGCGCGTCGGCTTGAGCCTTCTGCGGGTCGGCGAAATTCGGCACGAAGTTCGCGGCGTTGATCGCCTGCAGGCACGCCTGCGCTGTGTCCAGGCTCTGCTGGGCGCCCTGGAGCTGCTGGTTGGCCTGCTGCAGTCCCTGTTGGGCCTCCTGGATCTCGCCGCACGCGGCGAGGCCGGCCAGCAGTGGCAGCGACACGACCGCCGCTGCGATCCGCATTCGAGCTCGCATCTTCCCTCCGGGGACAAGGAGCGGTGCCCACATGGCACCGCAGGTGCACCTTATCGGTCAGACCAGAGGGATTGTGCCGTTTGTCTTGTTTTACGTGCTAATGGTCTAAACCCTACTCCGGGTGGCTCAGGGGCTTGCCTCGATCCAGGCCATCAATCCCGGTGGCAGGTCCAGTCCGGCCAGCCACGGGGCCACGCCGAGGCGGTAGAGCACCACGCAGGTCAGCGCCGCCGCCGCGAGGGTCAGGCCGGGTCCGATGATGGCGAGTTCGACGGCGCCGCCGGTGCGCATGCGCAGCTTCTTCGGCGGCGCGACCGGGTACCAGGTCTTGCCGCCCAGCGGTACCGGCCACAGCATCGGGCAGCCCTGCTCGGTGATCGCGTCGCCGATGAAGTGGGCGACGCAGCCGATCATCACGGCGAGCCCGAACGCGGCCGCGTCGGTCGGTTGGTCGCCCGCCCAGGCCCAGCAGGCCACCGTGAGCAGCAACGATGTGACCGCGATGAGCAGCGCGTCCTGCCGCGAGCTCCAGGTGTGCATCAGCCCGCGCACCGCGAGTCCGGCGAAGAAGAACATCAGCACGCCGAGCGCGCTGCCCTCGCTGGTCTGCACGATCGCGGTGGTGATCAGCCCGGCGAGGACGGCGAAGACGACGGTGTGCGTGAAGCCGCGGTGGGTGCCCTCGCGATCGCTGTCCCTCTTGGTGCGGGTCAGCCGGTACAGGAAGCCGCTGAAGCCGCTGATGCCCGCGGAGAAGCCCTTGGATATGGCGCCGAAGGTGGCCGCGACGGTGGACGACGGGTGATCGATGTCGGGCAGCAGGGCCGCGCCTGCGGAAAGAGTGGCTCCGACCACCCAGGTCTTGGGGGATAATTGCCCTATCGCGTGCGTGTCGGCCAGGGCGGTCACCGCTGCCCATGCGGCCAACCCGCTCATCGCGTGCGTCGGTCCTGTCGCCATGTCTCTCCTGCTCGCCTGCGCCGAACACCTGCTCGACAAGATCACTCGTCCGTGAGTTCGAGAGTAGAAGAAGATCGCGGTGCAGCTCGGCATTGCCCGGGGAGTGGCAGCTGTGAATCTGGCTTCGGATGTGCCGTGACCCTGGTGGCGGCCGACGGGGGCAAGGCACAATCGAAGGCGCTAGCAGTACGCTTGTACCGCTTGCATTCTCGCGAGAGGAGCACCCCGCCACATGAGCAAGATCAAGGTCCAGGGCACGGTCGCCGAACTGGACGGCGACGAGATGACCCGGATCATCTGGTCCTTCATCAAGGACAAGCTGATCCACCCCTACCTGGACATCAACCTCGACTACTACGACCTCGGCATCGAGCACCGGGATGCCACCGACGACCAGGTGACCGTCGACGCGGCGAACGCCATCGCCAAGCACGGCGTAGGCGTCAAGTGCGCCACCATCACGCCTGATGAGGCGCGCGTGGAGGAGTTCGGCCTGAAGAAGATGTGGCGGAGCCCGAACGGGACCGTCCGCAACATCCTCGGTGGCGTCATCTTCCGCGAGCCGATCGTCATCTCCAACATCCCGCGGTACGTGCCGACGTGGACCAAGCCGATCGTCATCGGCCGTCACGCCCACGGCGACCAGTACAAGGCCAGCGACTTCAAGGTCCCGGGCCCGGGCACCGTCACCATCACCTACACCCCCGAAGACGGCTCCGAGCCGATCGAGATGGAGGTGGCCAAGTTCGGTGAAGACGGTGGCGTGGCGATGGCCATGTACAACTACCGCAAGTCGATCGAGGAGTTCGCGCACGCGTCCTTCCGGTACGGCCTGGAGCGCGGCTACCCGGTCTACATGTCGACCAAGAACACGATCCTGAAGGCCTACGACGGCATGTTCAAGGACGTGTTCGAGGAGATCTACGAGGCCGAGTACAAGGCCCAGTTCGAGGCCAAGGGCATCACCTACGAGCACCGGCTGATCGACGACATGGTCGCCACCGCCCTGAAGTGGGAGGGCGGCTACGTCTGGGCCTGCAAGAACTACGACGGTGACGTGCAGTCGGACACCGTCGCGCAGGGATTCGGCTCGCTGGGTCTGATGACCTCGGTGCTGATGACCGCTGACGGCAAGGTGGAGGCCGAGGCCGCGCACGGCACGGTGACCCGCCACTACCGCCAGCACCAGCAGGGCAAGCCCACCTCGACCAACCCGATCGCGTCGATCTACGCCTGGACCCGCGGCCTGCAGGCCCGCGGCAAGATGGACTCGACGCCGGAGGTCATCGGCTTCGCCAACGCGTTGGAGCAGGTCGTCATCGAGACCGTCGAGAGCGGCAAGATGACCAAGGACCTGGCGCTGCTGGTCGGCAACGACCAGGCGTTCCAGACCACCGAGGAGTTCCTCGCGACGCTGGACGAGAACCTGCAGAAGAAGATGGCCGACCGCTGATCTTCGGCTGACGCGAAGCGCCGCTACCACCCCGGGTGGAGCGGCGTTTTTGCGTTCCCGGGCCACGGCGAGCACCTGCCGGGGATCTGCGTCGAGGGCGGCACCGGAGCCGAAATCGCACCTCGCCGCCGGGTGCCGCCGACGTCCCGCGAAGGCCAGGGGTGGGTGCGAACGGCCGAAACCCGCTGGGCTAAACTCTTCACCGCTGGCGGAGAGATCCGCCGAGCGCGATTAGCTCAGTGGGAGAGCGCTACCTTGACACGGTAGAGGTCACTGGTTCAATCCCAGTATCGCGCACCAATTGTATTCCCAGGTGAGAGCCCCAACTGATGGTTTCCATTGGTTGGGGCTCCAACTGTTTTGGGAGCATTTTGGGAGCAGTTGATCTTGGCTTACTGTGTTCATCCCATCTGTGTTCAGAGTTTCAACGTGACAGCGTCCGGACTGTCGTGGCAGTGCGGGGCGCGCGATCACCTAATCGGTGGCAGGGTTTCGTGAGCGGGCCGGTGGTTCGGAGCGATCGGTCGTGTGACATGTCCCGGTGTCGGTGTGATTTCACCTCTGAGTCGGTCAGCCCGGTCGTCGGCATGGTTTGGGCTGGGTTGGCGCAGTCGGTGTCGCGACCGGCAAGCAGGAGTTCAGGTCCAGCGAGGGAACTGTCGTCAGCCAACGTTTCCTTCGTCGGTTGTCTCTTGGCATCGGTGGCCCGGATTAGGGGTTCCGTTAGGTGTGGGAGCAGCTAGGGATTACGGACGCGTTGTTCTCACGCCCATGCGCAACTTCCACATGTCGATCACGTTTTTGAGGCGGTGAAAGGTAGTGTGAGCGCACACGGAGCTGGTCCAGCAAGCCGCCGAGACTGCCGAACGCTTCGTGGCCCCGCTCGGGCGCCGTTGGGAGCATGTTCAGGCAGTCGCCGCACGAGCGTCCGAGCTCAGCGACGCCGTGCCACAACAGGACCAAGGCACCTTGGTCGCCGCGGCTTGGCTCCACGACATCGGATATGCCCCAAGAGATCGGCCACACCAAGTTCCACCCGCTCGACGGTGCCCGGTACCTCCGGGAACAGGGGTGGTCGGAGGTGATCGTGAACCTCGTTGCGCACCACTCGGGGGCACGGTTCGAGGCAGCCGAGCGCGGGATGTCCGACGAGCTGGCCGAGTTCCCGTTCGAGGACTCCGCTTTGTTGGACGCCGTGGTCACGGCCGACCTCACCACGGGGCCGGCTGGGCAGCGCTTGACCTACGACGAGCGAGTCGAGGAGATCTTCAGCCGCTACGCCCCGGAGGACCCGGTTCACCGCACGTGGGTCAAGGCGCGTCCAGTGCTCGCCGAAGCCGTCTTGCGCACCGAACAGCGCTTGACTGTTCAGAGGTTGGCGCCTAATCCCAGGTAGTGCTGCGTGCGGGGCGCGCCCAGTGCGTGATCGATGCGCAGGCGCATCGAGGCGCGAACGTTCAGCTGATCGAGATCTGTTGGGACTACCCGGCGACTTCTTCTGTTTTCGCTGCCGCCTTTGTGCGGCTGACATGGCTTCGAACAGGCGAGAACGGCTGGATCAATCCTGCATCGCCGGGGTTGGTATCGGCGCCGATCAGGCGCACGACCTTGACGTCCACACCGGTTTGCTCATTGATCTCACGGGTGCGGATTCGCCAGCGTCATGGCCGCTGACGGTACGCACTTGCGGATCACCTCCACGCAGGTGGAGAGCACATGGGTTTGCGGCCATCGGCCGGAGCCTGCTGCGGACCACCTCCATGCGGGTGGAGAGCACGGTTACGTGGTCGAGGTCGGGGAGTGGTGGTTCGGACCACCTCCACGCGGGTGGAGAGCACTCGAGCCGACGGTGGAGGAGATGATCTCACCGCGGACCACCTCCACGCGGGTGGAGAGCACGTCGTGATCGGTGGCAGCCCCTGCTCGAACTCCGGACCACCTCCACGCGGGTGGAGAGCACACTTCGTGAACTGGGGTTTTTGGAGGTTGCCTGTTCGTTTGGTGCTGGCGTTGTCTGGCTTATGGGTCAGCTGATTACGGCGGTGAAGTGGGTGTCGATGAGGTGCTGGACCTCGCTGCTGACTGGGTGCGCACTGGTGTTGGTCACCCAAGCCTGGTCGTCGTGTTCGGTGAGTACGACATCTTGTCGGGGATCGACGCTTCGCTGGGTTGTTGACCACGTGTGCTGACGTGTGTGTTTGCCGGAGCCGGAGGTGTAGTCGAATGCGCCGAGGTATCCGGTGATGTCCGCGATGATCAGGCCGGTTTCCTCGCTGACTTCCCGGCGCAGTGCAGCGTAGAGGTCGGCGTCGTGGCTTTCGACCTTGCCGGACGGTAGTTCCCACGTGCCGCCACGGAAGTCATCGACGGGGCGCTTGAGCAGAAGGACCTCGCCTTGGTAGTCAATGACGGCGCCGACGACTTGCTGTTCGATGCCGTCGTTGGCGTCCTGTGTGTTGAGTTCTGTGAGAGTGGGCATGTTCATGCGGTCGGGTCTTCCTTCAGTTCGTGACGGTGTGTCCAGATCTTGGTGAACGCGGTCAGGTAGTCCTCGGTGAGCGCGTCATCGTCGTGGGGCACAGGGAGTTTGAGAGTGTGCCGATGCAGCGCGTCAGCGATGGGGAACTGTCCGGGACGATAGCGCGGCCAGCCTTCGGGCAGGTTCGGAAACGCTGGGTTGGGCGCGTTGAACAGTGGGTGATCGCTCAGTGGTCGTGTGGACCCCGGCTGGTCGACGTCGACTCCCTCGGCTTGGAGTGCTTCGACCACACGATGAGTGGGGATGCCGTCGCACTGTTCGGGATGGTGCTGAATGGCCAGTGCATACCACGAGGGGGCCACGTCGTTGGGAGGCTCAGGCACGGTCAGGCCGGCAAGGCCGCGCAGCCTGGCTCGCATCTTTTCGGCGAGCGTCCGGCGCCCGGCAAGGTAGTCGTCCAGCCGGGGCAGCTGCTCGGCCGCTAGCGCGGCGGCCAAGGGGTGGATGCGCAGCTTCAGGCCGGTCCCGGTGACCGCGTAGCGGTGTAGTGGGTGCTCGGCGGGGATTTCGGCACGGCACCGTTTGTTGTACTGGCCGTGCAAAAGCACCCGGTAGTAGAGCTCGTCATCGTTGGTCAGCACGATGCCGCCTTCACCGGCTGAGAGAGGTTTCGGGCCGTTCATGCTGATCGCGGCGAGGTCGCCGAAGGAGCCGACCTTGCGGCCGGACACAGTCGCGCCGGCGGCGTGGGAGGCGTCCTCGATCAGCGCCAGGCCGTAGCGGTCGGCGAGAGCACGGAGCCGCTCGATCTGGGCGGGCACGCCCCACAGGTGTGTCACCGCGATTGCGCGGGTGCGCGGGGTGATGGCTGCTTCGGCGGCATCGGGGTCGAGGTTGCCCAGTGGATCGCAGTCGACAAGTACAGGAGAGGCCCGCAGGTGGAACAGGGGGCTGGCCGTGGCGTGGAAGGTGTAGGCGGGTGCGAGGACTTCGTGCCCGTCATGCAAACCGAGGGCTGCGTAGGCGCTGTGCAGCGCTGCGGTGCCGGAACTGGTCAGCACCGCGTGCCGCACACCGAAGTACGCCGCAAGCTTGTCTTCCAGTTCAGCGATGATCCCGGAGCGATCCGGGATGGACACCGTGGTGGCCAGCTGCGCGATCACGGCGGCCGTGGTTGCGGGTTTGATGGGTGGCCAGGCCAGGTGCGGTAGCGGGCGGTTGAGTACCGGGGTCGCGCCATTCAAGGCGAGTTGTGGGCTCATTCCATGACCTTTCGGGGGTCGATGAAGCGACCTTCGGCCGCGGAGGTGTAGGCGGCGTGGATCAGTGCGGCGTGGGCGAGATGAGACTCGGGGCCTGCGGTGTTAGCGCGAGTCCCGGCCAGCACGCGGCAGAAATGGTTGACCTGGGCTACTGCGGCGGTGGGCCAGGACTGTTCGCGGGTCAGCGACTCCACCACGGTTCCGGTGCGGTCGAGGCGCCGGATCTGGCCGCGTTCGAGCTGCACCGCGCCGTCGGTGCCGGTCACGCGCAAGATCTCGGTTTTCGGGGCCATGCAGCGCGAGAGCAGTACGGTGCCGACCATGCCGGAGTTGTAGCCGAGGGTGAGTGTGGCGGTGTCCTCGGCGTCGTAGTCGTATTCGGGGCGAGCTGTCGCTGAGCAGTGGGCGAGTACCTGGCTGGGCATCCCGAAGTACCACAGGAGCATGTCCACGACGTGGTAGCCCATGTCCAGCAGGCAGCCGCCGCCAGCAAGCCGCGTGTGCCCGCGCCACCCCTCAGCAGGGTCGACCGACAGG
The DNA here is from genome assembly GCF_040676935.1 of Saccharopolyspora sp. NPDC049426. Classification (NCBI taxonomy): domain Bacteria; kingdom Bacillati; phylum Actinomycetota; class Actinomycetes; order Pseudonocardiales; family Pseudonocardiaceae; genus Saccharopolyspora; species Saccharopolyspora sp. NPDC049426. Next base: position 343,401 of record NZ_JBFAPZ010000007.1, on the reverse strand, counting down.
GTGTAGGTGGCTTGGAGGTGGTACAGGCGGCCGATGCGTTCAGCCAGGTCATCGAAGGCGGCGTAGATCGGGTTGAACCTGCGTTGCATGGTCACCATGACCTCGATGCCTGCTTCGGCACAGCAGGCTGCCAGTGCGCGTGCCTCGGGCAGGCTGGTGGCCAGGGGTTTTTCTTTGAGCACGTGTACTCCGTGCTCGGCGGCGGTGCGAATGATCGGCGCACCGGCGTGGTGCGGTACGGCTACGACAACGAAGTCCAGGTTCTGCTCGGCAAACATCGCGGCCGCGTCGCGGTAGGAAGGCACGGTGTACTCGCGCCCCACGCTTGCCAGGGCGACGGGGTCGGTGTCGCAGATGGCGACGAGTTCGGCGTGGTCGCTGGCCGTCACGGCAGGCAGGTGGTCGGTACAGGCTTGGTGACCGAGTCCGATCACGCCAACCCGTGACCGGTGCGGCCGCGCAGTCCTGCTGAGGGTGGTTGAGGGAGCAGCGGTGTGGTTTGTCAGGGAAAACATGGGCGCCTCCGGCGATAGACGCGGGTAGGACGCTGCACAGTGCATCTCTGCTCGGTGGGGTGCGGTTAGGGTGAATTGCACGCACGGTGCACTCACGCACACGCACGGTGGAGAGTGACGAGGATGAACGACGAGGCTGCCGAGACGTCAGCCGACCAGGACGAGTTCGTTGCCGAATTCCGGCGCTGGCGCGAAGTACGCGGCCTGTCCCGCACAGCCTTGGGCAAGCTCATGGGCTACCACCGCTCCTACGTGTCCAAAGTGGAAAGCGGAGATGAACCCGGTTCCGCCGACTTCGCCTACGCTGCCGATTCCGCACTCAACAGTGGGGGAACGTTGCGGCGTGCTTGGCGAGGTCGGTACACCGATGCTTCCCCGGTCGCGAAGCGGCCTGAGCCCGAACCGCAGTTGGCGACCGAGGCACATGGGGAGCTGGTCGTAGACCACGACCAAGCCGATCTGGTCTACGACCACGGCGTCTACCGCGCCACCATGCGTCGCAGGCTGGTCAACCAGGGTTCGCAACCGGTCACCCGATATCTGATCCGCATCTCCGTGGACCGCTACCCCGACGATCCGCAGCGCTCGAACCAGCTCTACCGTGATGACCCGCTGACCTGGGATGAGCTCGGCCTGCGCGCCTGGTACGGCCCGGATCGCGACGAGGAACTGCGCTGGACAGTGCAGCACGACCGTGATGCGTTCAAGGAGGTCTGGCTGCTGCTGTCCGGCGAAGCAGGACACTTCCCGCTGTATCCCGGCCGGACGGCCTGGATCGAGTACAGCTACACCGTGCCCGTGGCTAAGTGGGGCAACTGGTTCCGGCGCGCCGTGCGCCTGCCCACCCGCACGCTCTCGGTGAGCCTGGATTTCCCTACTGCACTGGAGCCGACGGTGTGGGGGCTGCACACCTCGTTGGCCGCGGAATCCCTGCCATTTCCTACTGCCATCGCCGACCACCACAGCGGGGACCGCACCCGCTACTCCTGGTCCACCGACAACCCACCGCTTCACTCCCGCTACAAGCTGGAATGGCACTTCCGCCACGACCCGCACACCACGCCGGTCGCCGACGCCCGCCCCGGCGAGGTGATGAGCGCGTTGGGCATCGTCCAGGACGGCGATCCCGCGCTGCGGCGGGAAGCGACCCACCTCAACCTTCCGGAAGAAGCCGACGACGCCCAGCGTGTGGTCGCCGAAATGCATGCCGCCGCCGACCGGGTGGCCACCGCGCATACCTTCGGTAAGGGCATGGGTCTGGCCGCACCTCAGATCGGTATCGACCGAGCGGCCGCGCTGGTACGTCCACCAGACGGTGGTGAGGCAATCGTGCTGTTCAACCCGCGCGTGATCGAAACAAGCGCCGACACCGACGAGCAGTACGAAGGATGCCTGAGCTTCTTCGACGTCCGCTGCCGTATCCCGCGACCGCTGGCCATCCACGTCGAACACCAGGACCTCGACGGCACTCGACGCATCACCCGTTTCGACCGCGGCCTGGGACGCCTCGTCGCCCATGAAGTCGACCACCTCTACGGCATCCTCTGCCGAGACCACCTACCCGACGGGCGCGAACCGACCCCAGTCGAGCAGTATCGCGGCACCGGCAGCGGTTGGCACTACCCCGCCAGCACCCGTGAGCAGCCGCATGGCAGCGCGATCGACGAGAGCTGAGCAACCGAACCAGCTACGAACCCACCTCCACGCGGGTGGAGAGCACTGAGGCGACCATGTGCAGCCGGCTGCCGTGCACGGACCACCTCCACGCGGGTGGAGAGCACATCGGGAAGCCC
>NZ_JBFAPZ010000007.1:0-340996 GCF_040676935.1 Saccharopolyspora sp. NPDC049426 | reverse complement strand
CGGCGCCGGATCACCTCCACGCGGGTGGAGAGCACCCGCGCAGTTGCACGAAGCACGAATCACACAGCGGATCACCTCCACGCGGGTGGAGAGCACTGAGGCGACCATGTGCAGCCGGCTGCCGTGCACGGACCACCTCCACGCGGGTGGAGAGCACATCGGGAAGCCCGCGGCCTGGGCGCGGCGGTACGGACCACCTCCACGCGGGTGGAGAGCACGTGTTCGTCGAGAGCGATTTCGACACCGGCGCCGGATCACCTCCACGCGGGTGGAGAGCACCCGCGCAGTTGCACGAAGCACGAATCACACAGCGGATCACCTCCACGCGGGTGGAGAGCACCGCTGGGCACGGAACACGCTGGTCCTGGTGGCCGGATCACCTCCACGCGGGTGGAGAGCACGGGGGTGGTGTCGTCGCGGTCGCCCGTGGCGACGGATCACCTCCACGCGGGTGGAGAGCACGGGGGTGGTGTCGTCGCGGTCGCCCGTGGCGACGGATCACCTCCACGCGGGTGGAGAGCACCGCTGGGCACGGAACACGCTGGTCCTGGTGGCCGGATCACCTCCACGCGGGTGGAGAGCACACTTCGTGACCTGGGATGTTAGGTGGTCGGTTGTTCGTTTTGAGTTCTGGGTGTGCGTGTTGGTTGGGCCGTTTGGGGGAGAGTTCGGTTGGTTTGGGCGTGGTTGTCGGTGGGGGGCGCTAGCGTCCGGCGCGCATCGTGTTCGTCGGCGTGCGGAGTGTTCGGTTGGGCGAGGTTGATCTGCGGTTCTGGGGGAAAGAACGTGGGTTGGGTGTTCGGTATCCGCTGGTCTGTCATGGGTTGGATGCTGCGGCGGCGGTTCGGGTGTTGTGGCGGGGGTATGTCTCGTCGAACGTGAAGGCGAGGTTGTCTGAGGCGCTGGGGTTGTCGGAGGACGAAACCGGTGCTGTGTTGGAGTTCTGGGCGGCTTTGCATGATCTCGGCAAGATCGTGCCCGCGTTCCAGCGCCAGGTCGAGATCCCGGATGGCTTCGCCGATGACGGGAAGTCGGTCGCGCACCAGCGGGCTTCGGCGTGGTGTGTCCCCGGCTTGTTGGAGTCCCAAGGCTATTCGGGTGGGAAGACGGGTTGGGCGCGGTTGGCTGCGCAGGTTCTGGGTGGCCATCATGGGCGGTTCGAGGGGTTGAAGCCGAGGTTGCAGCTGGGCGAGCAGCATCTGCCCTTTCACGGGTTGGGGGCTGCTCAGTGGCAGGAGGAACGTGTCCGGGTCGCAACGGCGTTGCGGGACGTGTTGGCGCCTGGTGTTCCGGTTTCGCGAGGGGACCGCACTGCAGCGGTGCTCGTGACTGGTCTGGTGATCTTGGCGGACTGGCTCGCGAGCCAGGTTGGCTACATCACCGAGCGGCTTCCCTTCTTGCCGGAACGCGGGGACGCCGCTGGCTTGGAGGCCTTCCATGCCGGTTCGGTGGAGGTGATTGACCGGTGGGTGAAGTGGGCGGGCTTGTCTCGGTTGCGCCTCAAACCGGGAGGTTTCAAGGACGATTTCCCGGATTTTGAGCCGAACGAGCTGCAAGGTGATCTCGCGGAGAAGTTGCCTGGACTGGTGACGGGGCCGGGACTGCTGTTGCTCGCGGCGCCGATGGGCATGGGCAAGACCGAGGCCGCGTTGCATGCCGCGCGGCTGATGGGCACAGCTGTTGGTTCGTCCGGTGTGTTCGTGGCGTTGCCGACGATGGCGACCTCGGACCAGATGTTTACGCGTGTCGCGGAGTACGTCGCTCGGCGTGGAGCGGGGGAGTCGAGTGCGGCGTTGGCTCATGGCATGGCCTGGTTGCGGCCGGTGGATGAGATGCTCGCCGAAGTGGTGAACGCCGCGGCGGAGGTTGCGGGTGCCGAGGACACGGTGGTGCACTCCACGGAGTGGTTGCGGGGAGCGAAGCGGCCGATGCTGGCCGGCGTCGGGGTGGGCACGATCGACCAGTTGCTTCTGTCGGTGCTGCACGTGCGGCACAACAGTCTGCGGATGTTCGCGGTGACCAACAAGGTCGTGGTCATCGACGAGGTGCATGCCTTCGACGCCTACATGCGTGGTCTTCTGTCAACGCTGCTGAAGTGGCTCGGCGAATGCCGTGTTCCGGTCGTGCTGATGTCGGCGACCCTGCCGAGCCATGTTGCGCGGGAGTTGTCCGCGGCCTACCTCGGCACCGATGGCGGTCTTGAGGTTCCGTACCCAGGCTGGGTCTACGCCGAGCGCTCAGGCACGTCGATGGTCTCCGCGGTGACCGTCGAGGCCGAGCAGAAGCGCACTCTCGGGATGGACCTGGTTGAGGTCGGAACCGGAGACGGCGGCGCCGTGAAGCGACTGCCGGTTCTGGAGCGTGAGTTGCGGCCGCTGGCCGAACACGGCGGGTGTGGCCTGGTCATCTGCACCACGGTTCCTGAAGCCCAGCAGACCTACGACGATCTGAAGGAGTGGTCCAAGCAGCATGATGTCGAGCTCAAACTCCTGCACGCCCGCTTCCCGGTCGGTCAGCGCGAAGCGGAAACGCAACGAGTAATCGATATCTTCGGCAAACCCGTCACCGAGGAGGCACGCGCTCGACGTGCGAAGCGGCGCTGCGTGTTGGTCGCGACCAGCATCGTGGAACAGAGCCTCGACATCGACGCTGACCTGGTCATCAGCGATCTCGCGCCGATCGAGCTGCTGCTGCAGCGCGCGGGCCGACTGCAGCGGCACCGGCTCTGCGACGAACTGCGCCCGCTGTGGGCGCTTCCCGGTGAGGACGGTCGCCGGCGCATGGTGGTGCTCAGCGGGCCGGAACAGGACCCGCGTTGGTTGCTGGCGCGGAAGGCCTGGCTCGCGATCTACCCGGCGGCCAACCTCGTTCGTGCTCACCGGCTGCTCGTGGCACGTCAGACCGACGGTGTGCGCATCCCCGACGATGTCCAAAACCTGGTGGATCTCGGTAACCCGGGGGTGTTTCCCGCGCTCGATGACGAGTTGCTGGAGGGTTTCACCGACGAGGAACTCACCCGCGCCGCCGAGGCACTGGTCCAGCGCCAGGGCGCCGAAGTCGCTTCCGTGCCGGACCCGCCCATGCGGGACCTCGTCGAGTTCTCCGAGCACGAAGTCGACGAGACGCAGGCGCGGACGCGGTTCAACGCCGATTCCGAACGGCTACTGCCGCTGTTCGAGCTCCCGGACGGCACCGTTCGGGTGGGATCACCCACCGGCGATCCCCTGCCCGAACTCCGGCAGGGACGCCTCGCCCTCGATGAGGCCAAAGCCGTGATGAGCCACGTCGTCCCCGTCCACGGCTCGCTCGTGCGCGGCCACGGCCCCCAGGACCGCCTACCGGAACCGTGGGCCTCTGCGTGGCCACTCGACGAGCTCATCGCCCTCTGCCATCGCGTCGACGCGCACGGGGTGGTCCACGAGGGGGTGATCGGAGGGCGCTCACTGCTGCTCGACAAGGAGCTCGGCATCGTGGAACGAAGGTGAGCTGCAGTCGCTCGTCGCTGCTGGTCGAGCACCCTGTGTGCCGAACACGAGGGGTGATCGTCAGCGTACAACGGCGATACCCTTAGACTCATCTGCATGGTGATCTCGGATGAGTTAGTTGAACGAGCTGGCCGGGCGTTCGCGTTGGTGGCGATCGGTGTCTTGCTGTGTTGGGTCGTGATGAAGCACCTGGCGATTGGAGTGCAGTAGTTGAAGTGGCTGGCTGGTGGCGTCCAGACGCCACCAGCCTCCTCCACGCAGGTGGAGAACACGTCACCTCAACTGGTGCTACCCCGGCGATACCCGGGCCACCCCCACATCAGTGGGGAACAGGTTCAAGCCTAAACGCGGCGCGTTCACCGGGAGAGAGGGACTGACGGGTGTGTTACGAGGAGCTGATGGATGTCGTCGTTTGATCTCGCGGTGCAGGGCTTTTGCCCTGTTCGCTGGCGGACGGGGCGTGGCCCGTCCGGTGTTGATACTGGGGCGCTGGGATTTCGAGATTTGCTGGTCTCTGCGCACGACATTGCGGATGTGCAGGTGGCAGATCCCTCGGCCTTGGCCGGGCTGCTGCGGGTGCTGTACGTCATGGCTGCGCGGGTCAGTGGCCTAGATCGTGTCCGGCACCCGGATGAGTTCTACGACTACCGCAACGAGCTGCTGGATACCGGCTACTTCGATCCGAAGCGAATCGAGCCCTACTTCACGGCGCATGAGGGTCGGTTCGAGTTGTTCCACACCGCCTCGGAGCGTCCGTTTCTGCAGGATCGGCGGTTGATGGAGCAGTGCCGTAGTTCGAAGGGCGTACCGTCGAGCAGCGGGGTCAACAAGCTCGTGTCGGGGCGTGCGGCGGGGCAGTCGATGGTGTGGCTGAGTCACACCACGGATGCGGACATGCCCGCGGTGACGCCGGAGAACGCGGTGTGGGCGTTGTTGTCGTGGTTGTACTTCGGTGCACCGGGACGGTGCACACCCCGTCAGGTGGGTGAGACCAACGAGGCCAACACCAAGGCCGGGCCCTTGCGGGGCACGGTCTCGTTCCACCCGGTCGGCGAGTCGCTGTTCGAAACCCTGGTCATGGGAATGCCCTTCGGAGGCACCGAGACTGATAAGAGTGTGGCCCCGTGGGAGTCCGATGAGGAGGACGACCCGCTGGGAGTACCGCCAGAACCCAAGGGACTGGCGGGCCTGCTGACGGGCCGTTTCCGGCACGCGGTGCTGCTGCAGCCGTCCGCGGACGGGACCAGCGTGACCGACGCGTGGATCACCTGGTCACGGAGGCAACCCCAAGGAAACGCTCTGGACCCCTTCGTGATTCACCGGGTGAACAAGGACGACGAGCCTTACGCGGCCACTGCTGATGCGAACCGGCAGGCGTGGCGGGATCTGGACGCGCTGATCGGGGCCCGGAACGAACACACGATCCGCCCAGCTGTGTTCACCGGGCTCGAGGACCTCATGGACGAACACCGCCGTCCCGTTCGCGTGAAAGCTCTGGGGTTCGACCAGGACCGCGCCCAGGTCAAGGACCGCCAGCACATCGCCGGCGCCACCCCGGCGCTGCGGGAGCAGTGGAAAGCCAAGCACTCCCAAGCTCCGGAAGCGTGGTATCGGCTGCAGCAGGCAGTTGAGCGAGCGGAGCTCACCGGCAGCAACCTCGAGTCGGCGCTGACGAACGTGTGGCACGCGCTGGCCAAGACCAAACCCAACCACAAGGTCCGTGATCACGGTTCGCGCTTGCGGCATCAGGGCATGACCGCCTACTGGGACACCGCCGAAGCCCAGTTCTGGGACATCGTGCTCGCCGACACACCGCCCACTGATGCCACGGCCAATCGCTTCATCCGCTGTGCGCTGACCGCCTACGACGAGGTGACTGCCCAGTTCACCCGAGTGGGCACAGGAGAAGGAGGAAGTCAGATCAAGATCGTGGAGACGGCCCGTCGGCGCCTGTGGCAGGGGTGGCAGAGCACGAGCGGGGGAGACTCCGATGAGTGAGGCACGAGGCACCGACACTGCCTCGCTGGCGTGGGCATTGGCCCGTCACATCAGCCGGAAGGTGTTGCCTGAAAACGGCCGCCGCGCAGCGGTCGCCGCCGCAGTGCGGCGTGTTCCGGGCGAGCCCCGTACGTTCGGCGCCCTGCGTGAGACGGCGGAGTTCCTGCCGGAACCGCACGACCCGGCCGCCGAGCGTGCGTTCGTCGCGGTCGCTGCGATGATGTGCGACCAGCCCAGGCGCGGCCGTCTGGCCGAGCTGGCCTTCCAGCGCGAGGCCGCCGACGCTGGCGAGTCAGAGCGCAAGCGAGGCTGGACTGCGGTGACGTCCCTCGGGGACAGCTGCGCCAAAGCGGTCAATCTGAAGTTGCAGTCGGCGTCGTCGATGGAGACCCGGCTGCACGCGATCTGCCGTTCCCACGCCGACGGAGCTCACCGGCTCGTCCCGCCTCTGGTCGGTTTCCTGCGCGCTGATGCTGTCGATGTCAACTGGCCGCGTTTGATCGAGGACCTCACCTGGTGGGACCGCAGGCGAGAGACGATCGCAGCCCGCTGGTTGCGGGAGTACTACCGAGGCCTGAACAACAGCGCCGAGCCCTCCATGAACACGAAGAAGAAGGAGCAGCAGTGAGCACCCCGAAATACCTCGACATCCACGCGATCCAGACCCTGCCGTTTTCCAACGTCAATCGCGACGACCTGGGTAGCCCCAAGACGGTGACGTTCGGGGGTGTCGAACGCACGCGCGTTTCGAGCCAGAGCTGGAAACGCCCGATCCGCCTGCACGTCGACAACGCGCTCAACGACAAGATCGTGCGCACCCGCCGCGTGATCGTCGGTGTCGCCGAACGTCTCCAGGCCCAGGGCTGGGATGCCACCGAAGCCGAGTGGGCCGGCATCCAGGTCGCCAAGTCCGCCGGCAAGGAAATCAGCCTCAAGCCCGAGCAGAACGAGAAGGACGAGACCGTCCTGACCACCAACGTGCTGTTGCTGTTGCCCGAAAGCAGCATCGACGACCTCGCGTCCCTGGCCGCCGAGCACCGGGACGCGATCCTGGCCGAAGGCAAGCGCGCCAAGAAGAAGACCGACTTCAAACCGGTGCTGCCGACCGAGACGGTCGGAGAGATCATCAGCCGCCGAAGCGGCACCATCAACCTCTTCGGCCGCATGCTCGCCGAGGTTCCCGGCGCCAACGTCGACGGGGCGGTGCAGATGCTTCACCCGTTCACCACCCACGCCACCACCGTGGAGTACGACTTCTTCACCGCGGTCGACGACATCGAGCAGGACCTCAAGCTGCCCGGCAGCGGCCACCTCAACACCGCCATGTACTCGGCGGGAACCTTCTATCGCTACGCCAGCGTCAACATCTCCGACCTGCTGAACAACCTCGACGGCGACGCCGAACTGGCCACCGCACTCGTCGGTGCGTTCCTGCACGGATTCATCCACACCCTGCCCGGCGGCAAGCAGAACGCCACCGCCCCCATGACCGTCCCGGACATCGTGCACACCGTGGTGCGCGACGACCGGCCGGTCTCACTGGCCAGCGCGTTCGAGTCCCCCATTCGCGGCACCGTCGGATTCAGCACCGAATCCGTGCTGCGCCTCAACCACCACGCCGGGGCCATCAACACCCTGCTCGGCGAGGGACACATCGCCTTCGCCGGTCACGCACCCGGACCCAACGCCGACACCGACACCGACCTGACCGGCCTGGGCACGCGCAGCACCGGCTACGACGAGCTCGTCGGCCAGACGGTGACGGCCGGATACCCGGGAGCCCGACAGTGAGTGGCCTGCTGCTGCGCCTGGCCGGACCACTGCAGAGCTGGGGTGAACGCAGCAAATTCGACCGACGCGACACCGCCGGGTTCCCCACCCGCTCCGGTCTGCTGGGCCTGATCGCCTGCGCACTAGGCTGGGCCCGCGGCCAGTCGCTCGATGACCTCGCAGCCCTGTCGTTCACCATCCGCGTCGACCGGCCCGGCACCCGGATCATCGACTACCACACCGTCGGCGGTGGACTCCGTGACGGCCAGAAGATCCCCACCGCCGACGGCAAAGGACGCCCTGCCGGTAAAGGGACCCTTCAAACGTGGCGGGAATACCTCGCCGACGCCGTCTTCGTCGTCGCCCTCGAAGGCCCCGAACCGCTCCTGGACACCGTCGAAGCCGCGCTGCACAGCCCGCACTGGCAGCCCTATCTCGGCCGCCGGTCCTGCCCACCCGAACAACCCCTCGTCCTCGCCCGCAGCAACGACCCACAAGGAGAGCTGCGCACCGCGATCCCCCTGGCCCGACGCCTCCGAAGCGAGAACAACCACGAGCAACTCGCCGTGGACTTCATCTGCGACTCCGGCCCGGAAGACCAGGTTCGCAGCGAAATCTTCGACGTCCCCGACCGGTTCGACCGCATCGACCGCACCTACCAGCCCCGCCCGGTGTGGATCGAGACCACAACGCTGCCCACCACGCTGGCCGCTGCGAGCACACGGGAACACTTCCAGCAGCTGGCCGACTATGTCCGAGGAGGACGGTGATCATGTCCGCATGGCTGGCTCAGATCGCGGTGTCCCCGCACTGCACCCGAATCTGGTCCCGAGGCCTGCTCGACGCTCAATCCGTGCACCGCGACCTCATGCGACTCGCCGAAGACAACCTCGGCGAACAGCCTCGCAAGACCGCCGGCATGCTCTGGCGCGCCGAAGACAGCCCCCACGGACTCCAGCTCCTGGTGCAGATGAGCACACCCCCGAACTTGGAGCGCCTCCAGCCCGATCTCGCCATCACAGCACGACAGCGCGACCTCACCCCGCTCCTCGACCGGCTCCACACCGGCATGCACGTGCGCTACCGCATCACCGCCAACGCCACCAAACGCCACGGCAACCGTGAACCCGACAAGAAGGGCAAGCTGGCCAACCTCAGAGGAGAAGCAGCCGAGGAATGGTGGTTCCGCCGCGCTGAACAGTCCGGGCTCCGATGCACCACCGTGCACACCACCTCCCTACCCGACGTGTGCGGAACCGCCAACGCGAAACGACGGCACCACGCCGTCCGGCACGCGGTGACCCGCTTCGAGGGAACCGGAATCGTCACCGACCCCGAACTACTGCGAGCAGCAGTTCGCGAGGGGATCGGCCGAGCCCGCACCTACGGCTGCGGCCTGCTGAGCCTCGGACCGATCTGAACGGAAACCGAGTGATGGAAGACAGCCCGCGCCGACGACTCAGCGCCCCCACTGTCGCGATGTTGCCCCGCGTGGCCGACTCGCTCTCGTTCCTCTACCTCGAACACTGCCGAGTCGTGCAGGACGACACCGGCGTGTGCGCCCAGATCGAGCGCACGACGGCACCAGCAGCAGGGTCTATCTGCCCGTCGCGGCGATCAGCACCCTGCTGCTGGGCCCCGGCACCTCAGCCACCCAACCCGCCATCGCCACCTGCGCCCGCCACAACACCACCGTGCTGTGGACCGGATCCGGCGGAGTCCGGCTCTACGCCGGCGCCCACCCACCCGACCTCACCACAGACTGGCTCGAACACCAAGTGCGAGCCTGGGCCGACGACGAACAACGCCTCACCGTGGTCAGCCGCATGTACCAACACCGATTCGGCACCACCGTTCCCCCGGGCCCCAGCCTCCAACACCTCCGTGGCCTCGAAGGCCACCGGATGAAAGTCCTCTACCAAACACTCGCCGACCGCCACCGCCTCCGCGGCTTCCGCCGCAACTACGACCCCACCAACTGGGACCAGCAAAACCCCGTCAACCAAGCACTTTCCGCAGCGAACACAGCCCTCTACGGCACCGTGCACAGCTCCATCCTCGCCCTGGGCTGCTCACCAGCCCTCGGTTTCATCCACAGCGGAAAACAACATTCCTTCGTCTACGACATCGCCGATCTGTACAAGGCCAAACACACCATCCCGCTGGCCTTCTCCCTGCACAAAGAAGTCAACCCCGACCGGGAAGCTCGCCGACGACTCCGCGAGAACTTCCGCCTCTACCGGTTACTCCCGACGATCGTCACCGACATCCAACGCCTCCTCAACCCCGATATCACCTTCCCAGAACCCGGCGACGAACCGGAAGCCAACGAACTCGTGCACCTCTGGGACCCCGACCTCGGACCAGTCGAAGCCGGCATCAACTACGCCGACGAACTCGAGACGTGACCACATGCCCAACCTCGTCGTCATCCACACCACCGCCATCCCCGACTACCTCCGGGGCGCGTTGTCACGATGGCTCACCGAACCAGCACCAGGCCTCTACGTCGGCTCGATCTCTGCCCGCGTCCGAGACCACCTCTGGCAGCACGTCACCAACGCCGTCGGCGACGGCGCGGCAGTCTGTGTCCACCCCGACGACAACGAACAGCGCTACACCGTCAAAACCGCCGGCCAACGACGCCGACACCCCATCGACTTCGACGGACTCCAACTCATCGCCTTCACCAACCCAGAACAGCACCAAGATCACGAAAACGTGCAAGCCCCCTTCTAAAACACCAGGTCACGAAGTGTGCTCTCCACGCACGTGGAGGTGATCCGGTCCGACGAGGCGTGTGTGGCTCTCTCGTTACGTGCTCTCCACGCACGTGGAGGTGATCCGCTCGTCAACAAGCGCCGAGGAGCAGCGAAAACGTGCTCTCCACGCACGTGGAGGTGATCCGCCCAGCAGGAGATCTTCGAGGGAATGGCGATCGTGCTCTCCACGCACGTGGAGGTGATCCGGTCGGGAACATCCCAGACCTGGATCGGCTTCGGTGTTCCCCACGCACGTGGAGGTGATCCGCACCAGCGGCGAGAAGCCGAGCACCGGCACTGGTGCTCTCCACGCATGTGGAGGTGATCCGCGGCCCGACCGTGACGGACGGAGCTGGTCGTTGTGCTCTCCACGCACGTGGAGGTGATCCGTTCAACGCCCGCCGCAAGGACGGCTCGATCACGTGCTCTCCATGCATGTGGAGGTGGTCCGCCGGGGTCGATCGGGTCGAGGAGCGGCGCCGGGTGCTCTCCACGCATGTGGAGGTGATCCAAAGCTGTCTTCTTGCCCGCCCCGGGCGTTCTGGTGCTCTCCACGCACGTGGAGGTGATCCGTAGCCGGTACGGGTGTTGTGGCTGGCCTCGATCGAGGTGATTTCCACGTACGTGGAGGTGGTCCGAACACGATCACTCTGAGGAGCAGCACCGTGCGGTGCTCTTCATGCACGTGGAGGTGGTCCGCTACATCGGTGATTGGATAGCCCGATTGAACGACTGCGCGCTACCCCGGACTGCGTCAGCGGCGCTACACGTTCCTTCAGCACCTCCAGGAGCGAAACTCCCGACGTTCATCTCGCCGACCTGGTGCCGAGTGGGAATGAGGATTGTGTGGCGGTGTTCCAGATCATAGCCTATGGTGACCACGGGTCCGTCGCGGCCAGCAGAACATGTGTCACGGTTTCGGTGACTGTGCCACGAAATCCTGCTTTAGCGCCCGGTGCGCGCAGGAGCGCGCTCTGCAAACCGTGGTTGTCGAATTCCTTTCGACAGTAGGCCAAAAGTGCGAGTGGGGCGTTTCAGGATTTGGCTGCGTCGCTGTGCATGAGCGTTTGGCGAGCGTGTTGGGCTGCTGTGACGATGTTGGTCCACTGTGGGTGGTTGAGGTATTGGGCGTCGGTGGCGTCGCCGAGTTCGTCGATGAGGGGGTCGAGGACGTCGCCGAGGGCCTTCATGGCGTCGACTTCGCCCGGGTGCAGGACGATGCCGACGCGGGTTCGGGGGTCGGGGAGGACGCAGACGTCGTCGAAGAGGATGTTGATGTTGATGGTGAGGTCGTCGTAGAAGCCCGGTTGCGGGTACTCGCGCCGGATCCAGACTTTCTGCTGGTAGTCGGGGTCGGCGAGGGAGGCGACCGCGTCGATGACCTCGGCCCGCATGTCGGGGTAGCGGATCGGGTCTACGGGTGGTTCCACGATTTCCACTGCTTCCATTCGCTGAGCGGGATGTGCGCGTTTTCGGGGTCTTGCTTGACCGACCCGGAGATCGGCTCGCCGTCCCGGCCGATGACTTTGCCTTGGTCGCGGACGATGACGTGGTCGACCTGCTGGGTGGGTTGGGAGTTGTTCGGGTTCCCTTGGTCGATTCTAACGCCGCTACCTGGGTCGTTGGGGTCTTGCCAGCGTTGCCCCACGCCCTTCTTGGTGGCGTTGCCGTCTCCCCATTCTTCGGGAAGTTTCTCCTGCACGGCTGGGTCTTCCCACGGCAGCTCCGGCGCTGGGGCGGGTTCGGCGTCGCTGGCGTCGATGGCCTCGACAGAGTCGTCACCTGCTGCTTCGGCCCCCAGCCCGCCGACCGAAGCGGCGACCATCGCCCCGCCGGCGACCATGCCCGCCCCGGCGACGTAGTTCACCGGCGCACCGACCACCGCTCCCGCACCAGTGGCGTCGAGTACGACACCGCCGGCCATAGCGGCTGAACTGACGGCAGTAAGTGCGACGCCACCGACCGCCCCGACGACGAGTTCGGGATGGTGCAGGGCAGCGTTGCCGAACGAGGCGAGCCCGTTGACCGCGGTCGCCGCGGCATCCCCGATCGCCTCACCGGCCTCGGCGATCCAGCTTCGCTCGGCCGGAGCCGTGTCGCGTGCTCGGCCGACCACGTCGGCCGCCTGGTCACCGGCCGTGGACAGCTGGCTGCGGGCCCGGTCCAGAATCGCTCGGGCGGCTTGGCGTTTGGCCTCGCCCGGATCATGGAAGGCGATCTGCGGTGCCGGTGCGCCCGGCTGGGCGTGCTGCTGGGCCTGTTCGACCCGCTGGGCGTGGTCGGCTTGTGCCTGCTCGGTTGCGGCTTCGCCTTCGTTCCAGAGCCGGATCGCCTCGGCAGCCTGGCTTTGAGCCCAGGTCAGGGTCTGGCTGTAGTTCTCCAGGGCCCCGGCGGCGTGGTGAAAGCTGTCACCGGCGGTGATCCACTTGGTGGGCTCGCCATCGAAGGCCGCCCGGAATTGCTCGGCTGCCTCGCCTTGCCAGCCTTCGCTGCTGTCGATGCGCTTGAGCCCGTCACCAGCCTCAGCAAGGGAATCGCCGTAGCGCCGCATCGCCTCCGAGGTCGCGCGCACGGCGGCGGTGTCACCGGGGATGAGGGCCTTGGGGTCATCGGTGGAGCCGAGTTCCGCCGCCATCACTCGGCCGCCGGGTCCTCGCCGGACGCACGGGCGATGACGCCGGCGAGGTGTGCTCGCGCGGCCTCATCGGTGCGACGGTAGTCCTGCACGCACTGATCGAGGCGCCCAGAAACCTCCTCAGCATCCTCGGCGAGGTTGCTGACTCCGACATCCCACCGATCGCAGAACTCACTCACCGTGGTGGCAAGGCGCTGATGACCGAACGCCTCAGCCGGGCAATCAAGATCCGCTACGGGCTTGCGGTTCATCGCCTCGATCGTTTCGCGCACGCCCTGCGCGGCGTGTCCCAACGCGGTCAGGTCGACCCGAAAGCCGTCCACCACACAAACTCCGTCCCCAGCTACCTGGCATCCAGACCACACGGTAGAAAACCAGGGAAGCCATCGGGCAGGAAGTACGGATCTTCCCTCGAATGGAGCAGACCTATCATGACGGAAAACGCGCGCCACCACTCCCAAAACTGCAGGTCATGAAGTGTGCTCTCCACGCACGTGGAGGTGGTCCGGTCGAGAAAGGCCCCACTGCGGCGAAACCGGTGTGCTCTCCACGCACGTGGAGGTGGTCCGATCACGGCCTCCTCGCCCCGGCCAGCATCGAGGTGCTCTCCACGCACGTGGAGGTGGTCCGGCGGAAAACCGACTTCCAGTGCCACCAGCGAAGTGCTCTCCACGCACGTGGAGGTGGTCCGGCGGAAAACCGACTTCCAGTGCCACCAGCGAAGTGCTCTCCACGCACGTGGAGGTGGTCCGGACGAAGCGGCCCGACTGGGGACTTCGCTGAAGTGCTCTCCACGCACGTGGAGGTGGTCCGCGCACCAGCGCGCAGCTGGACCTGCTAGAGGAGTGCTCTCCACGCAGGTGGAGGTGGTCCGGCGTGACCGGGCGGCCGAGGCGATCCCGCTACGTGCTCTCCACGCACGTGGAGGTGATCCGTAGTCCTTTCCGAACCAGGGGGCGATGTTTCGGTGCTCCCCACGCACGTGGAGGTGGTCCGAAGGTCCCGCCGCAGGCGATCGACGGCGGGCGTTTGCTCTCCACACACGTGGAGGTGGTCCGCACGCCCTCGGCGTGGTCGGCCGCAAACTCGCGTGCTCTCCACGCACGTGGAGGTGGTCCGCTCGGGAGGTTCCACGGGCGCGCGTCGTCGCAGTGCTCTCCACGCACGTGGAGGTGGTCCGCTAGACCGACCCTGTATCCAGGTAGCGAGGGAGTGCTCTCCACGCACGTGGAGGTGGTGCCACTCGGTGCTGGTCGTGGCTAGAGTGCAGGCTCTCTCTTGATGCTGGATTGTGCCTGCTTCCAGCGGTCTTCGAGTTTGGTCAGCATGTGGTCGATCATGGGCTGGCTGCAGTGCGAGTAGATTCCTTCGACTCCGGGCAGGTGATGGCCGAGTCGTTGGAACTGTAGGGCTTTGTCGACGTGGTCCTCGTTGAGCCACGTTTTGTGGGTGTGGCGGAGACCGTGGAAGGTCAGGTTGGGCTGCAGTGCGGCCCAACCGCGTTGCTTGTGCCCGGCCACTGCTGGACGCCAAAAGCGGCTGCGGAAGTTCGCGCGGCGCAGTAGCCCGCCTCGGACACCGGTGAACACGTGATCGCTCGGCTGTTGGGAACGGTGTTCGCGCAGCATCTCTACGAGGAACGGTGGAAGATGGATTACCCGTGCACTGCATGGTGTCTTAGGCGGTCCGAGCTCGAGTTTTCCGCCATTTTCATGAAGAGCACCGACTTTGTGATCGATAGTAATCGTGCTTTCATCGAGATTGACGTTCCGCCATGTTAGGCCGACGATCTCGCCCCAGCGCATGCCGGTAAACGCCGCTGTGAGCACAAGCGTCCGATGCTCGGGTATACGCTCGACAATTCGCAGGAGTGAGCGAGCTGTGACCGTCTCCTTCGGAGGTGACGACTCGAGTGTCAACTTGAGCCGTCGGCATGGGTTTTTGGTGATCAGGTCTTCCTCGACGGCATCACCAAGGATCATCGAGAGAAGTGTGATGATGTCGCGCACCGTAGCATCGGCGAGGCTTCGGCGTAGGTTCTTCGCCCAACCTTTGACTTTGATGTGACTGATTTCGTCCAGGGGTGTATCGCCGAACTTCGCGATCAGATGGTTGTTCAGGTGAGAGCGGTACTTCAGCCAAGTTCCCTTGCTGACATCGTGCGCCTCTTCCCAGGTCTGCGCCCATGTTTCAAACGTGACGGACTCTTTGCTGCGGGCGACGAAAGTCTTGTTCCGCATCTCGTACTCAACGTCGCTGGCGCGCTTCTGGGCTTCGGTTTTCGATGTGAACCCAGTCTCTGTCTGCAGTTCCCCATTGTGGTAGTAACGTACGCGCCAGCCGCTTCCGTGTACCTCATGCCATGCCATAAAAGTGACTCCACCTACGTAAAGTGTTCGCTAATTGCGGGGTGTGAACATTCACGCTCCACTTCGTGGGAATGTCAAGCGGTATGTGTTCGCCGCGCTTTGGCGGTACCTGCAAGATGAATGAATGGCTCAATCAGCGGCGGTGGGCGCTCCGAGAGCCTTCGTGAACGATGGTTTCGAGGTCCCTATTACTGAAACGAAGATGCTTTCCCAAGAAGGTGCAAGGGATGCTCCTCGAGCTGGCCTTTCGCCGCAACCATGATTCAGGAACACGCAGAATCTGTGCGACTTCCGAAGGTGTATAGAGTCGGGACGACTCGTTCTCCCCTCCGCTATTTCCTACGGCGGGTTCGCACTCGTCTGGTTGCCTCGACATGATTACTGCGCCTCCTGTAAACCCGCTCTGTCGCTCAGCGCTTGCGAAAGACGAGGACGTCTTCGTGAGTGATGAGATGGAGGGGGAGTCCGGCCTTGCGTTGTTTGCGCACGAAGTCGCGTTGAAAGAAGCTGCCGCGGGCCACGAGCTTGTCGTCGGCGACGCGTCCCAGGAGCGCGACGCAGCGTTCGGTGAGGTTCAGTCCGGCGCGGAGTCCACATTCGTGGATTTGGGATGGAAGGTCGATGAGTTCGGCGTTTTCGCGCCAGGGGCGGAGGGTGATGACGACGTGGCCGCCGGGGCGAAGGTAGGGGGCGGTGGCGGTGAGGATGCGGGTGAAGCCGGTGAGGAGTCTGTGGTGGCCGATGTTGGCGAGGTTGCCTCGGTCGAGGGTGTTGCCGTAGCGGTGGAGCCGCTTGTGCACGCCGGCGTCGCCGGTGGTGACTCGGCCGTGGGTGGAGGGGCCGTAGGGCGGTGAGGTGACCACGAGTGCGACCGTGCCGCGAAGCTCGGAAGGCAGAACCGAGTCGAGTTGGCGGGCGTCGCCACGGAGGACGCGCCCGGGTGTGTCGGTGCCGGTGCGGTGGGCGCGGTCAAGGTTGTGCTGGGCGATCTGAGCCCACTGGTGTTCGTATTCGACACCAATGCCGCGTCGCTGCTGGTGCAGTGCTTCGACCAGGGTAGTGCCGATGCCGCACATGGGGTCGAGCACGGTGTCGCCGGGCTGGGTGTAGTGGGCGATGGCGTGCGCGGCGATGGCGGGCAGCATTTTGGCCGGGTGTGCGGTGGACTCCCGGAGATAGCGGCCCTTGCGTTGGGTGACCGGGGCGGCCTGAGCGGTGGCCCACACCGACAGCGGGGGCAGGTGGGTGTCGGTCATCGCTGGGCTCCTTCGGTCCGTGCGGCCGGGTGCGTGTTGGGCTCGGGTTGGCGGGGCTGGGCGAAGACCAGCAGGTCCAGGTGGACACGGCTGTGCACCGAAGGGGCGCCGTCGGGTGCTGGTCGTGTGGATCGTGTGAGCTCCTTCAACGGCGCGAGCAGTGCCACGACGTGCTGGAGATAGAGCAGATCCTCATCCTGCGCGGTCGTGACCACCGCGCCCGTGGGATCCACCAGCCGCCCGTCATGGAGCTGGTGGTGCGTGAGAACCACGAGCACCCCACCCGCGCGGAGCGCAGCTGCGGCCTGCTGAGCCAGGTGCTTGCTCTGCTCGGCGTGGCCGGGTTCGGGCGGTACAACGGCGAGCGCCAGATCGACCGTTCCCTGGGCAACCGGTTCGTCCACGGGTCGCCGCTGGTGTGCGCGGAGCACGCCGTGCAGCGCCGGTAGTTCCGCAGGGGTCGCGTTGAGGAACGCGACTCTCTCGCCCGCGCTGCAGAAGGCCCGCATGATCTCGTCGAGTACTGATCGAGGCCACCGCTGCGGGCCGTGTGCCTCAGTCGCTGTGGGGCAGGGCCACACGGTGGTCGGGGTGGTGTCGCCCGTCTTCGTTGTCGGTTCGCCGGCTGGGCGCGTGGGTGCTGTCTGCGTGCTCGACTTTGTCGGGTCGGTATCAATTTGGCTCGATGGTGATCGAGATTCCGAGGCGCTCATTGCGTTCCTCCGCAAGCCCCTGAACGGTGCGGTCCGTTCGCGGTTGTGACACCTCTGAACTCCGAGTCCGGGCACGTTCGGGGACAGGCGCGAAATGAAATTCTGAGGACGTGGGCGGCGCCTGTGATCTCGGGGAAATTTTAGGATTGATCGCCGTGGGTAAATTAGTTCGATCTTGACGGCGGGCTCGTAGTAGTGCGCGTGTGGTGGGTCTGCGTCGACTTCAGTCCGCTAACGTCGCAGCTCATCGGTCTGCGGAGTGTCTAGGTGGCTCGCTTGTTTGCGCGTGGGTTCGATCTTGCCGACTCGGGTTCTTCTCGTTCGTAGTTTTTGCGTAGTCGTGCGGAATGAATTTCGTGAGAGGCAAGTAGCAGGTGTGCAGTGGTGCGCATGGCGTGATGCAGAGGTCGTTGATTCGGCGTTTGCAGAGAGGTCACGTCATGCGATCCAACTCGAACTCGAAGAATGAATCCGGCGGGCGGGAATTGTCGCCGCTCGCGGCCGCCCGTCAATCCTTTTCGTGGCTGGTGACCAGGCCCGAGCCGATCACGGTCAACGGGTGTGACTTCCCAGATCTGCCCGCTCGGATGCTGCGGCTCGATGAGCTGAGGGACTGCCTGCTGCGCAGGGCCTGCTCGCAGGACACCCGCGATGCGGTGTGGGCGCACCTGGTGTCGGCCTCCCGTGCCGAGGGAGCTGTGTGGACCCTGGGGTGCGTCGGCGTGGCGCTGCCGGCGCTGATCCGGACCAGTGCCGCACTGACCTCGCGGTTCGTGGGCGACACCGCGGATATCGAAGCAGCGGTGCTCGCAGGTTTTATCGCCGAGCTCGCGCAGATCGACTGCTCCCGGAAGCAGATCATGGTGCGCCTGCGGTGGGCCGCCTACCGCGCCGGGCACACCGCGGTCCGCGAAGCCCTGGACACGCCACTGCCAGCGGGCACCACGCCGTCTTCCTCGCCCCCGCCCCGGCCGTGGGGACACCCCGACATCGTCCTGGCCCGCGCGGTCGCCGACGAGGTCATCACCCCCGACGAAGCCCACCTGATCGGCGCCACCCGCCTGGAACGGATCCCGCTGACCGAGGTCGCCGAGCGCTCCGGCGCGAGCTACGAAGCGATCAAGAAGAAGCGGCAGCGCGCCGAACGCAAGCTCGTCGACTACCTCCGCGACGACAGCGACTCCGGCCACGACGACGAGACCACTGCCCAGACGGCGAGCCCTGCCCGGAGCACGTCCGCCGGTCGGCGGCGGTGCGCTGACGGGTTGTCCCGAACTTGCGGCGAATCCGGAGTTCAGAAGTGCGGGGATCGCCCCGCTCTGCCGTCGCCGGCGCCCGAGCGCAAGGAGGACACCCCATGCGACTGAACACCGCCACACCCCACCCCGAACACCGCGCCGACCACGTGCGACCACGCTGCCCACGGCGAGTCGCACGGCGCCCACGGTTCGTTCTCGCGGCGGGGATCGCCCTGGCCGGCATGCTGCTTGGCGCTGCGACCGGTCACTCGGCTCCCGTGATGGTTCTCGCCGAGGCGGCCAACCTCGAAACGGTCATGAACAACGCCCGCAACTGGATCATGGGCATTCTCGCGGTGGTCGCCACGTTGTTCCTCACCATCGGCGGGCTGCGCTATCTACTCGCGGGCGGGGACCCGAGCGAAGTCGAAAAAGCCAAGCAAGCGGTCAAGCACGCCGCCTACGGGTTCGCTGTCTGCGCTCTCGCGCCGATTCTGGTCGGCATCCTCAAGGGAATTCTTGAGGTGTAAACCCATGTCCCATCAGGCCGCGCGACGCGGCACCACCCTCGCGGTGGCCGGAACGGTGCTGTGGTTGCTCTGCGGAGTGATGGCCGTAGCCCACGCTCAGGACATTCCACTGCCATTTCCGGATCCCACCGCACCGCCCTCCTCGGTGCCGGTCGACGCCCCGCCATTGCCGTTGCCCAGCACGGCCCCACCGGCCCCACCCGCTGCTCCTGCGCCGCCACCGGATGGGAATGAAGCGCAGGAGCACGGGTGGATTCAAGAATTCCTCACCGGATGGTTCTGGGGATTCTTCGAAAACATCGCCACCTCGGGACTCAACGCAGTGTTGGACTGGCTGGCGCACTCATTGCTTGCGACTCCTGCACTGCATGAGTTGCCGGTCGTCGGCCAAATCTGGGGCGGCTCACAACGCATCATGCTCGCCTGCTCCGGCCTGCTGATCACCCTGGCTGGATTGAGCGCGATGACCTACCAGACTCTGCACACACGAGCCTCGGTCAAAGAATTCCTGCCCCGCATCGCCGTGGCGTTCACCGCCGCCAACATGTCCCTGTTCTTCGGAGGGAAAGCCATTGAATTCGCCAACGCGCTCTCGGTCGCCGTTCTGGTGGGAGACCCGGGCAAAGCTGCGGAAACGGCCGCAGAATTCACGAACACTCTTCGCGGCCGCCTCCCCCAGGGAGAAGGCCAACTCAGCGAACTGTATGTGATCTTCACCGTTCTCGTTCTCGTCGTCATGATCATCGCGGTGCTGCTCACCTATGTCGTCCGAGTCGCACTCACCGTCCTGTTGCTGATCGCGGCGCCCTTGATGCTGATGTGTCACGCCCTGCCCCATACCGAAGCGGTCGCCTACTGGTGGTGGCGCTGTTTCGGCGGAGTGCTGGCCGTGCAAGTCGCTCAATCACTGGCCTTTGTCGCGACCATCCGACTCTTCTTCCTGCCCGGCGGGGTCACGCTCTTCTAGACCTCGATTGTGAGGTGTGTGATGGCGCAGCTTCTGATCGCGATCGCGATGTGCTACATCCTCATCAAAATCCCATTCTGGATCCTCGGGTCACTGCACAACGGCCACCGTTCGTTTCTCGGATCCATGGTCCGAGGTTTGATCGCCTACAAGACCTTCGGCCTCATTCGCGGCGCCTCAGCCGCCATCGGCCGGCCCGCCGGTGCGGGCGAGAACAAGCCCTCCACCCACAGCGAAACCGCACCCGATCCGTATTCGAACGTGCACACGGCGGCCGGTGGGCAAATGCTTCTCCCACTCGGACGCCTGGCACGAACCCGTCGACCCACGCGCCGCACCACCCACACCCACACACCGCCCACTCGCACCTCGGCGGCACGCGGGCGACAGGCCGCGCTGTGGACCCGCGACGGCAAACCCAGCCGCAACGCCCTGCCGCCACCACTTGGCCCCGGTGCGGTGCCGACCAGCACCGAAGTCGGGCAACAACACATGCTGCCCATCCACACCCGCCACCACCCCGACGCGACCGGCCGCCACACCCTGCACGACAACCCCACTCCGGCCACCACCGATGCGACGCCGGGACCGGGCCAGGGCACCTTGTTCACCCGCACCGGCCGCCCCCACCCGACCGCCCGACCCCAGGCACCCGGGCAACCCGGCATGCGCCCCTCCACGGTCCCACCCGGCGGCCAACACCACCTGCCCCTCATCGGAGGCACACCCGTACCCAGCACGCCACCACCGGCCCCAGCACCACCATCGGCGGCGGTCCGAACCACGCGGGGCAGCGGGCAGCGGCCGTTGTTCACCAACTCCGGCGAGGTCGCCGCGCACGCTCGCCCGCCGCGCCCACGCCGCCGGAAACCACCGGACCTTCCCGCCTACAAGGGCATTCGCCCGGACAAGCACGGCCAATACGCCCTGCCGCTCGACCTGCCCACGACAGCCAGGAAACCCCGTCCCCAGTCCCGTACCCAGTCGGCCTCGACACCGCCGCACACCACAGCCGCCACACCGCCGGAGTCTCCGTCGAAGCCGGCCTCCGCAGCGCCGCCTGGCCGCGCGTCCGAGCCCGTTGAGCCCGAACTGCCGCTGACCTGGCCCGAAGGCGATCGTCCACCGAGGAGTACCCGATGAATGGACCGGCACGCATCCCCGCCGATGTGGACCGCGAAGACCGCCTGTTGGCCGGACTTACTGCCCGCCAACTCACGCTGCTGGCCGCGACCGGCGCCCTGCTCTACGGAGCCTGGGCCGCCACCCGCAGCATCCTGGCGTTGCCGGTCTTCGCGGTCCTGGCAACTCCGATCGCCGCAGCCGCACTCGTGCTCGCCCTGGGCCAGCGGGATGGCATCGCCCTCTACCGGCTGGTCGGCGCGGCCGTGCGGCACCGCTTGTCCCCGCGCCACCGGGTCGCCGATCCCACTCCGGCCGAGCCTGTCCCGGAGTGGCTCGTGCCGGCTGCCACGACCACGAAGGCTCCCCGGCTGGGGGCCGTGGCGGCCCCGGCCAGCGGCGTGGAACCGGCCAGCACCGGTGAGGCTGGAGTCGTCGACCTCGCCGGCGAGGGCATCGCCCTGGTCGCCGCGGCCAGCACCGTCAACTTCGCGTTGCGCACCCAGACCGAGCACGAAGCCCTCGTCGGTGCCTTCGCCCGCTACCTGCACTCCCTGACCGCACCCGTGCAAATCCTCATCCGTGCACAGCGCTGCGACCTCACCGACAAGATCACCGCTCTGCGCGAGCAGGCCCCGAGCCTGCCGCATCCGGCTCTGGAAACCGCGGCCGAAGAACACGCCGAGTTCCTCACCCACCTGGCCGGCCACACCGACCTGCTCCGCCGCCAGGTCCTGCTCGTCTTCCGCGAAGCACCCACACCCGGCAGCACCGACACCGGTCCACGGCGTCCACGACAGCCACGGCGGGGGATGGATGCGGGCGCACGACACGCCGCCGAAGCCCGGCTGCTCCGGCGCGTTAACGAGGCGATCGACCTTCTCGCCCCCGCGAGCATCCGGCTCACCGTGCTCGACACCGCCCAGGCCACTCACGTCTTGGCCGGTGCCTGCAACCCCGACCACACCGGGACCGCCGAGGCGGCTCTGGCCGGCCCGTCCGAGGTCATCACCACCCACCACGCCACACCCGACGAACTCGTCGACCCGCACGGATGGGAGGCCACCCCATGACCCCGCAGCACAGCGTGTTCACGCCCGACTCGATGACCATCGGCGCCCGGCACCTCACCGTCGCCGGCGAGTGGGTCGCCTCCTTCGCCATCGCAGGCTATCCGCGCGAGGTCAACGCGGGATGGCTGCAACCCCTGCTGAACTATCCCGGCCGCCTCGACGTCTCCCTGCACATCGACCCCGTCGACCCCGCCCACGCCGCGAAACACCTGAAACAGCAACTGGCGAAACTGGAATCCGGACGCCGTCACACCGCCGAGCACGGCCGTCTCGCCGACCCCCACGTCGAGGCCGCGACCGAGGACGCCTACGAACTGTCGACTCGCATCGCCCGCGGTGAATCGAAAATGTTCCGTCTCGGCTTGTATCTGACCGTGCACGCCCACAGCGAGCAACATCTTGCCGACGAGGTCACCGCCGTGCGCGCGCTGGCGTCCTCGATGTTGCTGGATGCCAAACCCACCACCTACCGCAGCGTGCAGGGCTGGGTGGCGACCCTGCCGGTCGGGCTCGATCCGCTCGGGATGCGGCGCACCTTCGACACCCACGCCCTGGCCACGGCGTTCCCGTTCACCTCCCCGGATCTTCCTGCCGCCGACCCCGCCGATCTGGAGTCCACCACCGACGGTGTGCTGTATGGCTACAACGCCCAGTCCTCGGGCCTGGTGCACTGGGACCGGTTCGCCGCCGACAACCACAACGCCGTGGTCCTCGGACGATCCGGCGCGGGCAAGTCCTATCTGGTCAAACTCGAACTCCTGCGCCACCTCTACCAGGGCGTGCAGGCCAGCATCATCGACCCCGAAGACGAATACACCCGGCTCGCCGAAGCCGTCGGCGGCACCATCCTGCGCCTGGGCGCACCCGGCGTGACGCTCAACCCCTTCGACCTCCCGGTCACCGTCGGCCCGGATGGGCGCCGTAGCGCCCCCAGCGACGCGCTGGCCCGTCGCAGCCTGTTCCTGCACACCGTCCTGGCCTTGCTGCTGGGCAGCTCCCTCTCGAGTGCCGAACGCGGCACCCTGGACGAGGCCATCGCCGCCACCTACCGCCACGCGGGCATCACCACCGACCCCCGCACTTGGTCACGCCCCGCACCCCTGCTCGCCGACCTCCGGGACACACTGCACGCCACCGGCGACCGAGAGCTGGCCGAGCGCCTTCGGCCCTTCGTCGACGGCGCGTTCAACACCCTGTTCAACGGGCCGACCACGACCCGCCCCGACGGGCACCTGGTCGTGTTCTCCCTCAAAGACCTGCCACCGGAACTGCAGGCGATCGGAACCGCACTCACCCTCGACGCGATCTGGCGCGAGGTCTCCCACCCTGTCGTGCGCCGCCGACGCTTGGTCGTGGTCGATGAGGCGTGGCTGCTGATGAGCCACACAGCAGGAGCGGAGTTCTTGTTCCGGATGGCCAAAGCTGCACGCAAGCACTGGTGCGGCCTGACCGTGGCCACCCAAGACGTCGGCGATCTGCTGGGCAGCGACCTCGGCAAGGCGATCGTGGGCAACGCGACCACTCAGATCCTGCTGCGCCAGTCACCTCAAGCCATCGACGAGGTCGCCACGCACTTCGGGCTCGCCGCGGGGGCACGGCAGTACCTGCTCACCGCCGACCAGGGCCAAGCCCTGCTGTCCACCGGAACCCAATGGGTCGCCCTGCACACCGTGGCCTCACCCGTCGAACACGACCTCGTCACCACCGACCCGGAATTCCTCCAGTCCGCCACCACCCACGCGGACACCGACGACTGGATCGACCTCTAAACCCCACGTCCACAGCCCACTTTCTCGACAAGAGCGGGGGATCGATGTTTCTGCGCGTCTTTCCGAACCTGTGGAACCCGGTCGAACTCCTCGGGGACAGCATCGCCAACTACCTCCAGGACCCCGAGACCGCGATCCACTCCCTCCTGCACCGCCCACTACTGCTCGCTTTGATGCTGGCTGGCCTCGGAACGGTCACTCTGTTGCGTTTCGCACTGCGCGCATATCGGCGAAACAGGCTGATCCACAACGCCAAAGTCGTGACCATCCAGTCGCCGCCCACAGTGGATGCCGCCGGTGGGGCCGCGTTGTGGTCACATCTGGTGGGGCTGCTCCGGCCGGCGTGGAAACGCGCGTTGCTCGGACAGCCCCATCTGGCGTGCGAGTACGTCATCACCCGCGATGGCATCACCATCCAGATCTGGGTGCCCGGCACGATCCCGCCCGGCCTCATCGAGCGCGCCGTCGAAGCCGCCTGGCCCGGCGCCCGCACCCACACCCAGCCGGCCACCTCACCCATCCCCCAGCCCGACGAGGAGCACACCCTGGTTGTCGGCGGAGAACTCCGCCTGGCCCGACCCGAGACGCTGCCGATTAAGACCGACTTCGACACCGACCCGCTGCGCGCGGTCCTGGCCGCACCCAGCGGCCTCGGCCCGGGGGAGTACGTCTGCGTGCAAGTACTCGCCCGCCCCGCCGCCGGACGCCGACTCACCGGCGCTGCGCACCTGCGCGGATTCCTCTTCGACCTTCTCACTCCCGCAACGGCGCGCTCGCCACAGACGAAGTCCACGCGAGGGCAGGAAGATGCGCACACGCGGTTGGAGCGCTCCGCGCAGGACAGGGTCCGTGTCACCAAACAACGCGGCAGCCAGTACGAGACCCGCCTGCGCTACGCCGCCAGCACCACGCTTGCCCGTCCGATCGATCCCGAACAGCGACGCCGAGCCCGCCGAGTGCTGCGCGGCCGGGCCCACACGGTGGCCACCTGTTTCGCGGCCTACACCGACCACAACCGCTACCGGCGCCACCGACTGCACCGCCCCGCCACAGCACTGCGCCACCGTGGCTTCGGTCGGGGAGACCTGCTCTCGGTCCCCGAGATCGCCGCGCTGGCGCACCTGCCCACCGATGAGGCCATTCCCGGCCTGCACCGCGCGGGTGCCCGCGCCCTGACCCCACCACCCGAGGTCGCCGCACCGGGGCCGGAGGTCAAGCCGCTGGGCTCCACCGACACCGGGCAGACCCGCCGCGTGGGCCTGCGCGCCGCTGATGCCCGCCAACACCTGCACCTCATGGGTGCGACCGGCTCCGGAAAATCCACCCTGCTCGCCCAGATGATCCTCGCCGATGCCGAGGCCGAACGCGGCTGCCTTGTCATCGACCCGAAAGGCGACCTCGTCACCGACGTCCTCTCGCGCCTGCCCAAGACGGCCGCGGACCGGCTGGTCCTCTTCGACGCCGACGCCCGCAGCCGCCCACCCTGCCTCAACCCCCTCGACGGCGAGGCCGTGGACGTCACCGTCGACAATCTCGTCTCGGTCTTCCGCCGCGTCTACTCCGCGTTCTGGGGACCACGCACCGACGACGTCTTCCGCGCCGCATGCCTGACCCTGCGCACCCAAGGCGGGATCGCCACGCTCGCCGATGTCCCCCGCCTGCTCGTCGAACCTGCCTTCCGGGACCGCGTCACCGCCGGTGTCACCGACCCCGTCCTGCGCGGATTCTGGGACTGGTACGCCGAGCTGACCGAGGCCTCCCGCGCCCAAGTCATCGCCCCGTTGATGAACAAACTCCGCAGCTTCCTGCTCCGCCCGTTCGTGCGCGACGCCCTGACCGCCGGTGCCTCCACAGCGGACATGAACGCGGTGCTCGACGGCGGAATCTGCCTCGTGCGCATCCCCAAGGGCTCGCTCGGCGACGAGACCAGCCGACTCTTCGGCTCCCTCGCAGTGGCCCGTGCCTGGCAGGCCACCACCGCCCGCGCCGCGACCCCGCAGCGCGAGCGCCGCGACGCGGCGATGTACATCGACGAATGCCACAACTTCCTCAACCTGCCCTACCCACTGGAGGACATGCTCGCCGAAGCCCGAGGCTTCCGAGTCTCCATGACCCTGGCACACCAGCACCTCGGCCAGCTCCCACGCGATCTCCGCGAAGGCATCTCCACCAACGCCCGCAACAAGGTCCTCTTCGCCGCCAGCCCCGAGGACGCCCGCGCCCTCGCACAGCACACCCACCCGCACCTCACCGACCACGACCTCGCCCACCTCGACGCCTACCACGCCGCCGCCCGCCTCGTCGTTCACGGCCAGCAATCACGCCCCTTCACGCTGGTCACCGACCCCCTCCCGGCCGCGATCCCCGGACGCTCCCGCACGCTGCGCCGCCAGGCCGCCACCCGCACACGCCCCAGCGCCCAACCACCGGCCGCCTCCACCGGGACCAGCCAGCCGCCACGGCCGAGCACCGACCCACGCCTACACGAGTGACATCCCGCCCGCATTCCTCGAAAAGCCGTGCCCGACGCACGGAGGTGCTCATGCTCAACAAACCCATCCGGCAGAAGTCACTGCACGGAATACGAC
Organism: Saccharopolyspora sp. NPDC049426; assembly: GCF_040676935.1. NCBI lineage: Bacteria > Bacillati > Actinomycetota > Actinomycetes > Pseudonocardiales > Pseudonocardiaceae > Saccharopolyspora > Saccharopolyspora sp. NPDC049426. Next base: position 314,721 of record NZ_JBFAPZ010000007.1, on the reverse strand, counting down.
CCACACGACGACAGACCCGAGCCGCCAACTCCGTGGAACACCAGGCACGTTTGGCCAAACGCCTGACCAGCCGAGACAAGTGGATCATCCGCATGGTCCACGAACACCGCGTACTCACCGCACCCCAGATCACCACCTGCGCCTTCCCATCGCCGCGCTCCGGAAGACAGCGGCTGCGGGAGCTCTACCAGTGGTCGGTACTCGACCGCTTCCAGCCAACCGTGGATGCCGGAAGCGCACCCCAGCACTACGTCCTCGGGCCCGCCGGAGCCAGCGTGCTCGCCGCCGACGCCGGCATCGACCCCAAGGCCCTCGGCTACCGGCGCGACCGCACCACCAGCATCGCCTACAGCCAACGCCTCGCCCACGCCGTGGGAGTCGGCGAGTTCTTCACCGCCCTCATCGCCCGCGCCCACACCCACGAGCTGGAGCAGGTCTCGGCATGGTGGTCGGAGGTCCGCTGCGCACGGCATTTCGGGGACCTCGTCCGGCCCGATGCCTACGGCCGCTGGCGCCACGACGGTCGCGAGTTCGAGTTCTTCCTGGAATACGACCTCGGCACCGAAACCACCGGGCGCGTAGCAGCCAAACTCCCCGGCTACGCCCGGCTGGCCGCCAGCACCGGCATCGTCACCCCGCTGCTGCTCTGGGCCCCCACCGCCCGCCGCGAAGCCAGCCTCCGCACCCAGCTCGCCAACGCCTGGCGTGGACTCGACCACCCCGAGCACGTGCCCATCGTCACCGCCGCTGCCGACCTTCTCGATCCCGATCCCTCGGGACATCCCAACCCGGCGGAGGCGATCTGGGCACCTCTGGCGCCACGTGACGACCAGCGCCGAGCGCTGCACGACCTCGCCGCGGCATGGCCGCAACGACCACGCACCCGGCCAAGCCCGCAGCCAGAGCACCGCTCCAGCACAGAGATCGTGGCGCCGAACCCGATGCCGCCCACACCCACCACGCCCCGACAGGCCGGTGAACCGCGATGAGCAAGGCCCTCCTGCTCCTCGCGGCTGTGGTCATCGGGTTTCCGCTGATGGTGATCGCGGTGGCGGGCGCGGCGATCACCAGCATCTTCGCCGCGCGCCAGACAAGCTCGTCCACCTGCCTCGTCGCAGGAACCGACGGGATGACTCTGGTCGGCTACGGGTCAGAGGAGACACGCAACGCCGCCACCATCGTCGCCGTCGGCAAGCAACTCCACGTCCCCGAACAAGGCCAGGTCGTGGCCATCGCGACCGCGCTGCGCGAGTCCTGGCTGCGAAACCTCACCTGGGGCGACCGCGACAGCCTCGGGTTGTTCCAGCAACGCCCCTCCATGGGCTGGGGCTCTTCTGAGGAGATCCTGAACCCGGTCTACAGCTCCACCCAGTTCTACACACACCTGCTCGCCGTCCCCGAATGGGAGAACCTGCGCGTGACGGAGGCAGCCGACGCCGTCCAGAAGTCGGCCTTCCCCGAGGCCTACGCCGAACACGAGCCAGCCGCGCGCGCCATTGTCGCCGCTCTGCACGGCGCGCACTGCCAGCCCGCCCCTGCATCAGGCGGCGGCTGGGTCGTGCCCACCACTGGCACATGCACGTCCGGCTACGGGCCACGTAACGGCGAGATGCACAAGGGCCAGGACATCGCCGCACCCATTGGCACACCCATCCTTGCTGCCCATACCGGCACCGTGATCGACTCCGGTCCCGCTAGCGGCTACGGCCTCTGGGTCCGCATCGAGCACCCCGGCGGCATCACCACGGTCTACGGCCACAACAACCTCAACCACGTACGCGTCGGTGACCGGGTTCAAGCAGGCCAGGTCATCGCTGAGGTCGGCAATCGCGGCGAATCCACGGGAGCACACTTGCACTTCCAGATCGAGAACAACGGCCAGTCCGTCGACCCCGTCGCCTTCTACCGTGGCCGAGGCCACCCGTCACTGTGCGACGTGGCAGAGAAGCACAACTGATTTCCGAGGGCACGCGTCGGCCCCGTCACCCGAGTTGTACTCGGGTGACGGGCCCGACGGGCATCTTGGTGCTAGGTGAGCCGGTGCGCGGGCGGGGTGGTCATGTTGGTGAGCGTGTACACCGCCAACGGTTCTGTGAGAGGGCGTTTGGGGTCGGTGCTTTCGTGCTGCTGCCCGTCGGCGGTGACGATGCGGCAGTCATCGCGGACGTGGTCGAGGCAGTAGTAGCTGCCCACCAGCCGCCCGCGACGGGCCACGACGCCGTAGATGATCACTTGCTCGTCACCGGGGTCACGCACAATTGCGGTGATCAGGCATTCGTTCTCGCGGAACTGGCGCACAACGTATTCGGGTCGAGTAGTCATGTTGAACTCCCTGAATGTGACAGGTCAGGCTCTCCCGGTGGAGGCGGGGTGAGTTGCTGCGGCGGTCTGCCGCCCAGATCAAGCCAGTCGAGAAGTTGCGCTGCGTGGGCGGCCAATTCGTTGGCGTACTCGTTGACTTGGTCCCAGTGCGAGGGATCCACCATGTCGGCGTAGTCGATCGCTGCGCGCCACTGATTCACGGCCTCGCGCATGCTCTGCCAAGTGGCATCCGGGTCGTTGAGTGTCATGAGCGCTCCCGCAGGTAGCGCTTGAGCCAGCTGTGAACGTGCGGTGGCTGTTCCGAGGTGATCTGCCGTCGCAGCGCAGTCAGTCCCTCCTCGGCGTGGAAGCATCCATGACGATCGGCGAGCTGCGCGAACACGGTGAACCAGAGCGCGTCGGTGTCGCGGTCGATTTGCCCGATCGCCTCTTCCAGCTCACGGGGTTCCGGGAGCGTGCGGGCGGGGTGCTGGGGGAGCGGAACCGGTGATGCTGCGGCCGGGTCATGGGGCGTCCCACTCGCACCCTCGTCGGGTGCTGCGAGGTTCCTGCGGCACTCCTGGTCCGGGAGTGTTGGCTCCTCGGGATCGACGCGGTACCAGCCCACTCCTCCGCCGACCGTGACGAACACGGCACCGATGCCGGGGTCGAAGGTGATGATCCAGTCGCTGTGATGACTGCTCGGGTACGGCCACGGCCAGCCCACTTGGTTCGGATAGGTGGCGCTCCACTGGTCATGCTCGGACCACTTGTTGAACAGGACATTGACGCGGCGCCGGTAGGCGCGCTCATACACCGATCGCAACAGCGCTCGGCCGGATGGAGTGCGCAGCATCTCTTCCGGCTCGCGCGCCGCGCGTACCGAACCGATCCACTCGGCTTGCACGCCCCGTCCTACGTAGAAATCGACCACTACGTAGCGATCGAAGAAGGTCCCCATAGCTCGGTTCCTTTTCATCTCACGTCGTCGTTGATCTCGTGCCGACCTCGCGCCCAGGCCCGCTCGGTGGCGGGCGGGCCTGGGCAGTCACCGGCCTAGGGCTCCTCGCTGCTAGCGGTGAAGCGCTTGGGGGAGGTCTGGGTTTGGCGGGCGTAGCCCTCGTCGGCGAGCTTGTGCAACGCGTTGTTGACCGCACCGGCCGACCGTTCGAGGGCCTTGGCGATCTGGCCCGGGCTGAACTCCGCGCCGGGCTGGGCGGCCAGGTAGTCCTCAACCATCCCACGCAGTTCGCCCTTGGCTAGGCGCTTGTCAGACGCGACCGGCGTTTCGCTGCCTTCGCCGTCGCCGGTGGGGGCGGTTGCGTGCGCACATGACGAAGCTGTGGCGTCGGTCCGATTCGTCTCGGGCTCTTCCGGAGCGCTGGCCGCGTCGGCTTCTGCGGGTGTGGTGGCCGGCGTGGGGGTGTCCGGTTCGGGCGCGGTGGCCGGGGCGAAGCGGTCGGGGAGCCGCCGAGAGCCGTCCTTGCTACCGGGGATGCGGGTGATGTCACCGGATTTCGACCACGCGGCGAGGATCTTTCCTGCGGTGGACCGGCCGATTTCGGCGTGCTGAGCGATTTCGGTGGTCGTGGATTCGGGGTGGGCGTGTAGTGCGGCCCATACCTTGGCTTCGGTGTCGGTGCGAACGCGGGCGGGTGCACTGTCTTGGGTGGTGCTGGGCATGACGGCCTCCCTGTGTGAAGTGGGGTGGTGGGTCATGCCCTCCGGAGGGCGATGTAGCCCCGGCGCGCGCTGCCGGTTCGCGGCTACATGGATATGGACGCTCTCCTCTCGTGAGGAGTCAAGCGTTTTCAGTTGTCTCGACCGTCCCGTGTTGCGGCGGGGCCGCTCGTGGACGCGTGGTCGGTGTGCTGCGCGGGATGGGTTCCAGGTCGAGGATGTTGATGGCCCGGTTGATCAGGTTGATGACGATGGGGCGCAGTTCGCGGGACGGGTTGAGTCCGGGCCGGTCGGGCGGTGACGTCTTGGAGAACCAGCTACCGGGGTTCTGCGCGGTTACCTGGGACCAGGTTCGCGGCCTGGTCAGGACTTCGACGGTGGCCCGGCTCCGGCCCACGTCGGGGCCACGAACTACCTTGGCGCGGAAGATGTTCCCGTTCGCTTCGACGGTGGCCTCGTAGCTGTAGCGGTCGGGATCCTGCCCGATGGTCTCGTCAATGGTCGTGACGTTGTGGTGCATAGCGATTTCCTTGTTTGGTCTCTTTGGTGGCCCGCTGCGGTCTGTTTGCGATGCAGCGGTGGTCTCTAGCGGGTGGAGCGCAATGCCTGGGTGGCGCTACGGCCGATGGCCTGCGCGGTCGCTGCTGGGTCGCTGAGTTCGATGACGGTCGCCCCATCGAGCGGGGTGCTGGTTTCCCGGTTCGGTACCAGCCACAACACGCCGCACCCCTGGGCACGCAACCGGTCGTGGAGGCGCTGGCCCTGCTCACGCGGCTTGTCGCAAAAGATGCCGTCGGAGACGATCACGAGGAGTCGCGCGGCGCCGGGGGTAGCGAGCCCGAGTGCGCCGTCCAGGGCAGCCAGGGCGCCGGGGATGTCCTCCCAGCCGCCGCCACAGTCGAATTCGGACACGTTCGCCGGGGCGACGCCCGGGTAGGTGATGGGGTGGACGTGACGGCCGAAGATCACGGTGGCGGTGCGGGCATCGACCTGGGCGTGACGTGCGGCGTGGGCGAGGATCCACGCGGCGCTCGCGACCGGCTTGGCGAAGCGGCGCATCGAGCCGGACACGTCGCAGGCGATTCCGAGCCGCAACGGTGGCGCCGGTGTCATCTGGCGGCTGATCCGCGTGAAGGGCTCGGCGGTGGGCATGGCCCCCGCCGCGCGTTGCGCGTCGGCAGCCAGCGCACCGCGCATCCGCAACCGGCCGGGTGGGGTGGCTGAGGTGGTCTTGACGGTCGCGCGGTCGCGGATTCCGGCGGTAGTCAGCGACCGGGCCAGCTTCCGTGCTGCCTGACGCTCCCCGTTAGTCGGCGTCCGTGTTTTGGACACCGAGGGCCCGGAACCACTTGGTGTCTGGGCGGAAAAGACCTGTGCGGCGGTGCGCAAGGCCGTGTGCCGTTCCTTCTCCTCGTTCCGTTTCGCTTGCGCCTTCTCAGTGGCGGGATCACCGGGCAGTGTGGCGGTGGTGTTCTTGTCGACTTCCGCGATCGCTGCGGTGACGGCCTTCGCTAGTGGGGTAGGAGTGCCATCGGATCGCGTGGTGCCCGGTTTCGGCGGTGTGGCGTCGGGATCGGTTCCCAGCGCGGCGCACCACCGGCGGCCGAGGTCGATCATCGCGTCGGTGTCGTCGTCGGCGGTGCGGTGTGCTTCCTGCCAGATCTCGCGCAGCTGCCGCAACGTGTCGGTACCGAGAAGTTCGCGGACTTTGTTGGTGAGGGAGGCGAGTTCCTCCCAGTCGAGAATCCCGGCATCCGCGCGGGCCAGGAGCAAGGCGGCGGTGTGCGCCGCGCTGGCGCGGTCCTCGCTCGTGGCACGGACTTCATCGAGGATGAGTTTCGTGGACGACGCGCGCAGCCACGTCCGATCATCCGGGCGGCGGCGCACGTGGACGGCCTCGATTCGGGATTCTTCCAGGTTCATCGCGGCGTCGATGACGCTCGGCGGTGTGCCTTCGTGTGGTTCCCATCTGCTGTGTGCCGCGTGCGCGCATTCATGCGCGAACACACCCCAGGCCACCGGGTACCGAACGCGGTCGGCGGCAATGGCGGGTGCGACGGTCGCGGGGTCGACCTTGCCCAGGTGCGTACCGTCGAGTTCGATGGTGGCCTGGTGCGGCAGGAACCGGCCGGGCGCGCCGCCCCCTGCTCCGGGGGCGATCGTGACCACCAGGTCGTCACGCCCGGCAATGTCGGGAGCTTCGTCCGTGAGCGCGGATGAGAGCTCCTGCCACGCCGTATCCGCCTTGTCGATTGGAGTTGGGGTAGCGGCGTCGTCATGGGTTACGTGTGCCGTCATGATGATTGTCCCTTCTGGACTCAGCTGGGCGGTGGTCAGATCCGGCTGCCGAGCGAGAGCGGTTCGGCGCTGACCTTGAACAGGTCACGGACGAGTTTTGTCACGGCCTCGCGATCGTCCTCCGGTGCGATGCCGATCAGGTTCCGCGCGGCGGCATCGGTACCGAGTGCTTCGGCGATCTTTTGAAACGCGATCAGTTCGCGCAGTTGTGGGGCCCACGTGACGTCCCCGGTGCGCTGCCGTGTCGCGAGATTGCGTGCCACCCTGACAGCGCGGGAATCGATCTTGAGTTGCGTGGCGAGGTCGAAATCAGTTGATACCTGGATCTGCGCGGAAAACCGTGAGGCGAGCGCATCGGTCAGCACAGCCCCGTGAACGCCAGGGTTGTGACCGGCCACGGTGTAGAAACCTGCTGCGGCGGTGACGGTTTCACCGCCATTGGCCTTGACGGTGATCTCCCGCCGCCCGTCCATGGCGGGATAGACCACAGCGAGCACCGTGGGCGGGATCAACGTCGCGTCATCGATGAACAGGCACCGGCCCTCACGCATCGCGGTCACGAGCGGCCCATGCACGAAAACGTAACGACCCTCGGGCGTTTGGGTGTACTCACCAACGAAATCGGCAACCGTGGTGTCCCCGTCGCCGGGAACGGTGATCAAGTCCGGAAACGCCGCTTCGATCACCGAGGTTTTCCCGGTGCCGGGTGGTCCGTACATCAACGCGGGAATCCCCGCGTCGCGCAGCTTGCGCAACGCGGTCACGTCCGGCAGCCCGGCCAATTTCCGGGGGTGATAGGTCTGCCCATTCGGGCGCGTGACCGGACCGACCACCGGCGTTTCCTTTTTCGGCGGGGTTTTCGCCTTTGCTGGTTTGGCTGGTGCGGATTTCTTGGGGGTGGTCGCCGGGTCCGGGCGCGCCGTGGGTGCGGCGGCTGATCGGGTGGCGTCATTGGCCCGGAAACGCAGCGGGGCGGTACCGGCTTGTTTGGCCGTGCCCTGATCGACCAGTGTCCGCAAGGCGTTTCCCACGGCGCCCGATGACCGGCCCAAATCCGCCGCGATTTCGCGCGCGGTCACGTCGCGACCGGGGCGATCGACAAGCCAGCCCGCGACCATTCGCCGCAATTCGCCGCTGGCCAGGCGCCCACCGGTGGGAGTGGTCATCGTCCGTGTTTCCATGTCGGTGGTCGGGTTCGGGGTGATGTCCACGGCAGCGGGCACGGCAGGCTCCTAAAAATGAACATGGCTCACGCCGCGAAAAAATGGATGAAATGGTCCACGTGTGGGCGGGACGTGATTCCGAAAATGCCGGGTCCTGTCAGGGCATGCCGCGAAGTTCAGCGGAATTCGGCGACATGACCCCGGCGGGTCAGGAAATCGCGCGCGATAATGCGGCGGGGTGCAAAAAGCGTGGCTGGCTGGTGGTTAGTCCTGGCGGTTCTGGTGCTGTTCGGCGGCCTGTTCGGCGATTTCCAGCGTGTCACAGTTTTCCGACCAGCCGCAGTAGCAGTACGCGATGGCGGTGCCGTCATCGTTCACGGTGGTGTCGGCGTAGCACATGGTTTGCCCAATCAGTCAGATTTTGACATGGCTCGCGCCAGGGGTGGAATTCGGTGGTGGTGTTCCGTTCCTGGCGACACATATAAATTAACTCGATCCCACGCCGCGCGCAACACTAAAACCCGGATTTCCCAGGGAAATTCCGGGAATTTGCTGGCGACTGATTCAGCGTATTTGAATGCGCTTTGGAAAACCGTGCAATTGGTGACCAGCTCGGCGAATAGAGAAATGCCAGTGAATCAAATGAGAAAGGGGAATGGCAAATTAAATAGAGAAATTGGTTGGTGATGTGAGGCGGTGCGAGGTCGCGGGGCCTGACCTGGTGCCTGGTCGTTGTCGTTGTGCCCGTGGCTGTGGCTGGCCGGCCGATGTGGTTTCCGGCTTGCGGGGCAAGCCAGTTGGGGAGAGCAGCGGATCCCCCTGTGCGGGTGCTGACCTGCGTTGGGGGTGGCGCTCCCTGGTGGGGTTCTGGGCGCCACCCCCAACGGATCCACGAGTGGATCCCCCATCGGCACCTCCAATGCCGCTGTAATCCGTGCTCAGCGCGCTACGGGCGTGGTCAGGCGATGCGCCGCATGGTGCCGCTGCTGGAGTGGTGGGCGGCGTGAATGAGCGGTGCGGCCAGCTGCGGCCATCCGGGTCCGGAGTTCTTCCAGTGTCCGAGGAGAAGGAAGCGCCGGTTCCGGGCTATCCACAGCCACACATCGACGTGGTCGTCATCGTCGGTGGCGGGGCAGCGCAATTGGAGTACGAGCGTTGATTCCCGGACCGTACTGGCTTGCAGCTGTCGTTTCCAGACTCCGTTGAAACTGGCGAGGCCCCCATCGGGGCGTGACTCGACCTGGGTGATGACGATTCCGCCTTCTTCGGCGGGCATCCTCATCGGCGGCTGCGGCCCGAGCGTGTAGGCCACGCGGTGCTGGGCGAATGAGGCGACCTCGGCGACTGCGGGCGACAGCGGCATTCTCGCGGCGGTGTGGGCGTCTCGATTCTTCGGATCTGGTGTCGACATGGTGTGTCTCCTTCGAAATGGGCGAACGTGTGGTGCGTATTTATGGACGCTCGCGGGTGTGGAGGTGTCAATGGCTCTTCGGGGCGGAAGGGTGAAGACCGCCCGATCGCGCGGGTTCTCCTTTCGTCGCGGGGGGTTCGGAGTCGGGGTGCTGCAGCGCGGTGGCGAGTGCGAGGGTTTCGGGGGCGGGTTCGGTGTCGATATCGCGGAGCCGCTGGGTCAGTAGGTCGAGGGTGGCTGGGATCGCGCTGGTGTCACCGAGTCGGGCGTGCAGGCGCATGATGTCGCGGTAGAGGTGTTCGTTGGCCGGATCGAATCCTGTCGCTGTTTCCAGCAGGCGCAGGGTGCGTTCCGGGTTGGTGGGGGCGTGGTGACGGGCCAGGGCGCTGACGGCGTTGATGGCGGTGCGCAGCGCGGCGAAGCGGGGCGCCTGGATCCATTCGCTGTCGATGCCGGCGGCGAGCTCGCCCTGATACAGCTCCACCACGGTGTGGTGCGCGTGAAGTCGGCGCGGCTCAGCGGTGGTGTCGTGGCTTGTGCGGTCGGCTTCGGTGAAGGCGGCGTAGTCGGTGTTGATCTGGGTGCTGTCCAGGTTCAGGCGCCGTTGGCGGGCGTCGTCGAGGATGTCGGTGACGGTTCCGTGGGTGGCGGACTCCAGCGCGGTACGCAGCCGGGAGAGCGTGGTGTTGAGCGCGTTGGTGGGCCGATTTGAGGGTGCGTGCTGCCACAGGTCGGCGATCGCGGTATCCCGCGTGACGCCAGGATTAACCGCGAGGTAGGCCAGAAGCTCCAGCAACCTCGGTGTGAAGTGCTCGGTGATGTCTTCTCGTTCACCCTCCGGTGGGGTCCACAGCAGGCGAACCGGGCCGAAAACGCGCAGAGACAACGGCACACGGTCCTCGGGCGCCTCGGCATGCTCGGGTGGTGCCGGAAAGGGAGAAAGAGGTGGTTCGCGGTCTTGCAGGACGGGGTGCACGGGCGGGCCGGCGTCGTGCTGTGGGGCGCGGCCGAGAGTGAGGAGATCACGCGCTGTGACCTCGTCCGCGGTGAACAGGCGGGCCCCGAACAGCGAAGACACCTCGTGGCTCGCGCCGCTGACGACTCCGCCGTCCTCCACTGCTAGCTGGGCGCCGGCCGGTGATGGTCCCAAGGCGAGGACGGAGGCGCCCGCGGTCGGTGGCAGTGCGTCGTCGTCGAGGACGGCGGTGTAGGCGACGAGCACGTCGCCGAGCTGTCCCGGTGGTGTGGCGTGCAGGTCGGTGATCTGATGCCAGTGGCCCAGTTCTGGAGGCGGTCCGCCGGGGAACAGTGCGGCGACGGCGGCCGTGTGGATGCTGAGCCGGGGACGTTCCGGATGAAGTGCCAGGTTGACGAGGATGGCCCGAACAACATCGTGGGCGCCTGGCCCGGTGACACCGACCCGGCGGGCGTCGGAGAAGTTGAGGTGTCGGGTCTCGCCGTCGGCGACGCCGATCTCCAACCACAGCTCACCCGCGTCGGCGTCTTGATTTCGTTCGGGAGGTTGCTCGAGTCGAGGCGCTCCTGGTTCGTCATCGGGCGCGTGCGTGGTGCTGGTGGGGTGGGCGCGGTGGAGCGCATAGACCGCAGGAGCGATGGGGTAGTCGGCCGTGGTGCGGGTGCCGGGACGGTGGTGTCGGCGATGCCGGCGGCGGGCGAGTACGAGCGCGGCGCTGACCGCGGCTGCCGTGGCGGCGCCGAGAAAGGTTCTCGCGCCGAGCTGAATCTCCCCGGTATCGGTGATCACCGGTTGCGGTGCCGGTGAGACCTGGGCCGGTGTTACCGCCGGTCCAGGAGAGACCGCTTGGGGCATCGGATCGGGGAGAGGCGGGGCTGGTAGTGCGAGGCGCCATCCGGGGAAGAGATGGTGGGGGTCGCGCAGCACGCGGCCATCGGGCTGTGGTCGTTCGGCGTTGATGGCGAACAACACCGGCCACTGGTCGGGCGAGCCGAGTTCCCGCGCGGCGAGCGTGGCGAGGGTGTCACCGGGTTCGGTGGTGATCCACCGTGCGGTCGCAGCAATCCCGGCTGGAGTTGGCAGGGCCGCATCGGTGGGCATACGCAGCACGCACCCGGTTTCCAGCCGGTCTGTGCCCTGGAGCAGGTCGTGGTTGAGGTCGCGCAGCTGAGTCCAGCGGTGCGGGTTGCCGAGGTAGCGCTCGGCGAGGTCCCACAGTGTGTCGCCGCGGACCACGGTGTAGCGCGGGTGACCGGGGTCGGTCGTGGTGGGGCCGGGCGGCGGGTCGGGGTACCCGCCCGGCCCCACCGGGGCGTCGCCGTAGACAGGGGTGGCGGCGACACCCTCTGGGAGAGGCATCAGGGCTGTCACACTCGGTGGCGTGGCGACAGGGGCCGCCGTCATCGTCCCCGGGAACAGGGACAGCACAGCCCAGGTGATCAGGGCGGTCAGCCAGGCTCGGGGCGTGCCGCGCCGCACCGGACGCGAACGCCCGGGGACCAGGAGGCGGGCGACGTCGGCCACGGTCCACACCAGCAGAAGTGCCCAACTCGCCCACCCCGTGAGCAGGACGCCGAGCAGCGCACACCGGGAGGGGCTCAGTTCGAACCGCAGTGTCTCCGCGAGGCGTTCGGCCCAGTCACCGAGCTGGACCGGCAGCGGCGCTGCCCACGGGGAGAAGTCCGGGACCGGCCATCGCACGGTGGGAAAGGGGGCGATCTCGGCCAGCGCCCACAACACGACCGGCAGCCCGGTCAACAGCGCCACGAGCCCGGTGATCGCGGCACAGGCCAGCAGCCGCGTGCGCACCTCGGCCGCCGGGGTCATGGCCGGGCACCTCCGTCAGTCTGAAGAGTGGCGGTTGCGTGGCCGGTGACTGTGTGGAGGTCCCACAGCAGCCCGATTGCAGCAGGTTCGGTGTAGGTCACCGTGACCGCCACACTCGACGGGCCCTGCAGCGAGACGGTCCCGGTGTGGCCGGTGGACGCGAGGTAACGCCGTGCCGCTGCGTTCGCCTCCGATGGTTCGAGGGTGATGGTGGTGTGGCGGGTGTCGAGCGCGGTGAGTGCGCTGCGCGCGGTCTCGGCGGCGACCGCGTCGGCCCGGGCGCGCACCCGAAGCCGGTCGGCACCGTCGACGAGCAACGCGCACAGCAGCAACAGACAGGGCACCAGGACGGCGACCAGCACACTGACCGACCCGTCGTCACGCCCACGCATTGTGAAGGTCATGTTCGCCCCCGAAACGGGTCGATCGGGCTGGAAAACTCAGCACGCAGCGGAACCGCGCCGGGGAGTCCGGGCAGGCCGGTCAAGTCCGCCAGCGAGACGCTGCAGTGCAGCCCGACCGTGACCACGCCGGTCGTGCCCGCGCGGGTGGCCAGGCCACTGGTGTCGAGGTCCTGGGCGAGGTCGGTGCACGCCAGGTGCTGCTCGCCCAGGACCTGCAGGCCGGTCGAGGTGGCTGCGCTGTGGGCGCCACTGGGTGTGCGGGCCAGCGACGCGGCGCGCGCGGCCGTGGTGGCGGCGTGCTCCAGGGCGTGGTGGGCGGTGACGACGCGGCCGGCGGCGATGACCACGACGAGCACCGCCAACAGCAACGGGGTCAGCACAGCGACTTCCACACTCGCCGAACCTTCCTCGCGCGGGTGGGTGTTCATGGTGTGTCTCCCGGGGTGGTGAAGCGTTCCTTGCTGGCTTCGGCGACTTGCGTGACGGTCCCCAGCCCGGGAATTGGGAGAAGGCGGGGCGGGTCACCGGTCACGCGCACGGTGACCCGCGTCCCGGTGACCTGGGCGCTCACCTGGGGTTGGGTCACGAGTCCGGAGCTCTCGGCCAGGAACGACTCCGCGGTGGACTGGGCGTTGGCGGTGGTGCCGTGCAGCGTGCGCGCCACCTGGACGCCTTGCTGCGCGGCAGCCGAGCAGATCGTGCGCGTATGCCACCACAACCCGGCCTGCACGACCGTGAGCAGGACGATCAGCACCAGGGGTGCCAGCACCGCCAACTCCACGGCAGCCGACCCCGTCTCGAACCGGGCCGCCCGTTTACCTCGGGTGCGAGTCAACATCAGCGATCACCTCGCTCCGGGGTCAGTGGATTTGGGCTTGGTACTTCTGGACCACTGCGGTGATCGCGGCCCCGAGCCCGAGTGCCGCGGCCAACGCGATCGCCGTCAACACGGCCTTTTCGGTGCTCTCCGAACCGCGATCATCGAAACGAACTCTCTCGACAAAACGGGTGAGCGCGGTGGTGCTGGTGGCGAGCCAGGCCGCGACGAGCACCACTGTGACGGTCACCTGCGTACGAATCATGGGGATCATGACAACCTCTCAGCGATGGGAATCGGCATTGTCGTGTGGTGTGCTGCTATCCGATGAGCAGCCGCGCGACGGTGGGGTAGAGGGCCAGCAGAAGGAACCCGGCCATCAGGGCGGTGACTGGTAGCGTGAGGCGCTCGGTGCGCGCGTTGGCCTCGGCCTTGTCCTCGGTGGTGGTCGTGGCGCGCAGACTCGCGGCCTGCGCGGTGAGACTGGCGTAGATCGCGGCGCCATCCGCAGCGGTCGCGGCCAGATCGGCGACCGTCACGAGCTCGTCCAGCCGGACCTGTTCCCCGAGGCCGCGCAGTGCGTCCCAGGGCGAGTACCCGTGGTTCTCGGCCCTGACCAGAGTGCGGTGCAGCCGCTGCAGGAGCGGGTGGTCTGCGAGCGCGGCGGCCTCGTGCAGGGCCGGTCCCGGCGCTTGGCCGGCGGCGCGCTCTTGGGCCACCAGGTCCAGATAGACCGCCAGCACTCGGCGCGCATCGCTGCGCGCGTGGCGCGCGGCATCGCGCGTGCGCCACACCGGCACCCAAGCCCCTGCTACCGCACAAACCAGAACCAGCACCGGCGCGACGAGGAGCGAAACAGTCCCGGCAGCCACGAATCCCGTTGCGAGAACCAGTCCGACGAGCCCGGAGGCCAGACCCCACGTGATCCGACTGGACACATAGGACCGTGGTGTTCTCTCTAGCAGATCGAGGTCGGCTTCGGGGATCGCCAGCCACGGGTGACCGGCCTGCTGTGTCCACTGGATGAGCCGGTCCAGGCGCCGGTGCTGTGCGGTGGTGGGGTGGGTCAGGTGGTGCAGTGCTGCCTGCAGCCCCATCGGAGCCGGGCCGACCACTCCACGAACTCCGGCGGCGAGTCCGATCCCGAGCAGGGCTCCGGCGAGGGTGGCCAGGCCGAGGGTGGGAGTCATGACGTGCCTCCCCGTAGGAAGCGAGCCGCAGCACGGGGTGTGGACAGGCGGTGCATCTGCCAGAGTGCGCCGGCGAAGATCGCCACGACCACCGCGAGGACACCTTGGCCCAGCGCCGTACTGATCGGGGCGAGGTACTCCCGGGCGAAGATCACCAGCCCGAGGAGCATGACCGTGGTGATGCCGATCAAGGTGCGCACTGTGGTCCGGGGCTTGGCGCGGTCGGCTTCCACCTCGCGGGCACTGGCGGCCCGTGCGGTCAGACTCATCGCCTGGCCTTGCAAGATCTCGACCACGCCGCGTCCACCCGCGCGCACGCGCAGCAGCAGCGCGAGCACGACCTCATCGGCGGCGGGATGGGACAACTCCGCGGCGAAGGCGCGCAGCGCTGGTTCCGTGCCCTCGAGGCGCATCGCCTCGGCCAGCCGGGCAACAGCGGGAGCCAACAGCGCCGGTGCGGTGTCGGCCGAGCGCGCCACGGCCTGGTGCAGGCCACCCGCCCCGGAGGCCAGCAGATCACCCAAACGTCGCGTCCACGTCGCCATCGCCTCGTGCAACGCGATGTCGTCGTGCACCTGCCGGGGCGCCAGCAACACCGGCACCGCCAGAACTGCGAGAGCGGTGGCGGCCGTGGCCACGGGCCAGCCCGTGGCCCACCACGTCACACCAGCGGCCAACGACGCGATCAATCCGCGCCGTCGCCACTGCTCCATCCACGCCAACATCGAGCTCACTCGCGAGGGCATCGTGGGGGGACGCGGAGGCCGGAAGAACAGAACGCTGAAAAGCAGGCCAAGGCCCAGGAAGAGCCCGAACACAGCTGCCAATGCGATGATCATGATGCAACTCCTTCGTCGCGTTGCGACTCCTGTGCGTCAAGCCCGTGCTGACGGAGCCGGGCGCGCAGCGGCTCGCTGGGCGGGTACACCGGTGCGATGCACCCGCTGCTGGGGTGCGGGCCGAACAGCGGGATCAGATCGGGTGTCCCGGCGTCCCCGACCGGCCCGACTTCGCAAATCTCGGTGACGACCCGCTCGCGTCGGCCCTCGCTGTCGCGACGGGTCACGTGCACGATCAGATCCAGCGCAGAGGCCGTCCAGCGATGAGCCGCAGCGACACTCAGCGGCGGGTGCGCGAGTTGGCTGAGCGCGGCGATGCGGTCGGGCACCGCCCTGGCCGAGGTGGCGTGCAACGTGCCCATTCCCCCGGCGGCCCCGTTGCCCAACGCGCGCAGCAGCGAGGTGATCTCGCCACCCCGAACCTCCCCGACGATCACCCGCGAAGGGGAATGCCGCAGAGTCTGCTTCAGCAGGTCATCGAGGGTGATCTCCCCGGCGCCCTCGGCATTGGGCGCACGCGCTTCCAGCGCTGTCACCAGCGGATGCGCGACCGGGTTCAGGTGCAGTCCGAGCTCGTAGTCGTCTTCGACGGTCACCACGTGCTCGTGGTCGGTAATGGCATGGCACAGCGAACGCAGCAGCGTCGTCTTGCCGGCCGCAGGTCCACCGGTGACCAGCAGGTTCAGCCCGGCCCGGACAGCGGACTGCAAGAAATCATGGACGCGGTCGTTGACGGTGCCACGTTGGTGCAGATCATCCAGCGTGGCGTGGGCGAGCCGGTGGCGCCGGATCGCGATCCGCGGCCGGTCGGCGACCTCGCGCACCGCAGCCAACCGAGCCCCCAACGGGCCCCCGGCCGGCAGGCGGAGATTGCCCATCGGGTGGGCCGGGGAGAACTCCCGGCTGGTTTGTCCCAGCCGCGCGAACATCGACTCCAACTGAGCCAACAAGTCCGCGTCCGACCGGCCGACCGGATGCGGCCACGCCTGCACGCTTCCATCCGAGCGTTCGAGCCACACGCGGTCGTAGCCGTGGATGTGGATGTTCTCGACGTCCTCGCGCTCCAGCAGTGGTTGCAGATCCCCCAACCCGGACAGCGCCGCCAGGACGGCATCGGTGAGCCGCTTCTCGGCGAGCTCCGACAACGGCTGATCACCCTGGGCGGCGCGGTGCAGAGTCCACGCGGTGATCTCAGCGGCGACCAACGACCGGTGCCGGGCAGGATCGTCTCCGGGCGCAAGCCGTTCGGCCACGCGCGCCCGCAGCTGCGCCACCGTGTCCGCGTCCGGGACGGCGCCGGGCTCGTCTGCGGGATTCATCGGCGAGCTGATCTGGGAGGTCATGCCACCTGCTCCTGTCCTTCGTCGCTGGCAGGAGCGGAGGAGACCTGCCCGGGGCCGGCGAGTTGGGTGTGCAGGCGGCGTGCTGCTTTACGGCTGGTGCGCAGCAGCGCTGAACGGCGCGGTTGCAGGCAGGGCGTTCCGCCATCGCAGAGCGCCCCTGCAGCGGTGGGATCATCGGGGAGTTCCATCCCGACCGGGATTGCCAAGGCGCGGGCGGCATCGTCGGCTTGGCGGCTGGTAGCCACCGACACCGCCGCGCCCAACCGCTGGGAAGGCACCAGGTCACGCAAGACCCTGACCAGCCGGTCGGCGGCGACGATGTGCCGCAGAGTCGGACGAACCCCGACCAGGACGAGATCGGACTCGGCCACCAGCGGCCACGGCGTGGCAGGACTCCACCGACCCGCGTCCACCAGCACATCCGGGCCACTCCCGCTGAGGTCCCGCAGTGCGCTGGCCAGCCGCTTCCACCCATCGGAGCCGATCGCGCCAGCCTGGACCGGATCATTGACCCCGGCCAGCAATCGCAGGCCTGTGCTATCGGGGACCTCTTGTGCGTGACCGGCCAATCCTTCGGCCGGCACCGATTCGAGGTGCCGAGTCGAGGAGGCGAAACTCAGCACGCTGCGGTCGGAGGTGAGCCGCCCATCGACCCACCACTGCCCAGCCCACCCAGGCAGCAGATCGCCTCCCGCCGGATCGGCATCGACCACAAGCAGCCGATCGGGCCACACTGTGGCCAGTGCCGCGATCCCCGTGGTCACGCCCGGCGAACCCTTCGCCGACAGAACTGTCACCAAAGCCATTGCACTCACGCACCTTTCAAAGAGATGAGGATGGTTCGCTAGTGATCTGGTCCGAGAACCGTCACGACCGCGCCCGTCGCGGCGGCCGAGGTGGCTTGATGAGCCGCGTAATCGGGAAGGAGCAGGTCCACCACGACCGCCCCTTCGGCATCCGGCGGCGCCATCCGAACCACGCGGGCACGAAAGCCCGATCCCGTGGGACTCGCCTCGGTAGTGGGACTCGACGAGGCCGACAGCGCAGTGACTTCCACCGGTGTGTTGGGGTCAAGCCCAGCTGAGGGGAACCGGCCGGGTTCCAGCCGAAGGCCGACGACGACTTGCCGGGGCCCCGGAACCGCCTGGGTCGTGAGGTCGCGTGGGGCGAGCAGCTCGCCGGCACGCAGATTCGTTGCCGCGACCTTGCCTGTGACCTCGCCCAGGCGTGCTTGGGACACGGTGAACCGCACTGCCTCAGGCGGAAGATCCACAGTGGCCAGATCCGCCTGCGAGATGGGCTCGGCCCAGGCGATGTCTCTGGTGAGCACCAGCACGGGCTCGCGGTCGTGCGCTCCGGCCACGAGCGCGACGACGCCGGCTACGGACCCTGCGATCAACCCGGCCGACAGGCCCAACATCCACCAGCGCCTGCGCCGGGGAACCCGCGGACCACGGGAACGGTGACCGTTGCCCCGCTCATCCGACGAGGCCGTCAGCTCAGAAAGACCCGGATTAGACATAGACGTCTCCCCACAACGGAATAGAAAACGAGATCAAAGAAAGAAAGTGAAATGAATCAGGAACGCTGCTATTGAGTGCGCAAGGCTTGCGCTTCGGCGATCACGAGCTCGGTTTGGGCACGGGAAGTCATCGGAGGCAGAACACCACCGGCCGGGGAGGTTCCGGTCCAGCCGTGCCAGGTCACCTCCCAGGTAATGGACCACTGCGCCGCCACCGGCCCAGCAGAAGGGCGCTCGTACACGACATCGCAGTCAGGCGAAGCGGAATGCAACCCATAGGAACGGTCGTAGGGGGTTCCGGGACCCGCGCAGTAAATGGGGGCGGCGCCATCACCCGGCTCCATCGCCAACTGGACAGGTGTAGCGGTGACCTCGGCCCACACCGGTCCTGCCTCAACGCGCTGGCGTTGCGTGCGCCAGGCGCTGGGATCGGTCCAGAACCAGGTGAACTCGCCGACCACGGTCGCCGCCTGACCGTCCCGCAGGCGCAGGTCTGGCGAATGCTGCGGTACCGGTAGCGGGAGACGAAGCTGCTGGAGTGCTTGCTGCGCGAGTACCGCGGGATCCGGTGGCCCGGCTGCGGCACCCGGAGGCGCTGGGCCAGGGCGGGTTTCACCCGGCGGGCACCGCCCTTCGTCTAACGGGCCGAAGCACCACGACGACAGCGGGCCAGTACTCAGCATCAACGCCGGGTCGTCCGAGGCGGCGGAGTCGCACATGATCGTCGGGCACAACGGAACGACCGCCGGACCGGACGGACGATGTGATCCGCCCGAGGACCCACCCGAGGCTGAACCGGACGAGGAGCCTCCTGGTGAACCGCCCGAGCTGCTGCCGGAACTGCCCGGGCTGGTGGCGCCCATCTCGATCGAGGGAGAGGAGTACAAGCCGCCGAAATCGCCAGGAGTGACCTCGGTCCCGCCCTCCTGAGCAGAGCCCAGCGGACTGAACCCCACGCACAGCAGTACGGCACCGCCGACGGCGACCAACGGGACGCGGCGCGCAGCCATCAGCACTCACCGCCCGGATATTCGATCTTCGCCACCCGCCAGCCACCCGACTCCCGGGAAAGGGTCGCCGAGACGGCGTTACGCGACGGGCCGACGTTGCGAGGCTGTCCCGTGGCGGCATCAGCCAATCCGGCCTGGCTACCGTCCTGGCAATCGGTGACCACCGCGCGATCTCCCTCGATGCGTGTACCGGTGATCCGCGGGGTGACGCTGCCGTAGAGCCGAACCCCCTGGGTCCGCTGCTGCCGGGCACGAGTGGCCACCTGCTCGGACAGCTCGGCGGTCGCCACCGCCCGCAGTCGCTGCTCCCATCCCTGATCTGTCTCCGCACTCGACACCCACGACACCGACCAGAACTCGCGGTACACCCCTTCGATCGCAGCATTCTCCGACGGCTGAGCCGGGGGCGCCGCGATCTCGCTGACCGGGGGTGCGGAGGGCGGCGTTGACGAGCACGCACCCGTCACCGCACCGGCAACGCAAGCGGCGATCATCAGGGCCTGTGAACTCATTCGGGACATCAGGGTTTCTCCTCATGAATAGCTGACGATGGCGATCCAGCCACCGAGAACAATGCTGGGACCAGCGGCGATACGACTTTCCTCGCCACGCCGGCCCAGCAGCCACGCAACAGCGGCCACAACCCCCAGCACGACCAGCGATAGGAACAGGCCCCAGAGCACGGTGCGCCACCCCAGCCAGCCCCAAAATGCGGCCAACGCACTCAGCAAAGTCACGTCACCGAAACCGAGCCAACCGGGCGCCGCCGCGTAGATCCCAGCTCCCACCGCCAGGACAAGCAGCGCCGCGCCGAAACTTCGCAGCAACGGTGTGAGACCGCCGGATCCGGTCACCGTGAGACACGCGAAGACCACGACACCGCCCGCCACCAGGGCAAGCACCCACGTCCGAGGCAAGCGATGACAGTGCAGATCGATCGCACCGAGGCTGACGCCGATTACTCCCAACCACCACCACGCTGGCAAAGCCGGGTCATAGCCGAAGAGGACACGGACACCAATCGAGACGAGGGCGCAGGTGACGACGAGCCCAGCGAGTGGGAAAGGACTGAGCGCCGTCGGGATCCAGCGGCGCATCCCCCATGCCGAGCAGGCAGCGGCTCCAGCCCCCAGTGATGCCCAGAAGCCGACCATCATGAAGATGCCAGGGTGGGTGGACATCGATTCGACGTTGCTGCGGAGCGTTTCCATGTATTTCCCCGGTTAGGCGGTCCGGCGAACGAGCCGCATGGGCTCCTGTTGCTTCGTCCGGGGAAGTGGAATCACTTGGGCTTGCCCCGGCTCGTTGGCTTCCACGACGGTCTCGGCGAGCCGATCGAAGTCGATGGCGGCTCGTGGGATGCCGGACGCGGCAAGTGCCTGCAGTACCTCCCGCCGGTCGCGTGCACTTACTCCACCCCAGACGCCCCATGAATGACCGTCCTCGGACTCGAATTCCAGTGCCATCGCCAGGCATTGCGGCCGCAGCGGGCATCCCGAGCACGCTTGCTGGGCACGCGACCGTTGCCGCTCCACAGCGCGCCCGCCGCGAGCGTCCTCGTGAAACCAGTCGGCCGAGAAAGGGTCCCGTGCGCACTTGCCCTCGGCGAACACTTCCGGATAGCGGTTGATCGGGTTTTTCATGACAGCGCCCCTTAGCTGAAAATGATGTTGAATGAGGAGTATTGATCTCCAACTGGAGGTGTCGAACGATTCGAGCGAATTTTGATCTTTTCCTGCTCGATGCGAATTACGCTACTCCGAAATGGGCTGCCGTCAATCGATACCCATGTATCGCTAGCGAGGATCGCTCGGCGGTGTCATGCTGGCCTAGCAACGCTGACCTGGGGAGCTGTGATGCCGAAAGAGTCAGGGCGAACGCCATCAACAACGCCGCCTAAAACTGTGGGCGAGCGGCTCAACCGCTTGTTCGATGTTCAACGCCCTCAAGGCTCACCCGATCGAGTGTTCACGAATCGCGAGGTCGTGAATGCGTGCAAGGAAGCCGGGCGTGACTTGTCCGAATCGCACCTATCGGAGCTGCGTCGTGGCGTGAAAACCAACCCAACGCTTCGAACACTTGAAGCCATTGCATGGTTCTTTGACGTCCGAACCGGCTACTTCACCGACCCCGCGGTGGCGGCCGAGGTCGAAGCTGAGCTCGCCGACCGCGAGCAGGAGCTGCACGCCAAACTGGATGCTGAGAGAACAGCGCAACAGGAACTCCGAACCGCCTCCGAGGAACTCCAGCGCGCGATGCGTAAGTCCGGAGTCACCAAGGTCGGCCACCGCGGCGCCACCAACGTCACCGCCGCACGCGAACGGGCAAGGATGATGCGAGCCCTCGCCGAGGCGCTGCGGTCGGATGACGAGTCGGAGGAAGTCGATGACTAGCGCCGAGAGCATCGGCTCAGTCACCGACCGCCTGAACTGGCTATTCGACGTCGTGACGGTCCTCGACCCAGAGACCGGACGGCGGCCATACACCGATGCTGAGGTAGGAGAGAGCGTCGGGGCCAGCCAAATCAAGATCGCCTTGCACCGGCACGGCGAGCCCGCGACACCGGATCTGCTCAGCGCCATAGCGAGATTCTTCGGGACCGACCCGGCGTTCTTCGGCTCCGACCCGGCAGCTGTGGCGCGTGCCTACGAACAGGTCGTCCAGCGCGCCTTGCACGACTGCGGCCTCGACGAACACCGCCTGTGCCGAGTGTTCAACCCATTGCCGGAACCGCGGTGGGATCAACTTCGCCGAGTCCTTGTTGGACTCCGTGCGCCGTCACCAGGGGGTGAGGAGACCCCGCAGGCCGCTCCGGAGGCCAGGACTCGGCTCCGAATCTGGAGTTCAACGCTCACTGGCCCGATGAGCGCGGCTCAACTCGAAGACCTCTGCAGGGACGTGCTTGTCGCGTTGGACGTCCGCCCGCCCTGGGACCCGGCCGACTTGTGTCAGCGCCTGGGCGCGTACCGAGGACGACGCATCAAGGTGAAGGGAGTCGATCTCGGCGCAACTACGTCGATTGGCCACGTGGTGCAGCAAAGCCGGGTCGATTCGATCTTTTACGAACAGACAGCACCTGCACCACAGCGCGACCTCGTGATCTCGCACGAGCTCGTTCACCTGGTGCGCCGGCACTTGGACTTCGGCGAAGCGCTGACTTGCGGCGCCGACCTCGGCACGGATAGTGCTTACTCGGACTGGCGCGAGTGGGAAGCCGAGGTCGGCGCACGAATCTTGGCCGGTCTGGCCAGGGAACGCCCCAAGCCCAATGGGCTGCGACGAGGAGTTTCACCGGAAGAGCGCGGTATCGCAGGCGCGTTCGGATTCGTCGATCAGGAGTGAGCATGGACTTCGAGATGGCGCTGCGCCTATTCAAAGCAGTCGTGATCTTGGCGGTCACGATCTGGGAGACAGTGCAGCTCACACGTCGACGACAGGACTTCGCCCTCCGCATCCTGGTCGTGGGCTTGTGGGCGCTCTCGTTCGCGGCCGTCTTCGGCATCCAGACGCCCATCCTCGAACCCATCGAGGACTTCTTCGGTCCGGCATGGGGTGTCATCATCAATGGCTGCTGGATGGTGATGGCCTACTCCTGGGCAGCGTTCTTCGCTCTCGCCGACCCGCGCAAGCCCGTGGCGGCACGGGTACGAACAGCACGAGTCGAATTTGGTGTACTCGTGGTTGCCCTGGCCGTCATGGCCCTCGTCTTGATGGTCTGGCCAGAAGCGCAGGGCCGTGGACAACAGACCTGGCAGCGCACAGTGTTCTACCTGTCCATGGACGGTTATTCCCTCAGCGTTTGGGTCCTAGGCATTTGCCGCGCCGGGGGCTACCTCTCCCGCCTGCAGCACCCACTCGCGCGGGCTGCGTTTGGTCTTGTCATCCTGGGCAGTGCCGGAATGACCCTCGGGGTCAACGCGATCTCGCTCGTCCGGTATGGAATCCGACTCTTCACCCGTGACCTCGATCTGGGGTTCATGAGCACGCTGTACTCGATCGGACAGCTCGGCGGACAGCTTCTCCTCGCGCTGGGCTTGGCCTTCGCGCCTCTGGCTGGCGCGGTGGTCGCGACCAGGGAGCGCTACGAAAGGGCGCTGCGCGCCCGCTACACACAGCAGCTCACCCCGCTTTGGCGCACGCTCACGACCGAGTTTCCGCACATCGCGCTCGATCACCAAAGCAACGACAGTGGCCGCCCGCGTCCCGATGATGACTTCGAGCAAACGACAGCCGAGATCACGGACGGCCTGGCTGAGTTGGCACGTGACTGCCCACCGCCCGGGGACGACGTAAGGAACCCACGACACGCGGCCGACGCCGTCGAGGCGGGGTTGCAAAGGCGCATCGCCGTTCGCGACGCACGCTGGGGCCACGAGGCGCCCGCTCCGACCGAGCCGCCCTACCCGGTTATTGAGCCCGATTTCGGTGGAAGCTGGCGCCGACGGGCCCGCTGGATGATCGGGCTCAGCAACGAACTCTCTTCGCGCGGGGCGATCAGGAAGGACCTTCATGACGCAGTCAGAGATTGAAGGGGGAGTCCGCCTCTCAGTCCTCGATACCGCACCGATCGTCGAGGGTTCCAGTGCCCGCCAGGCTCTTCACAACACGGTCGATCTGGCGCGTCTCGCCGACACGCTCGGGTACCACCGGTACTGGGTACCTGAACACCACAGCATGCGTGGTGTGGCCAGCGCGGCGCCCGCCGTTCTGGTCGGACGCCTCGCTGAGGCCACGCGCAGCATCCGTGTCGGAAGCGGCGGTGTCCTCCTCCCCAACCACTCACCTCTGATCGTCGCCGAGCAGTTCGGCACGCTCGAAGCGCTCTACCCGGGACGAATCGACCTCGGCCTCGGCCGTGCGCTGGGAGGGCCGCCTCGCGTGGCTTCAGTAATGGGGAGAACCGGGCAGGGGCACCGGGACTTCGCTGAGCAACTTCGTGAGCTCCTCGCCTACTTCGATGAGCCGGAGCCAGAGCCAGGAACGGTAACGGCAGTACCTGCTGTTGGAAACAGGCCCCAGCCCTGGATCCTGGGCACTGGCACTGCCAGCGCTGAGCTAGCTGGGGCCTTCGGCTTCCCGTATGCCGCCGCGCACCACCTCAACGCCGACTGCATCGAGGTGCTCAAGCGTTACCGTGAGACGTTCCAGCCGTCCGCGAGTACGCCGACGCCTCGCGCGATCGTCAGCGTCTCCGTCATCGTGGCTGACTCTGATTCTCGCGCGGAATGGTTGG
Source organism: Saccharopolyspora sp. NPDC049426 (assembly GCF_040676935.1). Classification (NCBI taxonomy): domain Bacteria; kingdom Bacillati; phylum Actinomycetota; class Actinomycetes; order Pseudonocardiales; family Pseudonocardiaceae; genus Saccharopolyspora; species Saccharopolyspora sp. NPDC049426. Next base: position 290,707 of record NZ_JBFAPZ010000007.1, on the reverse strand, counting down.
CCGGATCCACACGACTCAAGATCCTCAGCCGTCTGAAGGGCTCCCGCATCAGACTTCCTTCGCCGGAACACGCTGCCCAGGTGCACTACACGGCTGAGGAACGCGCGACCATAGACCTCCACACTAGGGGACTGATTGCTGGTGGCCCTCAAGCGGTTTGCCAGATGCTCGATGTACTGATCAAGCAGTTCAGTCCTGACGAGATCCTGGTGACGACGCCGGTGTTCGACCCCGTCGACCGTTGTCGTTCCTACGAGCTACTTGCTGAGAGCCTGCCGTTGCTGGGAACTGTGTAGCAGTCGGGGGAGTGCTGCGGTGCGAGGTTCTGGGCATAACTCGCGTCCGTAGTAGCAACTACTCCGGAACGAAGCTTGGTGGAAGCGTCCAGACTTGTGGGGAACGAGGAATTTCGCTCGGTAGTTCGACGAGTTCGGCGCAGCGAGCGCATGGTGGTGCGGGGCAGTGGGGCATGACGAACGCTGTCGGCAGAATTTCGCCGCACATCGGGACGCGGAACTCAACCGCGCCCAGCTCCGCAACGTAGAGGTTCACTGGAGGGACGAATCCACCGTCAGAGCGGAAGGCGTGGCTCCTAGCGTCGAGGCCGGACATTCTCCAGAGGTAGATCACGTTGTTCTCCGTGTGGCTGCATGTTGACAGGTCGGGCAAGGTTCGTAGCTGGTGGGCGGCGTGCCCTTGGCGAGGAAGCCAATGGCGCCGCAGGCAGTGAGCACGGCGTCTCTGCCTTCGAATCGGGTCTGAACTGGGGTTGTGGCGATTGCGTGCCAGATGAGTTCGCCGCGGAGGCCGATCGCGTACGGCTCGCCCCTTGAGTCGGGCGCGGGGGCTGGCGGTAGGGGCACGGTGGTGTCTCCTCCGGTGTGACCGTTGGCCGCGACCGTGACCATGCACCATTCGCATCCCATGCCGACGATTCCGTCAACGAGTTCGAGCAGGGTGCTGTGTACTGCGAATCCGCATATGGCCGTTCGCTGCCCGCTTGTGTCGTGTTGGTCTGTTGGGAATGCGTGCACAGTCAGTTGGGAGTGGCCGACAAGCCCTGGTCGAAGGCGAGCGAGGATGACTGGTGGCATGGGTTCCCCTGGGCGTTTGTGAGAGTGTTCCTGCTCGGTGGGGCGATGGCCTGCCCGCCCCGGTCGAGGGGGTTTCGGGGCGGGGCGGGCAGGTGCTCGTTCGTTTTGGGTGGTCGCGCTTCGGGGTGTCGCTCCCAGATCTGGCGTGTGGTGCGCCGCGCCCGGCGCGAGAGCCACCAGGTGCGAACGAGCGGAAGATCGGCGATAACGGCGGCCCAGGGCATCACGACCACGGCGCCGAACATGATGTAGAAGGCGAGCGTCATGTTCTTCTCCGGAGACGGCGGAGGGCTGCAGATGCCTCGTGCACGCGATCGCGAAACGAAGCGGTGTCGTCGATGCCCAGCGCGGTCTGCGGGCTGGTCGGGTGCCAGTGATCAGATCTGATCATCTCTGCTCGCGATCTGTGTTCGTCGGTTGCGGTGGGCGTTGGAACGCGCTGATTTCGGTTAGTGATCGCTGCCATCGGTGGAAAGAGCGACTTCGGTGCTGGCGTCGGTGGTCGCAAAGGACCAGGGCGGTGCCGCCTAACAGCACTGCAAGGGCGATTCCGGTGGTCATCGCAGGTCCTCATCATTCGGGGATGGGTACCGGTGGGCGGGCGGAGGTCGGGGTCAGCGCCCGCCCACCGGCGCTTGATGCCATAGCGGCCCTGACCGCGTTGGGGGCCTGGCGGAGCCGCCTGGTGAGTCCTGACCGATTCGTTCGGCGAAAGCCCGTGAGCGGAGTCGGATCGGGCACTGCCCGCCACCGGCCCTGCACTTCGGGCGCGACTGATCGCGAGGTCAAGCAGGCAATGTCTTGTCGGTCGGCCTAGAACCCTGATGCCGACCCGTACTAGCTGCCACCGTTCGCGTCCTCGGCGAGGCAGTACTGGTTCCGCAAACGGCCGTGCCATCGCGGAGACCAGCAGGAACGCATTTCGGAACACTGGATCCTCCTCGATTACATCGGTCGACGATCGGTTCATACTCAGATAATGTAGGCGTTGATACTGATAATTATCAACGTAGTTAGATAGTTCTCATGACGGTATGGTCCGATCGTGTGTACTTCCACATGGCAGGCTGTGATACTGAGATCAGGGCAGCGTGGATTAGGGCAGGTGGGAGTGCTACGGATGGGAAGCGCGCCGGTATCGAGCACGGTGCAAGCACTCGAACTGGGGTTGCGGCTCCGCGAGCGCCGCGAGCAGCTGGGGTTGACGCTGACGGCGGTCGGTAAGGAGACAGGCATAGGCGGCACCAACCTCTCGTCGATCGAGATCGCCAAGCGGAGGCTGACGGCTGCCAAGCTGGAGGAGCTGGCCAAGGTCTACGAGCTGTCGGATGATCAGCTGGAAGAACTTGAGGTCCTGCGTGGTCAGGCAGGGCGGCGTGAGTGGTGGGACGACTACGCCCGGCTGTACTCCGAGGAGTTTCTGCGGTTCATCGGCTTGGAAGCCGGCGCAACGACCGTGCGCGAGTACACAGCCGAAACCATCCCGGGATTGCTGCAGACCGCCGACTATGCAAGGGCGATGATCCGAGGTGGCTCGCCCTACATCAAGCCCGTCGACGTGGGGCCGAGGGTCGAGTCACGGCTCGCGCGGCAGTCGCGGCTCGAAGAAGCGGACTCGGTCGACCTCACAGTGGTCATAGGGCAACCGCGCTTTGTCAGGAAGTCGGCAGCCGGGAGATCATGGCCCATCAGCTTACCCGCCTGGCAAAGCTCAGCGAGGAGCGCCGCGAGAACATCAAGATCCACGTCATGCCTTACAGCGCCGGAGCGCACCCCGTCATTGGTGGTGGACTCAAGATCCTTTCGTTCGGTTCGCGGCTGTTGCCCGACATGGTCTGGCAGGAAGCCGTGACCACAGGCTCCTTGATCGACAAGCCTCATGTGGTCAGAGAACTCAGCGCGAGCCTCGATGAGGCGGTGGATCGTGCGCTGGACCTCGACGATTCGCTTGAGATCATTCATGAGGTCCGCAAGGAGATGGAGAAGCAATGAAGGCCGACGTCTGGTTCAAGAGCACTTTCAGCAACCCCGCGCAGGACTGTGTTGAGGTGAAAGCCCACCGCGGCTTAGTCCACGTCCGCGACACCAAGGACCAAGGTTCCGGACCGGTCATCACAGTTGAAGCGAAGCACTGGCCGGGCTTCATCGCCGAGGTCCTCGGCCACGCGGAGAGCGCCAGCAACGGAGTCGCACGAATCGAATCGGCCGACGACGGCGGTGTTCGCCTGCACGCCCCCGGAGTCACGCTGTCCTACACCCGCTCGGAATGGGACGCCTTCATCGCCGGCGCAGCGGACGGCCAGTTCGACCTCGCAGACTCACAGGCGTCGGCTGCTTGATTCGCGCGGAGATGAGGCATCGGTGCACGCAATTGACAAGGACGCAAGCCAACGGCACCGAGGACCCGCTCGTCTCTAGTTCTCCAGAGTCGTGACAAGATCGTGAAAATGTGCAGGCCGCCTTCTAAAACCCCAGGTTAGGAAGTGTGCTCTCCACGTACGTGGACGTCGTCCGGTAGACGCCTGCCCCGACGACGAAGTTGGCACGTTCTCTTCACGCATGTGGAGGTGCTCTGGTCTCATCGACTGGCATTTGCCAGCGCGGCGCGTGTACTCGGGAGTGTCCTGATCTTTGTGTGTGGGGCGGTGATCCGACAGGCTGGAAGCGTCCGCTTTCGGCTGGAAGGGGATCATCGTGACCGACGGCGACACGACAGCATCGCAGGATGACGACGAGGACCGGCCCGGTTCGGGTGGGTTGGATGTGCAGCTGGCCAGGGAATTGATCGAGCGGGCCCAAGCTGAGGGGGTGTCCCTGGTGGGTCCGGACGGGCTGCTGGCCGGGGTCACCCGGACGGTGTTGCAGACCGCGCTGGAAGCTGAGATGAGCGAACACCTCGGCTATGACAAGGGCGATCCTGCCGGCCGCGGAGCTGGTAATCACCGTAATGGCAGCTCGGCGAAAACGGTGCATACCGAGGTGGGGCCGGTGCCGATCGAGGTCCCGCGAGATCGGCGGGGTGAGTTCGAGCCGCAGATCGTGCCCAAGCACGCTCGCCGCATCGCCGGTTTCGACGAGGCTGTGATCTCGTTGTATGCCAAGGGCTTGACCACCGGTGAGATCCAGGCGCACTTGGCTGAGATCTATCAGACCGAGGTGTCCAAGGATCTGATCAGCCGAATCACCGACCAGGTCGTCGACGAACTCAAAATCTGGCAAAACAGACCGCTGGATCGCGTGTACCCGGTCATGCTCATCGACGCGATCCACGTGAAGATCCGGGAAGGCCAGGTCACCAACCGGCCGATCTACGTCGTGGTCGGCATCAACTGCCAAGGCGAACGCGACGTGCTCGGACTCTGGGTGGGCACGGGTGGTGAAGGAGCCAATTAGTGGATGAGCGTGCTCACCGAACTGAAAAACCGTGGTGTCGCCGATGTGCTCATCGCCTGCTGCGACGGACTCAAGGGACTTCCCGAGGCGATCAACGAGGTCTGGCCATTGGCCACGGTGCAGGAATGCGTGGTGCACCTGGTCCGCGCCAGCCTGCGTTATGCCGCCCGAGGCCACTGGGGTGCGATCACGAAAGCACTGCGCACGGTCTACACCGCCCCGACCGTCGAGGCCGCCCAGGCCCGGTTCGACGAGTTCGAGCAGACCTGGGGCGCGAAATACCCGGCGATCATCCGGTTGTGGCGCGCCTCGTGGGAGCAATTCACCCCGTTTTTGGCGTTCCCTCCGGACATCCGCAAGATCATCTACACCACGAATGCCGTGGAGAGTCTCAACGCCCGGTTCCGTCAGGCCACCCGCCAGCGCGGGCATTTCCCGTCCGAGCAAGCCGCGCTCAAGGTGCTCTACCTGGTCATTCGCACCCCGCAGCGCAACCGCAGTAACGTCACCGGGCGAACGCACGGCTGGAAACAGGCCCTGAACACCCTCGTGATGTTCTACGGCGACCGGATCAGCCTCAACTAGAAACCGACCACCGCCTCACCCACGAAAAATCAGACAGACCCCAGGGGGGACTGTCCGGGATCTTGTGGGCGGGGTGGTGATCCGGCGGGCCGGGGCGCGGCCAATCAGCGGAATGGCCGTTCGTAGAAGACGGTGCATACCGATGTTGGTTCGGTGCGAATCGATTTTCCACGAGACCGCAACGGGTCCTTCGATCCGCAGATCGTACCGAAACACGCCCACCGCATCGAAAGATTCGACGAATCAGTCATCTCGCTGTACGCGAAGGGATTGACTACCGGGGAGATTCAGAAACACCTCTCCGAGATCTACGGCGTCGACGTGTCCAGAGAGTTGATCTCGAAGATCACCGACAAAATCGTGGCGGAAACGAATGAGTGGCAAGTCCGCCCGCTGGGCCGAATATATCCGGTCGTGCTGATCGATGCAATTTTTGTGAAGATCCGGGACGGCCAGGTCGCCAACCGGCCGATCTACGTGGCAGTGGGCGTGACCTGGCCGGGCAACGAGAGGTGCTGGGCCTGTGGGCCGGTACCGGCAGTGAGGGCGCCAAGCACTGGGCCGGGGTGCTTACCGAGCTGCGCAACCGTGGCCTTGAGGACGTGATGATCGTCTGTTGCGACGGCCTGAAAGGGCTACCCGAGGCGATCAACGCCACCTGGTCGCTGGCCGGTATCCAACATTGTGTGGTGCGTTTGATCCGGGGCAGCCTGAAGTACTCCTCCAGGAAATACTGGAGCCAGATCACCACCGAACTCAAAACCATCTACACCGCGCCCACGGTCGAGGCAGCCCAAGCCGCGTTCGACGAATTCGCCACAACCTGGGAAGACCGCTATCCAGCGATGGTCGCGACCTGGCGCACCAGCTGGGAACAATTCACCCCTTTCCTCAAATTCCCGGCCCTGATCCGGAAACTCGTCTACACCACAAACGCCATCGAGTCCCTGAATTCCCGATTCCGGCACGCCGCCCGCAGGCGCGGGCGCTTTCCCAACGAACAAGCCGCACTCAAAGTGGTCTACCTCGTCATCAGAAATCCCATCAAAACCGCCCCAACATCACTGGCAAAATCGCCGGATGGAAGGATATACTCAACACGCTCGCCATGTTCTACGGCGACCGAATCACCGAAAACTAAACGGAACGGTCACCGCCCTACCCCCAAAAAATCGGGCACTCTCGGCCTGCGCGTGTTCTTCGGCCGGTTCACCGTCAGCCATAGCGCAGGGGTTTGCGGGCCCGGGAGGGTTGGCCGAGCACGTGGGAGACCATCCAGGCGAGGCCGTCGGCGGTGTGGGCCGGGGGCCGTGCGGGTTGCATGACGTGGCTGAGGACTGTGCGGACGATCACGTCGATCACCACGCTGGCCTGCTCGTCTGTGAGGTCCGGTTGGTAGGCCGTCACACGCTGTTCGAGCAGCGCTGTGGTCCGGGTGATCAGGGTGCCTGCCTGGGTGGTCAGCAGCGGGAGCAGCTCGGTGTCGGCACCGTGGGTGGCGGAGGCGATCGCGCGGAGCAGGAGGTTGCCAGCCGCGAGTTGAAGCACGTCGCGCACTGCGTCGTAAATCGCTTCGACTAGGTCACTGGGGTGGCGATCGAAGGCGTCCCGGACAACGGCAAGGAACTGGTCGAGGTGGTGGGTGACCATGGCGTCGGCTAGCTCGGCCTTGGACCCGATCTCGTTGTAGACGGTCTGACGGCTGACGCCGACGTGTTCGGCCAGACGCGCCATGGTCACCGACGACCAACCGCCGCGCGCCGTCATCTCGATCGCCGCAGCGATGATCGGCTGGCGGTACTGGCCGCCGACTGTCGGTGCGAAGGAGAGGGTTTCGTCCATGGCCGCCATGCTATGCGGCTGTGGTAGCGATGGCCGACGATCCCGTCACCGCGCAGGTACAGCGCGGTGAACCAGCCTCAGTCGGCACGGCGATTAGCGCCTCTTCGGAGCGTAGGGTGCCGACGGACTGGATGCGGTGGCCGTACCGGTCGGACCAGAAGTACGGCACCGGCGTATTTGGGCGCGCCGCTGCAGGGGCGAGGGCGTGGCGGGCGGTGGCCGCACCTTGTTCTGTAGCGTTCGTTCAGTGTTCGAGGCGCGCCGACCCCGGGTCGAACAGCGAGCCCACCAGGTCTGCCACGTCGCCTGCCGCATACAAGCCGGGCAGGCCGGTCGCCAAAGAGACGTCGCAGATCACCCTGCGGTCGCCGCATGCAGTGGGACACCGCTCGCGCTGGCTCCACCTGATGGTGATTGCCGTAAATTGACTTGCCAGCTCGCCGCCGTTCGGCAGGAGATCCGCGCGAAGACTGACGCACCGCGATCATCGACATGGCTCGGAGGAGCAACCCCTGCACCGTGTCGGTCACGTGGTCAAGTGCTTCGTCGTCGTCGGCAAGCGGCGGGTGTCTGATCGTGACAGCGGTAACGGCCTCGGTCCTCTCCACATTGTGTCCGTGACGCGTAACCATGCATGCCACTGGCTTGACGGCGGCGACCAGTCCGGCGCGTGAGACTGTGAGTTTCGATCCTAGACTGTTAGTTCCGTTTGTGTGGTATTGACCGAAACGGTGTCAACGGTTGTCATTCGGGGAGTGAGGGATTCATGCCTTCCGATGCTGTGCCTGCCCTGCGGGAGCCCGAGGATGCCGAACAGGATCCCCGGCCCGCCCGCTCGCGGGCTGTGCTGATTGAGGCGGCGAGCCGGTTGCTGGCCGAGGGCGGGATTGAGGCGGTCACCATCGACGCGGTGACTCGCGTGGCCCGGGTTTCGCGCGCGACACTCTATCGGCATTTCGGGTCTGGTACCGAGTTGTTGGCTGCGGCGTTTGAGCGACTCCTCCCGCCGGTTCCGCTTGCTCCGGAGGGTGGCGAGCTGCGCGAACGGCTGGTCGCGCTGGTGGCTAAACAAGCTGAACTGATCGAGCAGGCTCCGTTGCAGCTGACGCTGCTGTCGTGGCTCGGCTTGAGCATGTCCGACACGGAAGCGGTCGACGAGGATGCGGCGGTTGGTGATCGACCGCGGTTGCAGACGTTGAAGCGTCGAATCATCGCCCAGTACCGCGAACCGTTCGACGCCATCCTTTCCGGTGCCGACACTCGTGCCGGGCTGCGGGAGGACCTCGATACCGATCTGGTATTGGCGCAGCTGGGCGGCCCGCTAATCTTCAACCGGCTCGTCACCGGACGGCCCAGCGACGCAGCGTTTTGCGTCCGGCTCGTCGACGACTTCCTCGCGGCCAATACCCGGCCCTGAACGCTGCCTAATCAACGATTGTAAACCGTTGGTCTCTGTGTGAGACTGGCAGTCTCTTGGGATCTTTGTGAGGCATGTGGCGTCGGAGCCGGCTTCGGGAACTGCGCCGTATGGGAGGTGGCTCAGGTCATGGCAGCCTTGTCCAGGCATGCAACTCAGGCGGGTGCAAGCGTTCGGGCAGGGCGGACCCGATGGCGTCGTTTCCTGGGGCTGTTGACCCCAGCCCTAATCGTGGTGATGCTGATGGTTGGCGGCGTGCTCACCGGTGGCCTACCCGTCTCGATCGCTGCAGATGGACAGCGGCGCATCAAGCTCGCGGTCAAGGACATGTCAGCGACAGGGTATGGCGCTTTCCCACAGTTCTTCCAAACTAAGGACGGCCGCAAGCACCCTGTCGTGACCGTCGGGCTCTCCGGTGTCCGCGCCACCGGGTTGTGCGGCTCAGGGAAGGCGCAAACTCCCCTCGGTGACTACGTGGTGCGAGTCGAAACCAAGGGCGGCCAGCAACTGAGGGCCGATGACCTGAAGATCGCCATCGAAAACGTCGACGGAGGCAACCTCGCCGGCGGCACCATTACGCTCAACCGCCATGACACCGCACCCGACGGCACCCCAATCGATTCCGGACACGAGGGGGCACTACCAATCACCGCCCGCTCGATGCTGCTGGACCTGCACGCCGACGTCCGCTGGGTCACCGTAAGTGGCCTGAAACTCTCCGCGGTTGACCTCAGCAACGGGACAGACGTCAAGGAATGCTTCTAGTGCGAGTGCGATCGGAACTCTCGTGGGCACGGTGGGGTCGCTGGCGACGCAGCCGCCCGTTCTGGGGCGGCCTTGTCTCCCTGGCTGGCGGGCTGACCATCCTGCTACTGCCGGCCAACTACTTCACCGTGCTGGCGCTGCCGGGCGTCGCCGGCCTAGCCGGGTTTCTGCTAGGTGGTCTGATTGCGGCCATGGGCCCACTTTCGTGGTTCCTTCCTGAGCAGCGTGTCGTGCTCGGCATCGCGATCGTGCTGCTCGCCCTCGCCTCATTCGTCTACTCCAACCTAGGCGGCTTTCTCATCGGCATGCTGCTCAGCATTATCGGCGGCAGCCTCGCATTCGCCTGGAAACCCAGCACGCAAGGATCAACACCGCCGCATTCACAACCCTCTCCTACTCCAGGAACGTACCCCTAAGCACTCTGATCCGTCCCAACGTGTTCTGAGGTGAACCTCTTGGGATTGTGGCTGCCCCGCCGGTACTCGCGGGACCTCGATCGGCGACCGCGCTTCGCCGCCAACCGATCGCCGTAACAATCGAGCTTGATGCCCTCGGCGGTGGCCTCGACGCATCGACGCGCGCAAATTGCCAGACGCGTTGTAGCCGATAAAGAAGGTCGCCGGGGCCGTAAACGTCAGCCCTTCCTCAACGGACTCGGCCACGCACGGTTCGGTAAGCGGCCCCGGTTGGAGGCCGGATTCAACCGGTCGTCGCAACACGCTGATCATGGAGGTGTTAGTGGGCAGGCCAGCGGGGTGGATGAAGGAGTTGACGGGCTGGTCCCTGATGGAGTCGCCGGGTACTCCGTCTCACGGGCGGGGGATCGAGCGCGAGTTTTGGTGTCAGATCGCCACGGGTATCACCAGTGAGGAAGCGGCGAGCAAGGTCGGCGTATCGCAAGCGGTGGGTGCGCGTTGGTTTCGGCAGCGTGGTGGCATGCCGCTCGATCTTGGGCCGTTCGCCGGCCGCTATTTGTCATTTCGAGAACGTGAAGAGATCGCTATCCTCACGGCGCAAGGGACCGGCGTACGAGAGATTGCCCGACTCCTGCAGCGTTTCCCATCGACGATTTCTCGGGAACTGCGCCTGAACGCGGCGACTCGAGGCGGCAGGCTCGACTACCGCGCGTCGGTGGCGCAGTGGAAGGCCGAACTGTGTGCCCAGCGTCCCAAGAACGCGAAACTCGTTGCCAACCAAAGGTTGCGCGAGTATGTGCAAGTCCGATTGTCGGGTGAGGTTCGCGACGCGGAGGGGCTGACCGTGCTGGGCCCTGCGGGGGCAGCACGGAAGGGCCGGAACAAGCCTCACCGCAGAGATCGTAGCTGGGTGCAAGGATGGAGTCCAGAGCAGATCTCGAATCGCCTTCGAGGTCGACTACCCGGATGATGAGTCCACGCGGAACAGCCACGAAGCGATCTACCAGGCGCTCGACATCGAAAGTCGTGGGGCACTCAAACGCGAGCTTGTCTCGTGCCTGTGCACAGGCCTGGCGTTGCGTGTCCCCCGTGCCCGCTCCAAGCGGAAGGCATGGGCGCAATGTCACCCCCTAGGTGTTGATCAGCCAGCAGCCCGCCGAAGCCGACGATCGAGCCGTTCCCGGGCACTGGGAAGGCGATCTTTTGATCGGGCTGAAACGATCGGCTATCGGAACGCTGGCCGAACGTACGACCAGGGTCACGATGCTGGTCCACTTGCCCCGCGAGGACGGTTTCGGCGTGATCCCTCGAACCAAGAACGCTCCCGCGTTGGTCGGCTATGGCGCGGTGACGTCGAAAGACCCACTCGCGTCCACGATCACGACCCTGCCCGAGCAGCTGCGTCGATCGGTGACGTGGGATCAAGGCAAGGAGATGCCGGCGCACGCGGCGTTCAAGGTCGAAACCGGTGTCCCCGTCTACTTTGCCGATCCTCAAAGTCCGTGGCAGCGAAGCACGAACGAGCTTAGATTCAACCGGTCAAGGCAACGGTTTGTGTGTGGTCGAGGCATTTGCGGGGCGTGTTGTTGGGCTTGGCGGCTGTCACGTCGAGGTCGGCCTGGGAGGAGTACGCGAGGTTGGTCCCCGTTGGGTAGGTATTGGCGCAGCAGCTTGTTGGTGTTCTCGTGGGCGCCGCGCTTTCAGGGACAGCATGGCGCGGCGAAAAACGAGTCGATGCCCGGAGGCAAGTTTTGTGGCCGGCCAGTTCCATTCCGCGGTCCCACATCAGTGTGCGGCACAACTGTAGCTCCGGGTTGGAGTGGATGTGGGCCAGGGCCAGGCCGACGACACTGCTGTGTCGGCTGGGCAGTGCTACCACGACCAGGCGGCGTGATCGCCGGTCGATCAGGGTAGCGATCTGGCAGGTGTTTGCCCCCGATCACGAGATCGGCTTCAAGGTGTCCGAACTCGTGTCCCAAGTCTTTGGGCTGCCCTGGGTCCTAGCAAGCGTGTTTGAGGACGTCAGGTGGTCGGTATCGATCGGCATCGAGAGAGTTTTTTGCGGATGGGTAACGGCTATTCCAGGAGTGTGGCGATGCGGTCGATGTAGTCGGGGCGACCGATGAGCGCGCCGACGCGGCCGGGCGGGGTGGCCAGCCCGTCGATGAGTTGGCCGAGGTTATGCGTGACGAGTTCGGCGGCGGTGGTGTGGGCGTGTCGGAGCACGTCGATGTCGCCGGGGCGCAGAGACCCGTTGTTGAGATGCCAGTCGGCGGTGTCGATGAGGGCGTCGAGCCCGTAGAGCTGGCGGGCGGCTTCGAGCGCGGTGCGCCACGGTCCGCTGGTGGTGATGATGGCCTCGTCGAACTCTTCGAGGGTGCGGCGCACGATGTGCACTCGCGCGAGTCGTTCGATGTCGTGCAGGTGCGGGTTGGGGTCGTGGGGGTCGACCCGGTGGGCGAGTTGGTCGGCGAGAAGCCGTTCGTGCAGGGACACGAGCCGGAGCGCGGAGTGGCGTCCGCCGATGCTGGTTCCGAGGGCTCCGCTGGTGGCGGGCCTGTCGGTGGTGGTGAGGAGTTGTTTTCCGGCTTCCAGCAGCAAGAGGCGGGTGTCGCCTCCGGCGCTGTGGAACGAGCGGGCCATGTCTTCGTAGACGGTGAGCCGGTTGGCGTGCAGCACTCCTTGAAATCCGCACAGGCGTCGACAGGTGGCGGCGACGGTCTCGAGGGTGGTGGTGGCAGCGGCTTTCGCGAGGGTGCGGTCCCGGCTGGCGGCGAGCCACGGGGCGTGTTGAGCGGTGTCGATGCCATCGGTGGAGCCGGTGGTGCCGCTGAGACGGTCTTCGATGAAGTCGTGGCGGATCTTGTCGGTGTAGAAGGTGGTGGCGTACACGTGCGCGACCGCGGAGGCGAGTTCCCGGGCGTGGGTGCTGAATCCGAGCGCGGGGGTTCGGTCGCCGATGATGCGTTGGGTGTTGTAGCGCGCGGCGACCGACACCGCGGCCCGGGCTGCTGAGGTGAGCGCGACGGCGGCGGAGGTGACGGCGGCGTTGACGCCCCCGAGGGAGCGAGCGAGCCGCTGTTGCGGTCCGAGGGGGTCGTGCACACCGTCTGGGGTGAGGGTGGCGGTGTCGGAAAGCCAGTACCCGTAGGGGATGGTGGCGTCGGCGAAGCGGATCACCGCGTAGTCCAACGGGATCGGTGCGCTGCCGGGAAGGGCGGTGACGTCGGCCTGCGGGTGGGGGAAGCGGAACGCGAACGCGTGGACTCCGTGGTCGGCGTCGTCGACGATCAGGCGGGCGTTGACGACAGCGGCGCGCGCGAGGCCGGTCCAGGCGACGTTGGGCATGATCTTGAGTGCCGCGTCGTCGGGCGTGCGCAGGGTGAAGGTGTGCTGGTCGCGGTTGTAGATCGCTTGGGTGCGGATGTTGACCTGGGATCCGCCGCGCCCGAGTTCGGTGGCTACGATCGCCCCGGGCACGTCCATCGTGTCGAGTTCGGCGGTGAGTGCGTTGAGATGGTCGTTGGGGTGACCGCATTCGACGAACGCTGTGGTGGCGACGCCGTAGTGCACCATCGCGGCGTGCATCAGCGCGGGGTCGACTACTCCGGCCCATTCCATTCCGGCAAGCAGTCGCCCGGGGGTGTGGTGGAGCTCTCGCGCCGGCCCGAGGAGGCGCCCGAAGGCTTGCAGTCGGGTGTAGGTGGCGGCGGTACCGGTGATGGTGGTGGCGAACTCGGGTTTGCCGAGCAGTTCGTCCAGTTCGGCCCACACCGGCATCCGGTCGCGGAACAACGGGGGAGCGGGGGACATCAGGTGACCTCCGTGTACCAGTAGCGGGCGAGGTTCCACGCGCGGTCCGGGTGTCGGGGTCGGGAGTCGAGTTGGACGGGTGCGGCGGCCACGATCGCGTGGGCGTTCGCACCGGACAGGCCGAAGCTGGACACGGCGGCACGCCGGTGGCCGGGGACGGGCCAGTGGGTGTGGCTGGTGGGGACCCGGAGCGCGGAGGTGGCCCAGTCTATGACCGGGGCGGGGTCGTTGTGGTGCAGCGATGCCGGGATCTGTCCGTTTTGGACGGACAGGATCGTTTTGAGGAGTCCGGCGATCCCGGCGGTGGGTTCGAGGTGCCCGACATTGGTCTTGATGCTGCCGACCAGGCACGGATTCGGGTTCGCGCCGTAGACCGCGTCGAGCGCGGACAGTTCGACGTCGTCGCCGACGCGGGTGCCGGGTCCGTGGGCTTCGACGTAGCCGATTTCGTGCGCGCGGACGCCGGCGTCGGCGAGCGCTTCGCGCATCATGCGGATTTGGCCGGGGACGCTGGTGGTGACGATGTTGCGGCCGCTTTGGCCATTGGCGTTGACCGAGCTGCCTTCGATGACCGCGTGGACCGGGTCGCCCGCGCGGACCGCGTCGGAAAGTCGTTTGAGCACGACGGTGGCCACTCCTTCGCCCCGTGCGTAGCCGTCGGCGTTGCTGGAGGCGAAGGCGCTGCGGCCGTGTTGTGACAGGGCTTTGGCGAGCCCGTGGGACGGGCCGCCGTGGGGGTTGAGGATCAGATGTGCCCCGGCCGCGAGGGCGGTGTCCACGTCGTTGCTGTGCAGCGCTTGGCAGGCGGAGTGGATGGCGGTCAGGCTTGCCGAGCACGACGTGTCGAGCGTGATGGATGGTCCTTGCAGGTCGAAGACGTGGCTGATGCGGCCGGACAGGAACGATTTCAGCCCGCCTCCCGACAGGCTGTACATGTTCGGGGTCACGGTGGGCGTGGAGATGTCCCAGTGGTCGGAGTGGCTTTCGCCCACCCACACCCCGGTTCGGGCACCGGCGATGTCGTCGGGTTCGAGTCCGGCGTCGTCGAGCGCTTCTTGGGCGGTCATGAGCAGCAGCCGCAAGCGGGGGTCGGCGCGGTGCGCTTCGCGGGAGGTCATGCCGAAGTGCCTGGCGTCGAACAGTGCCACGTCGTCGATGAAACCGCCCACGTGCATAATCGGGGGTTGGCCGTGGTCGCGTTCGGCGGGTACGGGGCGCACCGCTGTGCGGCCTTCGGTGAGCAGGTTCCACAGTTCAGCGGGGCGGGTGGCGCCGGGGAGGCGGAAGCCCATGCCGACGACGGCGATCGGGTCGGCGGGGCGGCCGACGGTGTCGCGTGCGGTGTGGGTGGTCACGGCATCGCGGCGTTCGGTGATCGCGAAGTGACCGGAGTCCACCAGGTACGTCGACACGGCTTGGTGGGTGGCGTTGCGCCACTCCAGCAGGTCTTCGAGCTCGAACAGTGGTTCTCGGGTGCCGGTGATGGCGGTGATGGGGCAGTTCAGCGTGACCGGGGAGGGTTGGTAGGTGCCGACGGTGGTGGCGTCGGCGCGGATGACGTCGACGTTGGCGGCGATGGCGTTGCGGGCTGATTCGGGTGCTCCGCCAAGCCGGATCACCTCGTTGACCATCTCGGTCTCCGGCAGGGTGTGCAGTGAGGAGAACGCGCGGGCGGGCAAGTGGGGCGGGGGTGCGGACACGACGAACAACCGCTGTGGCCCGGGCTGGTTGGTTTCGGCCAGTCGTGCGGCCACGGCGTGCGCGACCCACGCGCCCATCGAATGCCCGAGCAGGGCGAACGGCGCGGACAGCAGCGGGAGCGCGTCGCGGCAGATGCCGTCGACGAGGTCGTTCATCGAGGTGGTCAGCGGTTCGTCGAGGCGTGGTCCGCGTCCGGGCAGCACGACGGGGAGCACGTCCACGCCGGGTAGGCGCCACTGGTCGAACAGGGTGGTGGGCGCCCCGGAGTAGGGGAAGCAGAGCAGGTGCAGCGCGGCGTTCGGGTTGGGCGTGTGGGCGAGCCAAGGCGTCGACACGGGGAGCGTCCTCTCCGGCGCTAGAACTGGGTGAATCCTCCGTCGATGCTGATCGCGGTGCCCGAGGTCGCGCCCGCGTCGGGTGATGCGAGGACGCTGACGAGCGCGGCGACTTCGGTGGGGTTGACCATGCGCCCGAGGTCGCCGGTGTAGTACGTGGCGGCGGCGCCGAAGTCTGCTCCGCTGCCGACGATCGCGCCGTGCAGCTCGCGGGGGATCATGTCGGTGTCGGTGATGCCGGGGCACAACGCGTTGACCGTCACGCCCCGCGTGGTGACTTCTTTCGCGAGGGTTTTGGTGAACCCGATCAGGGCGTGCTTGGTGGTGGTGTAGCCGACCAGTCCTGCCGCTCCGGTCTTGCCGGCGATGCTGGACATGTTGATGATGCGCCCGTACCCGCGCGGGAGCATGTGCTTGAGCGCGGCGCGGCAGGCCCAGAACGCCGAGTTCACGTTCAGCGTGAACGCGCGGTCGAGAGCGTCGTCCGAGCAGTCGGCAACGGCGGTACCGTCGTCGGTGACGCCTCCGGCGTTGTTGATGAGCACGTCGATGCGGCGGTATTCGTCCACGGTCTCTTCGACCAGGCTCGTGACCTGGTGGGGGTCGGTGACGTCGGCCGGGATGTAGCGGGCGCGGTCGCCCGCGGCGAGTTCGGCGACGGCCTTGCGTCCGCGTTCGGCCGATCGGCCCGAGATGACGACGGTGCCTCCGTCGTCGATGAGACGGCGGGCGCAAGCCAGTCCGATGCCTGCGGTGCCGCCGGTGATGATAACGATGTGCCCCATGACGTGCCCCTTTCAAGTGGCGGGGTGAACTGGGCGGTGACGACGTCCGCGTGCACCCGGCTTGACCGGCTGCTGCGGACGGTGCGCGCGGTGGTCAGCGGGTCAGCGCGAGGACGGCGTTGTGCCCCCCGAAGCCGAACGAATTGGACAGGGCGGCGGTGAACGTGCCGGGGCGGGCGTGGCGGGACAGGTTCAGGTCCTGGGCCGCGTCGCAGGGCTTGTCCAGGTTCGCCACCGGTGGGGCGATCTGGTGCTGTAGCGCGAGTGCGGTGTAGGCGGCTTCGATCGCGCCAGCGGCTCCCATGGTGTGCCCGGTGACGCCCTTGGTGGAAGTCACCATCGCGTCGGGGATGAGTTCGGTCAGCACGCCGGCTTCGATCGCGTCTCCGGTCGGGGTGGAGGTGGCGTGCGCGTTGACGTGCCCGATGTCGGCGGGGGTGATGTCGGCGTCGCGGCACGCGCGGCGGATCGCGTCTTTCGCACCGGCGCCTTCGGGAGAGGGGGCGGTGACGTGGTGTGCGTCGGCGCTGGAGCCGTACCCGGCGATGCGGGCGTAGGGACGGATGTTGCGGGCTGCGGCGTCGTCTTCGCGTTCGAGGGTGAGGATCGCGGCGCCTTCGGCCATGACGAAGCCGTCATGCGCGGTGTCGAACGGTCGCGAAGCGTGTTCGGGGGTGTGGTGTTTCCCGGTCGACAGAGCGCGGAGCTTGTGGAACCCGGACACGTTCAGCGGGGTGACGCTGGCATCGGTTCCGCCGCAGATCGCCACGTCCACTTCATCGCGGCGCAGCATCCCGAGTGCGGTGCCGATCGCGGTGGCGCCGGACGCGCAGGCGGTGGAGACCACCATGTTGGGGCCGGTGGCGCCGAGTTCGATGCTGAGAATGCCCGAGACCATGTTGACCAGGCCCTTGGGGAGGAACCGGACGTTGACCGCCGAGGGCCCGTTGTTGAGCAGGCGGGCATGGTTGTCTTCGAAGGTGTGCGCTCCGCCGAACGCGGTGCCGATGACGATGCCCACGCGCGCCCGGGCCCGCACGGCATCGGTGAGTCCGGCGTCAGCGAGGGCGGCGTGGGCGGCGACGAGCGCGAACAGGGCGCTTCGGTCGTAGTAGCGGGTGACGCGGCGCCCCAGCAACCGGTCTGGGTCAAAGACGGGCCCGACGAGGCTGGCGAAGTCGACGGGTGCGGTGTCGAGCGTTTCGGTGGGACGTGCGGTCGGGGAGGGTGCGCACACCGAGGCCCAGTTGGCGGCGCGGCCGAGACCAGCGGGTGTGACCATCCCGATTCCGGTGATCGCGGCCGGCGTCATGCGTCACCACCCGTGATGGTGATGGCCTTGAGGCATTGTTCGACGGTGGTGTCACCGGTCAACTCGTCGTCGGGGATGAGGACCCCGAACTGCTCGTGGGCGATGTCGGCGAGTTCGACCCGGGCGACGGAATCGACCCCGAGTTCGTCGAGGGTTTTGTCCGGCGCGATGTCTTCGGCCGGAACGTCGAAACTCCCGGTGAGGATTTCAGCGAGAGCGTCGAGAGATGCGGACATGCGGATTCCTCCTGGGTGTGGCGGAGATTCGCTGACTCGATTCGGCGCGAGATGACTCAAGGTTCACACGGAAGCTGAACAGCCTGGTACCTCCAGGCAGGTATTGGCAGCCACCGCGTTTGGCTACCGAGCGAAGCCAGATTTCCCGTAGCCACAATGGACAGTCAGTGTGCCATTACCGCAACGAACTTCGAGGTCAGCTGCTTCTTTCGCGGGTCGTGCGCTACCGGAAGGCAACTCCAAACGGCCGCGTCGATCCCCTGTTAGTATCGCAAAGTGATATATCGATCACACCTGCTTGGCGAAAGACACCAATGGGCGCCTACAGCTTCGGCGGAGATCTCCTTTCCGCTTACACTCGTTAGGATCGCACCGCCGTCATCGCGCCATTGGGTTGTAATCACGGCTCTGGTCTAGGTACAGCATTTGGTGCATCGGCAGATACCGCGCTTAGCAACTTGTCAGTGGGAAGACTGGACCTGCGGTAGCTAGTGCGGCGCGCTTGGTGCTCGACGGCGGGGTTGAGCAGATGTCCGGGCGTTTCCGTGGCCGTAAAGAGACTCTGGCCGCCCAGGGGTGCTGCGAGGATCAAGACCAGCTACGCCTTCGGGCTGCGACGTCGCGAGGCCTGGGGTCTGGATGTGGTCGACTTTCGCCGCAACCCGAAAGTGCGGGGGTTCGGCCGGTTCGGCGGCGCGCTGGGGCAAATCCTCACGGGGCGACCTGCCGAAGCGGCGCACGGTGCCGCTGGCCGGAGATTGACTGGGTCGTGCCGGTGCTGGTGCAGTGGGTGGCCGAACTGCACCAGCCGGGTAAACACCCCGCAGTGTGGATCACCCCGCGGCGGGGCTGGTTGAAAGCAGGTCTACCGCCTGGTGTCCCAGCCGCCGCAGCGGCTGCCGTCATGAGAACCTGCTACCTCGACGCGCTCTCGAGTCTGAAAAACAGCCTGGCATCGCAAACGTTGTATGAGCGCAAACGAACCGAAGGTAAGGTTCACAAGCAAGCAATCATCGCGCTCGCCAGACGACGCACCAATACGATCTTGGTCATGTTCCGCGACCGCACTTCTACCAAGAACCCATACCGCCGACGCTCGCCATCGCGGCTTGACACAGTCACTGAGATTCCCACTAGCCGGGGCTCTCGCGCGTGTCGATGCCGGCGGAACGATGCTCGATCCGGATCATCGGGGCGATCAACGTGCAAGTACGAGCATTTCTCCCGCTGCGTTTTTCGGATACTGCGGCCTCGCCGAATCCGCCAGCCGAGTTCACGTTTGAGGTTCCCGCGCGCATGGACGTAGATCGTTTCTGTGCTGACCCGCGTTCGGGGTGTGTCCGGTCGGTCCTTGATCAGCCGGTGACTGATCTGTTCCGGGGGCCACTTCTCATGCAGGCGGGCCTGCACGTAGTCGCGTGACTCGCTACCTTCAATAGCTTCTGTTGCTTCGGCCGTTCCCGCCGGGCCACTGTGTGGCCCGGCGGGCGGTATGAGGCCTGTAGCTGCGCGGGTGACGGTGTTCTGGCGCAACTCGCGGATGATCGTGGACGGGTCCCGCACCAACACTGCCGGAACTTTTGGATCGACATCACGCTTTTGCGCAGCTCGCGCAACTACTCACGCTCGACCAGGCTCAAATAGCATGGACGATCGACCTGCTCAACTCGATCAAGATCGACACGACCGTGAACAGAAGTTGTGCGCTACGACGTCACACTGGCTAGTGCAGTCGGCGATGGCCCGGTCTTGTTCGGGTGGCTGCGGTGGTCGTCGCCGCCCAGGGCGAAGTAGCGCAAGGCCGCGAACTTGGCTTCGATGCAGTTCAGCCAGGAGGCGTTGGTCGGGGTGAAGACCAACTCGATGTCGTTGGCCTGGCGCCAGGAGCGGACGGCAGGGTGCTTGTGTGAGGGCCGAAGTGTCCGGCACAAGGCAGAGTCTCCCTCTGGGTCAGCTAGCGGAGGGCTCTGCAGAAGGCGAGGAACTTGCGCCAGCGCTTACGGTCCCTGATGCGGTAGCACCAGAGCGGTTCAATACAAAGTCCCCCCCGGAGTGACGCTGGCGACGAGGGTTCGGATTTGAGCGATGGCATACTCTACGGGGCCAACGGGTTGAGTGAGATGGCTGAGCGTGAGGCGTACGAACACTTCGATCAGCCACTCGCGCGTGTCCTGGGGAAGCTGCGGGTAGAGGACGGCGGCGTCGGCTTGGATGCGGGTCAGGGCGGGCCGCAGGACCGGTTCAGGGTGGGTCGTGAGCAGGGGCAGGAGATCGTTGCTGCCGCCGGGGGCGCCGAGGACGACAGCTTTGACGAGTGGATTGTCGGAAGCCGTGCGCAGCACGAACTCCGTGGCGGCGGGCAGGCCACGACCCGGCTCGCCCGGATGGGCCTGCAGTTGGGCGGAGACTCCGGCGAGAAAGCGCTCGGCCTCACGGGCGATGAGGGCCACTCCCAGCTCGTTCTTGGTGCCGATCTCGTTGTAGACGCTCTTGCGACTCACCCCGACCCGCTCGGCGATGCGCCCCATGGTCACGGCTTGCCAGCCATGGGAGCAGGTCAGCTCGAAGGTCGCATCGAGTAGTCGGTCGCGGAGGAGGGCCCGCACCTCCGCGTGAAACCCCTGGTCACTCACGCCCCGACTATACAGGGGCGATCACGCTGCCACTGTGCTTCACATTCTCGGAACTTTTGTGTAATGTGTGCACACCGATTCCGTTCATGTGACGAGTCCGCCGCCTCCTAGCGTCAAACCGTGGGAAGCGCGACCAGCGCTTCCCGGGACAGAGATGGGCTGCAGCAAGGGCCAATCTCCATGGCCGAGGCGAGCGGGTCGCGCGAAAGACGGGCACTGACCGCATGTGAAGCCGCGGTGCATCGGCGGATGCGAGCCCACCGCATCGGCCGCCGTACGTCACGTCCGGGCGCCAAGGCTGTCCGTGTGATTCAGCTGCTCATCCCACTGATCCAGCTGCCGACTTCGCAGCGCAAAACTCTTTCAACCACTCAGCCCATCCACCGTGCACGACATGGCAAGAACGGGGCGCACCATGACCAACGGCATGGCCCAACTACTCAGCATGCTACTCCCTCTTATGCTGTTCATGGTCAGTCCGGCCCTGATCCCCTTGATCGGCTGGATCATTGGGGCGCTGCGCGATCTGGTCACCAGCGACCGGAGGCACGGCCGCCGAAGCACTTCTCGTTCCCCACGCGACGACCGGCGCGATCCAGGGATTGCACGAGACCAGGAGGCCTAGCCGTCATGCCTCAGCGCCTTCCGCGACCTCACCTGCCGTAACGCACTCGCGACGACCATATGAGCACACCAACTCCTCCCACAGGCATCGCTTCCCCGAGGAGCAGCGCCTCCTGGCAGCTCGTGACTGCCGCACAGGCCGGCGATCGTGGTGCTTTCGCCACCCTCTACCGGACCTACGCACCAGGGCTGTACCGCTACCTGCGGGCCCGTCTCCGCAACCAGGCCGTGGCCGAGGACCTGGCCAGCGAGACCTTTCTGCGCGCGCTGCGAAGTCTGCACACCGTGACCTACCAGGGCCGCGACGTCGGCGCCTGGCTCACCACCATCGCCGCCAATCTGATCCGCGACCAGCTCAAATCCGCCCGCTACCGCAACGAACTCCTCGATCACGACACCGCCAGCACCCAAGTCGCGCACGCCAACCCGGAAAGCATCGTCGTGCACGCCGACGAAGCGCACCGGCTGCAGGAGGCTCTGGCGCACCTTACCGCGGAACAGCGGAAGTGCCTGCTGCTGCGGTTCTTCCACGACTTCTCACTCGCCGAGACCGCAACAGCCATGAATCGCGATATCAACGCGGTCAAAGCCCTCCAACACCGCGCCATCCGCCGCCTCGCCGCCCTCTTCGGTCGTGAACGAGCCGACCCTGCGGAACCGGATCGCGAGCGGTCGAAGCACGACGAGCGATGAAAGGACCACAGATGCACCACGACTACGATGTTCTGGTCATCGGCTCAGGCTTCGGTGGGTCGGTGACCGCCTTGCGCCTGACCGAGAAGGGTTACCGGGTCGGTGTTCTCGAGGCGGGCCGGCGCTACACCGAAGAGAGCTACCCCACGTCTTCCTGGGACCTGCGCGGGTTCTTGTGGGCGCCGAAACTCGGCTGCTACGGGATGCAACGCATCCACGTGGTCAAGGACGCGGTGATTCTCGCGGCCTCGGGAGTCGGCGGTGGTTCTCTCGTATACGCCAACACGCTCTACGAACCGCTCGACGCCTTCTACGCTGACGCGCAGTGGTCCCACATCACCGACTGGCGCGCCGAACTGGCCCCCTACTACCGGCAGGCCAAAGCCATGCTCGGGGTCGAAACCAATCCCGACCGCACCGACGCCGACCACGTTCTCAAGGAGGTCGCCGACGAGATGGGCGTGGGGAAGACCTTCCACTCCACGCCGGTCGGCGTCTTCTTCGGCGGTCCGCACACCTCACCCGGAACCGACGTTGCAGACCCGTTCTTCGGCGGAACCGGCCCGTCGCGACGCACCTGCATTCGCTGCGGCTCCTGCATGACCGGTTGTCGCTACAACGCCAAGAACACGCTCGACAAGAACTACCTGTACCTGGCCGAGAAGGGCGGTGCCCACATTCGCTCGCTGACCACGGTCACCGCAGTGCGGCCCCTGAGCATGGGCGGATATGCGGTCGACACCGTGCGAACCGGGCGCAACGCACGCCGGGAGAGCAACCGCACCACCTTCACCGCCGAACAGGTCGTATTCGCCGCCGGCACCTACAACACTCAGAAGTTGCTGCACCACCTCCGCGACGAGGGCACCCTGCCGCACCTGTCTTCTCGGTTGGGCACGCTGACGCGCACCAACTCCGAGGCCATCCTCGGAGTCAAGAGCCGCAGCTCAGCGGCTGACTACACCAGCGGTGTGGCGATCACCTCCTCGTTCCACCCGGACGACGACACGCACATCGAGCCCGTGCGCTACGGCAAGGGCAGCAATGCCATGGGCCTCCTGCAAACCGCGCTCACCGATGGCGGCAAGCGCATCCCGCGTTGGCTGACCTGGCTGCTGACCATGGTGCTGCACCCGCGCAGCTTCACGTTCTTCTCCCCGCGCCGCTGGTCGGAGAAGACGATCATCCTTCTGGTCATGCAGAAGCTCGACAACTCCCTCGACATCGTCAGCAAGAAGGGCAGGTTCGGCCGTTCCACACTCACCTCGCGCCCGGGCCACGGAGCCCCCAATCCGACCTGGATCCCGGCAGGCCATGAGACCGCCCGCCGCGTGGCGACGAAGATCAACGGGATTCCCGGTGGCACGTGGGGCGATGTGCTCAACATGCCGATGACAGCGCACTTCATCGGTGGCTGCGTCATCGGCTCCAGCCCCGAAAGCGGGGTGATCGACGCGTACCAGCGCCTTTACGGGCATTCCGGGCTGCACGTGATCGACGGCTCAGCCGTCACCGCCAACCTTGGCGTGAACCCTTCGCTGACCATCACCGCCCAGGCCGAACGCGCGATGGCCTTCTGGCCCAACCGCGGCGAACCGGACCCGCGCCCGCCGCTGGGTCGGCCCTACCAGCGGCTTGCGCCGATCGCTCCCCACCAGCCTCTGGTGCCGCCCTCCGCACCGGCGGCTCTCGATCTGCCCTGGCCCCACCGTCCCGACCTGGACGGTGAGACGTCTGTCGCTCGTCGAAGCCCGTAGGCGGTGCCCTGCAAGGGCTCACCAGATGTCGTCGGCGATCCGAACCAGCAGCGCAGCGCGAAGCTGCGGCACCACTTCCCGCTGCGCGCACGTCGCCGCACGAGCAGCTTTACAAATTTTCCCTATTGCCAAGTGTCACTTTACACATTTACGGTTCTGTCAACCGATTCTCAGCAGTGAGGAGGTTGCAGTGGCTACTGCCGCAGCAAACGTCAGTGGGACAGTGCCCGCCGGCTCGACCGAGCGGTGGAAGGACAAGAAGCGCTATCTGTGGCTCATGGGGCTGGTCATGCCCTCGCTCGCCTTCGCGGCGATGGGAGCCCACGCGCTGACCGGGCAGGGGGCGTGGTTCTGGATCGGGCCCGTCGTGCTCCTGGTGATCGTGCCGGCGGTGGACCTGCTGGCCGGACTCGATCGCTCCAACCCGCCGGACGACGTGATCGAGGCGCTTGAGAACGACAAGTACTACCGCTGGATCACCTTCCTGTACTTGCCGATCCAGTACGCGGGGTTCGTCGCGGCGTTGTGGCTGATCGCCCGCGGTGACCTCTCGGTGGTGGACAAGATCGGGCTGGCGGTCACGGTCGGCTGCATCGGCGGCATCGGCATCAACACGGCTCACGAACTGGGGCACAAGAAGGAGAGCCACGAGCGGTGGCTGTCCAAGATCGCCTTGGCGCAGAGCTTCTACGGTCACTTCTACATCGAGCACAACCGCGGTCACCACGTGCGCGTGGCGACACCGGAGGATCCGGCTAGCGCCCGCGTGGGCGAGAACTTCTACCGGTTCTGGCCGCGCACCGTGTGGGGGTCGCTGACCAGCGCGTGGCACCTGGAGAAGAAGCGCTACGCGCGACGTGGCCAGCACCCGTTCCGCATCGGCAACGATGTGCTCAACGCCTGGGTGATGTCGGCGGTGCTGTGGGGCGTGCTGCTGGTCTGGCTGGGCATCGGAATCCTGCCGTACCTGCTCGTTCAGGCGGTGGTCGGCTTCTCGCTGCTCGAGGTGGTCAACTACATGGAGCACTACGGGATGCTGCGCCAGCGGACCGGTCCCGACGGCACCGGCCGATATGAGCGGGTCTTGCCAAGCCACAGCTGGAATTCCAACAACATCGCCACCAACGTGCTGCTCTACCACCTGCAGCGGCACAGCGACCACCACGCCAACCCCACGCGCCGATACCAGACCCTGCGCGACTACGAGGAATCCCCGGTCCTGCCGACCGGATACGCCGGGATGATCTTGATCGCGATCGTGCCCGTGATCTGGCGACGGGTCATGGACCCGCGGGTGGCTGCGCACTTCGGGGGAGACATGAGCCGGGCGAACATCGCCCCGCGGAAACGAGCGAAGGTGCTCGCGCGGTACCCCGCCCCCGCAGCGTCCGAGGAGGCGGCATGAGTCGGTACCGCTGCCCGGGTTGTGACTACACCTACGACGAAGCAACCGGCGACCCACGCGAGGGATTCCCCGCCGGCACCGCATGGGCCGATGTCCCAGACGACTGGTGCTGCCCCGACTGCGGCGTGCGCGAGAAGGTCGATTTCGAAGCCGGAGAGGGTGAGTGAACCTGATGGAGATCGTCGTCGATCGATCCAAGTGCGAGGGTCTGGGCATGTGCGAGGCCATGGCGCACGAGTTCTTCGAGGTCCAGGACGACGGCAGCATGGTCGTCCTGGACGAGCACCCGGGCGACGAACACCGCCAGACGGTGTCCGCCGCCGTGGACGCCTGCCCCGTGCTGGCACTCACGCTGAAGGGGTAGAGCCTTGGAGCGTCTCGTCGTCGTCGGCGCCTCACTGGCAGGACTGCGCGCGGTGCAGTCCGCCCGCCGAAGCGGATTCACCGGCCGGATCACCCTGATCGGCGCCGAGGAACACGTGCCCTACGACAGGCCACCACTGTCCAAGTCGTTCCTCGACGCCGGCCACGACGGCTCTCCCCCGTCCTTCCACAGCGAGGACGAGCTGCGCGACGGGCTCGGGGTCGAGCTGCGGCTCGGAGCTCCGGCCACCGCCCTGGATACGGCGGCTCGGGAAGTCCGCACCGCCGATCGCGCGGTGCCCTACGACGGACTGATCATCGCCACCGGAGCGACACCACGCGCCCTGCCCGGAGCCGGCGCGATCGCGGGTGTGCATCAGCTGCGCACCGTCGAGGATGCCGTGGCGATCCGGTCCGCGCTCGAATCCGGCGCCCGCACCGTGGTCGTGGGCGCCGGGTTCATCGGTTCGGAGGTCGCCTCCGCCGCGCGGAAACGAGGTCTGCCCGTCACCCTCGTGGAGGCCTCCGACCTGCCGCTTTCGGCCGCGCTCGGCCGGGACGTGGGTGCCGTGTGCGCGGACCTGCACCGAGCGCACGGCACCGATCTCCGCCTCGGTCGCACGGTGACGGGGATCGAATCGAACCACGGCCCAGTCACCGGTGTGCGTCTTGACGATGGGACCGTCCTGTCAGCGGACCTGGTCGTGGCGGGCATCGGAGTCACCCCCGCCACCACGTGGCTGGGCGACAGCGGCCTTCGGCTGCACGAGCACGACGGCGGTGTGCTCTGCGACTCCACGCTCTGGGCCGGAGCCCCGGGCGTGTACGCAGCCGGGGACGTAGCGCACGCGGTGAACCCGCTCTTCGACGACGACCTCATGCGCCTCGAGCACTGGACCACCGCCGCCGAGCAGGCAGCGGTGGCCGCCCGCCACGCGCTCGACCCAGCAACGGCAACACCGCACGCTCCGGTCCCCTACTTCTGGTCCGACTGGTACGGACACCGCATCCAGTTCGCCGGAACAGCGCGAGCCGACGAGGTGCGCGTGATCAGTCCTGCCCAACAGGGACTGCTCGTTCTGTACCGGCGCGGCGACCGGCTCGCCGGGGCGCTGACGGTGGATCGCCCCGGGGACATCATGAAATTCCGCCGCCGGATCGCCGGCCGCGACGACTGGGCCGAAGCCCTGGCCTTCGCGAGGCGAAGAGGGGCTGCTGAGGATTAGGTTGACGCCTTGGCCTGCCCCAGGGGTTTCGTGCCCGTTTCGGCGTGAAAAGCGGGTCTTGCTGCGAGGCTGCTATCTATGCCCCGACCGTATCCACCGGAGTTCCGCTATCGGGCCGTCGCGCTCGTTCGTGCCGGGAAATCGATCACTACCGTCGCCACGGAGCTGGACATCAACGCCGGTGCCTGCACAACTGGCTCCGGGCGGGACCAGATCGACCCCGGCGAGCGCTCCGGGAACACCACGCACGATAGTGCCGAGCTGACGAAGGCGAACAGGAGCATCCGGAAACTCGAGGCTGAAGTCGAGATCCTCCGCAAAGCCGTCAAATTACTCGGAAACATTGTCCCGCCCCACAAGGGTTCATCCGGTGATCGATTCTCTCGTCGACGTGGACATCCGGTCAAGGTCTGCTGCCGCGTGCTCGGGGTCAGCAGCCCCGGCTATTACCAGTACAAGAACCGGCCGATGTCGCCGACGATGATGCGTCGTCAGTGTCTGACCGGCTTGATTCGGGAGGTCCACGACGCCTCATGCAAGACCCACGGGTCCCGTCGCGTGCACGCCGAACTGACACGCGGAATGGGCATCGTGGTCAGTGTGAACTTGGTCGGCGAACTGATGCGGCTCGCGGGTATCGTTGATCTTCCAGGCCCGGTCAAGATCAAGCGGTTGAAAGGTGTTGCTCCAGCGGATGCTCTCGTCCATCGGAAGGTCCACCGACTCTCGACCAATGAGTTGTGGGTCACCGACATCACCGAACATCCCACCCGCGTCGGCGGTGAGGTCCTGCATCATGACAGGAACCAGCCATTCGGGACGAGAGTGCGAAAGTACGCGCCGCGGTGGTGTATATGGCAGACATAGTTCCTGTCGATGGCCTGAATACGCTGTGGGTGGCTACGGCATGGTACGCACACCAGGTGACGCAGACGTAGCGGCCGCCCGGACACAACAGCCGCGCGAGCTCGGCGAACGTCTCTTCCAGGTCGACGTACATGGTTGTCTCGTTCCACGTGACCAGTCGATCAGCCCGGCTGCATTCAGCTCGGCCAGAAAGCGCCTCGTGCAACTGTTGCACATGCCGGCTTCGGTCCAGTCCCACATCCGTCGCCAGGAGGTCATGCCCGAGCTGTACCCGAGTTCCTACGGAAGGAACTCCCATGGCATGCCCGTGTACAGCACGAACAAGATCCCGCACAGTGCCTTGCGGTCGTCCAGCCGCTTGCGACTAGGGTTGCGAAACCGCCGCTCGACCACCGGCAACAGCGGCTCGATCCGGGCCCAGAGCCCGTCCTCGACCTCCTAAGGCCTGTGATTGCGCCAAGGCCAACCCCAACCAGACGATCCAACGACCTCAAGATCAAACCACATCCAAGATCATTCTGTTAGTGCCTCTTACACTGATCGACCCGACAGTCCCCTGCGGCGAGCCGATCGTTCTTCACACGGTGATGCGTGATGGAGATGTTGCGTCCGGAAACGCGTGTCACTCGCGCGGCGCCGGCGAACGCCGTTAGGCCGGACGCGATCAACTCCGGTTTCGGCGAACAGCCGTGCGCCGGTAGCTTCGCCCAGTCCAGGGAAACAGGGTGATGATGTCGTGGTCGGGATGCGGCTGAAATCCTCGTTCGCGGCATCAGCTAGTTCGTCGGCGTTGACCGCATTCGGTGTCTAATGTGGTCAACTGCGCGGCGTTGCGGCTTATGGCTTCCCCGCCAGTTCCGGCTGCCGCAGTTGTGGACGATGCAGGGCGTCTCTGATCCGAGCCGTAGTCTGGTCCAGTGCCGTTGGCGCCCTGCCCGCCGCAAAGCCGCGATGATACGGGGCTTGGTCAGTTTTGCGCCCTGCTGCGGCGTCTGGGCGATTGCGAGGACGACACGAGCCTCGGCCTTGGCGAGTTGGTGTGCACTGTGCTGACGAACGCCTCGAGGAAGCCGGCGTTGTACTCGCGCAGTAGCGACCAAAGTTCTTGGGCGGCCGTGGTTCGGCGCCAGATCGCGTCCTGCGTCGCGCGCGCCAGTACTGCGCGGTACGACAAGGCGCTGTCGGCCGGGAGTTTATGTCGCAAGAGAAATGATTGCCCAAGGGCTCTACTCGTGACCATTGGGTTGGCCTGGTGCAGCGGTCCTACCAACAGGCGGGCAAGTCCCTGCCGTCTTCGACCCGCTCGCAGGTATCGGCGGGCACGAGCGTTTCCGACGACGACCTCAAGCCAGGGGACGTGATCTTCTACTACAGCTCGGCCAGCCACAACGGATCTACATCGGCGGCGGCAACGTCGTGCGCGCACCGACCGAGGGCCAGGACGTCAAGGTCGAGAAATACCAGGACATCGGCGAGGTCCACTCCATCCGTCGGATGGCCGGCTGACCGCCGACAGCGCAATCCACGAAGTCGCACAGCTGCCCGGCGCCGGTCTACCGGGGCGGTGCGTGCCTGTTCTACGGGGATGTAGTGCGCTTGGCCGATCCTTGGGCGGACGAGCGGACCAGCAGGGTGTGGATCCAGGGGGACATGCATGCCCAGAACTTCGGAATGTACATGGATGGTTCTGGGGTCCTGGTGTTCGACGTCAACGACTTCGATGAGGCATACCTCGGGCATTTCACCTGGGACGTGCAGCGTTTCGCGGCCAGCATCGCGCTGCTGGGGTGGAGCAAGGCATTGCCCGATGACGACATCGCCGCCTCCGTGAAGCAAGCAGCATCACCGTATTTGGACCAAGTAAGGACCATTTCCAAGAAGGAAGGGGATTCGGAGTACTCACTGCGGATGGGAACTGCTGGGGAGCCGTCCACGAGCTGTTGCAGCAGACGCGTTTGTGCAGCCGGACGGCGCTGTTGAACAGGATGACCGAGATTCAGGGTTATGACAGGCGTTTCCGCGAAGGCGGCGGAGTGCGTCGGCTCGGTGCCAAGGAACGCGAGAAGGTCGAAGCGGCGTTCCAGCACTTTGGAAACCATCCCGCAGGAGAACCGAATGCGCGACGTCGCCTACAAGGTGAAGGATGTTGTCGGCAAGAGTGGGTTCGGCATCGGGAGTGCGGGGGTGCCCGCGTACAACGTCCTCATCGAGGGGCCGACCGAAGCCCTGGAGATCGACATCGTCCTGTCGATGAAGCAGGGCAACGTGGCTGCACCGTCGCGGGTCGTCACCGATGAGCACATCCGAGACTACTTCCTGCACCACGGCCATCGCACCGCGCTGTCGCAGCGGGCGCTGCAGGCCCATGCTGACCCGTTGCTGGGGTACACCGAGATCGACGGTGTGGGCTACGTAGTCGATGAACTTTCCCCGTATGAGTCTGACCTGGACTGGGTAGACCTGACTGAGCCAGAGGACATCTTCCCGCTCCTGGATTCCCTGGGGCGGGCAATGGCCAAGGTGCACTACGTTGCGGATGCCCAGTCGGACACCCAGCTGGTTCCGTTCCAGACGGAGGCCGCGATCATGCAGGTCGTGGGAGGGCGCGAAGCGGAGTTCGCCTCGTGGCTCTCTGACTTCGCTCTGCACTACGCCGAAGTGGTCCGCGATGGCTATCGCTTGTTCGTCGATGCATTCCGCATCGGTGAAATCGGCTACCTGGCCGCCACCGCACCCAGCAGCTGAGTGATGTCGGGCTGCGGCTCGGCCGTCCTGCCACTTGGTCTCAGGCGGGGTGAGTCGCGACATGCAGGATGCCACGACGTGCAGGGGCCGCCATGATGCCGATCGTCTTTCCTCGCGATGGTGTTCCACCCTGAGGGTGGGGGCGCAGCCCGGGCGAGCCCTGGGCTGCGCCCCCAGAGGTCAGTCACGACTGCGCGAGCCGATGGCCCTCCGTCGCTGACACTTGCGAAACTGGAATGCCTCCATCGAAAGTGGTAGAGCCGTTTCCGGTTGATTCTGCTTCCAATTGGCAAAGTGTTCTGGAAGCGAGCTCTCCGTATGGGAGGACCGGGGAAAATTGCTTCGCCGCCGGTCCACTTCGGCGGTGTTCCGGCCGGTTACGGTTGTCATGGTCTGGTATAGACATGCTGGTCCGCGCAGCAGTCATGCTTGGCGGTCAAGTCCGAGTGAACTCCGCCGGCTCCAGCATCAGCCGATGGGTCGCCTTGCGAAGACCGAAGCGCCGTCGAACTGCGTCGGTCACAGCCAGGTCGGCGACTGCGGCACAGCAGCTTATGAGGCTTCCCGAGATGCCTGGGCTGCGGCAACGCAATTCCGACGTGCTCCTGCTATGTGGGCGGTCCCGCTGGACCCCCAGGTCAGCTAAGTATTTGGAATATTCCAACGATTGCAACCAGGAAGAGAAGACATAAAAAAGCCCCCGCGTACCAAGCGGTGCGCAGGGGCTTTTGTTTGACGCTCAGCAGGGGATGAAACTGGGCGTCTCCACTGCCACAAGGAGGGATGATTCATGGCGGCGGTGACACTACTCCCCGTTGGTTCCGAAGGATCTTCACATGGGTTTTGTGAGACCTGCTGCGAAGCGGCGTCACTGGACCAGGGAGAGTGCTGATGCCGATCGAAAGGTGAAGGGCTAGCCAGGACCGGCCCGCTCCCGGGGGTCTGATTTACTTATGCGCGCGACCAGGGGGTGCGGGAAACCTGTTCAGGGGAAGGTTCGTGACCCTCGTGATGATGTGGGGTGGCTGCACCGAATGGATGACACGTCAGGGTCGTGGTACGGCGGTGAGGCGCCCAGGGAAAGCCCATCTAGGGCCGCGGTCCAATACCGCGGAGGCCTCGTCGGCGAGGCCTTTCGCGTAGTGCACTTCGCGGTACCCGTGGCCGGTGCTTACCGCACCTTGTGCGGCCTTGAGATCCCCTTCCACCACGTAGGGCACACCGCGAACGGCATGCCCTGTATGCAATGCAAGCGGCGCGGCTTACTCGTCGGGTAGGAAGAAGAATGAGAAGGCGCCCCACGCCGAAACAGCAGCGGGTGCAGCGCGGCTATCAGCTGTGGACTCAAGGCTATCTCGGCCATGTCGTTGACGACCTGCCCACGCGGGGAAACTGGTTCTTGCCCGGCTGGAATAGCGCTACGATACACCCGAGCAGCCGCTCGTTGTACCGCTGATCCTCGGCACCACCAATGCAGCGCTGCTCACCGCGGAACCGTACCCGCCCCCGTGTTGTGCCGCGCATCGTGCTAGGCGGCAACAGCCACCCAGCTGCCCCCGGGGTCAGCTTCGACAGGGGCGCACCGGAGACCACGGCAAGCGCTGCGGGGATGAGAAACTGCCCCCCGCATCTCACCGGTCGTCGACCGCGTTGCGGGGGCGATCTTCTATTCGGCGCCCGGCTCGATGGGAGGGCGGCCAAGCCGGGGTACCGCAAGCCACGGAGGGGGATCGTGGCGCCGATGACTCTAGCCGACCAGCGTGATCGCCGACTGAGCGGCCGAACGGCTTCCTCTCAGCCTTGACACGGCCTCTCCATCGCGGCGTTTCGTTCCATGCCGCGACTGACCAGTAAACCGGAGTATGTGAGTCGTAGGTCTTCTCTGACCTGGGAGAACAGCGACAGCGATGATTGGTGAGGTGTGGTGTCAACGACGGGCGAAAATTGAGCAGGATTCGACGTCTGAAAGTTGAGCACTTGTGTGGTCATTTGTCGCGGTCTTTGGCTAGGAGTTCTCGGCGGGCTCGGGTGCGGTAGGAGTCGCCGGAGAGGGTGAGGACTTCGGCGTGGTGGACGAGGCGGTCGATCATGGCTGCGGCGACGACGTCGTCGGAGAAGGTTTCGCCCCAGCGGCCGAATGGCAGGTTCGAGGTGACCATGATCGAGGCTTGTTCATAGCGTGAGGCGACGAGCTGGAAGAACAGGTTGGCCGCGTCCTGGTCGAATGGGATGTAGCCGACTTCGTCGATGATGATCAGTCGGTAGCGGCGGATCTTTTTCAACTCGCCTTCAAGCTGTCCGGCGTGGTGTGCGCGGGCGAGACGGTCGATCCATTTCGTGGCGGTGTCGAACAAGACGCTGTAACCGGCCTGGGCGGCCTTGATCCCGAGTCCGATGGCGAGGTGGGTTTTGCCGATCCCGGGTGGGCCGAGCAGGATCACGTTCTCGGTTTTGGGCACGAATGTCGCGGTCGCCAGATGCGCCAGCACGTCCTTGCGCAGCGAGGGCAGGTGGTCGAGGTTGAAGTCTTCGAGGGTTTTGACCTGCGGAAAGTGTGCAGTGCGGATCCGCATCGCGTTCCCGGCGGACTCCCGGTCGGCGACCTGGCGTTCCAGAACGGCGGTCAGGTATTCCTCGTGTGACCAGTTGGATTCTCGTGCGGTGGCCGCGAGGGCTTCCCAGACCCGCCCGATCGTGGGGGTTTTCAAGACCCTGGTCAGGTAGGCGAGTTTGCCCTCCAATCCCTCGGGAGCCTCTGGAACCGGTGCCGTGGCGGTGGTTTTGGCGCGTTTGCCGTTCGTGTTCGTGGTGCTCATCCCAGCGTTCCTTCCGTGGGCGCGGGCTCGGTTCCCGCGTGCTCGTCGGTGCTGTGTGAGGAGTTGAAATCGACGTTGAACAGGGCGTCGTAGTCGGGCAACGCGCGGAGGGCGACCACGTGCCCGTCCGGGTGAGTGCGGGTGGTGTTTCGCGGCTTGTCGCGCTGGTTGGCCAACTCGGCGCGCAGGATTTTCGCGGTGGCCTGGTGGGTGGGGTCGGTGACTGTGGCGCCGGTGGTCCAGACCCGCTGGTGGGTGGCCACGATCTGATCGCCGCAGGTCACCGCGATCAGCACCGGTGAGGCGACCCAGTCGACGAACCGGCCCATCACCCGGGGATCCACCGAGTAGTCGTTGCCATCGATGCGGATGTAATAGTCCCGTGCGAGGCGGACCCGCCCGGTCAGCCCGACCGCCGGAGCCAACGGTGGCAGGTCGACCATCGCGGCCCGGTCGGTCTCCCACCGCTGCGCCGGGCTGGCCCCGATCGCCCGCACGTGCCTGAGATTGGCGATCTCGCCGAGCCACCGGCTGATCTGGGTGTTGAAGTCCAGCGGGGAGGTGAAGACCCGGCCGGGCAGAAACGAGGTCTCGAGATAGCCGTTGCGCCGCTCGACCAGGCCTTTGGACTCCGGATCTCGGGGCGGGGCGAGTTTGATCCTGATCCCCAGTGTTCCGGCGAACGCCGCGGCCTCGCTGGAGGGCCGGCCGGTGCCGCCGATCGCGGCCTCACGATCCCAGACCAGGGTGCGGGGACAGCGTCCCCAGCCCTCCACGATCTCCCACATGCCGGCCAGGATGTCGCCGGCTTTACGAGATGGGATCATCACGGCGTCGGTGATCCGGGAGTATCCGCAGGTCATCGCCAGCACCGGCAAGATCCTCGCGAGCCCGCCACCGACCGGGATCGCAGTCGGCGGGAACCACAGATCACACTGAGCCAACTCGCCAGGCTGGTAGGTGATCCGGTCGGCCGGGTCCGGCGGCGTGAACAGCGGACGCAGCTGCCGGATGCGTTCTTTGAGCACGGTCATCGACCGATTCCAGCCGATACGTTCAGCGATCACCGTGGCCGGCATCCGCGGATACTCCGCCAACAACGCCCTGACCTGCGGTTCGACCGCATCAACGATCGAACCGGGGGGTTTGCGCTGGTATTTCGGCGGCCGGTCCGCGGCCAGAGCACTGGCCCCCGTGTTACGTGCGATCCCGAGCCGCCGGGCGATCGCGGCCTTCGACAGACCCTCTGAATGGTGCAGCCGACGGATCTCGGCCCAGTCCTCCATGCTAATCACACCCCAAGCAGAAGACGGGTGCTCAGTTTTCGCCCGTCGACTTCTGCTCAGTCTTCAACCGCCGTCGACAGTGTGGGGGCTTGCCAGGATTCGAAAAGGAGGGCGAGTGACGTTGGGGGCACCCGCCCACCCTCTTTTGAGAGACGTCGTTCACCGACGAAGCGCCCTCGTATAGCACCTGACCCGGTACGCGGAGAGTGTTTGCCCGGCGACCAGGCGCTGCCGGCCTCCCGAGCTGCGGGCCGCTACTCGGCGAGCAAGCGACCGTGAATCCGCAATGCTCGGACGGCCTCGTGGTGCTGGTCCCTCTCCGCCCGGTGCAGTAGTCGCGCGGCGGCGTAGAGCTGGGCGACGCGACCGGTCGAGGTGTCGAGCACGCTGCGGAACTGTGACAGGACCGCGACGTATGTGGCCGGAGCGAGCAAGCTGCAGCACAGTAGTGTCGCTGCGTCGGTGCCCGCCGGACCACGGCCCCACCCGTCCCAGCCCAAGAGCCCGAACTCAGCACACAGCACGTTGTTCCAGTGCAGATCACCGTGGACGGTCTCCCACCGCTCCACGTGCGTGGTTGCCTGGCTACCGAAGGCCTCCCGGATGCGCCGGGTGACCTGGTCCTGATCGGCATGGACACGACTGGTCGACGTCCCGGCGAGAGTCGCGAGAGTATCTTTCAAAGTCGACCACCAAGAAAAAGGCATGGGCTCATCGGTTGCCGGGATATCGGTGTTCGAGCACGGATGGCCGGGAAGCAGCGTGGACAGCTCGGCGCGCTGACACCTCCCGTCTTCCCACTCGAACGTGCCCAGCACGCGCGGGCGCGAGATCGTCTCGGGAAGATCGTTCGCGTCGGCGTTGCCGGTCCAGAACTGGCCGCGTGCCCACTGCGGGAACTCCGAGACCACCCGAAGCCACCGATCGCCACCCGAATCATCGCGTGCCCTCGCACCGATGGAACGCATCTGCCATCCGAACACGGGATCTCCGGTCACGGAAACAGCCAAGTGCTCGGCGGCCAGGCTGAGATTGCCGCGCATCCAATCGGCAAAACGACGATCGGCCTCGGCGATCTCAGCAGCAGTGTGGCCCATTAGACGACAATGTGACGCAGGAAACGGTCGGGGTTGGCAAGATAGCGACGCCAGCGGTCAAGGCGATCACGTTCATCCCATTTGACTCGCCAGAACCCATGCTCGCCGATCTCGACGATGTCGGCACCGGACGTGGCCGCGAAGATCGGCAAGTGCGACGGACACACCACCTCTGCGCCGCTGCCACCTAACTCATGCATGAGCCCGACCAGCCGCAGGCACGAAGTCAACGAGAGCGCCGCCTCAGGCTCACCCATGACGCAGAAACCGCGCTTGTCGACCATCTCCCACGACACCGCCAGAAGTCCTTTCCCGTGCGACATCGCCGACGTGCCATTGCTCCAACAACCCGGCACCCCGCCAAGGTACTCGGCCCTCTGAACTGCCATCTCCGCACGCAGGAAGCCCCCTGTTTCCGGGAGCGCGGGCGGCCGAGCAAATCTGCCGGACCCGTTGTCGCCGGCAAAGAAGATCACCGCCTGGAACGTCAGCCTTTCCTCAGCGAACTCGGCCACCCAGGGTACGGTGAACAGCCACCGGTCGCGCTCAGCGCAACCGGGGCGATTGGCCCCTCTGATAAGGCCGCGTCGGACGAACACCACTCTCCCAGGCGTAGGCGTCGTAGCTCGGTAGGCACCCGCCATTGGGTCCGCACAACCCGGCGCCAGTCGACCAGCATGACGGGTTACAGGCAGATCCGCAGCTCGCCACACAGACGATCGCACTCCGCCTTCGGTCAAGTAGCGAAGTGGAAACGCAGTGTCACGCCGCCTCGACCATACGCGTGCCAGACAGAACGTCAGCGAGCGCACGCCCGCGCACGTTCATCGTCCTCGACACCTGATCCGGCGGCAAACGGACCATGATTTCCGCACCGGTCCCTCGTCGAGTAGTCCAACGCCGCGATCGAGCAGCTCAGGCACTCGCTGCCAGCGTTGGCGGGTGGTAGCGGCGCGCTTGCCTCCGCCGGGTGGTGGGCCGGTTTCGCCTCAGCATGCGCTGGGGCGGCGATCTCCTTGAGAACTGCCTCGACGAGGTTGTGCCGGACGCGCCAGCGATCGGCGACCCGGCCGGGTCAGCCCGCCGCGCGGGTCCGCCCTGTCTGAGTGCCTCGCCGTGGGGCGACCAGTAGCCGGGGGCTGGGCTGTGAATGGAGGCGCCCGAGCTCGTATCTCCGAGGTGAGGACATCGACGCGGATGCCGGTGCCCATTACCTAATGAACTTCAACACCTTCCAGGTGTTCACCTACCACCGATGCGAAGTTGATCGGCGAACGCATATATGCCGTATCAGCGGCTCGAAGGCCACCGAGTCGTGGTGCTGCCCGGCGGTGACGACCCGGGCCAGTGGTCGGCATCGGAAGTCGGCCAGCAGGTGAATCTTGGTGCTCAGCCCGCTGCGGGAGCGACCCAGCGCCTCCCGATCGGCGGGTTTGGGCGTCGGAGTCTTGTCATTCGACCCAGCCCCGTGTGTCGGCCGCGGACTGTGCGGCCGCCGACGAGCCCGGTCCACCATCGGCGCCAGGCGCTCCGCGGGGATGTCGGTCGACGGCGCGTGGCAGCCCCCGCGGTATGCTGGTGCCCACGAGCCACGGTCGCATCGATCCCCACCGTCCACTCCGAACTAGAGTCCAGCCCGCGCTGAGCTTGATCGAGTGAACCCGACGACTCCTGCGAGACTCCGCGCAACGCACAAGATGACGCTGTTCAGGAGGCGTGACGTGGTTTCCCCGGAACGTTGTCGCTGTCGCTGGAGTCGACGACGCCGCCAGCGGCGGTTTCCCGAGTTCGTCACCGCATTCGCGTGGAAAGCCCACCACAAGGCATTCGCGGGACTGCCTTGGTGCCCACGAGTGCTCCCAATGAAGCATTCCCGCAGATTCGCCTGCAATTGCGGTACGCCGCAGGCGAAAACAGGCCCCGGCGAGAGCGCACAGGTTGCCGAGCGAGCGAGGTTCCTGTCCGGGGTCGGCACCGCGGCATGCCTGGGCTGGCGGTCCGAACTTTTGGACGGCCCGGCCCGTAGCCCGAGCGGCGATCGCACCGCGTGCGGTTAGCGTGCTGGTCCGAGACGTGCGAGCCTGAACCGAAGCAGGACCAAGTGCTCATCGACCGTTAGCTGTGCTGACGATGGTCGCGATACCAGCGGTGCACACGACCTGCCACGCTTCCTGCGAGAACTGCTGCAACAAGGGTCATCGTGATCTGTAGCGCGTCGCGCCCGGACGGGACTATGACCACAATCGGAAGAATCAGCAAGTAGCTTCCCACTGCTGCGATGGCGCCTTGCAGCAGGGATGAATTGGCACTGCCGGTTCGAGCGCCAGCGACCGCGAAAGCCGTCAGAGCGACAAGCGGTAGCCACAGTAGGGCGGCAATGGGAACCGCCATCTCGACTAGTGGCGCGATCGCGCCGCCGAGCAGCAGGACGCTGAAGCCGGTGGAAGCTCCCCTCACGGCGGCGACGACGTCGACCTTCGGAGCAGGGTGTTTGCTTCCTCGTCGTCCGCTGGCGGGGGCGCCTTGCTGGGTTTGGCCTGCGTCTGACATGAGATCTCGCCTTGGTCCGTTCTCTGGCTAGTGCTGAATCGGGTGTCATCAGGCTAAGGTGGGATGCCACGGTACGGGTGCGACGAGAGTTAGTCGACCATGCCTCGACATGTGCGGAGTCTGCGATGTCCGAGAGGATCGTCCCGGCGATCGCCGCTGCACGCGGGCGCTTGGTCGAGATCGGTCGCTTGCTATTGCAAAGTACCGAGACCGATGAGGTTCTGCAGAACATCGCGAGCGGGATTTGCGAAGCGACTGGTTACGACCGCGCGGTGATCGTCCACTACGACCGGACCACCGGGCGGCTTGTCGGGAAAGCTGGCTACGGCGTGCGGAGCCAGGACGTCGCGACCATTGATGAGCGCCCCGAGGCTATCCCGATCTTTGCCGATGCAATGCAAGCGACACGGCCCGTCGTGGTACTACCAAGCGAGGTCAGCCAGGCGATCCCGTCCAAGTATGCTGAGTTGTTCGATGTCAGTGGACCGTTAGTTGTCAACGCACTGCGAAGTGACCGTTTTGGAGTGCTCGGTGCGGCATTCATGGACCGAGGTGGCCGTGATTTCGACCCCACACGGCAGGAATTGAACATTCTGCGGGATTATTCAGATCTGGCTGCTTTGTCCTTCCAGAACGCCCTGCTCTTCGAACACTCCAGGGAACTAGCCGCATTGATCGAACGCGGCAGGATCGCAGCCGACCTCCATGATGGAGTCACACAGCAACTTTTCGCTGCAGGTTTGGACATCCGCGAGCTCACTCAGACCGACCTGCCGCCTGACGCTCGCGAGGTGGTCCAGCGGCTTTCGAACCGAATCGATTGCGGATCGCGTCAGCTGCGCGCCGCCCTGTTCGAAGTTGCGAGAGAGCAGCGCGCACGCGATTCCGACCGCTCGGTGATGGATGCCGTGAGGGACCACCTCGACGACTTCCTCGAGCGCTGTGACGTCGCGACGGATCTCGAGGAGCGTGGGGACGGCCCTGACCCGGTCGGGCTCAGTCGGCAGCTGGTGCTCCGGACGGTGCGGGAGGGGCTCGGTAACATTGCCAAGCACGCGGACGCCACCCAAGCGATGGTCATCCTCCGACGCGGGCGAGCGTGGTGGACCGTGGAGGTGCTCGACGACGGCGTCGGCGAGCCTAGCGATGTTCGGATCGATCTCGTGCATCACAAGTTGAGCTCGTTCGGCTTGCAAAGCCTTGCCAATGACGCCCAGCGGATTGGCGGACGGCTCTGGGTGTCCAGGGCACCTGGACTAGGTGGCCTGCGTGTGAGCGTGTCGGTTCCGGTTTCCCAGGCTTTGGCACCCCCATTTGGGGGTGCCAAATAGCCCCCAAATAAGGGCGAAAAACCCCGCCGCACGTGGATGTTGCGGGTCACAGCCAGGCTCTAGCTTGATCAGGCAACGCAGACGAAACGTCTGGTTAACCGGTCACAGAGGGAGCCGCGATGAGTGACGCCACCCACGCTGCGCCGCGTTCACGCCGACCACGGCAGCGCAAGCGCGCCTCTGCGCGGCGGCCTCAGGTGCGTGGGCTCGTTGAAAACGCGCTAGTACCAGCGGGCGAGATGACGTTGCTCCTGATTACCGTCTTGCGCAGCGCCATCCGTCACCCTGTCGGTTACTGGGCTGACGTGCGTGATCAGATGTACGACATCCTCAAGCTCTGCTGGTTCCCGATGATCGTGTCCACAACCGCGTTCGGACTCGGCGCGCCAGGGCTGCAGGGTGGGAACCTATACGCATTGTTCGGTATTCCCGAGCGGCTTGGATCGTTTTTTATCATGGCGAGTGTCCGCGAGTTCGGTCCGTGGATTAACGCGATGGTGGTTGCGGGGGTCGTCGGCACTGCGATGACGGCCGATCTCGGCGCTCGGCGCATTCGTGAAGAGATCGACGCGCTGGAAGTGCTCGGCGTTGACCCGATCAGGACGCTGGTGCTGCCGCGAATCCTTGCCGTGACCTTCATGACTGGCCTCCTCGACCTCGTGGCGCTTGCGTTCGGGGTCGTGGGCGGCTGGATCGCCGCCGTGCCCATTCTGGGTGCTACCAATGGCGCGTATTACGCGAGTTTCTTCGCGAACGCCACGGTCCACGACCTGTGGGGGAGCGTTCTCAAGACAACGCTATTCGGACTGATCATTGGCGTTGTGTGCTGTTACAAGGGGATCAAAGCTGAAGGCGGTCCGATTGGTGTGGGAAAGGCAGTGAACCAGGCAGTGGTCATCGCATTCGCTGCGATCTGGATCTTCAACTACGTCTTCACCACCACAATGCTCGGGCTTAACCCGAATATGCAGGTCTACAAGTGAGAAGGGGCGACCAATGACCGTCTCATCCCGCGGTGCAGACTCCGCCCCGTCAGAGAATGGGGTGAAGCCCCCTCGCCCCCAGGGCGTGGAGGTCAGTGTCCGGAGCATAGCTGCCAAGACGAAGCAGTCGTTCGAAACAGCCGGGAATCTAGCCCGGTTCTCCGGTGGCATTATTCGTGGCCTACCTTCCCTGCGTCTCTATATACCGGAAATTTTTCACCAGACCGGAATATTGATCCTTTCCAGTGGGCTGATCATCTGGCTGATGCAGTTCGTGATCGGGGGACAGTGCGGACTCGAAGCGAACTACACGCTTAAGACGATTGGTGCCCCGCTTTACTCGGGGATCTTCACCGCGTGGTGCGCCATCCGGGAGATGGCGCCGTACATGTGGGGTTACATCTTCGCGGCAAAGGTTGGATGCGGGTTGGTAGCCGAGATCGGGTCCATGCGCATCGCGGAGGAGATTGACGCGATGGAAGTCATGGGAATCCGATCCCGCAGCTATCTCGTGGGTACGAGGGTTGTCGCTGCCTGGTTGGCGATGCCGTTCCTTTATGTCGTTGGTCTTGGCATCATGTACCTTGCCGAGTACCTCGTCGTTGTAGTGCAACTCGGCGGTGTTTCCGAAGGCGGTTACTCGTTCATCTTCTGGCTTTACCAGAACCCGCTCGATCTTTTGTACTCCCTTTCCAAGATTATGACGATGGGGACGATCATCGTCTTCGTGGGCTGCTATTACGGCTACACAGCCAGCGGCGGCCCAGTGGGGGTAGGAAAGAACACCGCGAAATCGATGATGCTCAACATGGTGCTCATCCACATTATCGGCCTCCTGGGAACTCAGTTGTTCTGGGGTCTTTCTCCGAATGCTCCCGTCGCGAATTAGCCCGAGTATCCGCTTTGCACCCATGAGGAGGCACCATGTCAGGAAGAGGCGCTGATCTGGCCGTCCAGTCCCAGCGATTGGATGGGAAGGACCTTACGAACACAGCGACACATGCCATGGAGGTGCGCGATCTCTACAAATCGTTCGGGAGTTTCGAAGTTCTCAAGGGCTTGAATCTTGGGTTCGTCGACAACGCGATCACGACCGTGCTTGGGCCGTCAGGGACAGGTAAGAGTGTCCTGATTAAGCACCTTATCGGGTTGCTCGAGCCGGACGCCGGCGAGGTCTCCGTGTTCGGCAAGGACATCTGGAAGGTGAGCGAAAACGAGCGGTACGCGATTCGCAAGCGCTTCGGGGTGCTGTTCCAGGACGGTGCGTTGTTTGGATCGATGAACCTCTTCGACAATGTTGCGTTCCCGCTTCGCAAGCACACCGATTGGTCGGAGTCGGAGATCGCCGAGATTGTTATGATTCGCATGAAGGAAGTGGGACTGGAAAAGGCATTGGAGAAGTATCCGAGCGAGGTTTCGGGCGGGATGCGTAAACGCGCTGGGTATGCCCGGGCGCAGGTGTTCGATCCTGACATCGTCCTTTTCGATGAGCCCGACTCGGGGCTTGACCCGGTACGAACGAGTTTGCTCAACGATCTAATTCTTGACATGCACCGCGAACATGGTGGCACCTACCTGCTCGTCACCCACGACATCCGTACCGCCCGGAAGGTAAGCGACTTCGTTGGCCTGATCTGGAAGGGGAAGGTCGTGCATTATGGGCCGACCGAGGAAGCATTCGAATCCGAGGACCCCTTCGTCCGGCAGTTCCTGGCGGGGGAGTCCGCCGGTCCATTGGGGATGGACTGAGATGCGACGAACAGTGTCCGTGCTTGCCATTGGTGCGGTGCTCGCCAGCGTGCTGGGTGGTCTTTGGGTTTTGACCGGCGCTGACAAGTACCGCGTCAGCATTGTTATGCCTGCTGCGACGAACATCGTCGAAGGAGGCGACGTGCAGGTCCGCGGGTTTTCTGCGGGCAAGGTCGACAGTATTGATGTCCACGACGGGAAGGCCGTCGTGACAGTCGGCTTGGATGATGGTTTCGCGCCGTTGCATGACGGGACCAGGACCACGGTCGCCTGGAAGGCGACCCTGTCGGAACGAATCATCGAGCTGGAACCTGGTCCGGCCAGCAATGCGGAAATTCCTGATGGCGGCATGCTGCAGGCCGAGACGCAGACTCCGGTGGAACTTGATCAGGTTTTGGCCGCGCTGGATCCGGATACACGGACACGGCTGACCTCACTCGTGAAAGGTCTACAAGGGACGGTCGCCGGCGACGAATACAATCTCAATGAGACTCTTCGGACTGCGGGTCCGGCCGTATCATCGCTCGGGCAGGTGCTGGACGCCGTCGGTACCGACGGGCCTGCGATCCGGTCGCTGATCGCACAGCTCAGTCAGATGACAGGGGTTTTGGCACAGCGTCAAACCGACATGAGCCAGGTCATCGAGAATCTGTCGCAAACCGCTCACAGTACAGCGGAAGAGCGTGATCAGCTCCGCCGATCGCTACGTGAGCTCCCGCCGACCCTCCAGGCCGCACGATCTACATTGGACAATATTCCCGGAGCTGTCGATGAGACCGTGCCGCTGCTCCGCGATCTGGCTCCCGCAGCGGCGAAGCTGCCCTCGGTGTCGCGCAATCTCAGTCCGGTGCTTGCGGACATGCGTCCGGCCATGGCTGAGCTCAAGCCAACTCTGGAATCAGCTCAAGGACTGCTGGATCGGACCCCAGCGCTGATGGACAGCGCGCACGAAGTAGTGCCCGGTGCGAAGTCGGCACTTGACAAGGCATCGCCCGCGTTGTCTTTCCTCCGTCCCTATACGCCTGAGCTTGCTGGGTGGTTGTCCAACTGGGGATCGGCCGCAGCGAACTACGACAGCTTTGGCCATTACGCCCGTATCCATGTCCAGGGCGGTGCCGGGAACGTCAACGTCAATCCAGGGGTAGTGCCGCCGGGAGTGGAGAAGA
Source organism: Saccharopolyspora sp. NPDC049426 (assembly GCF_040676935.1). Taxonomy (NCBI): domain Bacteria; kingdom Bacillati; phylum Actinomycetota; class Actinomycetes; order Pseudonocardiales; family Pseudonocardiaceae; genus Saccharopolyspora; species Saccharopolyspora sp. NPDC049426. The sequence goes on along the minus strand of NZ_JBFAPZ010000007.1, from coordinate 247,722 downwards.
AGCCGACACGTGTTCCTGGTGAGCTCGAAAACCAGCCGTGGACTGACGCAACCGGGAGTGGAATCCGATGAAAATGAAGACTCCCCGTGTGCGGATCGTGGGCCTGCTCGCGGCTGTCATCGTGGGAACCACCGCAGGTGCGACCGGTATCGCAAACAAGGGCAGTTCGGACGGCGCAACGATCTATGCGGAATTTTCAGACGCCAGTCCTTTGATCGTCGGCAACGACGTCCAAGTCGGAGGTGTCAAGGTCGGCCAAATCGAGAGTATTGAGGTGCAAGACGGGCGTGCGAGGGTTGGTTTGCACCTGGATCCCAAGGCGTTGCCGGTACACACCGATGCGCGCACGACGATCCGCCCAGTCAGCCTGCTCGGTGAGCGGTTTGTCGCTCTTGAACGCGGCACGCCCTCAGCGCCTGTGATCGCGGATGGTGGTGTGTTGCCGGTGCAACAGACCGGTCGTGCTACCGACCTCGACGAGGTGCTCAACACCGTCGACAAGCCGACTGGCCGCGCTCTCGCCGTTTTGGTGACCACGCTGGGCGAAGGCGTGCGGGGACAGGGCAAGGACGTGGACGCGGCGGTGCAGGCGTTGTCACCCGCGATGAAGGACACCGGCTCGCTGGTTCATGTTCTCAACGAGCAGAACGCGCTCTTGACTAGTCTCGTCGACCGCACGCAACCGGTCGCCTCGGCTTTGGCGAGTGACGACGGGCGGAAGCTCGACGGTCTGGTCGGTTCTACGGACCAGGTGCTTGGCGCGGTGGCGGCGAACCAGCGGGCGGTGGATTCCTCGTTGGCGCAGCTGCCAGGAACGTTGTCCGCGGCGCGCGCCGCTCTGTCGGATGTGTCCGGCGTTGCCGAACAGACGACGCCGACTCTTGAGTCCATGCGCCCGACAACGAACAACTTGAATGCGATCAGTGGTGAACTGCAGCGGTTTGCCGACTCGGCTGATCCGGCGCTGGCGAGTGCTCAGCCAGTGCTGCAGCGGGCGCAGGAACTGCTCGACCAGGCCGCGCCTGTAGTGCGGGAGCTTGAAGCCGCGGGCCCGGATCTGCGGGGCACAGCAGGGAGTTTGCGTCCTATCGGCACGGCCCTGACGAGCAACCTTGGCAATGTGCTGGATTTCATTAGGTTCTGGGCCTTGACCACCAATGGCCATGACGGGCTGTCGCATTACTTCCGTGCTCACCTGGTGGTAAGTCCAGAGACTGCCCTCGGCCCCGCTCCGGTCGCACCTCCGGCGGTGCCGCCAGGGCTCACGCCGCCTCCCGGGCTCCCCCAGCTACCCCTCCGCCAGCTACCCCTGCCGCAGCTGCCCGGTCTTGGCGGCTCGCAGCCGGCGGGGTCAGATGGTGGTGCAACCGGCCTCACTGCAGACCAGGAACGGTCGATGCTCGATCACCTTGTGGGAGGTCAGTGATGAATCGGCGCAGCGGGAAGACACTTCGGCCGATGCTGGTCGGTCTCCTGGTGCTGGCACTGTTTGCCGGGTCGCTGGTATTCGCGTTCAACGCGACCATGGGGGTTCCGTGGCATGACCACACCTACGCAAAAGTCGCCTTTAACGATGTGGGTTCCCTGCGAACCGGCGATGACGTGCGGATTAACAGCGTGCGGGTGGGCCAAGTCAGCAAGATCGAGCTCTCCGGCATGCAACCGGTCGTCACGTTGAAGCTCGATGGTGATCGTCCCGTGTACCGGGACGCGACCGCTGCCGCGGCGTCCGTTGGAGCACGCTCCGCGCTGGGCCAGAAATTCATCGATTTCTCGGCCGGTACACCGCCAGCCGGCAGGCTCGGGCCCGAGGAGGTCGTTCCAGCCAATCAGACGGTGCCATCGCAAGAGCTCAGCGACGTGCTGGATGTCCTGGATCCGCCTACACGTGAAGCCTTGGGCAAGACTTTGCGTGAGGCCGGTGGCGGCATGGCTGGCCATAGCGGTGACCTGCACGATGCAGTCGGAACCGCTCCGGGAATGCTGAAGGACTTGGGGACCGTCTCCCGCACGGCTGGTGCACAGACCGACCTCGCTGGAATGCTGCGCAGCGCCGACACCTTGGCAAGCAGGTTTTCTGGTCGCGAGCAGCAGCTCAGCTCGCTGATCAGCCAGTCGGACTCGACGCTGCGTGCTGTTGGAGTGGACGGTGGCGAACCATTGAATGCCACTCTGCGGCAGGGCCCCGACGCTCTGCGGGACGCGCGGGAAGCACTTGAGTTAGTCCAGGAGCCACTGCAGCACACCGAAAGCGCCATGACGCAGCTGCGGCCGGGAGCTGAGGCACTTGCGGCGGCTACACCGGACATTCGAGGGGTGCTTCGCGAGGGCGTGGCACCGCTGAACAAGGTCCCTGGTGTGATGCACCAAGCTGAACCGGCGGTTGCCGACCTCACCGGAGTGTTTGCTGATGCACGCCCGCTGGCGCCCAAGGTTGGCCGTGCCCTCGATCTGGCAAACGAGCCACTCCAGCAGCTTGCCCCGTATTCGCCAGAGATCGGCCTCTGGTTTACCTACGCACGAGATGCGCTTAAGGACGGCGACGCAGCCGGTCATTGGCTTCGGATTGACATCTTGGCCAACACCGAGTCGGTGTCGGGCACCGTGCCGGTCCCGGATCCGATCACGGCGCGGAATCCCTACCCGGCACCGGGTCAGGCGCAGCAGGAGAAGCGATCCGGGATCGGAGGCGGACGGTGATCAAGTCGAGCATGCGGTGGCTGGGCCAGGTTTCGCCCCTAAAGCTAGGGGTTGGCTTCCTCGTCCTCGCGTTGGTGTCGGGCGTTGGGCTGTTCCAGAAGAACCGGATTATCACGACGCTGTCGCCCGGTGAGTCCGTTGAAGTCAAGTTCGCTCGGGACTACAGACTCAAACCCTTTGAAACCAAGGTGAAGGTCGCTGGGGTGCCAGTGGGCACTGTCACGGCGGTTGACCAAGATGACGAAGGCAATGCCGATGTGTCGCTGAAGCTGGATCGCGGCATCCGTGAAAGGCTCGGCGAAGAACCGTCGGCGGTCATCCGGCCAACGACGCTGCTCGGGGGCAACTACTACGTGGAACTGCTCGCCGGAGGCGCACCTGGCCAAATCCGGGGTCCGATTCCTGTCGAGCGGGCGAAAACGCCGGTGGAGGTCGACCGGATCGCCGCAGCACTGCAGCCGGCCGCGCTCGACGGCCTGAGGTCATCTGTGCACCGGTTGGACGCAACGTTGAGTCAGGGTGGACAGGAGGCTCTCGAGAATCTGGTGCGCAACGCACCGGACACGCTGGGGCCGGCCGGGAACGTCCTTGACGCGGCCCAAGGAACGCGGCCCGATCGTGACCTCACGCAGCTTGTTGGGGGATTGCAATCCACCGCGAGCGTGCTCAGTGAGAAGCAGGGACAGCTCAACGGTATTGTCAGCAACCTCAGGACAACGACTGGGACGCTGAGCCGGCAAAGTGGCGCGCTGAGCGACACGCTGCACGATCTCCCAGAGACGCTGACAACTGCGCGGGCTGGGTTCCAGCGTATGGATGGCAGTGTGCGCGAACTCCGTGCCACAGCGGGACCTGCGCGATCCGCTGTTCGAGAACTGGACGAGCTGTTGGCAAGGACGGACCCCGTTCTGGTCAAAACGCGCCCGGTCGTTAGTGACCTACGCGGATTACTCGTGGACGCACGGCCGGCTGTGCAGGAACTGGTCCCTACGAGTGAGCGGGCCACAGCCGTCCTCAACGATGTTCGCGGACCGGTGCTGGACCGGGTCAACGGCCCGATCATGCAAACCGTCCTCTCACCGTACCGCGGCAACGGCCCATACCAGGGAAGTGGTTCGGACCGGCCCTTCTACCAGGAATTGGCGCACATGATTGCCAATCTGGACAGCACGTCCAAGCTGACTGACCGCAACGGGGCAGCAATCGCGTTCGAACCGGGTATCGCGCCCGGCAGTGTGGGCGGTCTGCCGATCAGCTTCGATCAGCTGGTCACCCAGCTGCTGAGGCTTCAGGAGGTCCAGCGATGAACTTACCCACAACGCGATTCCGGCGACTCTGGGAGCGGATGCGCACCGAGCCGGGGCTGGGGAGAAATGTAGCGGCACTGGCGGCCCTTATCGTGCTCGGTCTCGCTGTCGGTGGATACATCCTCAGCAATCAGCAAGCGAACTGGCCCTGGCAGGACCGATTCGCATTCGCAGCCGACTTCCAGGCATCGCCCGGGGTGACTCCCGGGCAGGGGCAGGAGGTCCGGATCGCGGGTGTTCGGGCTGGTGATATTCGCGGCGTACAAGTGACGGAGGACGGTCGTGGGGCTCGGGTGCAAATGGCCCTTGAACGCGGGCACACCGTGTACGACAACGCCCGGCTGGTCTTGCGCCCGAAGAGTCCCCTCAACGAGATGTACGTGGAACTCGATCCTGGCACGCCTCCCGGCAAGAAGCTGGAAGAAGGAGGTGTGCTCCCTGTCGGCAATACCCAGCGCCCTATCCAGCCGGACGAGGTGCTCGCGCATCTGGACGGAAACAGCCGCGCGGCGTTGACTTCCTTGCTCAGCGAGTCCGATGTCGCGCTTGTCCATGCTCCGACTGAGTTACCGCCTGGTTTGCGTGCTGGTGATCGAGTGGTGACCGAGCTCCGTCCCGTCGTGGAAGCACTGCAGACCCGGCGGGATGCCATCCGGCAACTGGTCACGGCGCTGTCACAGATCTCCGGTGCGGTCGGCAAGGACGACGAAAGGCTTACTCGGCTGGCCAACTCGATGGAACAGACGTTGGGGGCAGTCGCTGGCCGGGACGGCGAACTGAACGCGGCTCTCAACCAGCTGCCAGGCGTCACAGATGAGCTCCGCCGGGCCACCGGCGGCGTGCAACAGCTGAGCGGGCAGCTCGACCCGACCTTGCGGAACGTCCATGCGGCCGCCGACACGTTGCCTGAAGCGTTGTCCCGGCTCAACGGCACCGTCGGTCGGCTCGACCAGACCGTTGACGCGGCTCGTCCCGTGGTGCAGAAGGCGCGGCCTATGGTCGCCGACCTGCGCCCGCTGATCGGCGACGCCAAAGCATCGCTGGTGGACATCGAGGCCGTGACTCAGCGGTTGGACCCGGCGACGTCCATGCTGATGCCGTATCTCACGGATCTCCGGGCATTCGTCTACAACACGAACTCAGTGGTGAACCTCCAGGATGCCAATGGCGGGATCCTGCGCGGCCTGTTGGAAGTCTCGCCAACGTCCCTGCCCGTGAAGTCGCCCCTCCCTCCCCGCTAGGCGGTCGTGATGAAGATTCCGTACTCGGCGTTGCCGAAGGTCCGGCTCACCGTGCTGGTCGCCTTCTTCTCCCTCTGCACAGTGTTCTTCGGCTATCTCTGGGTGAATTCCGGCGGCAGAATTCCTGGTATCAGCTCAAATGGGTACCAGGCGGCGATCAACCTGTCCGATGTGGACAACTTGGTTCAGGAATCGGACGTCGTGATCGCCGGAGTCAAGGTGGGCAAGGTCCGTGAGGTTCAAAGCCGCGAGGGTGCGGCACGGATTGTTATGAACCTGAAGAACGAAGTCGCACCGTTGCACGAGGGAGCTACGGTACGGGTGCGCAACAAGACCCTTGTGGAGGAGACCTACCTGGAGATCGCGGACGGTACGGGTCAGGCTCTGCCTGACGGCGTGACCTTGCCGGATCAAGCTGCCAGACCGAGCGTGCAGCTCAACGACGTACTGGCCAGTCTTGACCCGCCGACACGCGAGGCACTGGGAAGCACTATCCGATCGCTGGGCACGGCAACCGAAGGACGCAGGGAGGACGTCTCCCGAACCCTGACAGGGCTAGGCAAGCTCGGACGGCAAGGCAACGATGCATTGGACGCCCTTGCCGCTCAGTCAGAGGACCTGAAGAAACTCGTGCCGCAGACGACAGTGCTTCTGCAAGCGCTCGACACGAGACGGGGCCAGATCGCCACCCTGGTGGAAGACGCGAACCGGCTCACGCAGGCCACGGCGAGTGGCAGCGGTGATATCGAAGCAGCTATGCGTCAGCTTCCAGAAGTGGTGGCAAGCGCTCAAGCCGCCAGCACGAACCTCACTGAGCTCTCGCACGCCTTGCAGCCGGTTGCGAAGGATCTCGATACAGCATCGCCCGACCTCAGCCGTGCGCTGCAAGAACTGCCGGCCACAGCACGGGATTTGCGGGGTCTGCTTCCGGCGCTGAACGGAACACTCGACGCGGCGCCGAACACGCTGCAGCGAGTCCCGGTCGTGTCTCGCGATGTAAAGAGCATCATTCCGCCCGCACGTGTGGTGCTTGCTGATCTCAATCCGTCCCTCGCTTACCTCAACCCGTACGGACGAGATATTGCGGCGTTCTTCAGCAATGTCTCTTCGCAGTTTGCGCAGCGTGACGTCAACGGGCATTACCTCAGAGTGTTTGCGATCTTCAACGAGCAAACTGTGCGGAACTCGCCGTTGAACACCAACAAGGGACTTCTGGACAAGTCGAACGCGTACCCGCAGCCCGGCCAGGCGGCTAACCCCGGCCCGTTTGCCGGGCCTTACACGAGGATTCCGCAGGAGCCGCGATGACCGGACGGAGGAATCGAACCAGGTCAGTGAGAGCCGTTTTGCGGGCACGGTTGCCGTCACGGGTCCCACGGTTGACCCTCCGGAGCAGCGGCGTCGTTCTGATCCTTCTCGTTGCGGCGACGCTACTGGTTGGTGGCCTGATGCAGCTGCGTGTGGAGACCGGGGTGACGTCATTGCTCCCGGCTTCCGATAAGAGTGTCCAGCAGTACGAGGAAGTCGCCAGTTCATTCGGGGGCGATCCAGTTGTGGTGCTGGTCGAGTCGAAGGAGCCCGGTCGGCTTCTCGGTGCTGAGCAGTTGCCACGACTGCTGAGGATGGAAGGGCAGCTCGCGGCGCTACCAGACGCTGCGGTGGCCTACGGTCCCGCTACCACCCTCAACCAGATCGCCGGACAGACCCAGAACATGCTCGCGGAAATCAGCGGACGGCGCGACGGATTGCGTGCCGCTGCCGAGTCCGAGGCAGCCAATCGGGGTGCGACGCCACAAGCGGCGTCCGCTGCCGGCGAACAGGCAGTGGCCGGTTTTGACCAGCGGTACGGAGCGTTGCTGGTTCGTGGTCTACCTGCTGGTCTCCCGACCCTGCACAATCCTTCATTCGTCCATGCGGTCGCGTTCAACCATGCAGGTCAGCCGAAACCGCAGTGGCGCTTTGTCATACCCTCTCGTAACTCGGTTGCGGTTCTGGTGCGCCCCCGCCAGGGTCTGGATGCTGCTGGGACGCAACGGCTTGTCGACGGGGTTCGGAAAACGGTCGGATCGGCCGGGCTGGGCGCCGAACGAGTGTCCGTATCCGGCGTACCTGTCGTTGCCGACGAGCTCGGCAAGAGCGTGGCCCGTGAGGCGCCGATCCTGGGTGTGGCCGGACTTCTGGCCGTAGGCGTCTGCCTCTTCGCGGTGCCATGGACGCGTAGGCGATGGCGAGTCGTCCCGCTCTTGGTGACGGTAGTGGCGAGCGTAGCCACGCTCGCGGTTTTCGGATTGCTCGCTCGGCCCATTTCGCTGGGCGTGATGGTATTCTTGCCCGTTCTTCTCGGCATTGGAAGTGATTTCCCGACATACCTTGCTCAACGTGCCAGCAAGCGCTCGGTTCTAGCCGTCGGAGCTGCCACAGCCGCGGGGTTTGGCACCGTGGTGGCCTCGCCTCTCCCATTCGTACGCGATCTCGGGCTTGCCTTGTGCATCGGCGTGCTGCTGTCCGTCCTGTTCGGCTTCTTGGCTTCACTTCGACGACCGAGTGCCCACCGGGAAAGTGACACCCAAGGAGATTCACCAGCCCAGGGACCCGCAGTCCACATGGACGAAGGCACGACCAAGCCGCGTCTGGCGAAGGTTGCCGTGGCTTTCATGTTGGCGATGCCTGCTGTCGCAGGCTGGATCGCATTGCCGTCACTGAAGGTCGAAGCTAGCCCTGAGCGGCTGATATCGGGACTACCCGCGGTAGCAGAGGCCGACCACGTCGAACGGGTGATGGGTTCGTCTGGCGAGATGGACGTTGTCCTGCGCGGTGACGATGTCCGGAGTCCTCAGGCGCTCGCGTGGATGCGAGCAGCGCAGGACAGCGTGGTCGCACACCACGGAGATCGGATACGGCCTGTGCTCTCCGCACCTGATTTGCTGCGCTTCCTCGGGGATGCCCCGACTTCTGAACAAGTCAATGCTGCGATGCGGTTACTCCCTCCTTACCTCACAGGCGCCGTCGTCCGCGACGACGCGCGGGTCGGTCTCGTGTCTTTTGGGGTGCGGATGGAAGACATGCAAGACTTGCGTGATCTCCGCGACCGCGTGCGAACTCTGCTGCCCCCGCCACCACCTGGATACCAGGCGGAGGTCACGGGCTTACCGGTCGTTGCGGTGCGCGGCTACGAATTGCTTTCTGAAGGGCGCTATGCCAGTAACGTGCTGGGGATCGCCGCCACCGGCGCGGTCCTGGCTCTAGCTTTGAGGAGGCGCGGTGACGCGGTCCGGGCCGTCGTCGCGGCGCTGCTTGCCACCGGCACAGGATTGCTAGTGCTCTGGCTGACTGCCGTACCGCTCACACCGCTGACAGTGGCACTCGGTTCCCTGACCGCGGCAGTCGGGTGCGAGTTCACCGTGTTCCTTGCCGAGGCTTCGCGAACTGCCGACATGACACTGCGGCGTTCGGTTGTGCTCGCCGCGGCCGCGTCAGCTGTGGGTTACGCGGTGCTGGTGTTTTCGTCGGTTTCAGTGATCCAGCAGTTCGGCTTGCTGCTGACGTGCTCTGTGGGATTGTCGCTGATCTCCGCACTCTGCGTTACGCAACATAGCTGGCTCGGTCGCGGAGAAGCGGAGAAGCAGGCGGCGCCACCTGCGGACGAACGGATACATGCGGAGGGAATGACTTATGACTGATGAATCCCGGAGGAACCGGTTGTCGGTAATTAAGCGCGGAGTTCGTCTTCCTCGCACGCGCGTCTCGAAACTTGTGGCGACCGTGTTGACAGTGCTGGTCTTCGCGGGGGCCGTGACTGGATTCGTCTGGTGGCGCTGGGAAGCACTGCCCGCGGATGCTGCTTTTCGCGTGGGTGACCGGGTGGTCACGAAGGAGGAGTTCGATCGCCGTGTGGACACTCTTCGGGCGCTCTACGGAGTGCAGCCTCCTATTGAAGAGAGGCAGTTCGACCGATTCCGGCGCGACTCCGCCAAGGCCATCGCAGTCAGCATCGTTCTCGATGAGCAGGCGAAACAGCAGGGTGTCGTCGTGGCAGACAAATCTGCCCGGGATGTCCTGTCCAGGCTGGTCGAAAGTCAGCTTCCCGGAGGTGGCCCGGAAGCACGGAAGCAGTTCATTGCGGCCTTGGGCAGCGCCGGCACGTCAGAGCTGGCAGTGGTGGACGAGATCAAGCGTCAGATGGCAGTCTCTCAGCTTTTCAACCGAGTTACGGCAGGAACGTCCGTGTCTGAACAGGAGCTCAGAGACGCGTTCGACAAGCGCCACGACCAACTGGGGCAACCGGAACAACGGCGGCTGCGAAATATCGTTGTCGCCGATCGAGGGGAAGCTGAGGCGCTGATCGGACAGGTGCGAGGGGGTGCCGCCTTTCCCGCTCTCGCAGCGCAGCGAAGCTTGGACGGGGGTACACGTGCTCAAGGTGGAGAGCTCGGCACGGTTAGCGCACAACAACTCGAACCCGAGTACGCGAAAGCAGCTTTCGCGGTACCGGTTGGAACGGTGTTCGGGCCGGTGCAAAGCCAGTTTGGCTGGAACGTGGGCCAGGTTGATGAGGTCATCCCTGGTTCGCCAGTCTCGTTCAACGCGATCAAGGGTGAGCTCGGCAAGCAACTCGAGTCCGAGAAGGCTCTGCAACGGTGGCGGTCCTGGCTCCAGGATCAGATAGCGAATGCTGACCTCGACTATACGGAAGCGTACCGTCCACCGGATCCGCTGTCGCCGCCAGATGTGGGTGGCTCTGCGCCGGGATCAGTCAGTGGTATCGATCAAGGAGGAGGAAACACACCTCGATGAACGCGGTTGCTCTGGTCTTCCTCGCAGTGAGTCTGCACTCGCTCGGTATATGGGGGCGCCGGAACGCCCAGCGGCTCGTTCCAGCCGCTCTTCCGTCACGTCAAAGGCTTGGGCAGGAACGTGTGCTGCGCCGCGGCGCGTGGGCTTGCCACGTGGCGGCAGGAGTGCTCTTGCTGGGGGGTGGATTGTCATTGTTGTGATCAGGCGAACCTGTGAGTACTCTCGGCCGTCTTTCATCTGGATGGTTGCGTTCACGGCAGGCTGTGGAGTGCAATAGCCGCATCTCGCGTTTCCGAGGAGGCCACATGGGTGCAGCAGAGGGTACTCCCGCTGGGCCTGCCGATTCGGATTGGGCAGGGAGAGAATTGCGCCGGAGCCTGTCCGTGGTGCTCGTGGATGATCACGAGGTAGTGTTAGACGGCTTGAGCCGTGCGCTGCAGCGCGAAGACATGCAGGTCGTCGGGTCCTTCCTAGAAGCCGAACCCGCGATCGAATTCCTCGGGGCACACGACGTCGACTTGCTCGTGGTGGACCTGCGCTTGAAGACAGGTTCGGGGGCGGACCTGGTTGAACGTGCGCACCGGAAATGGCCGAATCTGCGCATCGCCGTGCTCACCAGTTTCGAGGACGGCGTCGCCGCGGCTGCTGTCATGCGCGCCGGGGCTAGCGGATTTCTGCTTAAGGACGCACTGTCTGAAGAACTGAGTCATCGACTGCGCGGCGTGGCCGAGGGCAGTGTGATCATCGATAGTCGGCTGGTTGATGCGGTGCTGCAACCGACTCAAATCTCGCTGTCGGCGACTGAGCTGACGATCCTTCGTCTGGTGGCAGAAGGCCGGACGAATCGTGAGATCGGGGCTGAGATGCACCTCAGCCCGTACACGATTAAGGACTACCTGACACGGACGATGCGCACGCTTGGAACTCGCACGCGTGCGGAAACAGTCGCGCGTGCGTCGCAAGAAGGCCTGCTTGATACCGATGAAGGTTAGACGAGTCGTTGATCGCACTGTCGGGGCCGGCAGCACGTTGACTGGGTTTGGAGCACGTGGCGCTGGATGTCCTGTAACTCGGTCACCTGGTCATCAAAGGTGCCGGTTGGTAACTTTGGTTCGAGCTCGCTGGGTGCGGTGCTTCGAGTGCATTCGCCACTTCGAACATGCCCGGAACAATGACATTTGACCGCACGCTTTGGGATACCGGGGGCGGCCTGATGTGGATCACAAGGTCATGACCCTGGCCAACCGCTGAGTCTGCGGCGGGAAGTGGCCGCACTGGCGAATTGACTGTTCACGTGCATGTCCGAGATTGCTGGTGCGGCGCGGCGCATCTGAACCACGATTGAGCCATGCAAATCTGGACATAGCGTGTCCAACCATGATGTTCGCGAATCCTGCTGTGCCAACTTCGAGTTCGTGCTGCGTCAACTCATCGACACCCACGACGAAAACCTTCGCATCCCCTGGAGAGGCCGGGCCGTCGCAGAGCCGAATAAGGCGCTCCGCTCGCGGACGTGCTCAGTGCGCCTGCGGGCGTCTCGCTTGCGGCAACACGTGAGCGCAATGGCGGTGTCGAGGCAGCCTTCTTTCGAAATCGAACGTGATCGTGTCTACAGACCGTGCCGCGTAGCCGAGCTGGCGGTGCTACTCCAGTGATCAACGTCAGGGGACCAGTATTGTTGGCCGCCGGGTGCGGGTTCACATCGTCGGCGCCGGAGCCCGCACGCCATTGGTGCTGTGCAACGGAATCGGCATCAGCATCGCAGCTCGTCGATGCGTTCCAGCGCGGTTTGGAGCTTGTTCGTTTCGACGTGCCCGGAGTCGGGGCGTCACCACTGCCACCGTGGCCTTACAACTCGTTTCAGAATGATCGGTGTGTCTGATGTCGATGCTTGATCATCTTTTGGCATGCTGCTGGGATGATCGAGGAGTTGGTGCCGGAGAGCTTGTGGGAGCGGGTGGAACCGCTGCTGCCGCCGTGTCCGCCACGCCGGAATCGGTATACGGGGCGGTTGCCGACCGACGATCGGGCAGCGCTGGCCGGGATTGTGTTCGTGCTCAAGACCGGGATCACGTGGCGAGAACTTCCACGCGAGGTCGCCGGATGCTCAGGGTGACCTGTTGGCGCCGGTTGTGGGGACTGGACTGAGGCCGGGGTTTTCCAAGCGGTGCACGAGTTGCTTCTGGATTAGTTGCGGGCCCTGGACCGGCTCGACCTGGATACCGCTGTGGTGGACGCTTCGCAGTTACGGGCGCTCAAGGGGGGCAGCGACGGGCCCCTCGCCCGTCGATCGGGCTCGCCTCGGTACGAAACACCATGTAATCACCGAAGGCGCCGGCATCCCGCTGTCGGTCACGGTCACCGGGCAATCGTCATGACAGTACCCAACTGTTCCCGCTGGTCGACACCCTGCCCACGATCCGCGGCAAACGCGGCCGACCCTGGCAACGGCCCCACTGGCTCTACGGCGACCGCGGATACGACTACGACCACCACCGCAAAGCCCTGCGAGATCGAGGAATCGTCCCGCGCATCGCCCGCCGCAACACCGACCACGGCTCCGGACTCGGCACCGTCCGATGGGTCGTGGAACGCACTTTCGCCTGGTTGCACCAGTTCAAACGACTCCGCACCCGCTACGAACGACGAGCCGACATCCATCTCGGACTCCTCCAACTCGGATGCGTCCTGATCTGCTACCGCCAACTACCAACATCATTCTAAAATGAGCTGTTAGGAGTGCTTTCAGAATGCGTGTGCGGGGAGCTTGGCGGCAAGGATCATGCAGTGGCGAGTTAAAGGAAGCCTTGGTGGATGTCGTCACGAGCCTCCCAACGGATCCGTAGCCAGCGTGGTCCGTGCAGCCAGGCGATCGCGGCTTCGACCACCCACCGCAGCCGGTCCAGGCCGGAACCATGATCGTCGCCGCGTCGAGCGATGCACGGCGCTGTTTCTGGCGCGGAGCTTATTTCGGTAGATGTCGTGGTCGTAGGCCCGATCTGCGTAGATCCGGCGAGGCTTGCGCCGCGGCGGACCTGGTCGTCCGCGTGCCGGTGGAATCGCCTCGACCAACAGCACCAACTGGGTCACGTCGTTGCGGTTGCTGCCGGTCAGCGCCACTCGCAGCGGGGTTCCGCAGGCGTCGGTGAGAACGTGGTGTTTCGAGCCCGGCCGACCACGGTCAACCGGACTCGGACCGACTTTTGGGCTACCACGTCCCCGCTTGGCCTGGATCTGCGTCGAATCGACCACCGCTCGAGAAAAGTCCAGCTGATCAGCCGCCAGCAGCGTGTCCAGCAGCGCCCGCTGCAGCCGCTCCCACACCCCGGCCCGCTGCCACTCGGCCAACCGCCGCCAGCACGTCGACCCGGACCCGTATCCCAGCTCCTGCGGCAGAAACTCCCACTGGATCCCGGTGTAGAGCACGAACAAGATGCCCTGCAGCGCTTTTCGGTCATCGAGCCGACGACGGCCCGGATGCCGGAGCCGGCGCGGATGCTCCGGCAGCAACGGCCCGATCAACGCCACTGGGCATCGGACCAGGTCACTGCGATACGCATGCCGAGAACTCACGAGTTGATCAAGGTATCACTACCACATGAAATGGACAGGTCACCACGAACCAAGATCAGACGAACTCTCAGTGCTTGCGGAGAAACTGCCTGGGTGACCACGGACGCGCACCTCCGGCAGAGCAGGAAAAGTAGGGCGTGTGCCGACCTCGAGCAGGAGAGATCGGCACACGCCCTTTATTCGGCAATGCAAGTGACGTGAAAGTTCTTACCCGTCGGTTCGAAAGACTTCGAGCTCGTCCTCCGCGTAGCGGCGGCGCAGGACCTTCTTGTCGTACTTGCCGACGCTCGTTCGCGGAACCTCCTCGATAACGCACCAGCGTTCTGGCAGCCACCAACGTGGTATCCGCTCCGCCATCCAGGAACGCAACTGTTCTGGGGTGACGGTCGAGCCTTTCCGTAACACCACTGCGGCCAGCGGTCGTTCTTGCCACTTGGGATCGGCTACCCCGATCACCGCAGCTTCCAGGATATCTGGATGGCTCGCGAGAAGATTCTCCAGCTCGACTGAGGAGATCCACTCACCACCGGATTTGATCACGTCTTTGGCGCGATCGGTCAAGGTGAGGTAGCCTTGCGGGTCGATGTGTCCGACATCGCCGGTACGAAGCCATCCGTCGCGGAACGAACTGCCGTCCGTTTCGCCGTAATAGCCACTGGCGATCCAGGGGCCTTGGACTTCGAGTTCGCCCACGCACTTGCCATCGTGCGGCAGGCGGTGCCCTTCAGCATCGACAAGGCGCATCTGCACCCCGCAGATCGCACGCCCCTGGGTAGACCTGATCGAGAGTGCGACGTCCTCGGCGACAGTCGCTGGAGGTCGAGCCACTGATGCCAGCGGCGACGTTTCGGTCATGCCCCACGCTTGCAGGATGGGGACGCCGTACTTGCTCTCGAACGCTTCTATGAGCGCCTTCGGCACGGCGGAACCACCGCATGCTACCAGCCGCAGCGAGGACAGATCGTGCTCCGAGTCGCCCTCGAGATGCTGAAGGATGTCGTTCCAAATGGTGGGTACGGCGCCCGACACTGTCGGGCGGTGTTGTTCGATCATCCTTACCAGTGGCTCGGCCTGCAGAAGCCGGTCGGGCATCAGCAGGCCAGCGCCCGCCATCAGCGCAGCGTAGGGCAGTCCCCAAGCGTTCGCGTGGAACATGGGAACGATGGGAAGGACGTTGTCATTCGCGCTGATTCCGAGTCCGTTACCCGTGCATGCCGCCATGGAGTGGAGGTACAGCGAGCGGTGGCTGTAGACCACGCCTTTCGGGTTTCCGGTCGTTCCGCTGGTATAGCACATGGCCGCAGCGGCTGTTTCGTCGATCGAGGGCCAGGCGAATTCCGGTGATTCTGACGCCAGGATATCGTCGTAGCGGAGTACGGCTTTGCCACAGCCCTCCAAAGCAGAGGTGTCCCCTCCGCCAGCCACGAGCACCGTGTGCACCGACTTCATCGAAGGTAGTGCCAGGGCGAGAAGGTGCGCTACCGAGCTGTCGACAATGACAACCTGATCCTCCGCATGGTTGGCGATGTAGCTGATCTGTTCGGGAGCCAGCCGGAGGTTGAGCGTGTGCAGGACCGCTCCCATGGCCGGAACCGCCGTGTACGCCTCAAGATGTTCCTGGTTGTTCCACTGGAACGTGGCGACCCGATCATCCCTGCCTATGCCCAGTCGGCGTAGCGCATTGGCGAGTTGGCTTACTCGACCGCCGAGTTCGCCGAAGCTCGTTCGGCGCAGGCCGTGTTCGCCGATGGTGGTCACTTGCTGACCACCATGTACTTCTATCCCGTGGCGCAAAACTGAGGCGATCGACAGGGGGACATGTTGCATCGTGCTACGCACGTGCCCTCCCTTGTTCATCGTTGGCCCGGATTGGCCGCGCTAAGACCTCAGACATTGAGAAGATCGTTGCGGTTTTCGGCTTCGAGCATTTCCTTGTAGGCCGGGAAAAGCTCCTTGGCGCTCGGAATTAGCTTCAGAATCTTGGGGACCGGCCCCTTGGCCCGCACCTGCCCCTTGGCGAGTGCGACTGACAGGTTCACTTTGCCGAGCCAGAACTTGTTGCCCATGTCCGCGCTCATGAACAGCTGGACGTTGGGGGTGATTCCGTCAGCATCACCCGTGAATACCTTGCTGTTGGGCATGTCAACGGTGATCCTGGCGTCAGGGTCGGTGTAGTTAATCTCTAGCACCACACCTGATCCGATAAGTTTCGGTCCGACTTCAGGATCGGCCAGGCCCCTTTCGAAGATCCCGCCGATGTACTTGTAGATCTCCGTATCGCTGGTGAAAACGGGCATGACAACTCCTTGTACTCGTGGAACTTTCGTGGTCAGTCCAGGCCGATCCAGACAGACTTGTTCTGTGTGTAGCCCAAGAGAGACTCCAAGCCGAGATCTCGGCCGTAGCCCGATGCTTTGTACCCGCCAAACGGAGCGGAGGGGTCGATCATGTTGTAAAGATTTACCCAGACCGTCCCGGCCTGCATGGCGTGTGCAGTGCGGTGTGCGCGTTTGACGTCGGTCGTCCAAATCCCCGCTGCGAGTCCGTAGTCACTCGTGTTTGCGCGTCGAATGACCTCATCATCGTTGTCGAAGGGGAGAACCGCTAGAGCTGGTCCGAAAACTTCCTCGACCGCGATGGGCATGTCGTCGGTGACGTCCGTGAAAACCGCAGGTGTGAGGAAGTGTCCTTGTTCGAGGGCGCCGCCAGGCCGCTCACCTCCGCAAACAAGTGTTGCTCCGGACTTTTGCGCACCGTGCACATAATCTTCTACGCGCTGCAAGTGTGCGGCTGAGATCAGTGGGCCCATCTCGGTGTCGTCGGCAAGCCCGTGTCCAAGCTTCAGCGACTTCGCCGCTGTTTCCAGTTCGGACACAAGCTGATCGTGCACGTCCCGGTGGACAAAGAGTCGGGAGCCGGCACAGCAAACTTCACCCTGATTGAGGAATATTCCAGTCAGCGCGCCTTCTGCAGCGGCAGTGAGATCAGCATCGGGAAACACAATGTTGGCGGACTTTCCGCCAAGTTCGAGAGATAGCTTCTTGAGGTTGCCGGCGCTGGCCATCACGATTTTCCTGCCGGTGGCCGTTGATCCGGTGAAGGAGATCTTCGCGACCTCGGGGTGGTCGATCAATGCCTGGCCTGCTTCGACACCGTAGCCGGTCACAACATTGAGCACACCGGGCGGTAGACCGGCCTCAACAGCAAGTTGGGCGAGCCTGACTGCGGTCAGTGACGTGAGCTCGGAGGGTTTGAGTACCACGGTATTTCCCGCGGCGAGTGCTGGAGCGGCTTTCCATGACGCGATGAGCAATGGAAAGTTCCATGGCACGATCGCGCCGACCACGCCTAGCGGTTCGCGCCGGGTGTAAACGAACGCTTGTCCGACGGGAGGCGAAACCGGAGGTGTCTCGCCAGCGAGCTTGGTGCACCATCCTGCGAAGTACCGCCACACCTGGGCCGCGAGACTCACATCGAGGTAGAGCGATTCGGTCAGCGGCTTGCCGTTATCCAGCGTTTCGAGCGTCGCGAGTTCCTCGGCGTGCTCGTCGAGGGAGTCCGCGACGTCATTCAGCAGGCGGCCACGGGCGGCCGCGCTGAGTTCTTGCCAGTGGAGGAAGGCTCTGGTCGCAGAGGACACCGCGCGTTCCACGTCGGCTGCCCCACCTGCCGAAAGCGTCGCCAGGACTGTTCCATTAGCGGGGTCGCTTGTCTCTATCGTGCCACCATCGGCGGCGGTGGTCGATTCACCATCGATGATGATGCTCGCCTCGGATTCGCCGAGGAATGTCTCTGGTGTGCCGACCGATGTCGCGGACATCCTCGATCGCCCTTCGTCGTGGGTTTTTTGCTCTAGCCACCTGTCAACGGCTTGCTCGGACTCTGGCAGCCGCGTGATGCGGTCACGACGGTCCTGTGGGCCAAATCGTGGCCTGCGTGGGCCCTGTGAGATTCCTCGCGGTTCTCGGGAGAGCACGGGTGGTGAAGTCCCGCTGCGCAGGCCGGTGTCCCGCTATGCAAAAGCCGTTCGGGGGGCGGAGGTCGGGGTGTAGCCCATACGCCAGCGCCATAAGTGCGAGATCAATCAGTGAACGTTTTCCACTTTGGCTCAGCCTGCATGAATAACGCTGCGGATGGCGTCGACGAGCCTGGTCGTCTGTCGTGGGCTGGAACGGATCTTGCGCAGGATCTTCCAGGACTTGAGCTGGGCGTTCGCGCGTTCTCCCGGGCCACGTAGCCGGGCATGTGCTGTGTTGACGGCTTTTTCGTTGGCCGACAGGCGCCGACGACGCTCACCGGTTTCCGGATCGCGTGGCGGACGACGGTGTGGCACTTCGACGTTCGCGCCGGCGCCGCAGTAGGCGCTGTCGGCGATCACCCGTGCTCCAGCGTGTTCGAGCGCGGCGATGAGCCCGTGTTCCCTGGCTGCGCCCATGTCGTGCCGCGCGCCCGGCAGCGCGGGTGAGGTTCAGATCAGACCTCGACGAGCACTTCGCTCGCGAAAAGGCCCCGGTGCTGGTGCCGTAACCCCGTTCGGTACCAGCACCGGCTTCCACCTGGCCCTGGCAACACCCGACAACGGCCAGGGCCCTTCCCATTGTAGGTGAATCCAATGATGTGAGGTGATATCGCATCGCCGGAGTTGAAGAAATCCGCGCCGGAATCTATCTGGCGAATGAGCAGAGGGCCGAGAAGCTATCGCCGCGATGCAGCAGTCGGTCACGAAGTTGGAAGGAATGCTGATCGGGTGGAGTACTACACGTACGACACGCACGTGATGGTGATGGCTGCGGGTGCTGAAGTACCGCTTGCGACTGCTCGCGATGCGTTGCGCGAGTATCTGCGCACCGGGCAGCGGCCCACCTGCGTCGAACGGGTAGCCGCGTAAGCACCCTCTGAAAGGAGTCGCCGGTGTTGGTGCCGGAGTCACTGAGCACCAACACCGGGCTCCGCCCGACCGGGCGACACACCCCAGAGAACGCCCCGGGTCGAGCTCCATCCATTCTTGCCCGTGTACGCGTTCCTCGCAGGCGCGAGCTGAGTCGGGTCAACCGGTTTCGAGTGGCCCGTCCTTGCGAGCGGGGGGCATCGTGCCGAAGGCGTACGCATCGGCGGGAAACCAGCCGATGAGCGGTACGCCTCCGCCTCCACAGCCACGGCGGACGCTGTATCGAACTTGGGCGACCTATGCGCCGGTGGGTGTCTTCAACAACGCGATTTGCTCTCCTGGCACTTCGGCTTGCAGGTCCCAGCCCTCGGGGAATGGGCGGACTTCGGCCGGTCGTGGGTAGAGGCGGGCCAAGTTCACCCACACCGGACGCGGCGACTTGAAGTGGCGATCATCGCCCCTTGGGGGTTGGTGGCGCCGAGGTCGGTCCCGGACCGTCCATTTTACGCCTCCCTCGAGACCGTGTATGCAGCTCGGCGGCGGTTCTTTACGCAGGGTGAGCACAACGCCGCCGGCGCCGCCGAAATGATGCTGAGCCAGCTTCTCACCGAGCTGTGCTCCCGTAATCGACCCCGAGTCGTTTTAACCGCCACGGCGGCGATAAGCGCTGCACAACCACCGCGCCGGGGTGCTGGCCATAGTCGGTAACGAACAGGTCATGGATGCGACGCACCTGCTCTGGGGTAGAGGAGTGCCGAACGGATTCTCTCGCCTCCCCGCCCGGCTCGAAGACCGTCGTTTGGAACACCTCTGCGCCAGCCGAGTCCAGGCCCACCCGAACCGTGGAGATCACCCACGTCCAGACGCCGATGTTCACCTCGGTGCGCCACATGACCGGGATCGTAGTGCGAGTTGGTCTGCCTGCACGGTGAGCGCGGCGCGCTGGCGTGGTTCATCTCCACCGGCGATTACACTTCGCAGAGGACTGAACGCCGACGTGCCGCTCGTGACTGCGCGCGATGCGTTGCGTAGGCCCTGCGCACTGGTCAGCAGCCAATCTGTATCGGATGGGCAACCGCGAAAGCAACGCCTGAACGAGGTCGCCGGTGTTGGTGCCGGGGTCGCCCGCCGTCACCAACACCGGGCTCGGCCCGAACAGGCGAAACACCCCCGAGAACGCCAAGGGCCAGCATCCATCCAGTGTTCCCCGAGTGCATGTTCCATGCAGGTTCATGCGGACGATTCTTATCCAGTTGTGTGCCGCGTGCGTACGTTGGTCGCCGTGGTCGTCACGATCATGCGTGAAGCTTCAGGCACCACGGGAAATGCGCCCTTCGTGCCATCTGGGAAGCGATTCAGCCGGCGCTGTTGGTTATCGGATGTTGCTGGTGTGGCCGAGCGAGTAGCGGCCGGGTCGGGGGAGGTAGGTCAGCCCGTGCGGGCCGTTGCCGACCGGGATGCGGGTGAGCAGCTTACCGTCGGTGGTGGCGAAGACGTAGACCTCGGCGTGGTAGCGCCCAGACAGCCACAGTTGCCGTCGGTCGGGTGACAGTGCGCCCATGTCTGGGCTGCCGCCGCCGGGGATGTGCAATTTGGTGATGGGCTGCTGGGTGTTGGCGTCGAGCACGCTGACGCTGCCCTCCCCGCGATTGGTCACGAACATTTGTGTCGTGTCGCGGGAGAAGTAGATTCCGTGCGTGCCGCTGCCTGTGGGGACGAACCCGAGTTGTTCCATGGCGTCGCCGCTGAACGTGTAGAAACCCCCGGCCTTCATGTCGGCCATGTAGAAGGTATTGCCGTCTGGGGATAGACGGGTGTCTTGCGGCATGCCGTGGTGGCTTTGGGGCAGGTGGAAGTCTTTGACGATCTGTCGGTTCTCGATGTCGAGCACGATGGCCTTGTTGGCGAACTCGCAGGCCACCAGGGCGCGTTTGCCGTCGGCGGTGAAGTCCATGTGGTTGACTCCGTCGCAGCCGGGGTGTCCAGGCTGCGTTGCCGCTGCCAGGTGCGCGGGTCGTAGAAGTCGAGGCGCTTGTAGGCTTCGGCGACAACGATGGCGGATTTGCCATCCGGAGTGAAGTAGAGGTTGTAGGGGTCCTGCACCGGGATGGGCTGGCCGGGTTTGCCAGTCCGTAGGTCGATCGGGGTGAGCGAGCCGCCGGGCACCTTGTCCACGACCGCGTACAGCGAGCGCATGTCGTAGGAGGGCACTACGTGCTGCGGCTCGTTCCCGGCCGGGAACGTATCGATGAGGGCGAAGGTCTTGGGATCGATTACCGAGACGGTGTCGTCTTCGCTGTTGGGTACGTAGACGAGCTCGCGGGCGGTGCGCATCGGCTCGCTGAGCTGTTCGGGCCATGTCGTTGCCGAATAGATATTGGCGGGGTCCTCGTCGGCCGGCATGCCAGCGAGGCGGGAGTCGGCTCTGTACCGGCCGCATCTGGGGCGACATCGTCACGTGCACTGAACTGTGCATGCCCGGTTCCGTACACCGGTCGATTCGCGCAGCTGGCAAATGACGCGGCTACGGTCACAAACCCCACGCACATGCACAGATCTTGCTTCGTATGCATCAAAAACTAGATCGAAGCTCGAAAGCGCGCAGGAGAGCAGTGCTCCAGGCGAGTAGGAATGCCTGATCGAGTGCCACCCCCGTGAGGAGCATGCGCTCACGCCTCACGTGCGACGCTCGTTCTGAACCGATTCGGCCGGGTCCGGTTCTGGTACGGCAGCCCCGATTTGCTACGCGATCCTCGCTCACGCCGTTTGCGCGCCAGACTTTCCCGGTCGCGCCGAGTTGCCGGTGTTGGAGCCAGAGCCCCGACCACCAACACCGGCTCCACCCGACCAGGCAAAACACCCCGAGAATGCTCCGGTCGCGCACACCGATTGTTCCCCGGGTGCTCGCTCCCCGCAGGTTCATGCGGAGGTGGCTCATCCGATTGTGTATCTGACCACGGGTGTACGCTGTCGTCGTGATCGCCACGATCACGCGTGAGGCTCCCAGCGCTTGACCCCCTCCCAAGCCCCTGGGAGTGCCACAAGAAGAGCGCTCCCGCGTCCCGTAATCCAGGGACGCGGGGGTGCACACATAGATCCGGTCGCAACCGCAACGACCGGACAGCGGAAGACTACATTACGGATGGCGCGAGAGCCGGGTGTCGAAAGATCTGCAAGCCGATTGGATACGTCGTCGGGCGTGGGTAGGCGGCCATGGAGCGCCCCGGCATACTGTGCGGGGCGCGTTGCTTCCACGTGATTCGGTGACCAGCCTCGATCATGCAGCCGAGCAGCAAGCTTCAACATCCCGATCGTGGGTAGCGCAAATTTCTCCGCGCGAGGTTTTCCAGAGACATTCCGTCCTCGCGGTACGTTCCGGGAGTTCGTCCAGGACGTTGGCGGGGCCCGACGGAGGGAGGGTTCTGGTTGTTCTGCCGGTGTCCGTTCAAGGGTCGGGGACGGTGGAACACCGGAGGGAGGCGCTCCGCTCTCCGTTTGGTGCGGGGCGTCTCGTCGCAAACACGATGTGGGGGGCGCGTGACCCCGACTGCCATCCGTACCCCGAAACCCAGCAAGGCCCACGCCATCGCCGAGCAAGTCGGTGAGCCAGGTGGAGGGCCGGCGGTGGCGAGCGCGGTGATGACCGCGGACCAAGCGGCGGGACGATTGTGTGCAGCCAAGGTGGTGAGCTGATCCGACACAGGATGCCTCACTGCCACTTGGCGTCCATCTCCGCTCACGCTCCTGCATTCTCAACTCGGTCTTCCCCAAGTCGTCGGGTACTCAGATGGTCCGACTACGCCTTGTGCGGTCTTGATCGCGTACATTCGGACAGCGTTATTCAGGTCCTTTTCATAATCGTTGAGGAATGCTCGTGTATGGATTACGTGCGTGAGGATCGACACGAGGTTCATCGGACGCTCGATATTCCCATTGAGTGATTTTGAACGTGTGGAGTGGCGTCGCTTGTCGGTCGATTCTGGCATCAGCGGGGTCGGGGTGGCGTGATCAATGTCGGTGAATCGTGACGTCAGCTGTGGATCAGGCGTTGGCGTCGTCGTGTTCGACGCGGGCTCGGGTTTGGGCAAGTCGGTAGGACTCGGTGCCGGTTTCGATGATGGTTCCGCGGAAGGTGAGGCGGTCGACGATCGCGGCGCAGAGGCGTGGGTCGGTGAAGGTTTCGGTTCAGCCTCCGAAGCTTTCGTTGGAGGCGATTGCGACGGAGTTTTTCTCTTCACGTTCGGTGGGGACTTGGAACAGGAGTTCGACGCCGCGGCGGTCGAGTTCCATGTAGCCGAGTTCGTCGATGCAGAGCAGGTCGACGCGCCCGTAACGGGCGATGGTCTTGTTGAGTTGCTTGTCGTCGGAGGCTTCGATGAGTTCGTTGACGAGTTTGGTGGCCAGGGTGCAGCGAACCCGGAAGCCGGTCATCGCGGCTTCGGTTCCCAGGGCGATGAGCAGGTGGGACTTGCCGGTGCCGGAGTCCCCGATCAGGCAGAGAGGCTCACCCTTTTGACCCATTCACAGGTGGCTAGTGTGTGGATCACGGCCGGGTCAAGGTGGGGGTTGGCGTCGAAGTCGAAGGCGCGCAGGGACTTCTCGCGGGGGAACGCGGCGGCTTTGATGCGGCGTTCGGAGCGGCGGCGGGCGCGATCGTCGCATTCGGCCGTCAATAGTTCGGCCAGGAATCTTCGATAGGTCATCTGCTCGCGCGAAGCGACGTCGGCGATGTCGTTGAACTGGGAGCGGATGGTGGGAAGACGCAGCGTCCGGCATGCTTGGTCGACTGCGGTGTCGGCGGCTTGTTCGGTCAGTCCTCAACAATGAGATGTGAGGCATGAAGGAGAACCCGGACAGGCCGGCTGATCAGCTTCGCCGGCACCGAGTAGCGATTCGTGCGGACGCTGACCTGAGCAGAGCGGTCCACTCGCAGGCTGAACCACGGCTCGGTCTCAAAAGACTCCTCCGGCAAGGATTTCAACAGCGGCTTTTCGACGGCGAAGTACTCGCCGATCGTGCGTGCTCTCGTGCCGATTCGACGGTCGTCGTTGTCGCGGTCCCACTGATCGATCATCGCGTTGAGCTCGTCCAGTGAGTCGATTTCCGGGACCGGGACCAGGTGGTTGCGGCGAAACCATCCGATATCGCCTTCCACTCCGCCTTTCTCGTGGGCGCCGCGGATACCGGGCTGGCAGTAGAAGGCCTCCAGCCCGTAGTGGGACCGAAACGCCGTCCACCGCTCGTTTTCCACTCTCTGCCGGGAAAACCCCAGAACTTGCGCGACGGCGGCCTTGAGGTTGTCGTAGCGGACCTTGCCGGTCGGGACCCCGCCCAAAACGGTGAACGCGTGGACGTGCCCTTCCAGGAAGGCTTCCTGGCCGCCTGAAAGGAACACGCGATGCACCGCTTTGCCGGAAAACGACAGCCGGAACGAGAACAACGAGCACGTCACCTGCTGGCCACGCAGCCGCAGCACGCGGGGTGTGACGCGGTGATGGGCGTGTCGGTGATCAACAATGAGGTAGGTCTCCGGTAGTTGGTTTAACGACTAAGAAAATCCGGAGACCCCCGGAGGCCTCGTGAACACCTGGTCGGATCAGGCAGGGCTGATCGACTGGCAGGTGTCGGTGGATTCCACGATCAACCAGGCCCACCAGCACGCCGCCGGAGCTCGCCGTCGGCCCGATGAGCAGGTCGAACCTCCCAGTGACGAACCAGCCGATCACGCTCTGGGGCGGTCCAGGGGGTGGCTTCACCACGAAGATCCATCTGGCCTGCGAACAAGGCCGCAAGCCGTTATCGCTACTCATCACCGCCGGTCAACGCGCTATGAAGCCACCGTGCAGATCGCCACCATCGACATCTGGCTACGCGACCTCATCAAGATCAATTCCTAAACAGCTCCTAATCGCGTTCGGCTCCGCCGAGGGGTGCACAGGATGCGGATTGGGTACCCGCCGACGAGCACACGACCTTCGCCGAGTCGGTGGGTGCGCAGGTCGAAGCTCAGTCAGAATTGCGGTGGCAGAAGGGTCCCGCAAATGTGCCGCCATAGTTGGCCAGGCTTCATCCGGGGCGAGCGGATCGAATCGCGGAAAGTGCGGATCAGCCGTTACGGTCAGCGAATTCCGTTCTCCGAGTCTCCGTCGGCATCGGGCGTGGCATTGTCAAGCAGTCCGTACTTGCCCGCTAGACCTGCGGCCTCGATCCGATTGGCTGCACCGATTTTGTTCAGGAGTGCAGCGAGCATGCGCTTGGCGGTCCGTTCGGACACAAGCATCCGTCGTGCGATGTCGCCGGTTTCCATCCCGCGCGCGACGAACGTCCACAGTCGCAGGTCTTGCGAGCTGAGTCCCTCGAACAGCCACTCCGGGGGCTTCCTGGAAGCGGCGAGCAACGTCTCGAAGAGGTTCTGGTCCAGCACCCGGAATCCGGCGGCAACAGTCATTAGTGGTGCGACGAGCACATCCGGATCCGCAGACTTTTGCAGGTATCCGTCAGCGCCGGCCCGCAGAGCATTCTCCGCGAGTTCCAGGTCGTCGGAACCGGAGAGGGCCAGCACCTTGGTGTTGGGGAAGCGGAGTTTGATCTGGCGGATGGCCGCGCTGCCTCCCAGCGGGGGCATCGCCAGGTCGACGATGGCGAGATCAGCTTGACACGAATCGACAAGGGCCGAAGCTTCTTCGACGTGCGTGGTGAGACCACCGACCGAGAATCGGTCTCCTGCCCTCGTGGAGAGCAGCAGCGCGAGGCCCTGGGCAAACAGGTCGTGATCATCGACAATGACTACCACTGGTCGCTGATTGTCCACGGCACCAGTGTCGCATGAACGTTGCGCGCAAATGGCGTCGACGTTCCAAGCATCGAGGCATTCCTGCTACTTTATGTCAATGGTAGGTGACGTAGTGTGATGGTCGAGGGTCGCTCTCGCTTGTCGGATGCGGCGGATGGCGTTCAGAGCGAAATGGGAGAGGAGCCGACGACGCCAATTGAGCGCGTCGTAGTTGCGGTGCGCGTGGTCGTCGTTCTCTCGGTCGCTGCGCTTCTCGTCGTAGGTCCGGATCTCGTCCGGCACTACCTGTCGCTGGCCATAGCGGTTGTCTTCGTGGCAGCGATATACGCATGCGCGGTCTTCGTGAACCCCGGATGGGAGCTTCGGAGGACTCGCTCGGCATGGTTGATCACCGGACTCGACAGTGCGTTCACGTTGCTGTTTATTGCTTCCACAGGCGCGGGGAGTAGCCCGACGGTGACGATTCTCGTGCTGGTTGTCGTGGCTGCGGCTATCCGGCTACCGCTGCTATCGACCATCGGCCTGGCGTCTGTGGTGAGTGGCGTGTACGCGGGAATCGCACTGCTGGTTGACCCGCACACCGCTCCACTGGCGGACAGGGTTCTTGACAGCGTGTGGTGGAGCGTGTATCTGATGCTAACGGCGGTGCTTGGCTCTAGCCTGTCGCTGCTGGCCGAGCGGGAACACGAAGCGCGGATCGCGGCGAGGGTAGATGCCGTCGCGGAGCACAAAGCTGCCGAGGAAGAGCGGGATCTGCGTGCGCGTTTGCTCAAGTCCTACCAGGCCCAAAGGGACGGACTCCAGGTGATGCTGCATGAGTTCCGCACCCCAGTCGCCTCGCTCAGCGCCCTGACCAACGATCTGGCGGACGGCCATTCGCACATCAGCGACGCTGATGGGGAACGAAGAGCTCAGTTGGTGACTGACCACATTGCGCACCTCTCGGAGATGCTGAACGCCCTGGGAGATGTGGCCGCAAGCCGGAATCCCTCATTCAGCGCCGGACATGTCCGAAATGTTGATCTGCGCACCGTGCTCTCCGCGGCCGGGGATGCGGCTGGATTGCAGCCTACTCAGCTTCAGCTCAGCGTTCGGCCCGATACCGAAAAGATCCGGATTGATGGCCAGCGGCTGCGCCGGATCTTGACGAACTTGCTGGAAAACGCGGCACGCCATGGGCAGGGTCATCCTGTCGAGGTGCAGGCGTGGATCGACGACGGGCTCTTGCACGCCGAGGTCCTGGATCGAGGGCCCGGAGTCGCACCCGAGCAACTGGCTGCCCTGATGGGCAAGTACGTCGCAACGGGTGAGCGGCGTGGGCACTCTGGTCTTGGGCTGTGGATCGTTGAGCAGATCCTGCAGGCGATGGGAGGTCGGCTTGAGTTGGGTCGCCGCGCCGGTGGAGGATTCGTAGCGCGATTCGAGGTTCCCCTCGACTAATCCGTCCCGCGCGGGCCAATTTTGGCACGCTCACCGCTGGTTTGTGCTGGCTTCTGAGCGTCAGGCTACCTGAGCTAGCGGGGGCTCCAGGACCAAACGACAGGCGCGCTGAGTGAGAGGGGATCCGGATGTCCTAGGCGAACAGGATCGGGCTGTCGAAACCCGCTGTTCGATGAGATCTTCGCTCAGGATGTCACGCTCCATCACGCGACCGGCTTCGCCGAGGCGTTGACAGACCGTGGATGCGCTGCCTCTACCTCCGAGCCGCGAATTCGCCATCTGTTTGGGTTGTGGGTGGACGTGTTGGGTCGCGGTCGACGACGAACTCATGGTGCCGTGATCGACGGAGGAAGGGTCGGTGGTTTGCTGTGACTGGATACTGCCTGGCGGTGGTGGTCGTTCGCGAGGGCTTGTTACCTGCGGGTGCTGTTGATGCCGCGGCCGAGAGCGGCGGACGCGTGCTGCTGGTGGGCAGCGATGTGAACACTGCGGCCGGGAACTTCACAACCGCAAGCGACGTCTGGTGCGTTGAAGTAAGTGACTATGGTCCGGCGAAGGTTGCGGCGGGCCTAGCCCCGATCGTGTGCGCAGAAAGACTTCTCATCCTTCCCTCGAGCCCAGATGGGCGCGACTTGGCCCCGCGTATCGCGGCGACGTTGGGCCGATCACTGTTTACCAACGCGGTGCGAGCGACGGCCCAGAACGTGGTCTGCCTCCGACGTGGTGACCGAGCTACCGAGCGAACTGAGCTGACCGGTCCGGCTGTCATCACGATTGTCCCCGGAAGCCTCGACTGGCCAGTGGAACGTGCTAGGCAACGGCGCAGGCGAACATTGGAAGTGGCCTTTGCCGAGGTCGGCGACGCCCAAGTACTGGGTATTATTCCCCCAGACCCTGCTGCGGCCGTTTCCTCTGAAGCCAGTCGAACGGTGGGAGATGGCGAGGGAGTGAGCCGCGCTGAAGGGGGCGCCAAGGCTGCCAAACTCGCGCATCTCACCGGAGCCTCCGTTGGGGGGCACTGAAATGAATGTCTACTTGCGGTGGTTGCGAGATCGGAACTGCAATAAGTTGCGCGCTCTACACCTCCTTCAAAAACTCCGGTGCTTTGCGGTGGTGTGCAACTTCGCCTTCGTTTCCGGACGGTCGTCATGGTGGGGCATTCCGACATGACTGAGCGAAAGGTCTCGGCCCCGCGGCTCGAGCCTGATCCGCTGCAAGTCGCGGTTCTGCTGGCATGGTCTCGCCTAACGGTCGATCTCGACCCGGACGCACGTGGCGGTTCCACCGAGCCTCATCAGTTCGGGCTCTCTGAAGCAGATGAAGCAGCCCTGGAAATTGGGCTCGAGCTGCGCGAAGCATGGGGTGCGAGCGTTCGTGCGGTGTGCTTGGGCCCGCAGCCTGCCGAAGAAGTGTTGCGACGAGCTATGGAACTAGGGATAGATGATGTCATTCGTATAGACGGACCTGTTGATTCTGATCAGGCGCGACGTGCCTACGCCCTCGCGGCAGAGGTACAGGATTGTGGAGTTGTGCTGGCCGGAAGTGCGAGTCCGCGCTGTGGCTCAGGCTCTGTGCCGGCGTTCGTGGCGCATCATTTGCGAGCAACGTCAGGGCTTGGGGTTGGGTGGCTGTCAGCAGGCGCTCCAGGAGTCATTCTTGTCGAGCGTTGGCTGGACGGCGGGCGCCGCGAGCGACTAGAACTCGTTGCTCCCTGCGTTACCAGTGTGGAACCCAGCGCCGCTTCTTTGCGTTGTGCTCAGATGGACCGGATCGTGGACGCACGGCAACAAACGATTCCCACACGGGGTAATGATCACTTACTTGGGCCGTTGCACGCCGCTCAGCGACGCACTTCGATCGAAGCGGATTTTCAGGGCGGCAGAAAACGATCCCAAGTGGACTTCGACTGACCGGCGTCGGGTACGTGACAGACGTCGGTGCGAACGAACTTGGCGGCGAAACGTCACCTGCTCGCGCCAAACCGTCCAGGGCAGCCGCGGTTAGTATCAATTCCTTCCGGATTTGGATTCGCACGCCGTGAGACCACTCCTCGGAGGCCACTTGCTCGAGGAGCTACCCACCCTGCCTCTCCGTGCGGCTGGGGCTAGTGGAGCAGTGCTGCCCGCCTCTTCAGTTGGACGGAGACACGCATCGTATTTCTCAAGTTAGCTCACTGAGCGCCTTCCGGACGTTGTGGTCGTCGATCCACCCCGGAAATCAATTCGCCGCGAGGCGCACACCGGAAGTTTCGGGACTCTTTGAACTCCTTAGAATCTGTTTCTGAACTT
The DNA here is from genome assembly GCF_040676935.1 of Saccharopolyspora sp. NPDC049426. NCBI lineage: Bacteria > Bacillati > Actinomycetota > Actinomycetes > Pseudonocardiales > Pseudonocardiaceae > Saccharopolyspora > Saccharopolyspora sp. NPDC049426. Next base: position 218,698 of record NZ_JBFAPZ010000007.1, on the reverse strand, counting down.
AGGTGAGGCGTCGGCTGATGGTGTGGATTATGGCCCAGCGGACGATGGCTTCGTGGTGTTCGGGTAAGCGTTCGTAGTCGCGGACGCAACGGCGGTGCTGGTTGATCCAGGCCAGGCTGCGTTCCACGACCCATCTGCGGTGAAGCACGACGAATAGGACTTGACCTGCGAGTTTGGCGACGACCTCGATGCTGATCCCGAACAGGCTTCTCGCCCAGTCGATCAGCGTGCAGGTGTAGCCGGAGTCGGCCCAGAGGTGCCGCACGCTCGGGCAGACGTAGCGCAGCCGGGCCAGGAAGTGGCGGGCGGCGGTGCGGTCCTGGACCTCGGCACCGGTGACCAGCACGCAGATCAACATGCCGATGGTGTCCACGGCGATGTGACGTTTGGGGCCGTTGATCTTTGTACCAGCGTCGAACCCACGACTACCGGATCCGACGGTCTCGGCGGCTTTGACCGAGGCAGAATCGATGATCCCGGTACTCGGCGTGGCCCGGCGGCCTGCGGTCAGCCGGGCTCGGTCGCGTAACGCGTCGAGTAGGTGTTAGGTCGCACCTTGGTGTTCCCACGAGGCGAAGTGCTTGTACACAGTGGACCATGGTGGGAAATCAGCTGGTGAGGCACGCCATTTGAGGCCTATGTGGACCACGTACAGGATCGCGTCGACGATCTCGCGCCGGCAGTGCTTCGCACCGCGACCGCCCCTGCCGGCGAGCCAGTCCGGCGTCGGCAACAAAGGTTCGATCAACGCCCACTGAGCGTCGGTTATATCCGACGGATAGCACCGTGACCTGCACGAAGGGCGGTGCGTGGTGGCCAACAGACAGCACTGTCGACCCCGTGCGAATGGGGCCGACGAACTCGGGCACGATCGCATCCCGGGACTCCTCGGTAGGACGGTGGACTAGACACCACCCGATCTACCAGGAGTCCCTTCTCGTCGCCGCTGCGGCCCAGCCGACCAAGATCAGTTCAGGAACAGCTTCTAACAGATGATCTGGGACTCGGCTTGATCGCGAGGTCGTCGTGGGCTCGTCTGGGTGGGGTGTGCGCAGCGTCGGGCCGTGGAAGGTCGAGGCCTGGATCTGGTCCCGGATCGAGCCTGTGTTGCCGGTGGTCGCGCGGTTTCGCAACATCCGAAAACTGGACCCAGCCCGGTAGGCCCAGCCAAGACAAGGGCGAAACTCCATGTGATCCCCGATGACATCCATGAAGCCTTCTTCGGCCTCGGCTGCAGCATCAGCTGCTGGCTCAAACTCGAGAACAACTCATTCTGTTATGACCTCGAGGGGGTGTCTATGACTTCAGGCGATCTCGACGCCCGAGCAGGGCAGGCACCGATGATCAGCAGGCACTGAGAAGTTCGCACGGTCCGCTGCTGAGGATGTGAGGATGGCACGGAGAGGCCAGGGCTGGCGCGACTGGGCCGCGCACTAGCGCGACGTTTCCGCAATTCTGTGATGCGACACCTCAGCGTGGAGGGAGCTGCTAGATGAAGACGAAAGCTGCGGTCTTGTGGGGACTGAACGAAAAGTGGCAGGTCGAGGAAGTCGAGCTCGACCCACCACAGCATGGTGAGGTCCTCGTCAAGCTGACCGCGAGCGGACTCTGCCACTCGGACGAACATCTGGTAACCGGCGACATCCCGATCCCGTACCCAGTCGTGGGGGGCCACGAAGGAGCGGGCGTGATCGCCGGTGTTGGACCAGGAGTGTCCGACGTGGACGAAGGTGACCCGGTTGTCCTGAGTTTTCTGCCGGCTTGTGGGCGCTGTTCCTACTGTGCGCGTGGCATGACGAACCTGTGCGATCTCGGCGCTGCGGTTGTTCTCGGCCCGCAGCTCGACGGGACTTGCCGATTCCATGCCAGGGGTGAAGATGCCGGTCAGATGTGCCTTCTGGGTACTTTTTCCGAGTACACGGTGGTTCCGGCGGCTTCCGTGGTCAAGGTTGACCCCGGGACGGCGCTTGACAAAGCCGCGCTCGTCGGTTGCGGTGTGACGACGGGTTTCGGGAGCGCGGTACGCACGGCGGAGGTGTGCGCCGGCGACACAGTGGTAGTCGTGGGGATCGGTGGTATTGGGGCTAATGCGTTGCAGGGAGCGCGCATCGCAGGCGCCCGGTACATCGTCGCCGTGGACCCCGTGGCACACAAGCTCGAAAAGGCGCGGGAATTCGGTGCGACTCACGGTGCGTCGTCCATCGATGAGGCCTGGGATATCGTCAGTACACTGACCCGCGGCCAGCTCGCTGACGCGTGCGTGCTCACGACCGATGTCGCGGAAGGCGACCACATTGGGCCGGCGCTTGGCTTGGTGGGCAAGCGGGGCCGGGTGGTGGTGACCGCGATCGGTCATCCCGAGGAAAGCACGATGACGGGATCATTGTTTGAGATGACCCTTTACGAGAAGCAGATTCGTGGTTCGCTCTTCGGTTCTTCCAACGCCCGGCATGACATCCCGCGCTTGCTCGAGCTCTACAACGAAGGCCTGCTCAAGCTCGACGAGCTCGTGACGCGAGAATACCGGCTCGAGGATATCAACCAGGGTTATCAGGACATGCGTGACGGTCAGAACATCCGCGGCATCATCCGGTACTGACTGGGACTGCCTCGTCCTGAACACGAGATATCAGTTCGAAACAAGAGCATCAGTCAGTGAATTGCAGGCGAAAAGTCTCGCGATCCGAGATGCGAGTCACGCACTAACACGAGGTTTGAATCATGGCGATTGAGCGCAACATCGAGCATGGCAAGCGAGACGGATTTGGCAGTTTGTCGCAGGGTGGGCTGCGGCTCGACTCCTTCCCGATGAAGCTATTCCGAAAAGGCAATAAGAAGTTCTGGAATCCCGACGACATCGACATGTCGAAAGACGCCGAGGACTTCGCCGCGATGAACGAGGACGAGAAGCAGCTGACATGTGTCCTGGCCTCACAGTTCATGGCTGGTGAGGAATCAGTTGCCCAGGATCTCCAGCCGTTCATGGCAGCGATGGCCGCAGAGGGAAGGCTTACCGACGAGGCTTACCTGACGCAGTTCACGTTCGAAGAGGCGAAGCACATGCAGGCGTTTCGTCGGTGGTTCGACGCGGTAGGTATGACAGACGACCTGCACGAATACGTTGAGTATGGGGACGCGTATCGGACGATCTTCACAGAAGAGCTCCCGGCCTCGCTATACGCACTGAGCAACGATGCTTCGCCAGCAGCGCAGATCCGGGCGTCGGTAACGTACAACCACGTGGTCGAGGGCTGCCTAGCATTGACCGGATACTTCGCGTGGGCAAAGATCTGCCACAGTCGCGGAATTCTCCCAGGTATGCAGGAAGTGATCAAGCACATCGGCGACGACGAGCGTCGGCACATGGCGTGGGGAACCTTCACTTGTCGTCGTCACGTGGCCGCTGACGACCACAACTGGACTGTTGTGGATGAGCGGATGCAGGAGTTGCTTCAACCTGCGTTGAGCCTTATCACGGAGCTGTTCGACAGTTACGGTGACAATCCTCCATTCGGCATCAGCATTGACGAAATGACCGACTACGCGCTGGACAAGGTCAACCGTCGACTGGAGTCGATCGAAGGGGCGCGGGGTAAACCGGTTGAGGAGATCGACGAGGATTACTCGCCGATGTCTCTTGAGGAAAAGTTCGCTGAGGAAGACCAGAAGAAGACCGAAGATGCACTCGAGGCAGCCTCGGCCTGACGATTCGCGGTCGCACCGGTGCGCGAGCCGCCGAGCTTGAGTGGCCACTGATTCGCGCGGTTTTGCCGGCGTAGTGGGTACTTCCTGGAGTGTTGGGGCCGGCACACCAGTTCCGGGACAACACTCCCAAGCTCGGCGCTAGAGCGGTTCGCAGGGGCGCCAGAAACAAAGACGCACGAGTTTACGGAGAAGGTTGTGACAGGGACGCGCACGTATGTTGATCTTCTTCTGATTGGCGCAGGCCCCGTCGGACTATACGGCGCATACTACGCGGGTTTCCGTGGCCTCAGCGTCGCCGTTATGGACGCGCTGCCTCAGCTCGGGGGACAGGTGAGCACGCTGTACCCGCAGAAGAACATCTATGACATCGCGGGGTTTCCCAGCGTCAAGGGGCAGGACCTCGTGGACAACCTGGCCAGGCAAGCCGAGCCGTTCGGCCCGGACTACTTGCTCGGGCATGAGGCGCAGAGCTTGGATCGCGAGGGTGACGCGCTGATTGTCACTAGTAGTGAGGGCGCTGTTGTCGAAGCCAGGGCAGTGATCATCACCGCCGGCGTCGGGGCCGCGAGCCCCCGCCCGTTGCCGTGCGGAGAAGAGTACCTCGGTCGTGGTTTGCACTATTTCGTGCCGGATCTTGAGATCTTCACGGGGCGTGATGTTGTCATCGTCGGCGGCGGTGACTCGGCCGTTGATTGGGCATTGGCCGCAGTGGACCGTGCGCGAAGTGTGTCCCTGGTGCACCGCAGACAAGCGTTCCGTGCGCATGAGCACTCTGTGGCGCAGCTGCGCGCTTCACCGTGCGAGCTCATTCTCGACGCTCAGGTTTCCTCGCTCTCGGGAGTCCCGCACGTGGAGCAAGTGGAGGTGACAAGCAAGGGTGAACCTGACCCCAGAACTCTGGCAGCCCAGGTGGTTGTCGCGGCACTGGGTTTCAAGATCAACCTAGGGCCCATCGCATCGTGGGGTCTGGAACTCCAGGACCGCGCGATCGTTGTGGACCCAGCCATGCGGACCAACATCCCGGACGTGTACGCAGCAGGGGACATCGCGGTGCATGAAGGCAAGGTCAAGCTCATCGCGGTCGGGTTCGGTGAGGTCGCGACAGCCGTCAACAACGCGGCGGCCGTTCTGCAGCCTGGTGTCGGCCTGGCGCCGGGACATTCCTCGGACGCCCAGCCGCCGGCTGCCGATGCCTTCCCAAATTCTGTGCTGAAACAGGCGACATCGTGAAAGGAGATCCGCCATGGCTTTCGTGATTGGCGAACCGTGCATCGACGTCATGGACAGGTCGTGCATCGAGGAGTGCCCGGTCGACTGCATCTATGAGGGCGGGCGGATGCTCTACATCCACCCCGATGAGTGCATCGACTGCGCTGCCTGCGAACCGGTCTGCCCGGTCGAGGCCATCCGTCCGGCGCAGCGTGTGAACGAGGACTGGCGCCCGTTCCAAGAGACGAGCAGGGAGGCATTCGCGGAAATCGGTTCCCCTGGCGGATCGCCCAACGTGACGCAGCCTATCAAGGACCCCGCTTTCGTGGCGCAGTACGAGAAACCCTAACCGCATCGCTCGTACAAGGTCGCGTCTCCGCTTGTTCGACTGCGACCTTAAGGCGCCCATGCGCATCAGCAAGCTCAATCCGCTCCGTGGGCGCGGCGTGAGCGAGCAGGCCAGGTTTATCAAGCAGGAGGTTGTCACGTGACACGTAAAACCACGCGTGTGAAGATGCGAGGGCATGCCAAGCGTCGGGAAGCACGCGGGAGCCGGGGGCGCTGGGGCCGTAACCGAGCCGGTTACCCGGCCCTTGCTATCGCAAGCCTCCTGCTTGCCGGGGCTGATCATGCACAGTGGCTCGAAACCGCCGACACCACAGCGGCGGCATCGAAGCAGGCCAGTGTCTCTCGAAGCTCGGATAGCAGTCGCCGGGCTTCCCCATCGCCGCCAGCGTCGGCCTTCGGTGTCGGTTTTACGCCTGGGCAGGCTGATGCGCTCGTGGGTGACGGACTCCTGAGCAGGAGTACGCAGTACTTGGGAATTCCCGCAACCATGCTCGACTCGTACCGGCGAGCTGCTGAAATAGTGGGACGCAGCAACCCGGACTGCCATGTGAGCTGGCCGCTGCTGGCAGCGATAGGCAAGGTCGAATCCGGTCACGCCCGTGGCGGCAACGTCGACGCGTCCGGTACTGCACGGCGGCCAATCCTCGGCCCCACACTGGACGGCACGAATGGCACGGCCGCGATTCTCAACAAGGTTGGCAGTAAGTGGCGCCAAAGTGGACAGTGGGCCCGGGCGGCGGGACCGATGCAGTTCATCCCCTCCACCTGGACGCGCTGGGGTGCCGACGCGAACGACGATGGCCAAGCAGACCCGCACAATGCCTACGACGCGTCACTGGCGGCAGCGCGCTACGTCTGTGCAGGTGGCCGTGACCTGAGAACTTCAGATGGGTTGCAAGACGCGATTTTGAGCTACAACCACTCCATGCAGTATGTGCAACTCGTACTGCACTGGATGCGGGCTTTTGAGGCAGGCGGATTGCCGGTACCCGACTCCCTAGGGTCTCGCGGATTCGTGACCGGAACGGACTCCGAGTCGCAGCAAGCTGGGGTTGGTCGCTCAACTCCGGGGCGTCCGTCAAATTCAAGCCCCGACGGCCCCCCTCCGGAGCAGGGTGTTCATTCCAGCAACCCTCCTGCGGGCACCTCGGAACCAGCCATGCCTCCACCGAGCCCACCGCGCCGTGGAATTGTTCCGGGGCCGGTCGGCGATCTCTTGCCTGCGCCCGTCGGTGCTCAGGAACCGCCTGTACTCATCTTGGCGCCGAACCAACTGACGCCGCCATGACAAGCGTGAGCGGATTATCCGAGGGGACGTGCAAAATCGCGGTACTCATGATTGATCGCGAATCGAGGGGAGGGCGGACTAGCATCGTTTCGTGGTGGTCCTCGATTCAACTGCGCTCGTAGTCGCTCTGCTGGTCCGTTCGATTAGGTGCGAAGGACGCTGCTGTATGAACGAGGCACGAAGATGGATCGAGTCAGGTAGAAATACCGGCGCGGTACTACGGGTCATACGACAGCGGATTCTTTAGAATGTGTGGAGGTCCATTTGTGTCGGAAGCTTGGCCTCCCTGAGCCAGTGGCGGTCCACAGTGGGCGTCCCTTGCAAGGGGTTTAACTGTTGAGGTGAAGCCCTGCCGGAGAAGGAGCATCAATTGCTACAGGTGGACGGCTGGGTGGATGTAGAAGATCTGTCCTTTGCGTACAGGGAGTGGGGTAAGGGTCCCCTCGTGCTGTTGCTGCACGGATTTCCAGACTCGCCAGGTACGTTTCACGTTCTGGGGCAGTCGCTCGCGCTCGCGGGCTTCCGCGCGGTGGCGCCATGGTTGCGCGGTTACGGTCCCACTTTCAGCGGGGCTCCCACGAGTTTGGCTCAACTTGGGCGAGACGTGCTCGACCTGGCTGATGCTCTTCAGCTGGGAGAGCCGGTGCACGTCGTGGGGCATGACTGGGGAGTTGTGGCCGGGTGTATGGCCGCAACGTTGCGGCCTGAGAGGATTAGGCGGTTGGCGCTCCTAGGACTACCTCACCCCGCTCACTTCCTGACTCGGGTCTTCGCTGATCAACAGCAGCTCCGCCGCTCGTGGTACATGTGGTTCTTCCAGTTGCCTGAGCTTTCCGAATCAGTGCTCTGCGCCGAGGACTACGCCTTGATAGATCGACTGTGGTCGGATTGGTCACCGGATCTCACGACACCCATTCCACACCGCGCGGAGATCACGGAAACATTCGATCTCGGTGGCGCCGAAGGCCCAATCGGTTACTACAGAACGGTCTTTTCCGGCGGTGCTAAGCGCGACCCTGACGAGAGGGCGCTGTACGGGCCTGTCTGCGTTCCGACGCTATCCCTGATCGGAGCCAACGATGGCTGTGTCGGGGCGAGTCTAGCCGAAGGCCAGGAGCAATACTGGGAGTGGTCTCTCACCTCCAGGATTGTGGAAGGGTGTGGGCACTTTCTACATCTGGAACGCCCGCGGTATGTCGCGAATAGCATTATCGAGTTCATTTGCGATCCGCAACGCCCGTCGGCTCTTAGCCCCCCGGTGCCATAATGTCGGGGTCGTTCCAGCGGCAGTATGTGAGGAGTCAGTTATGGAGATGTCCGGCGCGCAGTCTGAGCCTGAAACCGCCGAAGTCGCTGAGGAATTGCTGGTCGAAGAGGTTTCGATCGACGGCATGTGCGGCGTGTACTGAGGCGGCGAAACGGGATGACAGCGATGCTCGACGAGCCCTGGACCCTGTCGCCGTCGGTGCGCCTGCGCCCGGAACCTTTCGGTGCGCTCGCGTATCACTTCGGCAATCGGAAGTTGATGTTTTTGAAGCGGCCCGAGTTGGTGGCGGTGGTCCGCGGGCTCGCCGAGCAGCCCGACATCCGTCGTGCGCTTGCCAGCGCTGGTGTTTCGGAACGCCAGTACTCCTCCTACGTCGCCGCGCTGCGCGGTCTTGCGGCGAACGACGTGATCCTCCGACGCGATGAAGAGGTGACTGCATGACCGCCACTACCGAGCATCCCGCTGCTGCGGTGCAGCGCCCGGCGGGAGGCAGCCTGGTCGATCAGTTCGAGTACGGCCTGGATGCGCCGATTTGTCTGACGTGGGAGTTGACCTACGCCTGCAATCTCGAGTGCGCGCACTGCCTTTCCTCCAGCGGCCGACGCGACCCGCGTGAGCTGACGACTGCGCAGTGCAAGGCGATCATCGATGAGTTGCAGCGCATGCAGGTCTTCTACGTCAACATCGGGGGTGGTGAGCCGACGATCCGCCCGGACTTCTGGGAGTTGCTGGAGTACGCGGTCTCGCATGACGTCGGGGTGAAGTTCTCCACCAACGGAATCCGCCTCACCCCTGAGCGCGCACGCTTCCTGGCCTCCACGGATTACGTCGACGTGCAGATCTCACTCGATGGTGCCACCGCGGAGGTCAATGACCGGGTCCGCGGCCCGGGGACCTACGACACCGCGATCCAGGCGTTGGAAAACCTGCAGCGTGCCGGTTTTGAGGACGCGAAGATCTCGGTGGTGTGCACGCGGGAGAACATCCCGCAGCTCGATGAGTTCAAGGCGCTCGCCGACCGATATGGTGCGACGCTGCGATTGACGCGGTTGCGTCCGTCCGGGCGCGGCGCCGATGTGTGGGATGAACTGCACCCTCTCCCGGAGCAGCAGCGGGTTCTCTACGACTGGTTGATGGCCAACGGCGAGAACGTGCTGACCGGCGACTCCTTCTTCCACCTCGCCGCTTTCGGTGAATCGCTTCCTGGGCTGAACCTGTGCGGTGCCGGGCGAGTGGTGTGCTTGATCGACCCGGTCGGGGACGTGTATGCGTGTCCCTTCGCCATTCACGACGACTTCCATGCGGGCAACGTGCTGTCCGAAGGCGGATTCCAGCAGGTCTGGCAGACGTCGGCGTTGTTCACCGAGCTGCGGTCGCCGCAGACCGGCGGTACCTGCAGCAGTTGCCAGTTCTTCGATTCCTGCCGTGGTGGGTGCATGGCCGCGAAGTTCTTCACCGGCCTACCGCTGGACGGCCCTGATCCGGAGTGCGTCCGCGGGTTCGGTGAGGCAGCGCTCGCGCAGGGGCGCACGGTCCCGGCAGCGAGCCAGAACCACTCGAGGACGACGCCGACCCGCAATCAGCCGGTCCTGTTGCAGCTCTCTCGCCGGCCGGAAGACCTGGAGACCGCGATCAGCCCGAAGGCCGCGCCGGTGTCGGCGTGTGCTGAAAGCCCCCTGGCCGGATTCGATCCGACCGCTCCGACCACCTGACCGTCCCGACGTGTGATCAGAGGAAACCAGCGTGTCCTACAAGCCTTCCTGGCTTTCCAGGGTCGAGAACCCGTGGAAGCAGAACCCATGGTTCGAATCGGTTGCCGTCGCGCAGCAGCGCGCGCGCAAGCGACTGCCCGCTCCGGTGTACGGGGCGCTGGTGGCCGGCAGTGAGCGCGGCCAGACCATCGCGGACAACCAGGCCGCCTTCGCCGAGATCGGCCTGGCCCCGCACGTCGCCGGTCAAACGCCGGAACGCGCAATCGGCACCCGCGTGTTCGGCCAGGACGTCTCCTTGCCGGTGCTGATCAGCCCCACCGGTGTGCAAGCCGTGCACCCGGAGGGGGAGGTGGCGGTGGCTCGGGCGGCTGCCGCACGCGGCACCGTCATGGGCCTGTCGAACTTCGCGTCCAAATCAGTGGAGGACGTGACGGCGACCGGAGCCACCACATTCTTCCAGATGTACTGGACCGGTGACCGGGACACCATGATCCAACGGATGACTCGCGCCCATCGGGCCGGAGCCCGGGGCCTGATGGCCACCCTCGACTGGTCATTCTCGATGGGACGCGATTGGGGTAGCCCCGAGATTCCCGAGAAGGTTGATCTCAAGACGATGGTCCGGATGGCGCCCAAGGTCGCCACGAAGCTTCGCTGGCTGTCGACGTTCGCGGCCTCGGGAGTCATCCCGGACCTCACCGCGCCGAACCTCGCGCCGCCCGGCGGCAGCGCGCCGACGTTCTTCGGCGCCTACTACGAGTGGATGACCACCCCGCCACCGAGCTGGGACGACGTCGCGTGGATGGCCGAGCAGTGGCGGCAGATCTCCGGCACCCCGTTCGTGCTCAAGGGGGTGTGCCGGGTCGACGACGCACTGCGCGCGGTCGATGCCGGTGTCGCGGGTCTCTCCGTGTCCAATCACGGCGGCAACAACCTCGACGGCACTCCTGCGGCCATCCGGATGGTTAAGCCGATCGCCGACCGCGTCGGCCACCAGGTCGATGTTGTCATGGATGGAGGCGTGCGCCGGGGCTCCGACGTCGTCAAGGCCGTGGCGCTGGGCGCCAAGGCAGTCCTCATCGGACGGTCCTACCTCTGGGGGCTGGCGGCCAACGGTCAGGCCGGGGTGGAAAACGTCCTGGACATCCTGCGCGGAGGCATCGACTCGGCACTGCGCGGTCTCGCAGTCTCCTCGGTGCAGGACCTGACTCCCGAACACCTGCTCGTACCTGAAAACTTTCACCGCGAGCTCGGCCGTCCGGCACCGCAAATCGCGGCCGACCTGTGACGTGCGCGACGGGCTAGGCGCTCCCGCACCCTTTTAGGGGGCCTAACAGATTGAGTTGTTCTTGAGTGTGTGCCAGCAGATGATGCTGCAGCCGAGGCTGAGGAAGGCTTCATGGATGTCATCGCGGATCTCCCAGCGGATGCGCAGGCGGCGTAACCAGTGCAGCAGCGCGATGGTCTGTTCGACGACGTATCGGTGCACGCTGAGTCCGGAGCCGTGTTCGGTGCCGCGTTCGGCGAACCGGGGCTGGATCCCCTTGGTTCGGACGAGTTTGCGGTACTTGTCGTAGTCGTAGACCCGGTCGGAGTAGAGCTCCTTGGGTCGCTTGCGTGGGCGTCGTTGTCGTCCGCGCACGGGTGGGACGGCTTCGATCAGAGGCATCAGCCGGGTGACGTCGTGGCGTTGTCCGCCGGTGAGCGTGGCCGCCAGCGGGGTTCCGCCGCCGTCGACGAGCACATGATGTTTTGAGCCGGTCTTGGCTCGGTCTACTGGGCTGGGGCCGGTTTTGGGCCCCCTTTTAACGCTCGGGCATGGGAGCCGTCCACCGCGGAGCGTGACCAGTCGATCAGCCCGGCTGCGTTCAGCTCGGCCAGCAGCACCTCGTGCACGCCGGCTTCGGTCCAGTCCCGCAGCCGTCGCCAGCAGGTCATGCCCGAGTCGTACCCGAGTTCCTGCGGAAGGAACTCCCACGGCATACCCGTGTAGAGCACGAACAAGATCCCGCACAGCGCATTGCGATCGTCCAGCCGCTTGCGACCAGGATTCCGGAACCGCCGCTCGACCACCCGCAACAGCGGCTCGATCCGTTCCCACAGCCCATCCTCGACCTCCCACGGCCTGCGCTGCGCCAACACCAAGCAGACGATCCCACGAAGACCTCAAGGTCAAACCACATCCAAGATCATTCTGTTAGGGCCTCTTAGTCGATCGAACACGATCCGGACGTCAACCTTCGCCAGTGCGCGCCGACTAATCCGAAGTTCAAATCGTTGGCCGTATGACGCAGCTTCCAGCAGGCGCGAACTCCTGTCCGGGCATACGGTTCAGGACGGGAAAGGGCATCGGGTCGGTACCGCGAAGGATGGATGCACAGTCCCCTTATCCATGAACAGAGGACTGAGTCATGTCGATCTTTGTGTCAGCCGAGAACGTGAGCGAGCAGGTCGCCGATATGGGCAGTACATCGTTCTCGACCAAGATGGTCTTCGGGAACAATTCGTGGTTGATGATCGCGACGCGGCCGAGCGGATACCACTCCCGGCCTCACACGCACGCATGCGAGCAGCTGAATTATGTGAACAGTGGTGAACTGTGGGTGTGCGTCGAGGACGAGGCGTACTTCATCCGCGAGGGCGACTTCCTCCGTATCCCGGAAGGCGCTCGGCATTGGTCGCTGAACGTGTCCAACGCGCCTTGCACCGTGACGGAGGTCCATTCGCTGGGCCTGCACTCCGACCCGATGGTCTCCGATTTTGCCGAGCCCCTGTTCCACGAGGACGAGGAAGCCACGTATCTGGGAGATCCCGTCAACCGGTTCCTGGATGACGACGACCCCTTCGAGGTGTCCGTCGCCGAGAGCAAGATCGTCCGCGTCGGACGGAACGTGAGCGCCTAGGCTGTCGGGTATGAGTTCCTCTCATTCGATGCCCGCCTATCCTCCCGAGGTTATCGTCGTCGGGTACAGCAAGGTTCCGATGTCGAGTGCAGCCTATGGGAACCACGGCGAGACATTCGCGATTTCGCTCGTTGTCGACCGAGCCAGTCACGTGGTCCTGGACGCCGACTGCACCGCGGACACCCACGTCGTCCGAGAGTGGCTCGTTCAACGCCTGATCGGGCATCGCGTCGATCTGGATCCGACCGACATTCTGAACGAGCTGAAGAGCTCCTACATCAGTCCTGCCCGCGGGTCGATGCAGCAAGCGGTCATCGACGCGTGGGCCCGTTACGGACGCCACCTCGGTCACGGCGACTCCTGACGATCGGACATCGTCGACCGTACTCCTGAACACAAGAACTCACCGATGGATCCATCCGGTCCAACCCCATTTCTTCAAGGGCGCAGAAGTGGTTCGGGTCTGTCCAGAGTTCGGTTGACATCTTGACCTGCCCCAGGGATCGACGGGTGTGGTGGCGTTGTAGTCCAGGGAGTCCGGGCCGTGGCTCAATCCCTGGGGGATGGTCATGACGTGTCCTCGGTGTGGTCGATGGGGCGGCGGTCGGTGCGGGGGTGGGTTTCGTACATGCGGACCGCGACGCTGATTCCGGAGAGGAGGCTGAGTGCGGCTGCGGCCCAGACAGCGGCGCGCAGGTCCCAGATGTCGGCGACGATGCCGCCGAGGACGGCGCCGGCGGCGTAGCCGCTGTCGCGCCAGAGCCGGTAGACGCCGACCGATCGGGCACGCCAGCCGGGGTGGGCGACGTCGCCGATGGCGGCCAGCAGGGTGGGGTAGACCATCGCGGTGCCCGCGCCCAGCAGTGCGGTCGCGATCGCCCATGCCGGGAAGGTGCCGACGAGGGCGATGAGAGTGAGCCCGGTTGCTTGGACGAGCATTCCGGTGGTGATGAGGTGCTTGCGTCCCCATCGGTCGGACAGGGCTCCGGTGGCGAGTTGCCCGATGCCCCAGACGGCGGGGTAGAGGGCGACGAGGATCCCGACCTGGTCCACCTCGAGTCCGGCGCCGGCGAACAGCAGTGGGAACAGGCCCCAGGACAGGCCGAAGTTGAGGTTGTTGATCAGCCCGGCTTGGCTGGCCGAGGACAGCGCGGGGTCGGTGAAGGTCGTGCGGACAAGGACTTGCCGGTTGGTCAGATCGGCGTGCTGGCCGGTGAAGCTGCCGGACTGCGGCTGGCTTGCTTCGAGTCGGGCGTGTTCGCGGGTCTCGCGGACGGCCAGGGTGGACAGGGCGAGGCCGAGCACGACGTAGGCCGCCCCGAGCAGGAATGGTGCGGGTCGCAGCCCGTACTGCTCGGCGAGGTAGCCGGCCAACGCCGAGGTGATCGCGACGGCGCCATACCCGGCGGCTTCGTTGAAGCCCATCGCGAGCCCGCGTTGCCGGGGGCCGACGAGATCGACCTTCATGATCACGGTCGTGGACCAGGTCAGGCCCTGGTTGATGCCCAGCAGGAGGTTGGCGGCCACGATCCAGCCCCAGTGATCAGCCCAGATGAGCATCACCGGTACGGGGATCGCGATGAGCCATCCCGCGATCAGGATCGGTTTGCGGCCGAAGCGGTCGGACCAGGTGCCGGCGAAGTAGTTCGTGGCGGCCTTGCTGAGCCCGAACACGAGCACGTAGGTCAGCAGGACGGTGTAGCCGGTGAGGTGGAATTCCCGTTCGGCCAGCAGCGGCAGGACGGTCTGCTCCTGGCCGACCATGCCGCCGACCAGGGCGTTGACCAGCACGAGCAGGCTGAACTGGGCGAGGTTGGCGCGCAGGCCCCACCGCACCGGGGCGGCACTCATACCCCGTGCTCCAAGGGGCGGCCGGTGACCTGGGCCCAGTCGTCGGGGCCACCTTCGAGGATGGAGAGGTCGCGGTGCCCGGCTCGTTCGAGAACGCTGGCCGCTCCCATCGCGCGTTCGCCGTGCCCGCACATCACGACGGTGGGTGCGCGGGGCAGTGATTCGGCGTGATCAGTGAGGGATCCGAGTTCGACGTGAGTGGAGCCGGGCACGTGCCCGGCGGCGAACTCGGGGACTTGGCGGACGTCGAGGACGTTCTGCTGGTTGATCTCCTCGGCGCGCACCAGCCGTGTAGCGGTGATGTCCTGCTCATCGGCGGTCCAGGCGTCCATGCCGCCTCGGAGTTCCCCAACGATGTTGTCGAAACCGATCTTTGTTGCCTGCCAGGCGATCTCTGCCGGATCCTGCTCATCTCCGCGCACGACGATCAGCGGTCGTTCCGGATCGGCGAGCCAGCCCAGCCACGAGGCGAAGACCGGACGCAGCGGGATCGACAGCGCCCCGGGAATGTGGCCTGCGGCGAACTCGGGTACCGGTCGCACGTCGACCACGTGCGCTCCTTCGGCCAGCAGCGCCCGCACCCGCGCCACATCCAGTCCGGCTGGTGCCGGGTCGGTGTCGAGCACGGCGGGGCCTCGGCGGTTGACCTCGGCCAGGCGCAGGAAGTAGTCGGGGAAGCTGCCCAGCGATCCGGTCAGCGCTGCCACGAACGCGTCCTCGTCCTCGGCCTGCAGCAGCGGGTTGGTGGCCTTCTGCGCACCGATCGTGCTGGTGCGCTGCGCACCGGGCGGGGCCGAGCAGAACGATCCGGCGCCGTGGGTGGGCCAGACGGTGACCTCGTCAGGCAAACCGGCGAGCCTGCGCAGTGAAGCGTACTGCTGGCGAGCCAGCGGTTCTGTCCGTTCGGGCGAGATCAGGTCGGTGCGCGCTGCCGAACCGACCAGCAACGAGCCACCGGTGAACACGCCGACCGGCTGGTCGCCGTCGAGCAGCAGGAAGGACAGGTGCTCGTGGGTGTGTCCGGGCGTGGCAAGGGCGCGCAATCGGAGGCCGCCGAGGTCGACCTCGTCTTCGTCGTGCAGTCCGGTGTGGCGGAATTCCCGGTGCCCGGCGGCCGAAGCCAGGACGCGGGTGCCTTCGGTCGCCGACAACTGGCGGGCGCCGGACACGAAGTCGGCGTGCAAGTGGGTGTCCGCGGCGAACGCCACGGTCAGCCCCCGTCGGCGCGCGGCCTGCTGGGTGGCCCGCAAGTCGAGGCTGACATCGACCACGAGCGCGCGCCCGTCTCCCAGATCAACCAGGTAGGCGGAGTTGCCCAGACCCTCGTCGATCAGCGGTACGAGGTCAACGGTGCTCATCGCGAACGCTCCTTCCGGGGTGTTCTCCGCGTACCCTCTTCGTTATACGCTATTCCATGAAAAATTGGAGGACTGATGGGTGATCGAGACGCGAAGACAGCCCTGTTCGATCAGTTCGCCCGTGTCGGCAAAGCTCTGGGCAGTGGAAAGCGGCTGGAACTGCTGGACCTGCTCGCCCAGGGCGAGCGCACGGTCGAGGCGTTGGCACGTGAGGCGGAACTGGGTCTGACCACTGCGTCGGCGCACCTGCAGACGCTCAAGCAGGCCAACCTGGTCAGCACCCGCCGGGAAGGCACCAAGGTCCACTACCGGCTGGCCGGCACCGACGTCGCCGCGCTCTACGCGCTCACGCGCGCCGTGGCCAGCGCGCACCTGCCCGACGTGGAAGCGGCCAGCAACGCCTACCTCGGTCCCGACGACGCCGAGCACGTCAGCCGCGACGAGCTGCTGCGCCGAGCCGAGAGTGGCGACGTCGTCGTGCTCGACGTGCGGCCCCGTGAGGAGTACGAGGCCGGCCACATCCCCGGCGCAGTGTCGATTCCGGTGGAGGAATTGGCCGACAGACTCGGCGATATACCGGCCGACCAGGAGGTCGTGGCCTACTGCCGCGGCGCGTACTGCGTGCTCGCGCACGATGCGGTGCGGATGCTCACTGCACACGGCCGGACCGCGAGCCGCCTCGCCGACGGAATGCTCGAATGGCGCCTCGCCGAGCTGCCGGTGGAAACCACCTGACCCCGACCACGCCGACGCGGAACACCGAAAGCGAGGCACGATGACCGCTGACCTGGGCCAGGCTCAACACACGCACTGGCAGCCGGTGTACCAGGCCAACCCGCACATGTACGGCGACCAGCCGTCCGAGCCTGCCCGGTATGCGGCTGAGGTGTTCGCCGCTGAGGGCACCACGGAAGTGCTGGAACTGGGAGCAGGGCACGGCCGGACAACCTCTCTTTCGCCCACCGAGGCTTCTCGGTGCGTGCCCTCGACTTCAGCCCCGAGGTCCTAGACCAACTTCGAGCCCGAGCCCGCCAGGACGGCGTCAGCGACCGCCTCACCACCACCGTCCACGACGTGCGCGCACCGATCCCCGTTCCCGACGACAGCGTGGACGGCGTCTTCGCGCACATGCTGCTGTGCATGGCCCTGTCCACGGCCGAGGTTCACGCACTGGTCGCCCACATTCGCCGCGTCCTGCGCCCGGGCGGCAGGCTGATCTACACCGTCCGCCACACCGGCGATGCCCACTTCGGCAACGGCATCGCCCACGGCGATGACATCTACGAGCACGGCGGCTTCGCCGTGCACTTCTTCGATTCCGCCTTGGTCGACGCCCTCGCGCAGCAGTGGAATCTGGCCGAAGTTCACGCCTTCGAGGAAGGCGAGCTTCCTCGTCGCCTCTGGCGCGTCACGCAAACCAAGCCCCGCTGACCTGCGCCTCCGCAGTATGTAGTGCCCCCGCAGATGCACCCAATGCCTTATCCCTTTGGTTCCGGCCCCTGAAAGGCGACCCGTGCCTACTGCCGTTCACCCTGCCCAGAAACGCATCCTCGGCGTGCTCGTGGCTGCCCAGATCCTCAGCGGAGCCGGTCTCGCCGCCGGCATCACCGTCAGGACATGCTGGACAACACCAGTCTGTCCGGACTGCCTAGCGCGTTGTTCACCGTCGGTTCCGCCGCCGCAGCGATCCTGGTCGGGCGCACCTCGCAGCGTCTGGGCCGCCGTTCCGGGCTCGCAGCCGGATACGCGGCCGAAGCTGTCGGAAGCCTCGGAGTCGTCTAGCCGCCGTCACGGGAAGCGTGCTTCTGCTATTCCTCGTGCTCTTCGTCTATGGCGCGGGAACGGCCACCAACCTCCAGGCCCGGTATGTCGGCGCCGACCTCGCATCGCCCGCGCACCGAGGCCGGGCGGTGAGTACGGTCCTGGTGGCCACCACCGTGGGCGCAGTTGCCGGCCCGAACTTGGTCACCGCGACCGGCCAGTTAGCAGCTTCGGAACCTGCGAGGCAACCATCGTCAGCAGCGTCGCCGCCATCAGCGGCACCATCGCCGTGCCCAGCGCGTTGGCGGTCTTCTGGCCGGCCCGGCGGCGGGCGGCCCAGGCTTGGGTGAGCCAGGCCAGGGTGAGCGGGATTACGATCAGCATCAGGAACGCCTCGATGAACGGCCCGGGTTCGACGATGTCCGCCAGTTCCAACCCTAGGAATAGGTAGAGGTATCCCGGCGGCAGCAGCATTTGGGCGAGCAGCATCAGCGGGGTCGCGGCCATGAGCCGCTGGCCGCTGCCGCCGGCCAGGGAGCTGAACACGATCACGTAGTCGACGCAGGGGGTCAGCAGTACCAACAGCACGCCCATCCGCATGGCCTGGTCGGCGGGCAGGAAGACGAACATCGCGGCGACGACCAGCGGCACGACCACGAAGTTGACCACTAGCGCGGCGGTCAAGAACCGGCCGGCCCGCAGGGAGCGGGCTAGCTCAGCGGCAGGTACCTGCAGGAACGTCACGTACAGCAAAGCCGCCAGCACAGGGTTGATTGCCTGTTCCAAGCCTGGCCCAAGCGCAGGGGCGGCCCAGTCGACCACGGCACCGATGCCCATCGCCGCCACGTAGACGGCCACCTGGTGTCGCTCCATGCCGGACACCAATCCCTGTGCTTTCTTACCTGGTGCGCGTGCGATCGGTGATGCCGTTTCCGCTTCATGAAACAAGAAATTCACGTACGTGCACTCAAAGTGGGCGAAATATAAGGCGGACTTATCGGGCCGAACAGTGATGTCACGTTGGGGTCCTTGGGTTGAAGCACGTACTGATCGTCGAAGACGAGAGGTCGATTGCGCTGCGGCTGCAGCAAAGTCTGCGTGCTGAGGGTTTCGGTGCGACGATCGTCAGTGACGGCGAGCGGGCCCGAGATTGCGCGCTTTCCGGCGCTTACGATCTGCTCGTGCTCGACATCGGTTTACCGACGATGGACGGGTTCACCGTGTTGAGTCAACTGCGCGAGGCCAGCAGCCGCATGCCGATCATTGTTCTGACCGCCCGCAGCGGTGTCGCGGACACCGTCGCCGGTCTCGAAGGTGGTGCTGACGACTACGTCGGCAAACCGTTCCGCATGCAGGAGCTCCTCGCCCGCATCAGACTCCGCTTCCGGGATGGCGAAAACGCTCACCTCCTTCGCTGTGGTGAGCTTGCGCTCGACCTGCGCACCCGCCAGCTTCACGTCGATGGTCGAATCGTGGACCTGACCACTCGCGAGTTCGCGCTTGCGGAAATCTTCATGCGCAACCCCGGCACGGTGCTGACCCGTGAGCAGCTCATCGCCGCCGCCTGGAGCGATGACGTCCAGCCGGCGTCCAACGTCATCGACGTCTACGTCCGCTACCTCCGCCGCAAGACAGGGGCCCAATGGATCAGCACAGTCCGAGGTAAGGGCTACCGCTTGGACGACAGCACAAGCCGGCTTCCGACCGATTCTCGCGGCTGACACGGGGCAGCTCAGGCGAAGCGGACGCTCGGTCGTGAAGATCAAATGGAAAACTGCAGAGCACGATCTCGGTAACCGTGGGCGGCGGGTCAACGTCATCGACTGGCCCGACGTCACAGGCTGGAGAACACGCGCTCGCAGCGCCAGCGGTCTGTGAACCGGCCAGCGTTGTGGCGCGGTGCGGAGCACCTCACCGCGCAAAGAAGTGGGTGCGGGCGCCCCCCGACGGCCACCCGCACCCTCTCCTGATCCCGGCAAGGCCCCCGACGCCGTGCCAGAGCCACGCAAGGCCTGGCCTCCCAGGTCTGCGTGGCTTCGGTAGCTTGAGCACTACTGTTCGGTAGCACCAGGGCCTTTAGGCCTGGCCGTGGTTAAGAGCTGTGGTTGTACATTAGGGCCCCAGTCGGTGGTGGAAAGCCTGGCGCGCTTGCCACCCGGAGGAACTTGGTGAGGTACCGGCAATGCTTGTGGGGTTTTCGGCTGCCCGCAGCATCGAATTCGTAGGGCCCTCACTGCCGGTCTCGTGGTGGTGATCGGTCTGTGCTGCCGCGGACGGGGAACGTCGCCGTACTCATGTGCGGGTGCCGGTGGCGCCGGTTGCCCAGTGCATCTGGACTCGTGTGCCGGTTTTGGTGGGGCGCACGATGGTTTCGTCGGCGAGCATGTGGATCAGCGTCAACACGGACAACCTGGGTGTCCCCGGCAGGCCGCTCGGACAGCAGGGCGAAGGAGACCCCGAACCGCCATTTGCTGTTCGGGAGTGGTCATGCCCAGTCATGTGATCGCGACTGCTGAGCCGTCGGAGGGCTCTGCCTGGATTTGGGCGATCAGCATCGCCGTCCTGCTGGGTCTGCTGGCCCTTGATTTCGCCATCACCCGCAAACCCCACGAGGTCCGAATCCGGGAGGCTCTCGGCTGGTCGGTGTTCTACGTCGTCTTACCGCTGCTGTTCGCTCTGATGCTGTGGGCCTGGTACGGCGGGACTCCGGCTCTGGAGTTCTTCACCGGGTACGTGGTCGAGAAATCCCTGTCGGTCGACAACCTGTTCGTGTTCATGATGCTGTTGGTCGGCTTCGCCGTTCCTCCCGCGCTGCAGCAGCGCGTGCTGTTGTACGGCATCGTTGGGGCGCTGGTGCTGCGTGGCATCTTCATCGCCTTGGGCGCCGCCCTGCTGCAGGCGGGCACCTGGGCTTTCCTGGTGTTCGGCGCGATCTTGTTCGTCACCGCCGCCAAGATCCTGCGCGAGGCCCTGGCCGGCACCGCCTTCGACCGCGACGTTTCCCAGCTGAGATCGGCGCGCTTCCTGCGCCGGCTGATGCCCGTCACCGACGACTACCACGGGCCGCGGCTCACGGTGCGCGAGGCCGGTCGGCGGGCGCTGACGCCGTTCGCCGTCGTGGTCGTGGCGGTGTTCGCCACCGACGTGGTCTTCGCCGTCGACTCGGTACCCGCCGTCTACGGGATCACCGAGGACCCGTACCTGGTGTTCGCCACCAACGCCTTCGCCCTGCTCGGGCTGCGCGCCCTGTACTTCGTCCTGCACACCGCGCTGGCCAAGCTCACCCACCTCAACCACGGCCTGGCGATCATCCTCGGGCTCATCGGTCTCAAGCTGGTGCTGCACTGGGCCCACGGGATCTGGCCCGCAGTCCCGGAGATCCCCACGCCGATCTTGCTGGTGGTCATCGTGCTCGTCCTCGCGACGGTCACCCTGACCAGCCTCTACGCCCGCCGCTCCAAACACGTCGAACCCAGGAGCTGATCATGCTCACCATCTCTGCGATCGAGGCGATCGCCACCGTGATGGTGCTGACCGCGCTCGTGA
The DNA here is from genome assembly GCF_040676935.1 of Saccharopolyspora sp. NPDC049426. NCBI lineage: Bacteria > Bacillati > Actinomycetota > Actinomycetes > Pseudonocardiales > Pseudonocardiaceae > Saccharopolyspora > Saccharopolyspora sp. NPDC049426. The sequence continues at coordinate 197,750 of NZ_JBFAPZ010000007.1, read as the reverse complement.
TCACCTGCGCGGTCCTGTCCTCCGCCCGCCCACCCCGCGGACTCCACCACCACAGCCGGCTCCGCTGAACCGCACGGGCGCCCGTCCGATGCCGTGGCGGTCCTGGGTTGTCGCCCGGAGATGGACCTGGAGGTCGTCGGGACGAGACGCTGGGTCGCGGGCATAGGATTGATTGCGGCAGTGATAGGGGGCCGCTCATGGCCGAGTTCAATCACATCACCTGGGAAGACCTCAACCATCTCACCCGGGGCCAGCAACTGGACCGCCTTGAAGCTGAGCAGGCGTACTGGTCGCATCAGGAAAAAGGCGGCTTCACCGACGCCAACCGGGCCAGGCGTGAGGAGTTCAGCCGGATCCTTCGAGCCGTGTGCAATCCAGCTGACCCGGCCGACCCGGTGGATCACACCGCAGCGTGGTTGGCGGGTGAATGCTCCACCGACACCTCCTACTGGGATCAGATACCTAGGCACCGGGTCACTGCACGGCGCAGGCGTCGCCGGTGATCAACGCGCGGCTGCCCCTGGGAAGTGGTTAGTCTTCGGCGTTTTGGATCAGCCAGGGCATATTGCCCGGTTCTCTGCGTCCGGGTAAGTAGGCGTTGAGCAAGCGGCGTGCTGCTTCTGGTCGTGAGCGGCGGTGAGACCGACACCTGTCGCCCCCTTTCACTGCGGCAACGTAGCAGACTGGCACGAGGGATGCGGTCAAATCCACTGTCCGACAGGCGTTGAGCTCTGTGACAGCGCCAGCGGTGATGACGGCCCGGATGGCAGGACGGCCTCGCCTCGACCTGTCGACCGGCTTCGACGGGGTACTGGGGGTGGGCAGTACGGTTGTTCTCGGTGGAGGCGAGGTCCTCCGCAATTGGCCGGGTGCCTGTGTGCCGGGCGGGTCGGTTGGACTGGAGGACGATCTGGAGAGTGGGGGGTGAGAGGAGTGGCGGAAGTGGCGGCGACATCCCGTGATATCGAGGCGGCGGCCGGTGTGTTGCGTGCCGGAGGGTTGGTGGCCTTCCCGACCGAAACCGTCTACGGGCTGGGTGCCAACGCCGAGGACGGCGCTGCGGTCGCGCGTACGTTCCAGGTAAAAGGCCGTCCGGCTTCTTACCCGCTGATCGTCCACATCGGCGGAGCCGATCAGCTGGGGGACTGGGTCGAGCACGTGCCCGCGACGGCGCGGTTGCTGGCCGAACGCTTCTGGCCGGGGCCGTTGACGACGTGGCCCGCCGTGCGCACCACGAACAAGTCACCGAGGCCCTGATCGAAAATGATCTCAGTGGCCAGCCGGGAGTCGGAACATCCGAACATCACGGCGAACGGGCGCTGGGCCGATGCGAGTTCGGCTCGACGAGTGGAGTCTTGATTCGGATGCTCCGGCGCACCGGCCACGGAACGACGGTTACCGGCAAGCAGCTGATCGAAGGCTTCTTTGGGGCTCGGGAACGTGCTCTCGGTCATGGTCGCAGCCTAGGACAAGCCCGTCACCGTACGGCTGACTAGTCTGAGGCCTCCAGCGTTATCGTTGCAGCTATTGGCTGCCGGCATGGTCTAAGGGAGGGCCGCCAGTGAGCGCCGTCCACCTTGTGAGACAGCAAGCCGGACTTACCCGGCGGCGTACCCTAATCGAACGATTCGGCCTGAGCGCAGCATCGCGAGGCTGCAGCTAGCCGGCGGAGGGGCATATGACTGAAGCTGAAAATGCAGGTCTTGACGCACTGCTATTGGACGTCGCACAACGGTTCGAAGAGCAAGGTTTCGCCGACGAGGCTCGTCACCTGCGTCGCTCACTGGCATACCTTCGCGACGCTTGGTCCGGAGCCGATGCCTTCATTGACCCGAACCTCGCGCTGGTCATCATTCGCGACTCAGCGCAGAACCTGCTCGAAGTCATGGACCGCAGCGACCGCATCAACGCTGAACGAGTTTGCCTAACTGCGGTCATATTGTGGGGCCACACGCCTGAGAGCGTAACCAGCGACCTCCTAGGCGGTGTAGCGCGCGTGACCTTGCTGGTTAGGACGCAATCTGGAATATCCCACCACGTGCTCCTTCGCTGTGTGAGTCATCTCGCTCGTTGGGCCCTGTGGATCACAACCAAGGATTGGCCCGGTTCGGAGCGAAGGGAACGGTCAAACTCCTGACGGGTGATCGGGTCGCACTCGTCTGTCCCATCGCTCTATCGCTGGGACGGCGGTAGGACACGACTGAGTCGTGATCGGCCCGGTAGCAGAAGAGGGTTGCCGATCTTCTTCCGTTCGTCGTCGGGTCTGTGGGGTCGATCGGTGTAGCTGATCCTGACGCGTCGAGTGCGTTCAGTAGGAACTGGCGGTCGAGCTTCCCTGATGGGCTGTACGCGGATTGGCTCCTGGGGCGGTCTCTACTGTCGTGGGAGCGGAAATTTGGGAGGATTTTGGGAGGATGGATGTGCGTCGAACTGCACTCAACCGGATATGAGGGGCCGCAACAGCGTTGTCGCCACCTGGGAGTTCTCGATTTTCCCAGGTAAGCCGAATGTGGGTGTCTACTTTGACACGGTAGAGGTCACTGGTTCAATCCCAGTATCGCGCACCCACTCTTCATGCAGGCCAGAAGCCCTGTCGGCGTTGTCGTTGACAGGGCTTCTCGTTGTTCGGGCCGGGGTTCGACCGTGAGATGCGCGCTCTGATTCTGCGGCTTCGTTGTTCACTGACCGGCATTTTCAGCGGTCGGTATGGCGCTGAGCTGGGTTTCGTGGGCGGTTTCAGTTCTTCGGTCGCGGATAGTTTCGAGGTCGGTGCCGCCGGCGAGCATCCCAGGAGCCCCGCCAGTCTGAGTTCTGCGGATCGCTCTGAGGGCCTTGGTTCGGTTCGATCTGGTCGTGCACAGCGCCGTGCGGTACCACCGCGGGCAGTCCTATGTGGACTCAGCACGTCGGGTCTTCCGGCTGACTGACGCGGTCGTCGCGGCCTTGGCAGAGCTGGGAGCTCGGTCGGTGGGGGTGGTCAAGGTCCCTGGTGGCGTGTAGGGTCCTGGGCGGTCGTTGTTTCTGGGTTCGTGTTTCGCGCATGCTCGCAGGATGTTGATGCGGGCGAGCTGCTGTCTTTGGTGTAGCTGGAGTTGAGCCGCCGTCTGAGATCCCCCGGCCCGGGGCGCCGCGCGGTGTGGTGACCCGTGATACCTCCCAGCTCCCGAATTGGAGACGCACATGACTCAGGGAACCGTGAAGTGGTTCAACCCGGAGAAGGGCTTTGGCTTCATCGCTCCGGATGAGGGCGGGCCGGACGTGTTCGTGCACTACTCGGCCATCGATGGCCGGGGCTTCCGCAGCCTGGAGGAGAACCAGCAGGTGGCCTTCGACGTCACCCAGGGCCCCAAGGGCGCCCAGGCCGAGCTCGTCCGCGCGGTCTGAGACCTCGCTGAACTGCTCTCCGGCCCGTGCGGTGCGCGGGCCGGGAGTGGCGGTTTTCTTTGGCACAGCTCCCACTTCCGTTGTTGTTGTGGTTGAGGCGTGCACCAACTCCCGTCTCTCTGCGGCCTGAGTCGTCACGAACTCGGCCTGTTTGCGGCCGTCCGTCAAACCCGCACGGCTGCACCTTGAGCGTCTTCGAGTACCTCGCTGCCCCGGTTGAGCCGAGTCTGTTCTCGTAGCCTCGGGTTTCAGGATTCGCTCGCGCTCGCTCCGCCGCGTCAGGATGGCAGGTCCGCGTGTGTTGGGCTCAGCATCGCGGGCTGGATGTCCCGCTGAGCGCAACATCTTCCAGCGCTCCTCGCTGTGGGGCCGGGTGCTCGTCATCGCCAGCGTTGCAAGCCGCCTGGACGCTCGTAACCCGCCTGCCGAGGGCGGAATCATCACCTCGTCTGCTGACACATCCGTCCTGAAAGGACATCAGTATGAACGTCACTGCTCAGAAACACCCTGCGGTTCGTCCTCGTGTCACCGCTTTCAGCGCAGAAGGCCGCGACTCGCTGCGGCGGAAGCGCACGTTCCCGGAGACGTCTGGGAACCGCTCCGGCGTGTTGAGGTTGGTCGCACCCATCTCGTTCCTGGAACCCGACACGGCCTGCGGCACGCCCGAAGAACTCCCGCGACGAGCGAATCGCAGCGACGAGACCATGCACGCACTCCGCACCCCGTTCGCCGTCAGCACGACCGGGGACCAGTGATCAAACGCATTACCACTGCGCGGCAAGATCATTCGTATCATGTTGACATGAGCGAAGTTCTGACAACGCGTCGCGCTCATGCTTCGGTCAAGCCCCGAATGCGGGGATGGATTCACCTGGCTAGTGCCATCGGGTTCGCCGCCTCGGGCACGGTGCTCATCGCACTGGCCGCCACCGGCCTCCCGGCCGCAGTTGTGGCTGTGGCGACCTACGTGGCCGGAGTGCTCGGCCTGTTCGGTGTCAGCGCGGTTTATCACCTCGTCACGTGGCGCTCCGAGCGCGTCCGGACGTGGATGCGGCGATTGGATCACTCGATGATCTTCCTGTTGATCGCGGGCACCTACACCCCGATCGGCTTGCTGGCGTTGCCTCCGGAGACCGGACGCATCGTCCTGGGCGTGGTGTGGATCGGGGCTATTGCCGGCATGCTGCTCAAGCTGGCCTGGCCCCACGCGCCTCGGTGGTTCGGCGTGCCGCTCTACATCGCCCTCGGATGGGTCGCGGTTTTCGTCCTCGGCGACTTGATGCGCACCGCCGGCGTTGTGGGGTTGGTGCTGCTGCTGGCCGGTGGTGTCCTCTACACCGTCGGGGCCATCTGCTACGCGGCGCGCTGGCCCGATCCGTGGCCGAAGACCTTCGGCTACCACGAGGTCTTCCACACCGCCGTCGCTGCCGCGGCGATCTGCCACCACATCACCATCTGGCTGCTCCTGCCCGTCACACCCGCCTCGTCCTGAGCAGGCAGGCCGGTCGCGGGCGATTCACGACCGGATGAGGGAGCCGCGGCACGCGCTGCCGGTCCATGACGCGGCTCATCTGGCCGCCGTCGAACACCTCGGCGGCTCGTTGCCGTCCGCCGATTCGGTGCTGTTGGCCCCCCGACCGGCGCTGCGCCGTGCACAACCCGCGCGGCGAGGCGAAGCCCCAAGCGCCGGGCGGCACGGGAAGTACGTCCACGGCTGTCCTTCCGCTCCCGCGTTCGGAGGGCGGAGTTCAGCCCGTCGCGAGTTCGGAACCGTCCTGGCGACCACTGTGGTTGCGGGCTTCCTGGAGTTGGTCTTCCAAGGTGACGATGCGGCAGGCGGCGTCGAGGCCGGTGCCCTGGTCGACGAGTTCCCGGACACGGGCGGCCAGGCGCAGCTGAGAGCGGGAGTAGCGGCGGTGCCCGCCGGAGGAGCGCTGCGGCTCGATCAGTTCTGCTTCATCCAGGCTGCGCAGGAACGCCGGGGTGGTGCCGAGCATCTCGGCGGCGCGGCCCATGGTGTAGGCGGGGTAGTGCTCGTCATCGAACTTCTCATCCGCGGTCTGCGGGTCGTGGGTTTCTGGGGTCATCGGCGCCTCCGCATCAAGAGGGGCCCCGGTGCGTGTGGCACCGGGGCCCCAGGGTTGTGGGTTTCACTTCCATCAGCCGATCGTGAGATCAGCCCTTCTGTGTCCGCGTGCTCCGCACTGGAGGCGAAGACTGCGGGGATCGCGTTCGCGTAACCGAAGACCACCTTCCAATCCGATGGGGACTGCGGTACCCGCCCGGCGACTACTCAGCCGGAAGCAGGCGATCCGATGGCGTGTAACCCTTCCCTTCTCCTCTGTTTCCTGACTTGCCAATCCGCACGCGACCGTCGGCTCCGGACCGTCGTGCCTGGCTCCGGTTGTGGCTTGCCGACTGCCCTTGGTCATCTGCCGGGGCCCGTCTCCTGCTCGGCCCCCGCAGCCCTGACCGTCCTGCGCTTGCTCACGGGCAGTTCGTCATCTCCCGTGCCACTTGATGTTCTCTCTCTTGCCGCGAGCAGAAGACTACACACACTCACCGGGGAATGTCTACACCGACGATCACAGATTTCATCGATCAGGTGAAGAAGATCCGCTCACCTGCGGTTTTCGTCATGCTCGCTCCTGCAGGCACACGTCACTGGAGCGGTGAAGAACGGCTGCGCGCGACCATCATGCGTGCGCCTGGACGCCTCTCTGGTGCGGAACGGAACTGATCTGGCTGATCGCCTTGTCGGCGTCACCTGTCCCGCTGGGATGGGGCGTGACGTATGTGCTCAGCGGGTGCGGGACGTTGCCGCGTGGAGGCCGTCCGGTGCGGCGAAGCGGCGGCTGTCTACCTTTGACGCGGTAGCGGACACTTTTCGAACCCATTATCGCGCAACACTTTTCCGCAGGCCCCGTTGGCGATCGTTGCCGACGGGGATTGTCGCGCGCGAGCACGTGGGGAGGTCGCGTCCGCGGGTCGAGTCGCCCGGTGGTCAGGCGAGTTCTTCGTCCGGGAGGTCGAGTTCTGTCGCTGCTGCGTGGAAGGCGCTGAGACCGGTGAGCAGTGCGGTGCGGGTGCGCGGGGGCATGGCGCTGAGGACATCCTTGAGGTCGGCCTGGCGTTCCCGCTGGAACTGGCGGAGGAGGCGGCGGCCGTCCCGGGAGAGCTGGAGCATGACCTCGCGCCGGTCGTCGGAGCCGGCGACGCGGTCGAGGAGGCCGGCGGCCTGGAGCCGATCGCACACCCGGCTCGTCACCGACGGGATGGAACCCAGTTCGTCGGCGAGGCTCATGAGGTTGATGGAGCCGTGGCGATCCACGACGACGAGCGCCCGCAGCTGCGACGGGGAGACCTTGGGCTTGATCCGCTCGGCGCTGCGTCCCCAGACGACCATGAGAACCGTGATGCCGGCCTCGAGGTCGTCGAGTGATTCCGCGGACAGGGGATCTGGTTTGCGCACCGGAGAATCCTCCTCGCCGGGTGTATCAAGGCCGCGCACTGCGATACCGGACGTATTCTGGCACGCCAGGAGCCGAGTACGTCCGCGGTTGAGCGGACTTGGGTGAAGCCGGAGACATGGTGACCGTCGCGACACGTCTGGATTCCATCGATCGCGCGTTGCGGGCCGCGCCGGCTCACGAGCTGCCGGAAACGCTGCTGGACCTGCTGGGGAAGCACTTCGGCGTCGCAGGGCTGGAGATCTACCTGGCAGACCTGCGCCTCGCCGTCCTGGAACCGGTCATCGAACCGGAAGGCCCGGGAATTCCGCTGGTGGCGACGCTGGAAGGGCGCGTCTTCTGCGACCAGGTGTGCATCCAGCAGCCGCTCGACCACGAGGTCGCGCTGGTTCTGCCGATGACGGTGCGGGGCGACCGGTCGGGCGTCCTGTGGTTGCGGCTTCCAGGAGCGCCGGACGAGGAGGTGCGCGAAGAGCTGGCCATCGCAGCCGAACTCGTGGCCCACGCGATCGTGCTCGCCGAAGTGGCGACGGACCGCTATCAGCGCGCACGACGCCCGCAGCGCTTGACGCTCGCCGCCGAGATGCAGTGGCAGCTCCTGCCGGTGCGTTCCGTCGCCTGCGCTTCCTACCGGCTCGCCGGTCAGCTCGAACCCGCCTACGCGGTGCGGGGCGACAACTTCGACTGGGCCCAGGACTTGGACTCGCTCACCGTCGCGGTCACCAACGGCATGGGCGAGAGCACGACGGCGGCCGCGCTGACCACGCTGGCGATCACAGCGCTGCGCAACGCGCGGCGCGGCGGCGCCAACCTCGCCACCCAGGCCGCCCTCGCCGACCAGGCGGTGTGGGCCCACCACGCGGGGACGCAGCACATCTCGACCCTCCTGATGAGGATCGACCTCGCCACGGGCGAAGTCCGCGTCATCGATGCGGGCTCGCCGCGGTTGTGGCTCGTTCGCGAGAACAGCGTGGAGCGCGTCGAATTGGAGGCCCAGCTCCCGCTAGGCCTGGTCGACGGCACGGAGTACGAGGAGCAGCACCTCCAGCTGGAGCCGGGTGATCGGCTCTTCGTGCTGACCGACGGGATCTACGACGCCGTGCTCGCCGATCGCCACTACAGCACCGCCTCGCTGCGCCGAACGCTGCAGGCCAGCCGCCGACTGCCTCCCACCGAGGCCGTGCGATCGCTGCTCAGCGACCTCCGGGCCTTCCTCCAGGACAGCGACCTGGACGACGACGCCGTGGCGGTGTGCATCGACTGGATCGGGCCTCGCGGAGGCGAGCTCCCCGCAGCGGACGAGCGGAGCTGGATCCTGCTCTGATCCTCGAATCGATTGCCTCGCGGCATTGATCCGTTCCCGTGCGACGAGGTGCCGGAGGCCCGGCGTTCTCCGCGAATTTGCTTGCCACGCGGCAAGCAACCGCTAAGATCACGTGGCTCAACTTGATCGGGCTGAGGCCGCAAGGTCGGTCGGCGACGGACGCCGCCGACGCGAGGAAGGACGACAGGATGTCCCTCGGGCAGCGGGTTGCCGGAGCTCTCGGCGACGAGGCTCTGCACGACACCACCGGCAAGGCACCGGCGGCGAGCGTCCAGGTGACGTTCCCGCGGCCGGACGCGGTCGTCGCCACCGTCAGCGCACCCGTGGACCGCGACACGGTCGACCAGCTCGAGACCATGCTCTGGCCGCAGCCGACGTCTACGGCGCGGCTGGTCGTCGTGGACCTCACCGATGTGAGCGTGCTCGACGTCCCAGACCTGCAACTGCTCACCCACGCCCACATGCTCGCGCACGCTCGCGGTGGGGCGCTGCACGTCGTCGTCGCGAGCGAGGCGGTCCAGGACGCGCTGCACGCCGCCGGACTCCGCGCCCTGCTGGAGTGCCACGCCACCGTCGCCGACGCCCTCGCCGCGACGACGACGAACCCCGACGCCGTCGGCGCGCCGAGGGGCTGACCGGAGGTCAGGGATGCGGGTCCTTGGCGGCCTGCAGGCTGCCCGCGGGTAACCGCTCGGCTCCCCAGCTGCGCTCGATGTAACCGGTGATCCGCGCGATGTCCTCGGCGGGAACGCGCTCCGGCTCCATCCGTTCGAGCGGGTCGAGGTGGAAGATGTAGAGGCGGGAGGCGAACTGGTCGAACGGCAGCGACGCCTCGCCGAAGCGCTCACCGCTTCCCGCCGTGGAGACCACCACGCCGTCGCCCCAGTCCTGCCCGCTGTCGTTGTTCGGGTTGAAGAAGTAGACCCGCATGACGTCCTGCGGATCCCGCGCGACTCGCAGGATCGTGATCGCGTGCCAGCCGACGTAGCGGGCCGCGCTGTCGGTGACGGCGACGCCGGCCGGCTGCGGGTGGATCAGCGGCCGGTCGCCGTTGTAGGTGGGGTGGTAGCTGGCGTGGAACTCGCGCAGGAACGTTTCGAGGTCGATCAGGTTGCCGGTCGAGACGTCGACGTTGATGCGGAACCCGCGGGCCGCCCACCAGCCGTGGAACTCGGGGTTGACCCACCTGTGCGGGTCGCCCGGCCGGTCGGCGCAGTGCCGCCCCATCTCGGCGTAGATCCGGTCCAGGTGGGGGACGACGAGCAGCGAGACCGGGTCGAGGTCCGTCGGCAGCGAGGTGGCGACTCCGGAGGCGAGGTCCTTCGACGAGATCGGCCGGCCCTCGAAGTGCATGATGACCTCGTCGTCGCGGGCCGCCCAGACCACCATCTGCAGCAGGTAGTCCGGGTCGTTGCCGGCCCACATGGACAGCGCGCGGGCCGACTGGCAGGTCGGGTTGTCGCCCTGGCCGACGCCCAGCGGCTGGCCCAGCATCGACAGCACTCCCGCTGTCAGGCGCGCCACCGGATCCGGTTCGTCGCCGAACGCCAGGATCAGCCGCTCCCGCGCGGCCGGGGAGAGATCAAGTGCCAGCTGGCGCCAGAGCGCGGGTTCCACGGGCGGCTCGTAGAGGATGCCGCGGTCGAGCAGCAGCGCCAGCCCGTAGACGCACTGCGCGGTCTGCGGGTGCACCGCCTTCTCGACCAGCTCGTGCACCAGGTCGCTGAAGCGCAGCAGGCAGTTCCGGCCGGTGTCGGACAACCCGAGCGCTTCACCGACGAGGTAGTCGCTGTCGGACAGGACGAATCGCAGCAGCTCAGCGTGGTACGGCGACACCAGCCCGGTGTCGTGCATCGCCCGCGCGAACCCGGTGGCCTCGTACTGCAGGCCCCGGGTGTCCAGCGACTCCAGCCGGGAGCGGAAGACGTCGATGCCCGGGTCGTCCCGGCAAGCCTCGGTGGTCCCGAACAAGCTGGTGATGAGCCGGTCGATGCCCTGCCCGGACGACGCGCCCAGGTCGATGTCCGGATCGCCGCGGTAGATCGCGATCCGGGTGATCAGCGACTGCACCTGGTCGACCTGGATCGGGCGCTGGCGCAGGATTCGCCAGATCTCGTCGACCAGGTTGTCCAGCACGCTGTCGTAGCCGATCTCGTCGGCGAGGTGCCGGAACAGGTCCCGGATGAGGTGCGCGATCCGGCCCTGCCGGATCCGCTCCGCTTCGCTGGGCGAGGTGAACAGCAGCTCCAGGTTCATGGCCAGCACCTGAGTGAGGAACTGGCGGGCGTCCTCGGCGGAGATCGTCGGATGTGCGAACTCCTCGCGGGCGACGGCGAGCATCCGCAGCTCGCTGGTCACCTCCATCACGACCGTGTCCACGTCGTCGCTGCGCAGCCCGGGGCCGACCAGCGACGGGATCAGGATCTCCGGGGACGCCCAGTCGGTCCCCCGGAACAGCCCGGCTTCCTCCAGCGCCTGCGCCCTGGCCTGGACCGCTGCGGCGCCGCCCTGCTGTAGCAGCACTCGCCGCAGCGCCTCCAGAACTCGCCGCAGCTTCGCGTGCTTGCTGAAGTCGGGAGCCTCGGCCATGGCCTGGATCGCGCCGTCGAGCGAGGTCACGCGCTTGTCCAGCGTCGTGACCTGGCCCGAGGCATCGGCGGTCGGTTTCAACGGTGTCCCTCGGGTAGTTCTCCTGCGTCGACGGAGCCGTCAGACGTAGAAGTCGAGCACTTCCTGCTCTTTCAGCAGTTCACGCATCCGGTAGGGGTCCTCGCCGAAGAAGTACAGCAGGCCCCAGTGGGTGCCGAACGCCGTCCTCTTGGTGACCGTTTCCTCCAGCGGTGCCGACAGGTCATGCGAATCATAGTAGTCGTCGTCCTCGGTCTGCTCCGGAATCTGCAGCTCGTTGACGACCCGGCGACGGGGGTAGACGCCGAAGCACCCCGCGACCCCGGTCGCGTCGACCACCTCGCGCGGGAAGAACGCGTCGATCTCCTCCTCGGTCGTCTTCGGGTCGAAGGCCAGGACCAGGCCCTGGTAGGCGTTGAACCCGTAGGCCCGCTCGAGCAGCTCGAAGACCTTGAACCCCGGCGGCCGGTAGGCGACCTCGCCGAAGTACATCTCGCCGTCGCTGGTGACGAAGTACTCAGGGTGCACGAAGCCGAACTCGATGTCGAAGGTCTTGATGAGCTTCTCGATCTGCTCCGTGATCTGGGCCCTGTACCGCTCCAGCTCCGGGGTTGCGGGCACGAACACCGAGTAGCCGAGCGTGACGTACTCGGAGATGTTGAGGAACTTGATCTTCCCGTTGTGGATCCACGCTTCGACGGCGAACTCCCAGCCGTCGAGGTGCGACTCCATGAGGACCGGGAACTCGTCGTCGGGGATCTGGTCGATCTCGTCCGGGGTGCGGATGACGCGGTGCCCGAGCGATCCGGCCTTGTCGAAGGCCTTGACGTGGATCGGGTCGTTCGGGTCACCGTCGAGCTTGAGCAGCGTCTGGTTGACGCGCTTGAGGAAGCGGATCACGTCGTCCCGGTCGTGGGCCTCCTCGAAGATCCCGACCCGGATGCCGCCGAGCTGCGCGCGGCGCTTCATCAGCGCCTTGTCGCGCAGCAGCATTGCCTGGCCGAGCAGGCGCGGGTTGTCCAGCAGCACGGAGTTGATCGCTCCGGCCCACTCCACCGTCTCCTCGTACAGCGGGATCGCGACGTCGACACCCATCTCCTGGAGGGTTTCGGCGATCTCCATCGAGCGGTCGTTGAGCCGCTCGAAGTTCCACGGCACGTAGGGGATGTCGTGCTCGACGCAGTACTTCTCGGCCCAGTCCGGGGCGACGACGACGTAGTTCCGGTCGAACCTGTCAAGAGCTTCCACGGCGTTGAGGCTCCAGCCGAGGAGAGCTACATATCCCTTGTCCGAATTCTTGACGACCGGTTCGAGCTGTGGCATGGGCCGTTCCTCCGTTTCGGCGAATTACGTTCTCGACGACGCAGTGGGCGCAACCGCACCCGAACCGCTCTTCCGCTCGCGCGTTGACGTGCTCGGTTGCGCCCTGTCCTCGGCCTGGCGTTCTGACCAGCGGCGACGGCGGGCTCACGCGGCAGTGGATCGGTGAGGGCTCGCTGGCGGGGTGGACGTGGTGCAGTGGATGGGGATCGCATCAGATGCTCAGCTGGATCAGAGACCCAGACTGACATGCGAAAATGCTTCCGCGGCAGGCGTTGGGTCGTGATCTTTGGCAGGCTACCACCAATTCCGCTGGAATTTGCTTGTCACATGGCAATCATTTCGCCCGCGCCCTCTTGACGAAGCCGCTCTGATGCGCCTGCGACCAGCGGAATCTCCGGCGAGTTCGCCTTCCGTGGAAGTCCTGACTTGTGCGCGGGTCGCGGCCCGTCTCGCCCTGATGCGCCCGGATTCGGACCCGGGCGGTGGTATACATGCCGAGTGGCGGAAGGTTCTGCGAGCGAGGCGTACGGGCGGCGAGCGGAGGAGTACATCGGGCTCTTCGGCGACATCGATGCGGCCGCATCACCCGATCGCGAGCTGGTCGCCGGGTGGGCTCGCGAACAACCCGAGGGGCCGATCCTCGACGTGGGATGCGGGCCGGGGCACTGGACGAACTGGCTGCACGAGCAGGGCTTGGACGTCGAAGGCGTCGATCCGACACCGGAATTCGTCGCCTCCGCCCGGAAGCGCTTCCCGGACGTCTCGTTCCGGGAAGGCTTCGCCGAGCAGCTCGACGTCGCGGATTCCGGCCTGGCCGGGATCCTCGCGTGGTACTCCCTGATCCACCTGCGGCCCGACCGCGTCCCCGCTGTGCTCGCCGAGTTCGCCCGGGTCGTCGAACCCGGCGGCGGACTCCTCGTCGGCTTCTGCCGCGGGCCGGAGCTCGAACCCTTCGACCACGCGGTGACCACCGCGTACTTCTGGCCGGTCGACCAGCTCAGCCGCATGATCGAAGAAGCCGGTTTCGCCGTCTCGGCATGCGACACCCGCGATGATCCCGGTGCCCGGCCGCACGGCGCGATCACGGCCTCCCGGGTGGGCTGACACGAGGCTCACGCCAGGAGGTCTCCCGGACCGGGAATCCCGGTGAGCCGCGTCGACATCTCCCACAGGCGCTTCGCCGCTTCCGGGTCGCTGGCCTGCGCGCTGCGGCCGACGAGCGTCGGGTACCCGCGCAGCTCCCGGTGGCCGTCGGGACCGACGTAGCTAGCCCCGGGCAGGTCTTGCGTCGCCGCGTACAGGCTCGGCAGCGCGCCCATGGCGGGGCCCTGCGCCAGCAGGGAGCCCGCGATCCGCGTTGCCCCGACCAGCAGGCGGTTCCGGCCGTGGGTTCCGAGGTCGGAGGCGGTGTAGCCCGGGTGCGCGGCCAGCGCGCGGACAGGTGAACCGATCCGTTCCAGCCGCCGCTGGAGTTCGAGGACGAACAGCAGGTTCGCCAGCTTGGACTGGCCGTACGCCGCGACCGGCTGGTAGGGGCGGCGCTCGAAGTTCGGGTCTTCGAAGTCGATCCTGCCGAACCGGTGCGCCCCGGAGCCGAGCGCGACGACGCGACCGGTGATGTGCGGCATCAGCAGGTTGGTCAGCGCGAAGTGACCGAGGTGGTTGGTGCCGAACTGCATCTCGAACCCGTCGACCGTGCGCCCGGCCGGGACCATCGCCACACCGGCGTTGTTGACCAGCACGTCGACGTCCCCGCTCCAGGACTCGGCGAACTCGCGGACGGAGGCGAGGTCCGCCAGGTCGAGCCTGCGCACCTCGTTGCTGCCGCGCACGGCGCGGGCGGCCGCCTCGCCGCGATCCAGGCTGCGGACCGCGAGCACGACGTGCGCTCCGGCGCGGGCGAACCCGCGCGCCGTCGCCATGCCGACGCCGTTGCTCGCGCCGGTGACGATCACGGTCCGCCCGTCGAGCCGGGGCATCTGGTCGTGGGTCCATCGCAAGCGTGTCATCGGGCCGATTGTTTCTCCCGCCGCGCCGGCCGGGCGATCGGGCACCGGGGTCGGTGGCTGCGATCGGCTCGGCGCGGCACGCCGGGTGGTTGGCTGTCCACAGTGGTCTGCCTCGGTCGGTGCTGGTGAATCGCTCAGCTGGGCACCGCCATCACCATGATCGGGTCGGTGGTGGGTTGCGCTGAGCCGCCTCTCGGCTCGACCGTCACGGCGAGCTGGCGGGCGTCGGCGGGCATCGCCGTCATCAGCGGTTCTCCCGTGGGAGCCGGAGGCAGCACGCCGGCCGAGCTGGGACCCTCGTCGCCGATGAACCAGAGCTGGTAGGTCCGGTCCGCGGGTGCTGCGGGCATGTCCGAGGTCAGGAACGCGGCGCTGCCCAGCTGCCGGGACACGACGCTGACCGCTCGCGCCTCTCCCGCCGAGCCGTGGACCAGCCGCGCGTCCGGCGATTGCAGCAGCCGGGCGACCTCGGCGTTGTGCGAGCCGGCCTGCTGGGCGAGCCGGTTCGCCTCGGCCAGGTCCTGCTGGCTCTGCCAGGCGACGCCGCCGAACGCGGCGGCCAGGGCGATGCCGGCGGCGGCCGCCGCGACGGCGAGCCGGGTGGCCCAGCTCCCCATCTGGGGGAACCGGAAGATGCGGCCGGAAGAAGGTTCCGCCGCCAGCGGTGGCAGCTGGCGGGTGCGGGCGATCTCCTCCATGACCTCCTGCTTGAGCGCTTCGGGAGGCGGGACGGCGGTGTCCGCGCCGAGCCGAGCGGCGGTTTCCCGCAGCTCCCGCACCTCCTGGGCGCAGTCCTCGCAACGGGCCAGGTGGCGCTCGAACTCGGCCAGCTCGGTCCCGCTCAGCGCGTCCACGGCGTAAGCGCCGGTCAACACGGCCAGTTCCTTGCTCATCGAGTGGTCACCCCCAGGCAGTCGCGCAGCCGGATGAGGCCGTCGCGCAGGCGTGTTTTGACGGTTGCGAGCGGGGCGTCGAGCAATCCGGCCGCTTCGCGGTAGGTGTAGCCGCGGTAGTAGGTCAGCACCACGGATTCGCGTTGCAGGTCCGTGAGGGTGCCGATGCAGCGGCGCAGCTGGCGCTGCTCGAACCGGGAGAGCACGGCTTCGGCCACTTCGTCGTAGGGCCGTCCGGCTTCCTGGCGACCGGCTTTGGTCTCGCGCTCGGCGGCCGCCTGGGCGCTGCGGACCCGGTCCACCGCCCTGCGGTGCGCGATCGTCATGATCCAGGCCATCGCGGTGCCCCGGTCGCTGCGGTACCGGCTGGCCGAGCGCCACACCTCGACGAGGACCTCCTGGGTTACCTCCTCGGACTGGGCGGTGTCGCGGACGACCCGCTGCACGAGCCCGTGCACCGGTGCGGCCACGAGGTCGTACAACCGCGCGAACGCCTGCTCGTCGCCCTTGGCCACGGACACCAGCAGTTCGTGCGGTCCTGAGGAATCCCCTGCTTCCGGTTGCTCAGCCGGTCTGCGAGTGGTCTCCATGTGCACCTTCCTCGTGCCCGGCCTCTGCCGGGTCATTGTTCAGCCCTGAGCGGGTTTGCGATATCCGAGCTGCCAGACGTCGAGGTAGCCGGAGCGGAATCCCGCCTCGCTGTAGGCGAGGTAGAACTCCCACATGCGGCGGAACCGCTCGCTGAAGCCCAGTGCGCGCACCTCGTCCCAGCGCTCCAGGAAGCGCTGCCGCCAGTGCTGCAGCGTCGTCGCGTAGCTCGGGCCGAAGGAGTGCCGCTCGGTGCGCCGCAAGCTGGTGTGCTGGTCGAAGGCCGCTTCCAGCGCCTCGACCGAGGGCAGCTGGCCGCCGGGGAAGATGTACTTGTGGATCCAGGTGTAGGCGCCGTCGGTGGCCAGCATCCGGTCGTGCGGCATGGTGATCGCCTGCAGGCCGATCCGGCCGCCGGGTGCCACCAACCGGTCCAGGGCGCCGACGTAATCGGGCCAGAACTCCCGGCCGACGGCCTCGATCATCTCCACGCTCACCACGGCGTCGAACCGGCCGGTGATCTCCCGGTAGTCGGCCAGCCGCACCTCCACCCGGTCCGCGAGGCCGTCCTCGGCCAGCGACTTCTGGGCGAGCTGCTGCTGCTCGGCCGACAGGGTCAGGGTGGTCACCCTGGCGCCTCGCCGGGCGGCGCGTGCCGCCAGCGAGCCCCAGCCGGTGCCGATCTCCAGCAGTTCGGTGTCCTGTCCGACCGCGGCCAGGTCCAGGATCCGGTCGATCTTGCGGACCTGCGCGGTGCCGAGGTCGTCGCCGCCCGGCGGGAACAGAGCCGCCGAGTAGGTCATCGTCTCGTCCAGGAACGTCGCGAAGACGTCGTTGGACAGGTCGTAGTGGCGGTGGATGTTCTCCCGGGCGCCGGTGACCGTGCCCCGCTCGGTGCTGGGCTGGCGGGCTTCGACCCAGCGCCGCGCGCGTTGCAGCGGTGCGGGCACGAGCGTGGCGATCCGCGCGGCGAACGGGGTGAGCAGCTCCGCCGGATCCGAGCTGGTCCACTCACCGGCCATGTAGGACTCGCCGAAGCCGATCTTGGCGTCGACGCCGAGGCGGTGGAAGAACGCCTTCGGGTCTTCCACGCGCATGAGCGGCGCATCCGGGCCGCCCGCGCCCAGCACGTCGCCGCCCGCGAGCGCGACTCGGACCGGCAACGCGCGCACGGCGTGCCGGAACAGCCGCTCGGCGACCGCGGCGCGGACCGGCGAGTGCGGTGCGGCGTCGAGCAGGTCCCACGGTCGAGCGGTCCCCGCGCTTTCCTGCGCGGCGGTGGTCGTGGTGGTCATCGGACTCCTTCCTGGTGGATGTGGGGAGTGCGGCGGGTGCGGGGAACCCGCCGCAGCAGCAGCGCGACGCCGTGGCGGCGGATCAGCGCGGAGATCCGCCGCGGTGCCAGCGGGTGGCGCAGGGCCGTCCGCACGAGCTGCGCCGGGGTCGTCGGTCGACGCCGGCCCGTCATCGAGGCGCGGAACGCGGTCCGTCCGTCGTGGACGAGCTCGACGTGCACCCGAAGCCGATCGCCCGGCGGTTCCAGGCGCATCCGGTAGTGGCCCTCGGAGGGCAGGAACGGGGAGACGTAGAACCGCTTGTCGACCTCCCCGACGCCGTCGCCGTCCGGGCGCAGCAGGTAGCAGTGCCGTTCGCCGTAGGTGTTGTGGACCTCGGCGACCACGCACTCCTGCGATCCGTCCGGGCGGTGGCACCAGAAGACCGTGATCGGGTTGAACGCGTGGCCCAGCACGCGCGCGCCCGCGAGCATCAGGACCCGGCCGTTGCGGAGGTCGACGCCTCGCAGCGCCAGCCAGCGGTCCAGGTTCTCGCGGATGCTGCGGTGCGGGTCGCCCAGGTGGTCGCGGGCGTCGAAGCGGATCAGCGAGCGCAGCGGCCCGGGCAGCCGGGGCAGGTCGTCGAGGTCGACCAGCCAGGTGTGCGCCCGGTGCCGGAAGCGGCGCCGCGGCTCGACCTCGCGGGAGTGGCTGATGACGACGTCGTAGAGGCGCACGATCACCACCCCGTCCCCAGGCCCGCGGCCGCCCGCACGCCGGACAGGCATCCGTCCTCGTGGAACCCCCAGCCGTGGTAGGCGCCCGCGAACCGCACCCGGTCGTCGCCGATCGCCGGCAGTTCCGCTTGCGCCGCAACCGAATCCGGTGTGTAGATCGGGTGCCGGTAGTGCATCTCGGCGAGCACGCCGCCGGGGTCCACGTCGGCGGAGCCGTTGAGCGTGACCACGTAGTCCGCGGGCTCGGCGAGACCCATCAGGCGGTTCATGTCGTAGCTGATCCGGGCCCCGCCCGAATCGTCGGTGCAGCCGTTCTTGAGGTAGTTCCAGGACGCCCTCGCACCGCGGCTGGCCGGCAGCACCGACGCGTCGGTGTGCAGCAGCGTCGCGTTCTCCGAGTACTCGAAGGCCCCCAGCGCGCGTCGTTGCGCGGTGGTCGGCTCGGCCAGCAGCCGCAGCGCCTGGTCGGCGTGGGTGGCCACGACCACGCGGTCGAACTCGTGCACCTCATCGGCGGCGGAGCGAACCTCCACCCGGTCGGCGAGCCTGCGGACCGTGCGCACCGGCGTCGCGGTGCGCACGGCGTGCAGCCGCTCGGCGATCAGCCGCACGTACTCCCGGGAACCGCCGACCACGGTGCGCCAGGTCGGGGAGCCGCCGATCGACAGCATCCCGTGGTGCCGCAGGAACTCGAAGAGGTAGCGCGCCGGGTACCGCCCGCTGGTGGCCGGTCCCGCGGACCAGACCGCGGAGACCAGCGGGATCGCGAAGTGCTCGGTGAAGTGGCGGGTGTACCCGCCGTCGGCCAGGAACTCGGCGAGCGTGCGCTGATCACCACCGGGCCGGTCGAGCAGCTCACCGGCCTGCCGGTGGAACCGCCGCACTTGCGACAGCGTGCGCAGGTACCGGAGGTCGCGGAGGTTCTGCGCGCGCGGGAACAGCCCGCCGAGCCGCTTGGCGCCCGCGTACTCCAGCCCGCAACCCCGGCACCGCACGCTCATCGACATCTCGGTGTCCCTCGTGGACACCCCGAGCTCGGCGAACAACCGGAGCAGCTGCGGGTAGGTGCGCTCGTTGTGCACGATGAACCCGCTGTCGACGGCGACCACGCGCCCGTCGGCGGTGCGCACGTCGTGGGTGTGGGCGTGTCCTCCGAGCCGGTCCTCGCCTTCGAACAGCACCACGTCGTGCGCGCGGGACAGCAGGTGGGCGGCGGTCAGCCCGGACACCCCGGCGCCCACGACGGCGACGCGTTCCCGGCTCATCGCGGGCTCCGCGCGGTCGCGCAGTCGGCGGCGAAGGCGGAGACCTGAGCGTTCCACTGCCGGGACCGGCGCAGCATCGCGTGCCCGGAGCCGCTGATCACGTGGCGCGAGAGGGTCGCGCCCGCCCGCCGCGCGCGGCGGGAGTAGGTCAGGGACGTCTCCGGCGGGGTCGTCCGGTCCCGGTCGCCGTGCACGATCCGCACGATCCGGCCGGTGAGCTGCTCGACCGGGTCGTCCGGGGTCGTCCACGGCGCGAGCGCGCACACGCCCACCACGTCCGGTTCACCGGCCAGCCGCAGCGCGACCCGCCCGCCCATCGAATGCCCCAGCAGCGCGATCCGGGCGCCCCGGTGCGCGCGGCGAATCACGTCGAGCGCGCGGTGCGCGTCGCCGACCGCGTCGAGTGCGGGCTCGTTCCAGCCCCGCACCCGGTTGCGCAGCACCCACACCGCGACGTCCGGGCGTTGCCCGGCGCGGGCGAGCGGGAACATCCGCCGATAGGCGAAGTGGGTGCCGCGCACGGGTGCGCGGCTGACGGGCCGCCCGCCGTGCAGCGCCAGCAGGACGGTCCGCGGTGGCGTCTCGGGCGACGTCAGAACGCGGAGGTTCGGTTCGTGCATGCCCCTGATTCGTGGCCCGGTCGCGCGCGGATTGCTCCTGTGACCACGGACACGTTCACCAGTCCGCCACCGCACCCGCACCGAATGGGCGAGAAGGAGGCATCCGACCCGGGAGGCGAGCGTGGCGCTGGTGAGCACGACCCGCAGCGGAGCTGCGGAAATCATGGAGGAGATCGTCGGTGGCACCTTCGGCGTGCCGCTGCCGATCGGGGTGCGCGCCTGGGACGGCAGCCACGCCGGCCCGGCGTCGGGACCGCAGGTGGTGCTGCGCAGGCGGGCGGCGCTCCGGCACTTCCTGTGGAGCCCGGGAGAGCTGGGGCTGGCGCGCGCTTTCGTCTCGGGAGACCTCGACGTCGACGGTGACCTCACCGACGGGCTTCGCCGCTGCTGGGCGGCGGTGCGCGAGCACGAGCTCAGCGGATGGGGAATGGGCGTGCGCGAGTGGCGGGACGTCGCGCTGGCCGCGCTGCGCCTGGGCGCGGTCGGCCCGAGGCCGCGCATCCCGGCGGCGGAGGCGCGGCTGTCCGGCCGGTTGCACACCCGGTGGCGCGACCGCGCGGCGATCGCGCACCACTACGACGTGGGCAACGACTTCTACGCGCTGCTGCTGGACCCGGCGATGGCCTACTCCTGCGGCTACTTCCCGACCGGTGAGGAAGACCTGCCGACCGCGCAGGAGGCCAAGCTGGAGCTGATCTGCCGCAAGCTCGGCCTGCGGCCCGGGATGCGACTGCTGGACGTCGGTTGCGGCTGGGGATCCCTGGTGCTGCACGCCGCCCGGTACCACGGCGTCGAGGCCACCGGGATCACGTTGTCGCGCAGCCAGTTCGAGCACATCGAGCGCCGGGTGACCCAGCTCGGCCTGCAGGGCAGGGTGCGCGTGCGGCTGGAGGACTACCGGGAACTGGCGGGCGTGCCCTACGACGCGGTGGCCAGCGTGGAGATGGGCGAGCACGTCGGCGAGTCCCGGTACGCCGACTACGTCGCCACCCTGCACCGGATGCTGCGCCCGCGCGGGCGGTTGCTGCTGCAGCAGATGTCCCGCGGCGGCGCGGCGGAACCGGGCGGTGGCGCGTTTATCTCCTCCTACATCGCCCCGGACATGACGATGGTCCCGGTGGGGCGCACCGTCGAACGGCTCGAAGCGGGCGGTTTCGAGGTGCGCGACGTCGAGGCGATGCGGGAGCACTACGTGGCCACCGTGCGCGAGTGGGCGCGCACGCTCGACGAGCAGCACGAGTTGGCGGAGCGGATGCTCGGTCCCGAGCAGCACCGGGTGTGGCGGCTCTACCTGGCCGGCGGTCTGCTCGCCTTCGAGGAGAACCGGATGGGAGTGGACCAGATCGTCGCCGTGCGCTCGGACGAGCTCGGCACCAGCGGGATGCCGCCGGTGCTGCGGGAGGTCGTGCGATGAGCCCGGCCGTCGCCGTCCCGCTGGCGCTGGCCGTCGCGCTGTTCGCGGTGACCGCGACGTTCGCGCTCGCCCGGCTGCGCGGGCGCTACGACACCATCGACACCGCGTGGGGAGCGGGTTTCGCGCTCATCGCGGCCGTGTCGTTCGTGACCGGGCGGACCGGTGCGCTGCCCGCGGCGCTCGTGGTCGTGTGGGGGATCCGGCTGGCGGTGCACCTGCACCGGCGCAACGCCGGGCTGCCCGAGGACCCGAGGTACGTGGAGATGGCCGCACGCGCGCGGCGCTTCCCCGCGCTGCGCATGTTCGTGCGCGTCTACCTGGTCCAGGGCGTGGTGATGTGGTTCGTCGCGCTGCCCGTGCTGTTCGCCGGTCCCGGGATCGGGGTCTTCAGCGCGGTCGGCGCCGCGGTGTGGGCCGTGGGGATGTTCTTCGAAGCGGTCGGTGACGAGCAGCTGCGGCGGTTCCGCGCCGATCCCGCCAACGCCGGGCGCGTCCTCGACCGCGGGCTCTGGCGCTACACGCGCCACCCGAACTACTTCGGCGACGCCTGCGTGTGGTGGGGCGTGTACCTGATGGCCTGCCAGCACTGGCCGGGTCCGCTCGCCGTGCTCTCACCGCTGCTGATGACGTGGCTGCTCGCGCGCGGCACCGGCAAACCCATGCTCGAACGCCGGTTGCGCGAGCGACGACCCGAGTACGCCGCCTACGTCGATCGCACGAGCGGTTTCCTGCCCCTGCCGCCGAAGCGGCGGTGAGTTCGGCCAATCCACTCGGGACGCGGCGACGAATGAAGGGCATGAGATCACCCGCGATCCGCGCGCTGTCCGGGGTGCTGGCCGTCGCCGCCGCGCTCGCCGCCGGTCACCTGCTGGCCGGTCTGGTGGAGCAGAACGCCTCGCCGTTCCTGGCCGTCGGACACACCGCGATCGACCTGACGCCGGAACCGGTGAAGGCGCTGGCCATCCGGTGGTTCGGCGAATCGGACAAGCTCGTGCTGCTGGCGGGGATGGCGGTCGTCATCGGTCTGCTGGCCGTCGTCGCGGGCCTGGTGTCGCGCCGCGGCCCGGCGCCCGGCGCGGTGCTGATCGCCGCGTTCGGGCTGCTGGGCGTGGTGGCCTCGGCGACCCGACCGGACGTGGGTGCGCTCGGGCCGCTGCCGTCGCTCGCCGCGGTGGCCGTCGGGGTCGGCGCGTTCGTCGCGCTGCACCGCACCGGGACCGGGGCTGAGTCGTCGCCGGGACGGCGGAGATTCCTGCTCACCGCAGGCGGTCTCGCGGCCGGATCGGTGATCGGCGGGCTCGGCGGTTCCGCGCTGGCGCAGCGATCGACCGGCCGCGCGCGCGAAGCGCTCGCCCGCCGCATACCGAAGCCGGGACCGGTTCCGGGCGGCGCGGACTTCGCCGGTGTCGGCACCCCGGCGTTCCGCACCTCGAACGCCGACTTCTACCGCGTGGACACCGCGCTGGCGGTTCCCCGGGTGGATCCGGATTCGTGGCGGTTGCGGGTGCACGGCATGGTCGGCCGCGAGCTCGAACTGTCCTTGGACGACCTGCTCCGCCGTCCGCAGGAGACCCGGACGATCACGATGACCTGCGTGTCCAACGAGGTCGGTGGTCCGTACACGTCGACCGCGGAGTTCACCGGGGTGCCGTTCCGGGACGTCCTGCGCGAGGCAGGCGTCCGAGCGGGAGCCGAGCAGGTCTTCAGCACCAGCGCCGACGGGTACACCGCGGGAACCCCGGTCGAGGCGCTGATGGACCCGGAACGTCCGGCGCTGCTGGCCTACGGCATGAACGGCGAGCCGCTGCCCGCAGAGCACGGGTTCCCGGTCCGGATGGTGACCTCGGGCCTCTACGGGTACGTGTCGGCGACGAAGTGGCTGGTCGACGTGGAGCTCACCACATTCGACCGGGAGACGTACTGGGAGCAGCGCGGCTGGGCCGAGCGCGCGCCGATCAAGGTGCAGTCCCGCATCGACCGGCCGAAACCGTTCGAGAAGGTGCCCGCCGGGCGCTTCACCGCAGCGGGCACGGCGTGGGCCCAACCGCACGGCATCGCGCGGGTCGAGGTGCGGGTGGACGGCGGCCCGTGGCGGGACGCGCAACTGTCCACAGAGGTCTCCGGGCACACCTGGCGGATGTGGCGCGTGGAGCTCGACCTGCCGACCGGCGGGCGCACCGTGGAATGCCGCGCGACCGACCGGAACGGCGCCACCCAGACACCGCAGCGGATGCCGACCGTCCCGGATGGAGCGACGGGCTGGCACTCGATCTTCTGCACCGCGCGGTGAGGGCGGAATTCCCCGCGATCGCACCAATCTCGCACCGCACCTGCTCCGAATCCCAGATGACCGACGTTCGACAGAGGAGATGATCGTCAATGACCGCACTTCGCCGCTCTGCCTTCGGTGCCGGTGCCGCAGTGCTCACCTTCGCGCTGGCCGCCTGCGGCGGGCAGTCGGAGCAGCCCTCGGCCGACCAGGGCCAGGCGCCCCCGCCGCCCGCGCCCGCACCGGCCCCGCCGATGCAGCAGGGCATGACCACGGCCTCGGACGTGTTCGGACCCGGCTGCGCCCAGGTGCCCACCGACCCGGCGAACCCCGGCTCGGTGCAGGGCATGATCGACGACCCGGTCGGCACCGCGGCCTCCAACAACCCGCTGCTGACGAAGTTGACCGCCGCCGTCAAGTCCGCCGGCCTGGTCGACACCCTGAACAAGTCCGACGCCCAGTACACCGTTTTCGCCCCCGCGGACCCGGCGTTCGACGCGATCCCGCCGGAGCAGTTGCAGGCGATGCTGACCGACCCCGCCCAGAAGGAGGCGCTCACCAGCACCCTGACCTACCACGTGGTCCCGCAGCGGATGACCGCCGACGACCTGGCGAGGGCCGGTTCCGTCGACACCGTCCAAGGCGGGCAGGTCAAGATCGAGGGCTCCGGTGACCAGCTGAAGGTCAACGGTGCCAGCGTGCTGTGCGGCAACGTCCCCACCGCCAACGCGACGGTCTTCGTCGTGGACCAGGTGCTCATGCCTGCGAAGTGAACCGCGGAGGTGGGCGAGCCCGGGGAAAGAGCATCCGGGCTCGCCCACCGCGCGCGAGATCCGGCTGACCGGAGCAGCAGAACGTGAAGCGCACCCACCATGTTTCGTTCGGATCAATGTTCTGTTAAGAACAGTGCGATCATCCTGTTTTCTGCAGCTGAGGAGCCTCGCCCGTGAGCCGAGACCCGAACGGACTAGAACTGACCGCCGAGGTCTTCGGTGCCATCCAGTTCCGCGACGGGCACCAGCCCGAGTTCGGCCAGGCCGTCTACGAGGTCCTGGAGTCGCTGGAACCCGCGCTCGCGCGGCATCCCGAGTACCTGCGGTCCGGTGTGCTGGAGCGGTTGTGTGAACCCGAGCGGCAGATCATCTTCCGGGTTCCGTGGACCGATGACGCGGGCGAGGTCAGGGTCAACCGCGGGTTCCGCGTCGAGTTCAACTCCGCCCTAGGGCCGTACAAGGGCGGTCTCCGCTTCCACCCCTCGGTCAACATCGGCGTGATCAAGTTCCTCGGCTTCGAGCAGATCTTCAAGAACGCGCTCACCGGGCTGCCGCTCGGCGGTGGCAAGGGCGGGGCGGACTTCGACCCGAAGGGCAAGTCCGACGCCGAGATCATGCGGTTCTGCCAGTCGTTCATGACCGAGCTGCACCGCCACATCGGCGAGTACACCGACGTGCCCGCGGGCGACATCGGCGTCGGGCGCCGCGAGATCGGCTACCTGTTCGGCCAGTACAAGCGCATCACCAACCGCTACGAGTCGGGCGTGCTCACCGGCAAGGGGCTCAACTGGGGCGGATCGCAGGTGCGCACCGAAGCGACCGGCTACGGCACGGTCTACTTCGTCGAGGAGATGCTGCGCGCCCGCGGTGAGAGCTTCGACGGACGTCGGGTCGTGGTTTCCGGCGCGGGCAACGTCGCGATCTACGCCGCCCGGAAGGCCGAGGAGCTCGGCGGCACCGTCGTGGCGATGTCCGATTCCGGTGGTTACGTCGTCGACGAGAGCGGCATCGACGTCGAAGCGGTCCGGGAGCTCAAGGAGGTCCGCTCCGGTCGTCTCAAGGAGTACGCCGAGGACCACGAGGGCGCCCGGTTCATCGCGGACGGCTCGATCTGGGACGTGCCCTGCGCGATCGCGCTGCCCTGCGCCACCCAGAACGAGCTCGACGACGAGGCCGCGCTCGCGCTGGTGCGCAACGGCGTCGTCGCGGTGGGCGAGGGCGCGAACATGCCGACCACGCCCGGCGCGCTGAAGGTCTTCGTCGACGCCGGGATCGCCTTCGCGCCCGGCAAGGCCGCCAACGCCGGTGGCGTGGCCACCTCGGGCCTGGAGATGCAGCAGAACGCGTCCCGCGACTCGTGGCACTTCGACTACACCGACGCGCGGCTGTCGGAGATCATGGCCGACATCCACAACGACTGCCTGGCCACCGCCGAAGCCCACGGAGCTCCCGGCAACTACGTCCTGGGCGCCAACATCGCCGGATTCACCAAGGTCGCCGACACCATGCTCGACCTCGGCGTCATCTGAGAGCCCACCCCCTCCGGGCGTGTCCGTGCGGCGGTGGAGGACCGCATCGCAGAAAATCACGATCAGGACCGTGACGCCGGGGCCCTCCCGCGCATCTCACCGTTCGTGACCACCACGCGAGAAGCAGAGCGCCCGGAGGAGGGAGTCGTGCCGCGCAGCGTCTTCCAGCGGCTCCGACACCCGCGCGACCCGCGGCTGCGGGGCCTGTTCAGGCTGGCCTCCCGCACCGCGGAGGCCAGCGGTCGCTACCGGCTGACCGGCCTGGCCGGCGAGGCCGCGTTCTTCACGCTGACCTCGCTCCCGCCGGTCCTGCTGAGCGTCGTCGGCACCCTCGGCTACCTGGCCGGATGGCTCGGCCGCGAGGACACGGTCGCGGCGGTGGAGAACACCCTGGTGGAGGCGGCCGGAACGGTCCTGTCGCCGCAGGCCATCGATCAGCTGCTGCGGCCGATGCTGCTCGAAGTGCTCGGCTCGGGACGCGCCGGGATCATCTCGATCGGTTTCCTGCTCGCGCTGTGGTCCGGATCGACGGCGTTGAACGTCTACATCGACACGATCTCGGTGGTCTACGGACTCGGCGGCCAGCGCGGTGTGGTGCGGCAGCGGTTGATGTCGGTGCTGGTCTACGTGGTGGGTCTGCTGGTGGCGCTGATCCTGCTGCCGCTGCTGGCGGTCGGACCGTCGGTGATCGCCGGGTGGGTCCCGCAGGCGGCGGGGCTGGTGTACGGGCTGTACTGGCCGCTGATCGTGCTCGGCTCGATCGTGTCGCTGAGCACCCTGTACATGGTCTCGGTCCCGATCCACACGCCCTGGCGCGAGCACGTCCCGGGCGCCGCGGTGGCACTGGTGGTGTGGCTCGCGGGCAGCTTCGGGCTGCGGATCTACCTGGAGGTGAGCCTGCAGAACTCGCCCGTCTACGGTGCGCTGGCAGCCCCGATGGGCGTGCTGCTGTGGCTGTACGTCACGGCGTTCGCGGTGCTGCTGGGCGCTGTGGTCAACGCCGAGCTCGACACCGTCCAGCCGTCCCGGGTGATCGCCACGGCTCGCCGCGCCCTGCGCGATGACGGGTCCGAGTCGTGATCCCGCCACCGGGTGCGATCATCGAACTCACCGCTGGACGTCCGCGGTGAAGTGGACCTCCGGTGGAGTCGCCTCTGCCGATGAGCTGCGGGAGACTTCGGGCGTGACCGAGCGGGTCGACACCGACAGAGACCTGATGGCCGCCGCCCAGCGCGGCGATGGCGTCGCGTTCGACGAACTGGTCCGCCGGCACACCGCGACGATGTACCGGGTCGCGTTCCGCATCCTCGCCGACCGGGCGGAGGCGGAGGACGCGGTCCAGGAGGCGTGGGTGTCGGCCTGGCGGTCGCTGAACCGCTTCCGGGGCGACGCCGCGCCGACCACGTGGCTGTACCGGGTGGTGACCAACGCGGCGCTCGGCCAGGTCCGCAGGCGCCGGGCCGTTCCGATGGACGTCAGCGACGAATCGATGGACCACCTGATCGCCGACGACGGCACGGGAAATCCGGAAGGGCACGCCGTGCGTTCCGAGGAGGCCGATCTGGTGCACCGCGCGATCGCCACCCTCGAACCCTCGCAACGGGTACCCCTGGTGCTGCGCGAGTTCGAAGGGATGTCGTACGAGGAGATCGCCGAGGTGCTAGAGGTGAACACCGCCGCGTTGCGCTCCCGGTTGCACCGCGCCAGGTTGGCCCTGCTCGCGAAGTTGGAGGAGATGCGCCGTGGGTGAATTTCCCTTCGACCCCGAGCAACAGCTGGCCTGCGGGCACACCTACGGCGAGCTGGTCGAACACCTCGCGGGCGATTCGACGGCGGAGTTCGCCGAGCACGTCGCCGGCTGCCCGCACTGCCGCGCCGCGCTGGACCGGCTGGGCCCCAGCTGGGCGCCGGTGCGCCGCGCGGCCCAGGTCTCCGTGGAACCGCCGAACGGCCTGCTCGACCGGGTGCTGACGACCTCCCGCCGGGCCCGCGGCGTCAGCGCCGGACCGACGATCGAGATCCCGCAGGAAGGCGGGGCGTTGCGGATTTCCCCGCACGCCACGCTGGTGCTGGCGCGGCGCTTGACCGCCGAGCTGCTCGTGGGCTTCCCCGGTGTCCGGTTGCTGGCGTGCACGGGCGATTCGCAGGAGATCCGCGTCGAGCTCCAGGTGACCTACGGCTCGGACGCCCCGGAGCTGGCGAGTCGGCTGCGCGATGAGGTCGAGGACGGGTTGCGCGGCGCGCTCGGTCCGGGTGCCCCTGCCGTGTGGGTCCGCATCGCCGACGTCTCGTTCCCCGGGGAGTGACGGCTTCCGCTTCTGCCGTGACGCGCGTCACTTCGCCGTCACAGATCCTTGCGACGCCGCATCTGATCTTCCGTCGGCAGCGGTTCGGCCCGGCCCGCGGTGTTCGCGGTCGGGCGGCCGCGAGTGATCGAGCGGAAGGAATCACCATGCCCCAGTCGAGCGGCAACTCCACCCAGCGCACCGAGTCCCAGGACGTCTCGACCTCGGTGACCACCGGCTCCGGTGCGGGATCGGTTCGGCCCACCGAGCAGACCTCGCAGGGCAAGACCACGATCGCGGCCTCGGTGGTGCAGAAGATCGCGGGCATCGCGGCGCGCGAGATCTCCGGGGTGCACGCGATGGGCGGCGGGGTCTCCCGCGCCTTCGGCGCGATCCGGGAGCGCATTCCGGGTGGTAGCGGCACCTCGTCGACCTCGGGCGTGCAGGTCGAGGTCGGGGAGAAGCAGGCGGCCGTCGACCTGGACATCATCGTCGAGTACGGCGCGTCCATCTCGGAGATCGCCCGCGCGGTGCGCCGCAACGTCATCAGCGGGGTCGAGCGGATGACCGGTCTCGAGGTCATCGAGGTGAACATCGCGGTCAACGACATCCACCTGCCTTCCGACGAAGGCCAGGACAACGAGGGTGCCTCCAGCGGCGCCTCCTCCCGGGTGGAGTGACCGTGGCGTCCGCCCACCTCCCGCGATGCGCGGAGGAACCGGGATGAGCCCCGGCGCAGCTGAGGTGGCCGACCAGGTCGCCGCGGCCGTGCTGGCGCACCCGGCGGTGGCCGGGCTGCACGGCGGGAGTTTCGGCACCACGGCCACGCACCTGCCCGGCCGCCGGGTCGTCGGCGTTCGGCTCGCCGACGCGCAGGACGCGGTCGAGGTCGGAGTGGTGCTGCGGCTCGGCGACCCGCTGCCGGACGTCGTGGAACAGCTGCGGCGGCGAGTCGCCGCGGTCGTCGGCGACGTCTCGGTGGACGTGGTGGTCGGCGCCGTCGTAGCGCCGGGCGAGGAACCGGGAGACAGCTGATGGTCCGCGAACCGGATCCGGACGCGCGGCGCCGGTATCGCGCTTTCATCCGGGCCAACCACCCCGACGCGGGTGGTGATCCGGAGGTGTTCGCAGCGGGTCTGGGACGGCTTCGCGACCGCTCGCGGCCGGAGCGGGGACGCGACGGCCGTCCAGACCGCTACGACGCCCCGGTGCACGTGGTCCCCAACGCGCGGATGGTGACCCGGCTCGCCGGCCGGGTCCGCGCCTGGCGTCGGCGCAGGAAGCGCAGCCGGGTGCGGTGAGAGATCGCCTCGATCGAGGCGACGAGGAGGGTGTGGCGAATGAACGCTGTGCAGACAGGGCTGCTGGCCGGGTTGATCCTCGGAGTTGCCGCTGCGGCAGGAGGTTTCACCGGTTTCCTGATCGCGCTGGTGCTCGGTGCGATCGGTGTGGTCGCCGGCCGGGTCGTCGAGGGGGAACTGGACCTCGGAGAGGTGTTCGGCCGGGGCGGGGACCGGTGAGCGCCCCGGCCGCCGAGGCGCAGGACGCGGGTGAGCGCGGCTCGCTGGAGATCGACCGCGGCGTGCTCCGCAAGATCGTCGAGCACGCCGCGAGCGGAGTCGCGGGCGTCGCGCGCACCCGCCGCGGACCGAGCGCGAAGCTCTCCGGGCCCGCCGAGGAACTGCGCATCCGGCTGGATCTGCCGGTGAGCTACCCGGAACCGGTCCCGGAGACCGCCCGCGCGGTGCGCGAGGCCGTGTCCGAGGAGCTGGAGCGGCTAGCCGATGCCGGGGTGCTGAACGTGGAGGTCACGGTCTCCGCCCTGGTGCCCGCCGCCCGACGAAACCGAGTGGAGTGAGTCCCGTGCGCGTCGTCGTCCGATTGCTCACCTCCCTGGCGGGGCTGGTCGTGCTCGCCGGCGGAGTGCTGCTGATCGTGGAGGTCGTCGGGGTCTGGGTTCGCCCGGACTCGGGCGGCGTGCTGGTCCCGTGGTCGGCCGCTCGGCCCGCGCTGAACGGGCTGACCTGGCGAGACGGTCCGGTGCTGGTTGTCGCTGCCGGGTGCGCGGTGCTCGGTGCGGTGCTGCTGCTGGTCTCGCTGCTCGCGGGACGCCGGGTCATCCGGCTGCTCGACCCGGCGCCGGAGGTGACGGTCACGACCGATCCCCGTTCGCTGGCCAGGGTGGTCGGCCACCGGGTGCGCGCCGAGGGCGGTGTGGCTGCCGCGGCGGTGACCGCCCGTCGGAAGCGGGTGCGGGTGAGGGTGACCGGGCGGTTCCGCGCCGTCGGCGATCTGCGGGACCGGGCGGCGACCACCGCGACCGCCGCGGTCGAGGGGCTGCCGCTGCGGCGCGGCCCGAGGGTGTCGGTGTCGGTCTCTCCGGCGAAGGAGCGGTGATGACGAAGGTGAACGGGGACGTGCGGCCGAGCCGCACGCCGATCGGACGATCGCTGGGATTCGAGCGTTCGCTGCTGAGCGTGCTCGCGCTCGTGCTGCTGGCCGCAGGCGCCTCGGCGCTGGTCGTCGGTACCGGTCTGCTCGGCCGGTTCCGCGCGGGACGGCCGGTGCTGGACCCGCTGCTGGAGAACTGGGTCGGTGCGAACCGTGTGCCGTTCCTGGCCGGCGCCGCTGCGCTGGGCGCGGTGCTGGTTGTCCTCGGGCTCTGGTGGCTGCTGCGTTCGCTGCGCCCGGAGGGGCGGCCGGACGTGCCGCTGGCCGACGAGGACGGCGGTTCGGCCACCATCACCTCCGGAGCGCTCGCCGCGGCGGTGCGCGCCGACGCCGAGCAGGTCGCGGGAGTCAGCCGCGCCCGGGTGCGGATGGCGGGCACCGAGCAGCGGCCGCACCTGCGACTCGCGCTGTCCTTGCAGGAAGGCGCGGACGTGCGCGGGGTGTGGGCGGAGCTGGACGACAAGGTCCTCGACCGCGCACGCCGAGCCCTGGGGGCAGAACGGCTGCCGGCCGCGATCCACTTCCGGTTGGATCGCGCGGCCGGCCGCCGGGTCAGCTGATCGGTCAGGGCTTGAGGGCCTTCGTGGTGCGGCGGAAGGCCCAGAGGACGACCAGGGCGGCCAGCGCGGTCAGCGGGGTGCCCATGGCGATCTTGGCGAAGGCCAGCCAGCCGGTGGAATCGGCGAGGTAGAGCCATTCCTTGACCACGAACCGGCCCGCGAAGACCAGCAGCACCGCCATCGACGCGAGGTAGTGGGCGCGCAGCGCGGACCGGTTCTGGCGCCAGGCGTTCTCGCCGCCGTGCAGGAGGTTCCAGATGACCCCGGTCAGCGGACGTCCGGCGAGCATCGAGACCAGCACGACGACCGCCCCGGCGAGGCTGGCCCAGATCCCGATGAGGAAGAAGTCCTTGGCCGAGCCGGTCCAGGCCGCGACACCGCCGGCGGCGGCGATGGCCAGCACGCCGCCAAGGGCCGAGGACAGCTTCTCGCCGCGCAGCAGCCGGAAACCGGTGAGCGCCAAGGCCACCGCGAGCGCGACCCCGATCGACGGGGTCAGCGGCAGGAACGCGGTGGCGGTCACGAACACCACCACGGGCAGCGTCGTGCACAGCATCCCCATAGGTCCGCCGAGGCCGTCGAGCAGCGTCTGCTGGACGTTGACGGGCTGCTGCTCGCTCTGGGGCGAATCGGCTTCTGTCGCGGTCATTTCACGTCTCCTATGTGGCGGGTGATGAAGCGGTCGGCTGCCTGGAACATGGCGATGACGTTCTCCCGGTTGACGAACATGTGTCCTTCGTCGTCGAAGACCAGGTACTCGACCTCGATGCCGCGCGCGCGGACGGCGTCGACGATCAGGTCCGACTCCTGCTGCACGACGCGGGCGTCGTTGGCGCCCTGGACGACCAGCAGCGGGGCGCGGATCGCGTCGACGCGGGTGATCGGCGAGCGGGCCAGCATGTCGGCCTCCTGCTCCGGATCGGCCGGGTCGCCGACGTAGCGGAACCAGTTGTTGACCAGCCCGGGTTTGACGAAATCGGGTTGGGTGCGCATGAAGTTCGCGAGGTTGGAGATGCCGACGTAGTCGACGACGGCTGCGAAGCGGTCGGGCGTGAAGGTGGCGCCGACGAGCGCCGCGTAGCCGCCGTAGGAGCCGCCGAAGATCGCGACCCGGTCGGGGTCGGCGTAGCCCTGCTCGACGGCCCAGTCGACACCGTCGATGAGGTCGTCGTGCATCGCTCCGGCGAACTCGCCGATCGCGGCCTGCGTGTGCGCCTTGCCGAAACCGGTCGAACCCCGGAAGTTGACCTGCAGGACCGCGCAGCCGCGGTTGGCGAACAGCTGCGCCACCGGGTCGAAACCCCACGCGTCGCGCGCCCACGGTCCACCGTGGACCAGCAGCACCAGCGGCAGCTTCGACGGTTCCACGCCGACCGGGAGGGTCAGGTACGACGGTAGCTCCAGCCCGTCGCGGGCGGTGATGGTCACCGGCGTCATCGGGGCCAGCGACTCGGGGTCGAGGTGCGGCCATGGCCGGAACAG
This sequence comes from Saccharopolyspora sp. NPDC049426, assembly GCF_040676935.1. Lineage (NCBI taxonomy): Bacteria > Bacillati > Actinomycetota > Actinomycetes > Pseudonocardiales > Pseudonocardiaceae > Saccharopolyspora > Saccharopolyspora sp. NPDC049426. Next base: position 165,472 of record NZ_JBFAPZ010000007.1, on the reverse strand, counting down.
CAGCCGCCGCTCACCGGTGGAGTGGTCGTAGAACCAGGTGGCGCCCGGGTCGCGGTCGTGGTTGAACGAGGCGATCCAGCGCTGCCCGGCGTCGTCGGAGGTGAGTTCGCCGAGGTCGCCGTCGGAGAGCTCCTGGAGCCGGGCCAGCACCTCGGCGAAGTGCGGGTCGAGCGCCCGGATCTCCTGGCGTTCGCCGAGGTAGCGGACGCCGAGCAGCTCGCCGGCGCGGTCGAGGATCAGCGTCGCGGGCGCGGTGGGGAACACCTGCGGGCGCGGATCGAGGTCGAAGGTCGGGTGGCTGTCGACCTCGGTCGACTCGCCGGTGGCGAGGTCGATGCGGACCAGACGGGTCCGGTCGGTGCCCTCGTTGGTGCCGAACCACATGCCGGTGCCGTCGGGCGTCATCTGCGACATGCCGCCGACCGGGTGGTCGGGGCCCGGCAGCAGCAGCACGCGCCGCAGCGCGCCGTCGGCGTCCGAGCGCAGGATCTCGACGTCGCCCTCGGCGGTGAGCGCGGTGGCCAGCAGCTCCCCGCCACCGGCCTGGAACCAGCTCATGCCGAGTCCCGGGCATTCGCCGAGCATCGTGAGCTCGCCGGTGGCGATGTCGAGCTCGTGCAGGTCGAACTCGGCCGGGTTGCGCGCGTTCAGCAGGAGCGCGAGCTTGCCGGGGCGGCCGATGGACGGTTCGGCCGAGACCACCCGCGCGCCGGGGAACGGCGTGAGGTCCACGGCGGGCGCGCCTGGGTCGTCCAGGTCCACCCGGTGCAGGTGCCAGTTCTCGTCGCCGCCGTCGTCTTGCAGGTAGAGCAGCCAGCGCGGATCGTCGGTCCAGTGGAAGCTCTGCACGCTGCGGGTCTCATCGGCGGTCACGCACCGCGGCTCGGCATCCGCGTCGAGGTCCTGAACCCACACGTTGAGCCGGTTCTTCCAGGGCGCGAGGAACGCGAACCTGGTGCCGTCCGGCGAGATCCGCGCCTTGGCGCGCTGCGGGTCGGCGAAGAGGTCCTCGACCGCGATGTGGTCGGGTCTGGCCATGTCATCCCCCTCGTTCGTGGCTGTGGAACAAGGAGAAGGTGTGCCGCTGCGGCATGCTCAAGCCCGCGGCGGAGTGATGCGCCTCACCCTTGACCATGCCGCAGCGGCACGGTTTTGACTACGACGTGCAACGCCCTTGAGACGAGGAGAAACCCGGTGGCCTGGAGCACCCGCGAGATCGCCGAGCTGGCGGGCACGAGCCTGCGCGCCGTGCGGCACTACCACGAGGTGGGGCTGCTCGACGAGCCCGAACGCCGGGCCAACGGCTACAAGCAGTACGGCGTCGCCCACCTGGTCCGGTTGCTGCGCATCAAGCGCCTGGTCGACCTCGGGTTCTCGCTGTCCCAGATCGCCGCCATGGGCGACGCCGACGACCACCCGGAGGAAGCCCTGCGCGCTCTCGACGCGGAACTCGCCGCCACCATCGAACGACTGCAACGAGCCCGCGTGGAGCTCGGTCTCCTCCTGCACCAGGCCACGCCCACCGACCTGCCGCCCGAACTCGGCTCCGCCGCGGCGGAGGCCCCGATGACCGAGACGGACCGCTCGTTCCTCGTCGTGATCTCCAGGGTCCTCGGTCCGCAGGGGATGCAGGCCTACGTCGACATGTTGCAGAACGCCTCGGTCGAGGAGGCCTCCCCGGAGTTCGACGACCTGCCCGCCGACGCCGACGAACCCACCCGCCAGGCCGTCGCCGAAGGGCTCGCCGAGGTCACCCGAACCCTCTACGAGAAGCACCCCGGCCTGCTCGAACTCGACGCCGACGCCCCCGGCGGCTCCCGGCACGCCTGGATCACCGCGGGCAAAGCCCTCGCCGACCTCTACAACCCGGCCCAGCTCGACGTCCTGCGCCGAGTCCACCACCTCGTCCACGGCACCTGACCCGCGGCAGGTTCCCGCCAGGGCGTTGACCGGGTGGGGGTGGGGGTGTGTGCTCGTGGCCGAGGTGATCAACGATGCGCACTCGCCGATCTCGCCGAGCGGCAGGGCTTCTCGGGTTCCTGCTGGCCGCGGCGGTCTCGCTGCCCGCGACGGCGTCGGCCGCGGACCCGTGGAGCGGTGACTTCACCGGCTTCCCGGACGATTCCTGGTCGCAGCAGTGGGGTGTGGTCGGTGACGGGCAGTTCGGGTTCGACCGGATGTCCGGCCAGGACGGGGCCGTGGACGTGTTCTACGGCCGGGGTTCGTCCGCGCCGTCCTGCGAGGACTGCCCCAGCGAAGGCGGCGGCCAGTTCTACAGCGACTTCACCGCCGCCGGGCGCGGCGACCTCGCCGAGGCGCGCAGCCTCCAGCTGACCTACCAGGTCCGGTTCCCGGCGGACTGGGACTTCGGCAAGGGCGGCAAGCTGCCCGGTCTCTACGGCGGAACGCCCGGCGAGGCCGGAGGCGGGAACCACGGTCAGGCGTGGTCGACCCGGTACATGTGGCGCAACGACAGCGGTTCCGGCGCGCGCAGTGCCGACGGCGAGGTCTACGTCTACGACCCGTCGATGGGTGACGGCTACGGCGAGGACGTCGGTCGCGGAGTCTGGCAGTGGCAGGCCGACGACCAGTGGCACACCGTGCAGCAGACCGTCGACCGCGACAGCGGGCGCATCGTGGTGAGCGTCGACGGGCAGCAGGTGCTCGACGAGCAGGGGATCCAGCAGATCTCCGACATCCCCTTCGCCGGCATCTTCTTCTCCACGTTCTTCGGCGGCCACGTCACCGAGTGGGGCCCGAGCCACGACGTGCGCGCCCAGTTCCGCGATTTCCAGGTCAGCACGCCCTGACGGGTAACGAGCGGGCGGCGGTTGCATAAACTCGCCGACGCGCCCGCGACCGGAGGAGGACATTCCGTTCCCGAGCGCTCCATCGTGAGCCGGACACCGAACGGGAGGCCCGGGTGAAGGCACAGGCGAAGCGACGCGCGCTGTGGGCGGCGGTGACCGCGGGGCTGCTGATCAGCACCGCTCCCGCTCACGCGGCGGATCCGGATACCGCGGTGCAGCGGACGTTCGAGTCGGCCGCGGCTGAGTTCGGCGTTCCCGCACCGCTTCTGGTGGCCACGTCCTACCAGCTCACCAGGTGGGAGGACCACCACGGCGAGCAGAGCAGGGCGGGCGGCTACGGGCCGATGCACCTCACCGAGGTCGACGTGGCCCAGCTGCGCGAGGAGAACCCGAAGCTGCGCGAGCTCGCCGACCACCCGGCGCTGCACACGCTGCCGGAAGCCGCAGGGCTCGTGGGCGTTCCGGCGGAGACGCTCAAGCGCGACCCGGAGCAGAACGTCCGCGCCGGGGCCGCGCTGCTCGCCGAGCGCGCCAAGCGGCTCGGCGGCGGTGAGCTCCCGAACGACCTAGGCGCCTGGTACCCGGCGATCGCCGACCTCAGCGGCAGCCCGCGGACCAGCGGCGCGCAGGACTTCGCCGACAGCGTCTACGACGTGCTCGGGCAAGGGCGTTCCCGCACCACCTCCAGCGGGCAGCACGTCGCGTTCTCCCGGATCCCCGAGGTGGAACCCGACCGCGACCTCTCCGCGACCGCTCTCGCCGAGGACGAAGCGGAATCCGAAGCCGAGTGCCCGGATTCGCTGGACTGCCGCTTCATCCCGGCCGCCTACGCGCCGACCGACCCGGAGAACCCCGCGGCCGGGTACGGGAACTACGACACCGCCGAGCGGCCCGACGACGTCGAGATCGACTCGATCGTCATCCACGACACCGAAGTCGCCTACCAGACGGCGATCTCGCTGTTCCAGGACCCGGCGCACGGTGCCGCCTCGCACTACGTGATCCGGTCGTCCGACGGCGAGGTCACGCAGATGGTGCCGACCAAGGACATGCCGTGGCACGCCGGTAGCTGGGACCGGAACATGCGCTCCATCGGCATCGAGCACGAGGGCTGGGCCAACGAGGGCGGCACCTGGTACACCGAGGCGATGTACCGCTCGTCGGCGAAGCTCGTGCGGTACCTGGCGGAGAAGTACGACATCCCGCTGGACCGCGAGCACATCGTCGGCCACGACGAGGTCAGCGCCGACAAGCCCACCGGTGCCGGGTCCGAGCACTACGACCCGGGCCCGTACTGGGACTGGGCGCACTACATGAACCTCGTCGGGGCACCGCTCGACGGCGAGCGCGGCGAAGGCGAAGCGGTGACCGTCCACCCGCGCTTCGCCACCAACCAGCCGCCGGTCACCGAATGCCCGGACGGCGCCTGCCAGGAACTCCCCGCGCAGCCGGCGAACTTCCTGCACCTGCGCACCGAGCCGCGCGACGACGCACCGCTGCTGAGCAACCCGGCGCTGCACCCCGACGGCGAACCCGGCACCACCCGCATCGAGGACTGGTCGGCCAAGGCCGCCACCGGTCAGCGCTACGCAGTCGCCGAGCGGCGGGGCGACTGGCTGGCGATCTGGTTCGACGGGAAGAAGGCGTGGCTGCGCGACCCGGGCGGCCAGAACACCGCTCCCGCCGAGGACGCCGAGCTCGTCGAGGCCCGCCGCGACGGCATCCCGACCTACGGCATGGCGGCCCCGGCGCCGCGCGAGTACCCGGAGGGCATCGACCCCACCGTGGTCGACCCGCTGCCGTACACCATCCCGGCCGGGCAGGTGTACGTCGCCGGGGACGACGTGCGCGCGACGGACTACCACGTCGGCTACGACGGTCTCGAAGACCCGAACAACCACGTGGTCATCAGCGGAGCCGAGCAGTACGTGCGGATCTCCTACAACCACCGCTGGGTGTACGTGAAGCGATCGGACATCAAGCCGGTCGCGTGACGCAGGCGGTTCCGGTGGTCAGCCCGGTTCGGAACCGCCCGGTGCGTGCGGGGCCAGCGCGGCGGTGATCCCGAGCAGGGTGAGCCCCGCGGTCGGGAAGAGCACGCTCCAGGGGGCGGTTTCGGCGTAGTCGATGGACTGCGCGAGGATCGCGCCCCACTCCGGGGAGTCGTGCGGCGCCGCGAGCCCCAGGTAGCCGAGGCCCGCGAGGGCGAGGGCGTTGTGCGGCAACCGGATCAGTGCGTGCCGCAGGACCGGCGTGAACACCGAGGGCAGCAGGTGCCGGGTGATGACGTGGGTCCGGCTCGCGCCGGTGGCGATGGCGGTGCGGACGAAACCCGAGGCGCGCACCTCGGCCGTCAGGGTCCGGGCGTGCACCGCCAGGGGGATCCAGGCGACCGAGCAGACCGCGATGACGGCGCTGAGCATCCCCGGCCCGGCCACGGCCGCGACCACGACGCCCGCCAGCACCGGCGGCACCGCGTTGAGGATGTCGGCGACGCCCGCGCGGGTGCGGGTCATGCCCGAGGCCAGGCCGAGCACCAGCGCCACCGCGCTGACCACCAGCGATCCGCCGATGCTGAGCAGCGCGCCGTGGCCGAAGCGGGCGAGCAGGTCGCGGCCCAGCGAGTCGGTGCCGAAGGGGTGCGTGGACGTCGGGGCCTGCAGCCGGTCGGTCAGCGAGATCGCGTTCGGGTCGCGCAGCAGGCCGGCCAGCACGGCGGCCGCCAGCACTCCGGCCGCCACCAGCGCCCAGCGCGCGCTCCCCGTCGAGTCCGATGTGGACTGCGGGATGCCCGTGCTGTGCAGTGCGGGGCCCAGCATCCACCGGTGCGCGAGGACACCCAGGCCGCCGAGCACCAGGCCCAGCAGGGCCAGCACGATCACGCACCCCTGCACCAGCGGCAGGTCCTGCGCGAGAACGGCGTTCAGCGCGGTCGCCCCGAGACCGGGGATGGCGAAGACCGCCTCGACCACGATCCCCGAACCGAGCAGTCCGACGAACAGCAGCACCAGCTGCGGGAACGCCACCGCCACCGCGCGCCGCACCACGGCCCGCAGCACCGCGCGCCTGCGAAACCCGTTGGCCCGCCACACCCGCACCCACGGCTCGGCTAGCGCGCCGTCGATCGCGCTCGCCAGCACCCGGCCGAGGGCACCGGCGGCCGGAAGCCCCAGCGCCAGCGCCGGGAGCGGCATGTTCGCCGGACCGGACCAGCCCGAGGTCGGAGCCAGCCTCCAGTGCACGGCGAGCAGCACCAGCAACCCGGTGGCGAGCAGGAACTCGGGCAACGCGGCGAGCACGGCACCGGTGGCCAGCGCGCCCCTGCCGACACCACCGGAGCCCTGGGCGGCCCGCCACAGGCTCGGCGCCAGCACCAGCAGCGCGCACACCAGCGCCGTCAGCGAGGCGACGAGGGCCAGCGTGATGGAGATGCCCGCGGCCCGGCCGATCGAATCCGACACCGGAACGCCGCTCACCCAGGACCGCCCGAAGTCCCCGCGCACCGCACCCGCCAGCCAGCTCAGCGCTCCGGTCACCGGGTCGTCGGGAATGCCGACGTCGCGCCGGATCGCTGCGAGCACGGCCGGGTCGAGCTCCTGCTCGGCGGAGCGGGCGCGCAGCACGGTCTGCGCCGGGTCGTCGCCGCGCAGCCACGGCAGCGCGCCGACGACGAACGCGGGGACGAGCACGGCGCCGGCGGTGACGAGCAGTCCGCGCAGCACCTTCCTCATGCGCCGTGCGAGGTTTCGACGGTGATCAGCCTTCGGTCGAAGCCGTCCTCGGCGACCCCGCTGACGCCGGGAGCGACGCCGATGCGGCTGCGCTCGTGCGCGATCGGGACGATCGCATCGGTGCCGAGCACCTGCTCGGCGATGCGCACCGCGGCGCGTTCGCGCTCCTCCGGGGGCGCGGGCTGGGCGGCCTCGACGGCGGCGTCGATTGCCGGGTCGCACAGCCGCGACAGGTTGTACCCGCCGTCGCAGGTCCAGTCGCTGCGCAGGTAGCCGATGGGGTCACCGGTGTCCACCGAGTAGTTGCGGGCGCCGATCACCACGTCGTAGGCGCCGGAGAGCAGGTCGGACTCCATCGTGGAGAACTCCTGCACGACCACGTCGGTCACCTCGAAACCGGCGTTGCGCAGGTCCTCGGCGACCACCGAGGCGATCTCGGGCAGTTCCGGGCGCTCGTCGTAGGTGGCGATGCGGATGCGGCCGCGCGGCTGGGCCGCGGGAGCCGGAGGCGGCGGGCCGGCGGTCGCCCACGGGCTCGCCGGGCCGAACAGACCCCGCGCCGGATCGGCCTGACCCGCGTAGACGCCCTCGGCGATGCGGGCGGGGTCGATGGTCTGCCGCGCCGCCGCGCGCATCGCCGGGTCGGCGAACACCGCGGAGCGGGTGTTGAGGTGCGCGCCGACCAGCCGGGGCAGCGGCACGTCGAGGACCTCGTTGCCCTCGACGGTGGGCAGCTGCGAGACGGGCACGGTGTCGACCACGTCGACCTCGCCCGCGCGCAGCGCGTTCGCCCGGCTCGCGCCGTCGGCGATGAACCGCGCGTCCACACCGGACGCCTTCGGCGCACCGCCCCAGTAGCGCGGATTGGCGTTGAGCGTCGCGCCTGCCGCGCCCTGCACCGAGTCGAGCACGTAGGGGCCGGTTCCGGTGCGCACCGGGTTCGGTGCCGCCGGGTCCGCGTAGGCCGCGGGGGCGAGGACCGCCAGCTGCGGGGCGGTGAGCCGCTGCGGCAGGATCGGGTCCGGTCGCGCGGTGGTGATCTCCAGCGTCCGCTCACCCGCGGCCTTCGCCGTGAGCTGCACGCCCTTGAGCGCGCGGGGCGGGGTCGTGGCGGTGACTACGCGGTTCAGGGATGCGGCGGCGTGCTCGGCGGTCAGCGGTGTGCCGTCGTGGAAGGTGACGCCCGCGCGCAGGTTCAGCCGCAGAGTGAACGGGTCGGCCTGCTCCCAGCTCTCGGCCAGCGCGGGCCGCGCGGTGCCGTCGCGGTCGAGGACGGTGAGCGTTTCGGCGGCTCCGAGCTTGGTGAGCAGCAGCGCGTCGTCGCTGTGAGGCGAGAGGTTCGCGACCGGCTGGAACGACATGGCCACGCCCAGCCGGTCGTCCGCACCACCGCCGGGAGCGGCGGCGAAGCATCCGGAGAGCACGAGCGCGCCGGCTAACAGCGCGGCGACGCGGGTGAGTCCCTGGGGCGAGGGCATGGGGTGCGGACCTCCTCGGGTGCGGAAGCACCCAGCTTAATGAGAACGACTTTCATTCCTGTACCGCCTGGCGAGGATCAGCAGCGTGAGACCACCCACAGCGGGCAGCAGCGCCAGCACCGACCACGGCACCGGCGCCGACGGGCCCGGAGCCTCCGCCAGATCGAGCAGTCCACCCGCGACACCGCTTCCCACGAGCACCGCGAGACCGCCCGCCGAGGACAGGAACCCGTAGTACGAGCCGAGATTGCGCCCACCCGCCAACCGGGGAACCAGGTCCTGGGCCACCGGAACCGCCAGCATCTGCCCGAAGGTCAGCAGCACCACGAACAGCACCGCCGGAAGCAGCGACAGCCCGCCGGGCAGCGTCCACGGCGAGAGCACCGCCACGACGGCGAAGGCGAGGCTGAGCAGGCCGAACCCCAGCGGCAGCGCGCGATGCGCGCCGAACCGGTTGCGCGCCCACGCCGCCAGCGGCAGCTGGCCGACGACGACCACGACCGCGGCGAGCGCGAACATCCAGCCCAGCGCCCAGTCCGCTCCCACCCGACCCAGCTCCACCGGCAGTGCCAGGTAGAGCTGGTTGTAGCTGAGCAGGTAGGCGCTGTACCCGGCGGCGAAGATCAGGAACGTGCGGTTGCGCGCGATGTCGGCCCATCCGGCCAACAGCGGCCGCCGCTCGGAGTGCGGTCCGCGCGGCAGCCATCGCGCGTGCGCGGCCAGGATGACCGCGAAGACCGCGGCCGCGACCGAGCAGGTCAGTCCGAAGTCGACGCTGAGCAGGACCGCTCCGAGCAGCGGCCCGGTCACCGCGCCGACCTCCCCGCACACCGCGAACAGGCCGAACAGCTCGGTCCGGGAGATCACGCCCCGGTCCTCCAGCTCCGCGCCCTGCACGGCCAGCGCCGATTCCACCGCGGGGGAGAACAGCGCGGCGGCGAGCCCGATCAGCACGGTTCCGACCAGCACGGTCGCGAAATCACCTGCCGCGGCCAGCACCAGGAACCCGGCGATGCGCACCGAACATCCCGCGAGCACCGCGGGTCGGACGCCGAAGCGGTCGGCCAGCGCGCCGCCGAGCGCGAACATGCCCTGCTGGCTGAAGGTGCGCACGCCGAGCACGATGCCGATCGCCCAGCCGGCCATCGCCAGATCTTCGGCCAGGTGCGTGGCCAGGAACGGCACCACCAGGTAGAAGCCGATGTTGAAGGCCAGCTGCGTGAGCAGCAGCAGGCGGGCGAGTCCGGGCAGGACGGCCCACCGCGCCAGCAGCGACCACCGGCCGCGCCGGGTGTCGGCGGCGGTCACGCGGGTGAGGTCGGCAGGGCGATCTCGAAGTGGACGATCGCTTCGCCTTCGCCGCGCGCGTCGTGGACCTCCTTGGCGAGGCTCCGCCAGAACGGTTCCGCACCGTCGATCTCGGGGTTGGTGTGCAGGTAGGCGGTGTCGTAGCCGGACTCCGCGGCGAACTCGCAGCACTTCTCGACCAGCGCCCGAGCCAGCCCGCGCCTGCGGTGCGACGCGCGGACGTAGGTGCGCACCAGCTGCGCGGTGGCGCCGCGCGCGTAGTGCTCGGCGAGCCACAGCGGGTTCGGCGGGCTCTTCGGGCCACCGGCACGCAGTCCTGCGGTGGCCACGACCTCACCACCGAAGTCGGCGACGAACAGCGTCTGTCCGGGAGTGCGCAGGTAGGTGCGTTCGAGGTCGATCACGTCGGCGTGCCACTCGGGGACGTAGCCGGAACCCATCTCCCGGTAGAAGGTGTCGAGCATCAGCGCGCGAGCGCCCTCGACGTCCTCCGGGCGGGCTTGCCGCAACGCGTAGTCGCCGATCCGCTGCACCTCGTCCACGTTCCCCCCTCGGTCAGGACCAACCTCTCCGAGGTTAATCACTCCTCGATTGCTGTAGCAATGAGGTGGCAATAAAAGGGGGGGTGCGGGGTCAGACCCGGCGCTGGGCCGCCTGGTCGAGGAGTTCGCCCACGGTTCGGCTGCCCGCGGCGGTGTCGCCGTTGAAGCGGCGCAGGATCTCGATCCGCGCCTCGGCCGCCTGACCCTGCGCGACCTGCAGCAACAGCAGGTCCTTGTCGGCCGACGGCAGATGGGTCACCCAGGCGCCGAGCGCGCTGGGGTCGAGCCGCTCCTGCAGCGGCGTGCTGTTCTCGGCGGCCACCGCCAGCAGGTCGTCGTCCAGCCGCAGGAACTCCGCGAGCGCGGTCTGCGCGGCGGTGAGCTGCGCGAGTCCCGGCGGTACGACCGGTTCGAGCTCGTCCTCGGCGCTGGTGTCGAAGGCGAACTCGTCGCGTTCCCACGTGCCGTAGCCCGCCAACCACGCGAGGTACAGCGGACGCAGGTCCCCGGAGGCGATCTCGTCGCGGATGCCTGCCAGCCGCGGCAGCAGTCCGTCGTGGCCGGTGGGGGTGGAGGGCTCCTCGTCCTCGCTGACGAAGTCCAGCACCACGTGGTCGTCGGAGCTCCAGACGTCGACGCGCTCGGCGACCTCGAACTCCTCGGCGATCGCGTCGTCGAGGTCCCCGCGCGAGACCCGGATCATCAGCCGGTGCGTGCCCCAGCTCGTCACGTGCAGGTGGGCGTCGTAGTAGGACTCGATCATCACGTCGGGGTCACCGCGGAAGTCGTCCTGCTCGTAGGTGGCGGCGAAGGCCGTGTCGCTGATGACCGCCCGGCTGGACAGCTCCCGCACCTCGGCCTGCTCGTCGTCGCTCAACGGCCGGTCGACCGCGAGGAACTCGTAGTGCTGGTACTCGGTCACCGAAAATCCTCGCAGCTCTTGGGGAACACCGGGCCGTCAGGCTACTCACCGGTGGTGACGGTCCGGGGAACACCTCGAATCATCCGGGCTTCGCTCGTTGTGATTACTGGCCGCGAACATCACCCGGGGCGCTGGTATCTATCGATTTCGGGCGAACCGGACTGGCTCGCCTTCCCCGAAACACCTTCATTCTTGGAGGAACAACCATGAGACGCGCTCGCTGGATGCTGGGTGCACTCGGCGCGATGGCGGTCCTGTCGGTCGTGCCCGCGCCGACGGCCTCGGCCGATTCCGTGCTCGTCACCAAGATCACCACAGTCGCCGACAAGTCCCGCTGGGTGGTCAACGGACCCGACTCGGTGATCAGCACCGTGCAACCCCACTCGGCCGCGCAACCGCGCTCGGCCGATCAGTGGGTCATCGCCAAGCGCCCCGACGGCGCGATGACCATCCAGAGCCAGGAGAACCGCCAGTGCGTGACCGCCGAGGCGCGCACGGGTGGTGAGCTGCGCACCGCCGCCTGCGATCCGGCCAACGCAGCCCAGGTCTGGACGATCAACCGCCGCAACGACGGCACCGTCGTCATCAGCCCGAAGTCCACGCCGCGACTGGTCGTGGCGATCCAGCAACCCCCGGCCAAGAACGGCGCACTGCAGCTCATCGAACGAGAACAGGTCACCAGCAATTCCACCAAACCCGTTCACAACGCCACGGACACCCAGTCGTTCAAGCTCGACATCTGAGCGGACGGAGAAGGCGGCTGCCCCACCGGAATTCCGGTCGGGCAGCCGTTTTCTGCGCGGGGAGAACCGTCAGGGAAGCAGCGGTGGAGTTGGCGCTTGTTCGCGGTAATGCTGCCGACAGCGACCACGCACGAGTGAACACGCCCGCCCGAAACCCAAAAGATCGGGTTCCCGCACGCTGGGGGACTTGGGCGCGGGAACCCGATCCATTTGGGGGCGTCCGCTCCGGTGCGCGGCATGGGGGGTGGCCGAACACCGGGGTTTCGGACGGGGGTTTCAACAGCAGGGTCAGGCCCGGGGTGGGACGCGCCCACCACGAATCAGGCCCGGCTGCGAACCTGGTTCAGGCCGTGACGGCGAGCCACTTGGAGCGGCCGGCGTGCGTGGGGATCCAGCAGCCGCTGCCTTCCGCGCCGGTTTCCAGCAGCGGTTCCGGCATGTGCAGCAGCTCGTTGATGACGTCCAGGGCGGGTCCGTTGGTTCGCCACAGCACTCGGCTCGGGAACAGGACGTCGGGCTCGTCCGCGGGGATGCGCGCCGCGTCGGCGTCGTTCTCGCCGAAGAGCTGCAGGATGTCGAAAACCCCGTGGTGCACGCGGATTCCGACCACGGCGACCAGGCTTCCGCTGGAATCACGGGGATGCGTGAACTGGAAGTCGCGGGCGACCAGGGCTTGCAGGCCGTTGGTTATGTCGTTCATGGCGCCACCGTTGTTCGTCGTAGGGGCTCAGACCATGTGGTGACCAGTTCAGACGATCAGATCGTCGAACTCGCCGTCCTTTGCTCCGTTGAGGAACGCTGCGATCTCGTCCCTGCTGTAGACCAGTGCCGGGCCCTCCGGGTAGCGCGAGTTTCTGACAGCAACCCCACCGTCGACCAACGGTGCCAGCTCCACGCAGTTACCCACCGCTCCGCTGTGCCGGCTCTTGCGCCAGTCAGCGTTGGGAAGCTGCTTCGCGGGCATGCCGTTCTGGATGTTCGTCATCCGAACCCCACCCTTCCCCGACTCTCATCTTGCACGGATCATCTGCACGTGCAGTTGATCGTGCAGTCGAAGGTATCAGGTGCAGATGCACGATTGAATGCACGTGCAGGGCGCTGAGAGCGTGATCACACCGTCGGGTGTAAGGCTGTGACGGCACTCGGTGCCGCTCCCGCGGCGAACAGTCGCCCTTGATCGCCCGAACGGGCGAAAAGCTGTGAAATTCCCGGTCGGGCTCAGAATTCCCGGAGCCGGTCCTGCATCAGCTTGCGGGACCCTTCCGGGGTCAGCGCGTCGACCGCGAGCCGGTGGCTGGCCTTGCTGTAGGTCTCGACTTCCTCGGGTTTGTCCAGGTACAACGCGCCGCAGAGGTGTTCGAGGTAGACGATGTCCGGGATCTCCGGTTCGGCGAACCGCAAGATCGTGTAGGCGCCTTCGGCGGCCGAGCGCCCGAGCGCGAAGGGCAGCACCTGCAAGGTGACCGTGGGCAGCTTCGTGGAGTCCAGGAGCGATTCGATCTGCTCCCGCATGACGCTCTTGCCGCCGATCGGGCGGTGCAGCACGGCCTCGTCGATCACGGCCCACACGCGCGGCGACTTGGGCTGGGCGAACATCCGCTGCCGCTGCATGCGCAGCCGGACCCGGCGGTCGACCTCTTCGTCCTCGGCCTCGGGGCGTCCCTGGGTGGCGACGGCTCGCGCGTAGCGCTCGGTCTGCAGCAGGCCCGGGACGAACTGGAGCTCGTAGGTCTGGATCCGGGAGGCGGACTCCTCCAGGCCGACGAAGTCCTGGAACCACGGCGCGATCAGGTCGTTGTAGCGGTTCCACCAGCCCGGCTCGTTGGACCGGCGCACGAGGTCCAAAAAGGACTCGCGCTCGGACTGGTCGGCCACTCCGTACAGGCTCAGCAGGTCGGCGACGTCGCGTTCCTTGAAGCCCACGCGCCCGAGCTCCAGGCGGCTGATCTTCGATCCCGAACCGCGGATGGCGTACCCGGCGTCCTCGCGGGAAATCTGCTTGGACTCGCGCAACCTGCGCAGCTGGCTGCCCAACACGAGACGGCGGGCCGTGGGACCGCTTCCCGTGGCGCTGTCCGGGGCCACGCGAGACCTCCTGCAGGGGTTTTAGGGCGTTCTACGTCCCACTGTCGACACGAAGTGGTTGAACGTTACGGGAGGCGATAGTAGTGGAATACCGCCGCAGGTCTAGTGGCTTCCCCGGTTCGGACGATCTTGCCCAGGTCAACGGGGTGAAATCAGCGGATAACGGAGCGTTGAAATCCGCTCCAAATCCGTCGGCGGGGTCGATCAGCGGTGGAAATCACCCGTGCGGGGCGGTCCATCTGCTGAAAAGCACTCGATAGGCTCGTCGTTGTGCTGACTTTGTCAACGGTGAATGTAAATGGTTTGCGCGCCGCCGCGAAGAAGGGATTCGTCGAGTGGCTCGCGGAGACCGGTGCGGACGTGATCTGCATGCAGGAGACCCGCGCCGAGCCCGACCAGCTCACCGCGGAGGTGCGCGAACCCGCCGGCTGGTGCACGGCGCTCGCCCCGAGCTCGGCCAAGGGCCGCGCGGGAGTGGCGATCTACAGCCGCACCGAACCGGAGGCCGTCCGCATCGGCTTCGGCTCGGCCGAGTTCGACGACAGCGGTCGCTACCTGGAGATCGACCTCCCGGGCGTCACGATCGCCAGCCTCTACCTGCCCAGCGGTGAGGTCGGCACCCCGCGCCAGGACGAGAAGGAGCGCTTCATGAAGGAGTTCGGCGAACACCTCGCCGGACTCCGCGAGCGCGCCGCCTCCGCCGGCCGCGAGGTCGTGGTCTGCGGCGACTGGAACATTGCCCACCGCGAGGTCGACCTGAAGAACTGGAAGGCCAACCAGAAGTCCGCGGGTTTCCTCCCGGAGGAGCGGGCGTGGCTGACCGAGGTCTTCGAGTCCGGCTACACCGACGTCGTCCGCGACCTCCACCCCGAAGGCCCCGGCCCCTACTCGTGGTGGTCCTACCGAGGCAAAGCCTTCGACAACGACTCCGGCTGGAGGATCGACTACGTCGTCAGTTCCCCCGGCCTGGCGAGTCGTTGCACGAAGGCCTACGTCGAGAAGGCCCCGAGCTACGACAAGCGCTGGTCGGACCACGCTCCCGTGACAGCGGTGTTCGACTTCTGAGCGCTGCTCGCAACGCCAGTTGGACCATGCGGGTCTCGAACCGCTGGCGCCTCGCCTGGTCCAGCCGACCACGTGCCTGTGCGGGGTTGACTTCGAGTTTGGTCGAGATTGAACACTCGTGGCATGTTGAATTCTGATGAAGGTCCGATCCTCTTCCGGAACACGATGCGGATCACCGATGGGCATCTCGACGAGTTCAAGGCCGCGGTGCGCAAGGCGGTGGAGTTCGTCGAGGAGCGCGGTCCGCAGCTGATGGTGGACGTGTTCATCGACGAGGAACGGATGCTGGCCTACAGCTACCAGCTCTACCGCGACTCCGATGCGATCCGGGAGCACTGGCGGCTCTCCGACCCCTACATCCGCGGCGTCATGGAGCACTGCGAGGTGGAGCGCTTCGACGTCCACGGAAATCCGGACCAAGCGGTTCGCGACGGTCTTCGCCCGATGGCCGAATCCGGAACGCCGCTCACCATCACCGGACGCACGACCGGTTTCGCTCGCTTCGCATGAGGGCGTTCGACCGGCGGGCGCGAATTCGCGATGAATTCGCGCCCGCTCGAATTCACAGGTACGGCGTCGTGATCATTTCCAGGCCGTGGCCGGCCGGGTCTTTGAAGTAGACGCCGCGACCTCCGTGGTCGTGGTTGATCCGACCCGGTTCGGCGCCGCGCGGATCGGCCCAGTGGTCGATGTCGCGCTCCTGGATCCGCGCGTAGGCGCGGTCGAAGAGGCCGTCGTCGACCAGGAAAGCGTAGTGCTGCATCTGGATCTCCACCGGCGGTTCGGCGAATTGCAGCAGCACGCCTCCGTCGAGCTGGACGTTGGTGAACACGCCCCACGACAGGGCTTCCGGAACCTCGAAGAGCTCCCGGTAGAACCGCGCTGATTCCTCACGATCTTTCGCGGCGATGATGGTGTGGTTGAACGTGACGCTCACAGATCTCTCCTCAGTGGACGGTCAAGTCGTCGTGGAGGAGCGCGGGCTGAAGCGGTGTCGGCGCGCTCGTCCGCCGTCATGAGAGACGGGTGGGAGAAGATCACCCCCTCCCGAACGAGAGGGGGATGGGCGCGCGGCCCGCGGAGAGGTCAGCTCTCCACCGGGTAGCCAATCCGTGCGTGGCGCGTCGCCGTCCCGGTAATCACGAGCAAAAAGCTAGCCGGAACGAGGTCGGGATCGCAATGGAATTCCGTCACCACTTTCGATAAGTGAGGTGTACGACGCCGCTGTTGAAGGGTTTCGCGTCGGCCAGTTCGAATTGCGATGGGGAGAACTCGCCGTCGAACATCGGGATTCCCGCGCCCGCCACGACCGGGTGCAGCTTGACGATCAGCTCGTCGATCTCGGGCCGCAGCGCCGCCGCGAGCTTCCCTCCGCCGCACAGCCAGATGCCCGCACCCTGCTCGCGCTTGAGCTCGCGCACCTTCTCCAGCGGATCGGTGGAGACGAATTCCACCGTCGGGTCCGGGGTTTCGGTGATGCTGCGCGAGAACACGATGCTGCGCAGGTGCCGGTAGGCGTTGGTGATGCCCTCCCGCATTCCGATCTCCCAGCTGCCGCGTCCTTGCAACACCGTGTCGAAGTGCTTGTTGGGAACGTCGTCGAGTCCGAACATCGGTCGGACGTGCGAGGGCAGCAGTTCCGGGAATTCGGCGCGCAGGAAATCGCCGTGGTCGCCCTCGTGCAGGAAGAAGTCGGGGTTGTCGTTGTCCGGACCGGTGATGCGGCCATCGATCGTCGACGCGATCATGTAGGTCATTCTTCGCATTTCGGCCCCCTCGTGGTCCTCGGTGACTGTAGCGGCGCGGCGATGAGTTCGGCGGCTCTTTTCCGTCTACCTCTCCGAGAAGCCGTTCGAGGAGGTCTGCGTTGATCGATCTGACACCCGCCTGCCGCCGGCTGGTCGAGCTGCTGAGCGCCGTGACCGACGACCAGCTGGACCTGCCGACCCCGTGCTCGGAGTACGCGGTCCGCGGCCTCATCGCGCACGTCGACGAGGCGGCGCAGGGTTTCACCGCGCTGGCCTCGGCGAGACCGGGCCCTGGCGACGCCCGCTCGCACGTGCTGGAGCTGGCCGACGCGTGGTCCGCTCCGGCCGCCTGGCGAGGCGAGACCGAAGTGGGCGGGGTCCCGTTGCGCAACGAGGTCTGGGGCCGCATCGCGCTCACCGAGGTGGTCGTCCACGGCTGGGACCTGGCGCAGGCCACCGGAGCGCGGTTTCACCTTCCCGAGGACACCTTGCGGGCCTGCTGGGCGCACGTGCGGGTGTTCGTCCCCAGCGCACCGCTGCCGGAGCTGTGGGGCCCCCCGGTCGACGTCGCCGACGACGCGCCGCTGCTGGACCGGATCGTCGCCATGACCGGACGTGCTCCCGGACTCAGCGAGCGATGTGCTCGTTGAGCGGAACGCTGGGATCGCCGAGCGCCTGGCGGTCGATGGTGGTGCCGGAGGTGATGAGGGTCTTGATCGGCTCGGTGACGTCCCAGATGTTGACGTTCATGCCCGCGAGCACCCGGCCCTCGGAGAGCCAGAAGGCGATGAACTCGCGGGTCGCGACATCACCCCGGAACAGCACCTCGTCGTAGTCGCCCGGTTCGACGTGCCCGAGGTACTCCATGCCCAGGTCGTACTGGTCGGTGAAGAAGTACGGCAGCTCGGAGTAGCTGGTGTCGCCGCCGAGCATCGACGATGCGGCGACGGCGGGCTGGTTGAGGGCGTTGTTCCAGTGCTCGACGCGGATCTGCCTGCCCAGCAGCGGGTGGAACGCGTTGGCGACGTCGCCCGCGGCGACGATGTTCGGGTCACCGGTCCGCAGCGTGGCGTCGACGAGGACGCCGTTGGAGACCCGCAGCTTCGCCTCGGCGGCCAGTTCCACGTCCGGGTCGACGCCGACCGCGATCAGCACCGCCTGGGCGTCGATCTCCAGCCCGTCGGTCAGCCGCACCCCGGTGACCTTCCCCGACGGCGCGAGGATCTCGTCGACCGCCGTGGTGAAGCGGAAGGACACGCCGCGCTCGCGGTGCATGGCGGCGAAGACCTCCGCGACCTCGCGGCCGAGGACCCGCAGCAGCGGCAGTTCGGCGGTCTCGACCACCGTCACGCCGACACCGGCCTGGCGGGCGGCAGCGGCGACCTCCAACCCGATCCAGCCCGCGCCGACCACCACCAGGTCCTCGATGTTGGCCAGGGCCTCCTTGATGCGGTCGGAGTCGCCCACCCTGCGCAGGTGCAGCACGCCTTCGGCGTCGTGGCCTGGGACGGGGATCGAGCGGGGATGGGCTCCGGTGGCCAGCATCAGCTTGTCGAACTCCAGCCTGGTCCCGTCGGCGAGCTCGACCTGGCGCAGCGAGCGGTCGATGTGCCGCGCGGAGGTGTTCAGGCGCAGGTCGACGCGGTTGTCGGCGTACCAGGTCTCGGGGTGCACGTAGGCGGTGTCGAACTCGGCGCTGCCCATCAGGTACTCCTTGGACAGCGGCGGGCGCTCGTAGGGCCGGTGCGCTTCATCGCCCAGCAGCGTGATCCGCCCGTCGAACCCCTGGTCGCGCAGCGCCTCGGCGCCCTTGGCCCCGGCCATGCCGGCGCCGACGATCACGAAACTCTCCGAATCTCCCACCCCCGAAGCGTCCTGCCGCCAGGAGAACCGGGCAACCGGAGCCGACGAGGTCGATCCCGTCGACGACCTGGTCGAAGAGCCAGCCCCTGAGTCGCCTCGTCGAGTGAAAGATCCCGATTTCAGTGGAAACCAGGGCACGGATTTCCGCTGAAATCCGGGTCACCCGAGGTGCGGCGGGGTGGGGTCCCGCCCTGCCGGGGACTTGGCCGGCTGGCAGGGCGGGGCCGGGGACGGGACTACTTGGTGACCGCGTCGAGGGCGTCGATCAGGCCCGCGCCGTAGAAGCCGGCTCCGGTGGAGCCGCCGGTGCAGACCGCGTCGACGACGCCGTCGCCGTCCCCGTCGTAGTCCTTCGGGCACGGCAGCGCGTCGGACTGGTTGTTCAGCGCGCCGATGACCTGCTGCGCGGTCCACTCCGGGTGGGTGCTGCGCAGCAGAGCGGCGACACCCGCGGCGTGCGGGCCCGCCATGGAGGTGCCCTGCATCCAGCCCCAGCCACCGCCGGGGACGCTGGAGAGGATGCGGCCGTTGGCCGACGGGGTCTGCGGGATCTGCCGCGCGTCACCGCCGGGTGCGGTCACCGAGATCGAGCCGAGGCCGTAGTTGGAGTAGTACGACTTCACGGCGTTGACGCCCACGGCCGACACCGACACGACGCCCGGCAGCTCGCCAGGGAGGATGTGGCAGTCCGGCCCGGTGTGGCGGTCCTGAGTCGGGCCGCCGTTGTTCGGGCTGTTGGTGTCGTGGATCGGCTGCGACAGGTCCCAGTTGCTGTTGCCCGCGGAGACGACGTTGACCACGTCGTGGCCCTCGGCGTAGGCGACCGCGCGGTGGACCGCCTCGGCGGCGGCCCTCTGGTCCGGGTCGCTGTCGCACCACAGGTACCAGGGATCGACGAAGTAGGAGTTGTTGGTGACGTCGAAGCCGTGCTCGGCGGCCCAGATGAACCCGCAGATCGCGTACTCGGGGTAGATGAACCCGCCGTCGTCGATCACGCGGACCGAGGCGAGCGTGACGTTCGGGGCCACCCCGGCGACGCCGACGCCGTTGCGCGCGGCGGCGATGGTGCCCGAGACGTGCGTGCCGTGGTCCTGCGTCGGGTCCTGCGGCTGCCACGCCTCCTGGCTCTGGTCCGGCACGCCTTCGTTGACGCAGCTCACCGACCGGGAGACGTCGAGGTTCGGCGCCAGGTCGGGGTGCGTGGGGTCGATGCCGTAGTCCAGCACGCCGACGGTGGTGTCCTTGCTGCCCTGCGAGATCGCGTTGGCCTGGTCGGCCTTGATCTGCGGCAGGTCCCACTGGTCGGCTTCCAGCGGCTCCTCGCCGTCGGCGGCGAAGGTGCCGATGCCGTTCGCGGTGCCTTCCAGGGTTTCCAGCCGGGTCGACTGCGCGGGCGGCAGCTGCTCGGCGAGGTTGCGGCTCGCTCCGGCCTGCTCGACGCCCGGCTGCTGCCGGACGGACGCGGCGAAGGCCGGATCCGGCGAGGACGCGACGACCACGCCGATCTGCGGCCAGCTCTGCACGACCGCACCCCCGACGGTGCGCACCGATTCCTCGGTCTGCGCGAGTCCGTCACCGACGGGGCCGACGACCACGAAGTGCGCGGGAACCGCCGGGGCGGCGGGCGCTTCTGGCGCGGAGCCGAGCAGCCCGGCGGGTAACAGCAGGGTCAGCGCGAGAGCCGAGCCTGCGATCCGCAGCGAACGGCCTCTCCTACTTCTGCGTGACAACTTGTCCCTCCTTGGAGACGAAGAATGGTTCACCCAGTGATATTCGTCCGGATTTTGCGCCTGATTCGGGGATAGGCGTCAGGGCTCAACGGAGTAATTCGGTAGCCGAAAGTGAGGGACTGCGCACGCAGATGACGGCTGGGCAACGACTTCGAGCCGACTTAGAGTCGTCAGGTGTCGGTTGCAGATTTGAACATCACCCCGCCGGAACAGACCCCGAGCTCATCGGCGATGCGACGTGCGCTGCGCCGCGCCACCGACGGCGTCTCGCTCGACGCCACCGAAGCCGCGGTTCTGCTGCACGCGCGCAGCGATGACCTGGACAAACTCCTGACGGCGGCCGGTAAGGCGCGCGATGCGCACCTGGTCGCCGAGGGGCATCCGGGCATCGTCACCTACAGCCGCAACGTGTTCATCCCGCTGACCAGGTTGTGCCGGGACCGTTGCCACTACTGCACTTTCGCCACGGTTCCGCACAAGGTGGAATCGGCGTTCCTGGAACGCGACGAGGTCCTGGAGATCGCCCGCCAGGGTGCCGCCGCGGGCTGCAAGGAAGCCCTGTTCACGTTGGGGGACCGCCCGGAGGAGCGCTGGTCGGCCGCCCGCGAGTGGCTGGAAGCGCGGGGCTACTCCTCCACGGTGGACTACGTCCGCTCCTGCGCGATCGCGGTGCTGGAGGAGACCGGCCTGCTGCCGCACCTGAACCCGGGAGTGCTGTCCTGGTCGGAGCTGACCAGGCTCAAGCCGGTCGCGGCCAGCATGGGCATGATGCTGGAGACGACCTCGGAGCGGCTCTGGAGCGAGAAGGGCGGCCCGCACTTCGGCAGCCCGGACAAGGAACCGGCCGTCCGCAAGCGGGTCCTCACCGACGCCGGACGCGTCGCTGTGCCCTTCACCAGCGGAATCCTGATCGGCATCGGCGAAACCCGCACCGAGCGGGCCGAATCGCTGCTGGAGCTGCGGCAGAGCGCCCGTCAGTACGGGCACATCCAGGAGATCATCGTCCAGAACTTCCGGGCCAAGCCGGACACCGCGATGCGCGGCATGCCGGACGCCGACCTGGAAGAACTGGCCGCCACCATCGCCGTCGCCCGGCTGCTGATGCCCTCGGGCGTGAGCGTGCAGGCTCCGCCGAACCTGGTGGGCGAGGAACACCTGCTGATGCTGCGCGCCGGTATCGACGACTGGGGCGGCGTGTCGCCGGTGACCCCGGATCACGTCAACCCGGAACGCCCGTGGCCGCATGTCGACGAGCTCACCGAGCTCACCGGCAAGGCCGGTTTCCAGCTGCGCGAGCGGCTCACCGCCTACCCGCGCTACGTGCGCAAGGGCCTGGCCGGGGACTCGACGCAGTGGCTGGACCTGCGGGTCGCCTCGCACGTCGACGCGCTCTCGGACTCCGACGGCTTCGCCGATCCTGATGCCGAGATCGCGGGTCGCGAGTGGCAGGAGCCGGACGGCGGTTTCGAGTCGATCGGCCGCACCGACCTGCACCGCAGCATCGACACCGACGGCCGCACGGAGGACCGGCGCACCGACTTCGACACCGTCTACGGCGACTGGGACGAGCTGCGCGGCCAGGTCCCGACGGCGGCGTCCCCGGAACGGCTGGACGCCGACGTCAAGAAGGGGCTGCGGCTGGCCGAGTCGGACCCGGCATCGCTGCTGGAGGAGCAGCACCACGAGGCCGCGATGGCGTTGATGACCTGCGAGGGGCCGGCGATGGACGAGCTCGCCGGCATCGCCGACCGGTTGCGGCGCGAGGTCGTCGGAGACGACATCACCTACGTGATCAACCGCAACATCAACTTCTCCAACATCTGCTACGTCGGCTGCCGGTTCTGCGCCTTCGCCCAGCGCGAGCGGGACGCCGACGCCTACCGGCTCTCGCCGGAGGACGTCGCCGACCGCGCCGACGAGGCGTGGCGGGCCGGGGCCACCGAGGTCTGCGTGCAGGGCGGCATCGACCCGAGGCTGCCGGTGTCGGGCTACGCCGACCTGGTGCGGGCGGTGCGGCGGCGGGTGCCCGAGATGCACGTCCACGCGTTCAGCCCGATGGAGATCGTCAGCGCTTCGGCGAAGGCGGGCGTGACGGTGCAGGACTGGCTGGCCGAGCTCAAGGAGGCCGGTCTGGGCAGCATCCCGGGAACGGCGGCCGAGATCCTCGACGACGAGGTCCGCTGGGTGCTGACCAAGGGCAAGCTGCCCGCTGCGGAGTGGATCGAGGTGGTCAGCGCGGCGCACCGGCTGGGCATCCCGTCCTCGTCGACGATGATGTACGGCCACGTCGACCACCCGGAGCACTGGCTGGGGCACTTCCGCACGCTGGCGGGGGTGCAGGACCGGGCGCGCGAGCACGGCCAGGCCGGGTTCACCGAGTTCGTGCCGCTGCCGTTCGTGCACCGCAACGCCCCGATCTACCTCGCTGGCCTGGCCCGGCCGGGGCCGACGCGGCGGGACAACCGGGCGGTGCACGCGATGGCCCGGGTCCTGCTGCACGGGCGGATCGACAACGTGCAGACCTCGTGGGTCAAGCTCGGCGACGCCGGAACCACCGAGGTGCTCCACGGCGGTGCCAACGACGTCGGCGGCACGCTGATGGAGGAGACGATCAGCCGGATGGCCGGATCGGAGCACGGTTCGGAGCGCAGCGCGGAGGAGCTGCACGAGCTGGCCGCCCGCGCGGGACGCACTGCGCGGCAACGCACTACGACGTATGGGCGAGTGGGTCAGGTGCAGCTCGGCGTCACCGCTGTTTGAGGGCCTGACTGCGCCATTTGAGTGTTATTCAGGTCACTAGGTGACGCTACGTGGGGTCGACGGGGCGTCGACCCCACCGCTCACCTGCGATGCCGTTGATCATCTACCCGGCGGAAGCCGCTCAGGTCCGGAAAATATGATCACCCTGTCGTGGTTGGTTTACGCAAGGCAACCGCGATCGCAACGGGCGGTCGGTACTGTCCGCCACCGGACCACACGAGTAGAGGGCCCCCAAGGGGTCAACTTCCGCAGGGAGGCACGCTCTTGCGTAGCCGAATATCTCGCGTGATCAGGCGAGTGTCCGCGCCTGGCGCCGTGGTGGCAGCGCTGATGCCGGTCACCACGGGCTTCGCCGAAGCCCAGTCCGAGGTCTCCGTGATGGCGGCTCCGTCGATGGACTCGCTCGGCCCGGTCGGCCTGAGCGCCGTCGTGCTCGGCGTCGCCGGCATGGTCGTCGGAGTGTTCCGCAAGAAGAAGATCCAACCGGAGAACCAGCGCAAGGGTTGAACCCGGTCCCGCGCGCGAGGCGGCGCTTGCGAGAATCGGCTTCGTGAGCAGCGACAGCCCCGCAACCCAGACCAGCGAGCAGACCGCGGGCCGGCCCCGCGTCCTCTCGGGCATCCAGCCGACCGCCGACTCCTTCCACCTCGGCAACTACCTCGGCGCCCTGCGGGAATGGGTCACCATGCAGGACACCTACGAGTGCTTCTACAGCGTCGTCGACCTGCACGCGATCACCGTCGAGCAAGACCCGGGACTGCTCCGGCAGCGCACCCGGGTCTCCGCCGCGCAGCTGCTCGCCCTCGGCATCGACCCCGACCGCTCCGCGCTGTTCGTGCAGAGCCACGTCCCCGAGCACGCGCAGCTGTCCTGGGTCCTGGAGTGCATCGCCGGGTTCGGCGAGGCCGGCCGGATGACCCAGTTCAAGGACAAGTCCGCCCGCCAGGAGGCCGACCACGTCAGCGTCGGCCTGTTCACCTACCCGGTCCTGCAGGCCGCGGACATCCTCGTCTACCAGGCCGACGCCGTCCCGGTCGGCGAGGACCAGCGCCAGCACCTGGAGCTCACCCGCAACCTCGCGCAGCGCTTCAACTCCCGCTTCGGCAAGACCTTCACCGTTCCGGCGGCCCACATCCCGAAGGACACCGCCAAGATCTACGACCTGCAGGACCCGACCTCCAAGATGAGCAAGTCGGTTCCCAGCGGCGTGATCGAGCTGATGGAGGACCCGAAGCGCTCGGCGAAGAAGATCCGCTCCGCGGTCACCGACACCGGTCGCGAGATCCGCTACGACGCGGAGAACAAGCCCGGCGTCTCCAACCTGCTGGCGATCTACTCGGCGCTGACTGGGCAGAGCATCGCCGAGCTCGAAACCTCCTACGAAGGACGCGGCTACGGCGACCTGAAGAAGGAGCTCGGCGAGGTCGTCGTCGAGTTCGTGACGCCGCTGCAGCAGAAGGTCAACGCCTACCTCGACGACCCGGCCGAGCTGGACAAGGTCCTGCACCGGGGAGCGGAGAAGGCCCGCGAGGTCTCCTCGCAGACGCTGCGGACCGTGTTCGAACGGGTGGGATTCCTTTCTCCGCTGCGCTGAAGTGATCAACTGCGGGTAGCCTGCCACCGTTCGGGGGATAGCCGTTTGGTGGGAGGCGCACCATGGCGGGTCAACAGGAGCAACCGGGCCGCCTGGCCCGGTTGCGGCAGCGGCACGCGTGGCTCGACAGGTTGATCCGGGCCTTCGGCCGGTATCAGCAGCAGTACGGCGACTACTACGCCGCCGCGATCACCTACTTCAGCGTGCTGGCCCTGGTGCCGCTGCTGATGATCGCGTTCGCGGTGGCCGGTTTCGTGCTGAGCGGGAACCCCGAGCTGCTGGCGAGCCTGAGGAGCTCGATCACCACGGCGGTCCCGAGCCCCGCGATGAGCGACATGCTCAACCAGGTCGTCGACCAGGCCATCAAGCAGGCCGGAGCCGTCGGGATCATCGGTCTGCTCACCGCCCTGTACTCGGGGCTGGGCTGGATGACGAACCTGCGCGAGGCGCTGACCGCGCAGTGGACGCAGATCCCGAAACCGCAGCCGATGCTCAAGAGGATGGGCTCCGACCTGCTCTCGCTGCTGGGTCTCGGCCTGGCGATGGCGCTGTCGTTCGGCATCAGCGCGCTGGGCGGCGGGGCCGGGCGGCTGCTGCTGGAAGCCGCCGGGTTCGAGCGCAGCGTCATCGCGGGGATCGTGCTGCGGGTGCTGTCGATCCTGCTGTCGCTGCTGGCCGGGTGGCTGGTGTTCGTGTGGGTCCTCGCGCGGCTGCCGCGCAGCCCGGTGTCCCTGCGCAGCGCCGTCTGGGGCGCGCTGTTCGCCGCCCTGGGATTCGAGGTCCTCAAGCAGGTCGGCGTGATCTACCTGAACACCGTCACGAACTCGCCAGCCGGCGCCGCGTTCGGCCCGATCCTGGGTCTGCTGGTGTTCGCGAACCTGATGTCGCGCTTCATCCTCTTCGTCACCGCGTGGACCGCCACGTCCTCGGAGAACCTGAAACCGGATCCGGTCGAGGCCCCGGGCCCGGCGATCATCCGCCCCGCCGTGCGGGTCCGCAGGGGCGCCGGCGTCCGCACCGCGGCGGGCATGATCGGCGCCGGAGCCGTGGCCGGCTGGCTGCTCCGCAAGCCGACCCGGTCGCGCCGCGACTCCTGACCGGCCTCGCGGGGCCGCGAGGCCGGTCGGTTGCGGTCCTCAGGGGTGTTCCGCGCCTTCGGCCGAGGTCTGGCGGCGGGCTTGGGCGAGTTGGGCCCTGCGCCTGCGGAGGAGCACCGCGACGGCGACCGCGACGAGGGCGACCGCGAGCAGGAACAGCGGTCCGGTGACGCTGCCGAAGAACGACGACTGGTTGGCACCGACCGCGGCGGGTGGCGGCACGTCGGCCCGCGCGGCCGGGACCGCCTCGGGAGCGCGCGGTGAGGTCGTCACGAGCTCGCCCACCGAGGTGCCCTTGGGCAGCGAGAAGCCGTAGTCGAGCATCGCCATCGTCTGGTGCGACAGCCGCACCGGGCTGTTCTCGCCGCGCACCATCACCGCCACCAGGCGGCGCCCGTCGCGCTGCGCGGAGCCGATGAAGGTGTGCCGCGCGTCGTCGGTGAACCCGGTCTTGCCGCCCAGGCCGCCGGGGTAGTTGCGCAGCACCTGGTTGTCGCTCCACAGCTCGAACGGCGGCTGTCCGGGAGCTCCTGGCAGGAACATCATCGGGGTGGCGATGGCGTTGGCGAAGGCGGGTTCGCGCATCGCGACCCGAAAGATCGTGGCCAGGTCGTAGGCGGAGGTGCTCATGCCCGGCCCGTCCAGACCGGACGGGGTCGCCGCGCGGGTGTCCAGGGCGCCGATCTCGGCGGCCAGGGCGTTCATCTTCGCCAGGGTCGCCGGTACGCCGCCCATCTTCACGGCCAGCGCGTGCGCGGCGTCGTTGCCGGAGCCCATCAGCATCGCCTGGAGGACCTGCCCGACGCCGTAGGTCATCCCGGGCAGCAGGCCGATGCGGGTGCCCTCCTGGTTGGCGTCCTCCTGGGTGGCGACCAAGGTGTCGTCGAGCTTGAGCTCGCGCAGCGCGGTCAGCGCGGTGAGCACCTTGATGGTGGAGGCCGGGCGCTGCCGGGCGTGGGCGTCCTTGGCGGCGAGGATCTCGCCGGAGTCGATGTCGGCCAGCACCCAGCCGGCGGCGGAAGCCGTGACGTCCGGAGGCGGGGCGGGCTGGTTCGGCGCGCTCAGCAGCGCGCAGTCGGCCAGCCGGTCACCTCCCACCGGGGTCTCCGGCACCGGTACCGGGGTCGGGGCGGGCTGTCCGGGCGGGGGGACCTCGGAGGTGTCGACGGCGGGTGGTGGTGCTTCGGCGTTGGGGCAGGCGGGCGCCTGCGCTGCGGCGGGCGCGGTGGTCAGCAGCGGGAGGGCGACGAGCAGCGCAGCGAAAACCGGCCAAAACGGCTGTTTCGCACGGGATTTCGTCGAACGATGAGAACGCGGAGGCACACGTGAGAGGTTAACGGGTCACGTCCATGAACGTTCCCGGAGCAACGGGACCGGACCACCGGGTGAGCCCGGTAACAGCGGATACTCGACCGCGTGACGATTTCTCGCCGAGTTGCGCTGTTCCTGCTGGCCTTCGGGGTCTGGTCCTACTTCCTGTGGCCCACGTTCATGCGCAACATCTGGAACAGCGACCGCTCCTGGGCGCAGGGCAGCCCCACGGCCTACCTGATCGTCCACCTGGTCATCGCCGTGGTCTCCCTGGTCCTGGGCACCATCATCGGAGTCCTCGGCTGGAGGGCCTACCGAGCCACACGCCCCTGACCAGCCCCTTTCGAATTTCGCGCGAAATTCGACTCCACCTCGTGAGGCTCAAACTTCGCGCGAAGTTCGAAAGGCGTCCCTCGAACGTGACGACGGCGCCCACCCCGAGGGTGAGCGCCGTCGTCACGATCGAAGAGCAGCTCAGCGGCGGCGGAACATCAGCGCGCGCTTGACCTCCTGGATCGCCTTGGTGACCTGGATGCCACGCGGGCAGGCGTCCGTGCAGTTGAAGGTCGTGCGGCAGCGCCACACGCCGTCGACGTCGTTGAGGATATCCAGGCGCTCCTCAGCGGCCTCGTCACGGCTGTCGAAGATGAACCGGTGCGCGTTGACGATCGCGGCCGGGCCGAAGTAGTTGCCGTCCGACCAGTACACCGGGCACGACGTGGTGCACGCCGCGCACAGGATGCACTTGGTGGTGTCGTCGAAGCGCTCGCGCTCGGCGACCGACTGGATCCGCTCGCGGGTCGGCTCGTTGCCGGTGGTCTTCAGGTACGGCTGGACCGCCCGGTAGGCCTCGAAGAACGGCTCCATGTCGACGACCAGGTCCTTCTCCAGCGGAAGGCCCTTGATCGGCTCGATGGTCAGCGTGGTCTCGCCGTCCTTGTTGAGCATGTCCTTCATCAGGACCTTGCAGGCGAGCCGGTTGACGCCGTTGATCCGCATCGCGTCCGAGCCGCACACGCCGTGCGCGCACGACCGGCGGAACGTGAGCGTTCCGTCGACGTACCACTTGATGTAGTGCAGCAGGTTGAGCACGCGGTCCGACGGCAGCGTCGGGATCCGGTACGACTCCCAGTGCGGTTCGTCGTCCTGCTCCGGGTTGTAGCGGAGCAGCTTCACGGTGACCATCACCGCGTCGTCCGGGATCGGCGGGGCGTCATCCGGAATAGGGGTGGCGTTCTTCTCTGTGGTGGCGGCAGTCATCAGTACTTACGCTCCATCGGCTGGTACCGGGTGACGGTGACCGGCTTGTAGTCCAGGCGGATGTCGGCCTGGAACCCGGTCAACCCGAGCGGCGCGTTCGGATCTTCGGACTCGGGCAGCACCTTGTACTGCATGCTGTGCCGCATGAAGTTGGTGTCGTCCCGGGAGGTGTAGTCCTCGCGGGCGTGGCCGCCGCGGGACTCCTTGCGGGCCAGCGCCGCGTTGACCAGGGCCTCGGCCAGGTCGAGCAGGAAGCCCAGCTCGATGGCCTCCAGCAGGTCGGAGTTGTACCGCTTGCCCTTGTCGTGCACGGCGATCCGGCCGTAGCGCTCCTTGAGCGCCTGCACGTCCGACAGCGCCGTCTTCAGCGTCTCCTCGGTGCGGTACACCGACGCGTTGGCGTCCATCGTCTGCTGCAGTTCGGTGCGGATGGTGGCGACCCGCTCGCCGCCGCTGGCGGTGCGCAGGTGGTCGACCATGCCCTCGACCAGCTTGGCCGGGTCTTCCGGGATCTCCACGAACTCGTGGCCGTGGGCGTACTCGGCGGCGGCGATGCCGGAGCGGCGGCCGAACACGTTGATGTCCAGCAGCGAGTTGGTGCCCAGGCGGTTGGAGCCGTGGACCGACACGCAGGCGCACTCACCGGCGGCGTAGAGGCCGGGGACCACGGTCTCGTTGTCGCGCAGCACCTCGCCCTGCACGTTCGTGGGGATGCCGCCCATGGCGTAGTGCGCGGTCGGGTAGACCGGCACCGGCTCCTCGGTCGGCTCCACGCCCAGGTAGGTGCGGGAGAACTCCATGATGTCCGGGAGCTTGGACATCAGCAGCTCTTCACCGAGGTGGGTGACGTCGAGAAGCACGTAGTCCTTGTTCGGACCCGCACCGCGACCTTCCAGCACCTCCAGGGCCATCGACCGGGCGACGATGTCGCGCGGTGCGAGGTCCTTGATCGTCGGTGCGTAGCGCTCCATGAAGCGCTCGCCGTCGGCGTTGCGGAGGATGCCGCCCTCGCCGCGGACGCCCTCGGTGATGAGGATGCCCAGGCCGGCCAGGCCGGTCGGGTGGAACTGGTAGAACTCCATGTCCTCCAGCGGCAGGCCCTTGCGGTAGACGATGCCCATGCCGTCACCGGTGAGGGTGTGGGCGTTGGAGGTCGTCTTGAAGACCTTGCCGAACCCGCCGGTGGCGAACACGACGGCCTTGGCCTGGAAGACGTGGATCTCGCCGGTGGCCAGCTCGTAGGCGATGGCGCCGGTGCAGACCTGCTCGCCGTCCGCGCCCTCGCTCATCATCACGTCGAGGACGTAGAACTCGTTGTAGAACTCCACGCCGTGCTTGACGCAGTTCTGGTACAGCGTCTGCAGGATCATGTGGCCGGTGCGGTCCGCGGCGTAGCAGGCCCGGCGGACCGGGGCCTTGCCGTGGTCGCGGGTGTGGCCACCGAAGCGGCGCTGGTCGATCTTGCCCTCGGGGGTCCGGTTGAACGGCAGCCCCATCTTCTCGAGGTCCAGGACCGCGTCGATGGCTTCCTTCGCCATGATCTCGGCGGCGTCCTGGTCGACCAGGTAGTCACCGCCCTTGATCGTGTCGAAGGTGTGCCACTCCCAGTTGTCCTCTTCGACGTTGGCCAACGCCGCGCACATCCCGCCCTGCGCCGCACCGGTGTGCGAGCGGGTGGGGTAGAGCTTGGTCAGCACGGCGGTCCTGGCGCGCTGGCCGGACTCGATCGCCGCGCGCATCCCGGCGCCACCGGCGCCGACGATGACCACGTCGTACTTGTGGAATTGCATGGTCGCCTCCTCGGGCTGTGGCGTGACCCGCGATCGGCAGCCAACGCCTGCCTGCTATCGGCCTCGCCACGCTGTGGTCTCTGCGGCGCTAGCCGATGTTCGGGTCGAAGGTGAAGATCACGAAGCTGCCCAGACCCACGGTCAGCAGGACGGAGACGTACAGCAGCATCTTCAGCCAGAAGCGTGTGCCGTCTTTGCGGGAGTAGTCGTTGATGACGGTACGAAGGCCGTTGCCGCCGTGCAGGCCGGCCAGCCACAGCATCGTCAGGTCCCAGAACTGCCAGAACGGGGAGGCCCAGCGACCCGCCACGAAGGCGAAGTTGATCTTGTGGACGCCGCCGTCCAGGAACAGCATGATCAGCAGGTGGCCCAGCACCAGGAACAGCAGGACCACGCCGGACAGGCGCATGAACAACCAGGCGTAGAGCTCGAAGTTGTTGCGGCGCGCTGCGGGCCGGCTCGGGGTGCGCGGCTTCTCCACGGCGAGAGGTGCGTCGGTGACGGACATTGGCGCTTAACCCCCGAAGATTTCCGTGACGGCGCGGGTGAGCATGCTGATCGCGGCCGGAACCATCAGGACCAGCCAGAGCACGAGCACGGTCCAGAGCATGGGCTTCTGGTACTTCGTGCCCTGGGACCAGAAGTCGACCAGCATGACTCGGATGCCGTTGAACGCGTGGAAGAGCACCGCGGCCAGCAACCCGAGTTCGAAGAGGATCATCACTGGGTGCTTGTAGGTCTCGATGACCGTGTCGTACGCGTTCGGCGACACCCGGACGAGCGCGGTGTCCAGGACGTGCACGAACAAGAAGAAGAAGGTGAGTACGCCCGTGATCCGGTGGGCGACCCACGACCACATGCCCAGATCGCCGCGGTAGAGACGCCCCTTGGCGCGCACGGTTTCGGCGTGCGCCGGTGCGTTGGCCGCGGAGGCGGTGGTGCTGGCCATGGTGGAAGGCCTCCAACCTCGCTGGTGGACTGGCGGCCCCGCGTTCGGGAACAGGGGCGGCCGGCCCCGAGTTGCAGTTGGTCCCAAACGATGTTGGGTGCACGCCCGTCACCGGCCACGAACTGGGGCCTTGACGAATTGGATGCTAGACCCGACTAATCGCCTCGGCCTACTCGCCCGAGCCGTCTGTGATCGACCAGACAAGCCACGCACATCTGTTAATCGAGTAAGAAATCATTTCGTGACACATGAGCAATGCCCAAGCAGCAGCGTCAAGCCTTAATTTCGAGAGTCACGTCACCGGCTGACGTGCACCGCGCACGGAGCGCGTTGATCCACTCGAAAGTGGATCTTCGCTCGGCGCCGCGAGCCCCGCTGATCCGGGGCGCGGCCGGGGGAGCGCGGTGGTCTCGAATGAAAGGGGAACGGCATGCGGCGAACGCCGACACGATTACGGCGCTCGGGTGCCGGAACGCGGCGCAGGAGCGTCGCCACGGTCGCACTGCTGCTCACCGGTGCCATGGCGCTGGCGGGCTGCGCGAAGGACACCGGTGGTGGTGGGAGCAACGCCGGTGGGGGGAACGGGCCGTGCCGGCTGAGCGCGCCGCCCGCTGGAGCCCCCGCGGCTCCGACGAGCGCGACGACCCAGCAGATGCCGCCGCCGAACGCGAGTGCGATGCGGGTCGGCGTGGCCTTCGACATCGGCGGGCGCGGGGACGCCTCGTTCAACGACGCCTCGGTCGCGGGTCTGGACCGGGCCAAGGCCGACATGGGCCTGGGGGAGACCAAGGAGCTCGACGCGGGCGCGGGTGAGCCCGAGGACGCCAAGCAGACCCGGCTGCGCCAGCTCGCGCGCGAGGGCTTCAACCCGGTCATCGCGGTCGGCTACGCCTACGCCGACGCGGTCAAGCTCGTCGCGCCGGAGTTCCCCGGCACCAAGTTCGCCATCATCGACGAGCAGGTCGACGGCATGCCGAACGTCACCCCGCTGGTCTTCGCCGAGGAGCAGGGCTCCTTCCTGGCGGGCGTGGTGGCCGCGCACAAGTCGAAGAACTGCCACATCGGTTTCGTCGGTGGCGTGCAGACGCCGCTGATCCAGAAGTTCGAGGCCGGTTTCGCGGCAGGCGCGAAGGCTGCCGCCCCGGACATCAAGATCGAGAACGAGTACCTGACCCCGGCCGGTGACTTCAGTGGCTTCCAGGACCCGAACAAGGGCTCCGAGGTCGCCACCGGTCAGCTGGAAGCGGGCGCGGACGTGATCTACCACGCGGCGGGCGCCTCCGGTAAGGGCGTGTTCGGCGCGGTCAAGGGCGCGGGCGCGCAGGCCATCGGGGTCGACTCCGACCAGTACAATCAGCCCACCGTGGCCGAGTACAAGGACGTCATCATCAGCTCGATGCTCAAGCGCATCGACCTGGCGGTCTACGACTACATCGCCGCCGTCGCCCGCAACGACCTGAGCACGGTGCCGAAGGAGTTCGACGTCGCCATCGACGGGGTCACCTACTCCACCTCGGGCGGCAAGATCGACGACCTCAAGACCACCCTGGACGCCTACGAGGCCGCGATCGCGGGCGGTCGGATCCAGGTCCCGGACAAGCCCTGATCGCGGGCGGCCTCCGGCCTGAGCAGAGATGATGAAGGGCACCTCGCTCTCACCGCGCGTGCCGGCGAGGTGCCCTCCCTCGTTTCGCCCTCCTGGTTGGCGGTTTCGCGCCAAGATGCCCGGTCGTGGACCGAAACCGTCCATTGTTGAGCGTCCATCTGGTTCGCTGCCGGTGGAGACGAGCCCTGGAGCACCATGAACACCTCTGCCGACCCGGTGTCCGACGGCCCACCGGCCGTCGAGCTGACCGGCATCACCAAGACCTTCCCCGGCGTCGTGGCCAACTCCGACGTCAACCTCACCGTCCGCGCGGGCGAGGTGCACGCGCTGTGCGGTGAGAACGGTGCGGGCAAGTCCACCCTGATGAAGATCCTCTACGGGATGCAGGCGCCGGACTCGGGAACCATCCGGGTGCGCGGCGAGGAGAGCGCCTTCCGCACCCCGGCCGAGGCCATCAGGACCGGGATCGGCATGGTCCACCAGCACTTCATGCTGGCCGACAACCTGACCGTGCTGGAGAACGTCGTGCTCGGCGCCGAGGGCGCCCACGGCATCGGCGGCAGGGCGCGCCGCCGGGTGCAGGAGCTGGCCGAGCAGGCCGGTTTCGAGCTCCGGCTGGACGTGCTGGTCGAACGCCTCGGCGTCGCCGACCGGCAGCGGGTGGAGATCCTCAAGGTCCTCTACCGGGGCGCGCGGATCATCATCCTCGACGAGCCCACGGCGGTGCTGGTGCCGCAGGAGGTCGACGAGCTGTTCACGACCCTGCGCACCATGCGTCGGCAGGGCTTCACGTTCCTGTTCATCTCGCACAAGCTCGACGAGGTGCGCAGCATCGCCGACACCGTCACGGTGCTGCGTCGCGGCACCACCGTCGGCACCGTCGGCGCGTCCGAGGTGACCAGCCGCGAGCTGGCCGAGATGATGGTCGGCAGCGAACTCCCCGTGCCCGAGCACGGACCGTCCACAGTGACCGATCGCGAAGTGCTGACGGTGTCCGGGCTTTCGGCCGCCGAGGCGGACCGCCCGGTGCTCGACGGCATCGACCTGACGGTGCGCGCGGGCGAGATCGTGGGCATCGCCGGCGTCGAGGGCAACGGCCAGACCGAGCTCGTCGAGGCCATCATGGGCATGCGCCCGGCCTCCGGGCAGGTCAAGCTGGGCGACCGGGACATGACCGCGCTGAGCACGCTCGCCCGCCGCGAGGCCGGCATCGGGTACGTGCCCGAGGACCGGCACCGGCAGGGCCTGCTGCTGGACGAATCGCTCTGGCAGAACCGCATCCTCGGCCACCAGACGCGACGCCCGGTCGCCCGGGGCCGGTGGCTGGACCGGCAGGGCGCCAAGGACGACACCCGCCGCATCGTCGAGCAGTTCGACGTGCGCACCCCCGGCATCGACGTCGACGCCGCCGCGCTCTCCGGGGGCAACCAGCAGAAGCTCATCATCGGCCGGGAGCTCTCCGGCGACCCGAAGCTGCTCATCGCCGCGCACCCCACGCGCGGCGTGGACGTGGGCGCGCAGGCGGGCATCTGGGAGCACCTGCGCAACGCACGGGCCGAAGGGCTCGCTGTGCTGCTGATCTCGGCCGATCTGGACGAACTCATCGGTCTCTCCGACACCATCCGGGTCATGTTCCGCGGCGGCCTCGTCGCCACCGCGGACCCGCGCTCGGTGACCCCGGAGCAGCTGGGAGCGGCCATGACAGGGACCCAGGAGGCGGTGTGAGACGCACTCTTCTTCCTCCTCGCAGCGCCGACCGGGGTGCGGGGTGTCCCCGCAAGACGCAGGAGGCGGTGTGAGGCGCACTCTTCTTTCTTCTCGCAACACCGACCGGGGTGCGGCCCGCAAGACTCAGGAGGCGGCGTGAACACCTGGCGGGCGCGGTTGCTGCCGCCGGCCTTGGCGATCGTCTTCTCCGCGGTGCTGTGCAGCGCGGTGCTGCTGATCTCCGGGGCCGATCCGATCGCGACGTTGCTGGAGATGGTCGCCCAGGTCGGTCGTGGCACGACCGCCGTCGACATCATCAACACCGCGGGCGCGTACTACCTGGTGGCGATCGCCGCCGCGATCGGGTTCCAGATGAACCTGCTCAACATCGGCATCGAGGGCCAGTGCCGGCTCGCCGCGTGCGTCGCCGCGATCGTGGCAGGCGCGGTGAGCCTGCCGTTCGGCCTGCACGCCGCGCTGGTCGTGGTGGTCGGTGCGGTCACCGGTGCCGCGTGGTGCGGGATCGCCGCGCTGCTCAAGGTCTACCGCGGGGTGTCCGAGGTGATCTCCACGATCATGCTCAACACCCTGTCCATCGGCCTGATCGCCTTCCTGGTGCGGGTCTTCGGCGAGATGCGCGGCAACAGCCAGGGCACCGCGATCATCCCCGGCAGCGGCCTGGTGCCCGGCATCCCGCTGGGCGGTGCGGGCACGGTGTTCGGCCTGGTGCTGCTGGCGGTGCTGGTCGGTGTCGGCTACGCGCTGCTCGTCGACCGCACGCGCTACGGCTTCGAGCTGCGCGCTTCGGGGCTGTCGCCGACGGCGGCCCGCGCGGGCGGGGTGAACTCCAAGCGCATGATCCTGACCGCGATGCTCCTCTCCGGGGCCATCGCGGGCCTGGCCGGGCTGCCGGAGATCCTCGGCCGCGACCACACCTTCACCGTCAACTTCCCGACCGGCTACGGCTTCGCCGGCCTGGCCATCGCACTGCTGGGCCGCAACCACCCGCTCGGCGTCGCGTTCGGCGCGCTGCTGTGGTCCTTCCTGGACAAGAGCTCGCTGACGCTGGACAACATCGGCGTTCCGAAGGAGATCGTGACCATCCTGCAGGGAACCATCGTGCTGGCGGTGGTGGTCGCCTACGAGCTGGTGCGCCGCCGCGAACTGGCCGCTGAGCAGCGGCGGGTCGGCAAGGCCGTGGAGACCGCCGAACCGGTCGCGGTGAGCGGAGGTGAGCGGGCATGACCACCGTGGTGGCAGAGAGGACGCCTTCCGCTCGCAGCGGGAGGACGATGCCCGGCTGGGCGCGGGTGCTGCTGTGGGTCGTGGTCGGGTTCGTCGCGCTGGCGATCACCTCCTACCAGACCGGAGTGCCGCAGCTGACCGGTTCGGGCACCGTGCAGGCCGCCGTGCGCCTGGGCATCCCGATCCTGCTGGCCGCCCTCGGCGGCCTGTGGGCGGAACGCGCAGGCGTGATCAACATCGGCCTCGAAGGCATGATGATCATGGGCACGTGGGGTGGCGCCTGGGCCGGCTACCAGTGGGGCCCGCTGGCGGGTCTGATCGCGGCGGCCGTGTTCGGCGGGCTCGGCGGACTGCTGCACGCGATCGCCACGGTCTCCTTCGGCGTGAACCACATCGTCTCCGGCGTGGCGATCAACCTGCTCGGAGCCGGAGCGGCGAAGTACCTGTCGACGCTGATCTTCGAGCCGATCTCGCAGAACCCGAGGCAGTCACCGCCGGTGCCGAAGTTCGACACCTACTCGATGCAGCCCCTCGCCGGCTGGCTCCAGCAGCTGGAAGACCTGCAGCGGGTCGGGATCTCCGACATCGCGGGCATCCTCGGCGGTCTCGTCTCGGGCGTCTCGCCGCTGACGATGCTGGCCTACCTGCTGGTCCCCGCGAGCTACCTGATCCTGTGGCGCTCTCCGTTCGGGCTGCGGCTGCGGTCCTGCGGTGAGAACCCGGTGGCCGCCGAATCCCTCGGCGTGAACGTCTACCGGTACAAGTACATCGCGGTGATCATCTCCGGTGCGCTGGCCGGGATCGGCGGTGCGGCCCTGATCCTCAACCCGGGCCAGGCCGGGTACCTCGAAGGGCAGACCAACAACCGCGGCTACATCGGCCTCGCCGCCATGATCTTCGGCAACTGGCGGCCGGGCGGCCTGCTCGGCGGTGCCGCGCTGTTCGGCTACTCGGACGGTCTCCAGCTGCGCAGCGGCGAGACCAGCGTGCACGCCCTGTTCTACGGGGCCGCGCTGCTGCTCGTGGCGGTCGCGGCGTGGCAGATCTGGCGGCGCAACCGGTTCGCCGCAGGGCTCGCGCTGGTGGCGGCCGCGGTGATGTACTCGATCTACTGGTTCACCGACGAGCTGCCCGAGGAGCTCACGGCCTACACCCCGCACCTGGTCACGCTGGTCGTGCTGGGCGTGGCCGCGCAGCAGCTGCGACCACCCGCGGCGAACGGCCTGCAATACCGGAGAGGTGCCGACCAGTGACCGACATCGACTGGGAATCCCTGCGCGCCAAGGCCGTCGAGGCCGCCGCGCTGGCCTACTGCCCGTACTCCGGGCTGCAGGTCGGTGCGGCGGCGCTCTGCGACGACGGACGCGTGGTGACCGGCTGCAACGTCGAGAACGGCTCCTACGGCGTGACGTTGTGCGCGGAGTGCACGATGGCCGGTCAGCTGCACCTCACGGGAGGCGGCCGGTTCGTCGCCGTCGCCTGCCGCAGCGGCACCGGCGACCTGCTCATGCCCTGCGGCCGCTGCCGCCAGGTCCTGCAGGAGCTCGGCGGCCCCGACTGCCTGGTCGACACCCCGCGCGGAGTCCTCCCGATGAGCCAGGTCCTCCCGGACGCCTTCGAACTCTGACCCACCGATGCCCCTCACCCCGCCCCGGCTGGGCCCCCGGCGTGGGTGGTGCGATGACCGACGCGAAGATCACTCGATCGAGGTGCATTCGACCGGATGCGCATTTCCGCGGGTGGGTTTCGCCTCTGTATTGGTGGGGGTGGAGCGAGCAGGCGAGTGCTGGAGGTGCCGTCGTGTTTTCCGCAGTTGACGTGATCCGGGCGAAGCGTGATGGGTCGCGGCTCAGCGACGAGCAGATCGACTGGGTCGTCGACGCCTACACCAGAGGCGACGTCGCCGACGAGCAGATGGCGGCGCTGGCCATGGCCGTGCTGCTGCGGGGCATGTCTCCGGAGGAGACCGCCCGCTGGACCGCGGCGATGGTCGCCTCCGGCGAAACGCTCGCGCTCGGCGGCCTGCCCAGGCCAACGGTGGACAAGCACTCCACGGGCGGAGTGGGCGACAAGATCACTCTGCCGCTGACACCGCTGGTCGCCGCCTGCGGCGCGGCGGTCCCGCAGCTCTCGGGCAGAGGACTGGGCCACACCGGGGGCACGCTGGACAAGCTGGAATCGATCCCCGGCTGGCGGGCGGGCCTGACGGCTGCGGAGATCCGCGACCGGTTGCGCGACGTCGGCGCCGTGATCTGCGCGGCGACCGAGGGCTTGGCGCCGGCTGATCGCAAGCTCTACGCCCTGCGCGACGTCACGGGAACGGTCGAGTCCGTGCCGCTGATCGCGAGCTCGATCATGAGCAAGAAGATCGCCGAAGGCGTGGAGTCGCTGGTCCTCGACGTCAAGTGCGGTTCGGGCGCCTTCATGAAGACCCCCGACCAGGGGAGGGAGCTCGCCGCCGCGCTGGTGGACATCGGCGCGGCCAACGGGCTGCGGATCAGCGCACTGATCACCGACATGTCGGTGCCGCTGGGCCGCGCGGTCGGCAATGCCGTGGAAGTCGCCGAGAGCATCGAGGTGCTGCGCGGCGGAGGGCCGCCGGACGTGGTGGAGCTGACCGTCGAACTGGCCCGCGAGATGCTGCACCACGCTGGAGTGCCCGATGTGGACCCTGCGGAGGTGCTGGCCGACGGGCGCGCCCACGAGGTCTGGTGCCGGATGATCTCCGCCCAAGGCGGAGACCCCGAAGCGGAACTCCCGCAGGCCCGGCACGTCGACACCGTCACCGCACCGGCGTCCGGCATGCTCACCCGGCTCGACGCCTACGCCATCGGCCTCGCGGCGTGGCGGTTGGGAGCGGGCCGGGCCCGCAAGGAGGACGCCGTCGACCACGCCGCCGGCGTCCTCTGCCTCGCCAAACCGGGTGAGCGGGTCATCGAGGGCCAGCCCCTGCTGGAGCTTCGCACGGATCGGCCCGAGACCCTCGCCACCGTTCGCGAATCCCTCGAGGGCGCGTATGAAATCAGCGGTGCCGACGTGAAGTCGACACCGCTGATCCTCGACAAGGTCACCGCGGACCGGTCATCCGGCTGAGGCTCAGGCGCTCTCGGCCGTGAAGTCCTCGTCGCCGCCTTCGATCGCCTTGTTCTCGCCGTTGTCCCGCTTGGCGCTCTTCGAGCGTCCGCGGCGCTGCTGACGGGGCAGCGTCGTGGGCGGCGGCGGGCTCGACTGGGCGCTGCCGCCGAGGATGAGCTCGGCGAACGTGGCCATGGCCTCGTCCAGCTGACCGGCGTGCCGCTGCTCGCTCTCCTCGTTGGCCTCGCGGACCAGGGCGTTGAGCTTGTCGGCGTCGGGACGCTGGGACAACGTGCCGGACAGCTGCGAGAGGTTCTGCGACAGCGTGCCGCCCAGCTCGCCCAGACCGGTCTTGACGCCTTCCTCGACGTTGTCCAGCCGGGTGCTGACGCCCTGCTCGACGGTGTCGATGCGGGTGTTGACGTTGTCCTCGACCTGGGTGAGGCGGCCGGAGACCTGGTCCAGCCGATCGGTCAGCGCCTCCAGGCGCTGCGCCAGGTCGTTGAGCTTGTCGCTCGGGTCCACGGCCGGGCGCTCGGCGAGGTGGTCCAGCTTGGAGTCCAGCTGGTCGCGCGAGCCGGAGACTGCCTCCGCGAGCTCCTTCTGCGAAGCGGCGAGCTCCTTCTGGGCCTCGCTGAGGCCCTTCTGGGTCGTGCCCGCGGAGTCGGAGACCGCGCGCTGCAGGGCCTCGCGGGTCCCGTCGAGGTGCTCGTGCACGCCCTCGTCGATCTCGGCGAACCGGCCGCGCAGGCTGGTCTCCAGCGAGTCGATGCGGTCGCGCACCGGGTCGTTGACCGACGCCGGGAGGGCTTCGAGGCGGCTGTCCTGCTTGTCCAGGTGCGAGCCGAGCTCGTCCATGCGCTTGTGGATGTGGCCGAGCTTGTCCTCCAGGCCGTCCATGCGGCCGGAGACGCCGTCCATCCGCCCCGCGACGCCGTCCAGGCGGCCGTCGAGCTGGGCGAAGGGCTTGGCGAGCTTGTCCACAATGGTCTCGACGGCGCCCTTGAGGTCCAGCAGCGCACCGTCGTGCGCCTCCAGCTTCGCCAGCGTCTCGTCGAGCCGCTCCGCGAGCACGCTGACCTCGGTGCGGTCGGGCAGCTCGGACAGGCGCTTGCGCACCGAGCCCAGGGACTCGAGCGGGGAGAGCCGGGCGTGGATTTCGTCGAGTGCGTCGAAAATCTGCTGTTGTTCGCTTTCGCGGATCTCAGCCGCACGCGTGAGCATGTTGCGCATGCGGTCGAACGACATGTTCTCGGTCACGGCTAGGGGCGTCCTTCGTCGAGGGGTGTGAGGACTTGAGAAGCCTAGCCACTGCATTCTCGCGCTCATAGCCGCCCCCCGTTACATTCCGCGACACCCATCCGCCAATTGGGGCCGATCAGCCCTCAGCGGATGGTCTATTCGCATCAAGCATCCAGAACTGAATGCTCTAAGAAAGACATCTGCATCCATCTGGGTGAGTTTTTTCGCAGGCACCGCTCGGCCAA
Organism: Saccharopolyspora sp. NPDC049426; assembly: GCF_040676935.1. Lineage (NCBI taxonomy): Bacteria > Bacillati > Actinomycetota > Actinomycetes > Pseudonocardiales > Pseudonocardiaceae > Saccharopolyspora > Saccharopolyspora sp. NPDC049426. The sequence continues at coordinate 125,566 of NZ_JBFAPZ010000007.1, read as the reverse complement.
TCGGTTGTGAACCCCGATCGGCGCAGTGGTGGACACCCGCTGAACAGCGCTGAAGCCACGGGGTGATCACGTGGTGGCTCTGTGTGAGCCGCCGGAACGAGGCGGGTAACGTAGTCGCATGTCGACACCGGTGAACCTGGAAAACATCCGGCAGGCGCCGAAGGTGCTGCTGCACGATCACCTCGACGGCGGGCTGCGTCCGCAGACCGTCCTCGATCTCGCCCACCAAGGCGGATACCCCGGGTTGCCCCACGACAACGCCGATGACCTCGCGCGTTGGTTCGTGACGGCCGCGGACTCGGGCTCGCTGGAGCGCTACCTGGAGACCTTCGCGCACACCGTGGGCGTGATGCAGACCAGCGACGCCCTGTTCCGCGTCGCGGCCGAGGCCGCCGAGGACCTGGCGGACGACGGCGTGGTCTACGCGGAGGTCCGCTACGCGCCCGAGCTCTTCCAGGAGCGAGGCCTGACCCTCGACGAGATCGTGCAGGCGGTGCAGGACGGTTTCCGCGAGGGAGAACGCCGCGCGGAGGCCGCCGGGAAACGAATCCGGATCGGCACGCTGCTGTGCGCGATGCGGCAGAACGCGCGATCCACCGAAATCGCCAATCTCGCCATTCGGTACCGGGACGCGCAGGTCGTCGGCTTCGACATCGCCGGGCCGGAAGCGGGATTCCCGCCCACCCGCAACCTCGACGCCTTCGAATACCTGCGGCAGCAGAACGCGCACTTCACCATTCACGCAGGTGAGGCGTTCGGATTGCCTTCAATTTGGGAGGCCATTCAGCACTGCGGCGCAGAACGGCTCGGGCACGGGGTGCGGATCGTCGACGACATCAAGGTCGACGACGACGGCACGGTGCACCTGGGCCGGCTGGCCTCCTACGTGCGGGACCGCCGCATCCCGCTGGAGATGTGCCCCTCGTCGAACCTGCAGACCGGCGCGGTGTCCTCGCTCGCCGACCACCCGATCGGCCTGCTGGCCCGGTTGCGCTTCCGCGTCACGATCAACACCGACAACCGGTTGATGAGCCACTGCTCGATGTCCAGCGAATTCGCCGCGCTGCACGAGACCTTCGGCTACGGCTGGGAGGAGTTCCAGTGGTTCACGGTGAACGCCATGAAGTCGTCGTTCCTCGGGTTCGACGAACGGCTGGCGGTCATCAACGAGCAGATCAAACCGAGGTACGCGGACGTGCTGTCCTGACCGGGACACGCGATGGCGCTAGGCTGCACAGTCTCCGGCGGCACACCGTCGTGCCGCCGGAGATGCCCAGCACAGGTTCGAGTCGCCGCACTGTCCTGGAGGCGCAGGTGAGCAGGACCAGCGAACCCACGTTGATCGCGTCGGTCCAGCGCGCGCTCCGGCTGCTGGAAGTCGTCGGCGAGCACCCCGGCGGGATCACGGCGAAGTGCCTGGCCCGCAGCACCGGACTCGCGCTGTCGACGACCTACCACCTGCTGCGGACCCTCGTCCACGAGGGCTACCTGGTCAAGCTCGACGACGGCGCGTTCATCGTCGGTGAGCAGGTGACCGGTCTGCACGACTCCGCGCAGGCGCAGCAACTGCGCGCCAAGATCCGCGGCGTGATGGCCGAACTCCGCGAAGACCTCAACGCGGCGATCTACCTCGCCCGCTACCAGGACGGCGAGGTCCAGGTCGACGAGATCGTGGACAGCCCGCGCACACCCAGGGTCGACGCGTGGGTGGACTTCCGGCAGGCCGCGCACGCCACCGCGGTCGGCAAGTGCCTGCTGGCCGGGCTCAGCAAGGACGAACGCGCCGACCACTTCCGCAGGCACCCGCCGGAAGACCTCACCCCGCGCACCATCACCGGTGTGCGCGAACTGGTGGAGCGCCCGTCATCGGAGCTGGTCGCCGACACCGGGGAGTACTCGCTGGGCACGGCCTGCCTGGCCGCTCGCGTTCAGAGCGCGACCTCGCCGGTGACGCTCGCGATCTCGTTCCCGGCCCACCAGCTCGCCAGCACCGGCGACTACGTGCGTCCGCTCAGCGCCGCGGCCGACGAGATCTCCCGAGCTCTCGCGCTGGCAGGCGATCGGGCCTGCTGGAACTGACCGAATCCGTGATCACCATCTGAAAATCGGCGCCTTGTCAACCTCTCCCGCGAAACGCGAAAATTTTGCGCAAGCAGCCAGTGAGGGGTTGACCCGATGTCAGCGGGCGACGATGGGACGTTGCTGCACGAGGTCCGAACGGGATCGATGATCGCGTTCGCAGAGCTCTACGCCCGGCACAGAACAGCAGCGCGCACCATGGCTCTGCAGGTCGCTGCGGTTCCGGCCGACGCCGACGACCTCGTTTCGGAGGCGTTCGCCAAGATCCTCGACGTGCTGCGCAGGGGGAGCGGGCCGGAGCGGGCGTTCCGCGCGTACCTGCTCACCACGATCCGCAACCTCGCCGCAGGCGTCAACGCCAAGTCGCGCCGAACGCTCCTGGCGGCCGACATCGACGAGTTCTGCGAGCCGGAGGATCCGGTGCAGTTCACCGAGTCGGCCATCGGGGAGTTCGAGAAGACCTGCGTGAGCGAGGCGTTCGCCCGCCTGCCCGCGCGCTGGCGCCAGGTCCTGTGGTCGGTCGAGGTGGAGAACCAGACGCCGTCGGACCTGGGCCGCCGCTACAACATCAGTCGCAACAGCGCGGCGGCCCTGGTCTACCGGGCGCGGAAAGGACTCCGCCAGGCCTACGAGCAGTGCCTCGCGGCACCGGAGCTGACCTCGGCCGCGTGAGCCGGGTCAGTGCTTGCGGAAGCGGTCTTCGAGATCGGCCATGAGCTTGCGCCAAGTCTGGACCTCGGCGTCGAACGGCGGGCTCGGAGGCATCCGGTTCGGGCTCGGGCGCAGGATGAACGACACCAGCCAGCCCAGTCGTTCCGAGGGCTGCAGGGCGTTCTCGGCGCTGTCGTCGCCGGCCCAGGCCGCTGCGTCGAGCAGCAGCTCCTCGGCCAGGTCCAGCTGGGTGGGGTCCACTTCGGACGGGCCTTCGCCGAGGTCGGTGTCCAGACCGGCCAGCACGTAGGTGTTGTCCGACTCGACCTCGACCTCCAGCTCGCCGCCGGTGGCCGCGTCGCGCAGGCGCTGCCAGGTGGCCACCCGCGCCAGATCGGTGCTCTCGACGGCTTCGTCGTCGGCCAGGAAGCGGGCGAGCGCGCGCCGCGAGGTGAACACGTCGATCTTGCCGTCGTCGCCGAGGAAGACCGGGTCGTCGCCGAGGTAGCAGCGCAGCGTGTAGAGCTCGCTGTCGCTGGTGACGATCTGGATGGGATCGATGCCGATCTCGCCCCAGAAGCCGAGTTCGACCTCTTCGATCTCGTCCACATCGGAGGCCGAGGCGGCGGTGCTGTCCTCGTCGGAGTAGGTCTCGGTCGCCTCGGCGAGCTCGGTCTCGGCGGTGGCGACGGCGTCCGCGGGCACCTCGGGGGTGGTCACGACGGAGTCGATGGCGTCGAGCACCTCGTCCCAGCGCTCCACGACGACCTTGCACAGCTCGTTCCAGCGCTTCTGCCCGTCGCGGCCGTTGAAGGCCAGCATGCCCTGGTTGAGCAGGGAGAAGCCGTCGGCCGAGTCGAGGACCTCGTCCACGGCGTCGAGCTCGCACACCTCGGCCAGCGACCGGGCGATCTCGACGATGTCGGCGAGTTCGGCGACGGTCCAGGTGTCCAGCGGCTCCGCCACCAGCTCCGGGACGCCGACCAGGTCGAACTGGTGGTCCTCGTCGGGGCTGAGCTCGACGGCCGACAGCGCGGGCACCACGTGCCACGCCGGGTGGTCGTCGAGGTCGTGTTCCCGTGCTGTGCGCACGAACGCGGCCAGCCGCGCGGGATCGGGGAAGCCGTAGAGGTCATCCCCGTACCCGAGGAACGCTTCCCATTCCTCACCATCTTCGCGCCAGTGCGGTGCCCACAGGGTGACGACGTCTCCCTGCGGCAGCCCGAGCTCGATGGGGACGATGTCCTGCGCCATCTCTCTACCTCCGGTCACCAGAACCAGACCCCGCGGAAGCCTACGGGTTGGCCGTGGACGGCTTGTGCCCTGGTCCGGTGTCACCGTATCTGGTTCGATCATTGCAACGGCCGACGGAACAGTTGGTAACGATCCCCTGTCGCTTCTCGAACTTGAGGGCTACCCGGATCCGCTGTTCGGTCCAGCGCCTTCACCGTTCGTCTCCGAAGTCCCCTTTGGCGGTACCGCCCCACTGCGCAGCCGGAGACCATGATCAGAATGGATGTCACGGAGCTGTGGAGTCAGATCGCGCACTGGCTCGGGCGACATGCGCCGGTCACGGCAGCCGCTCTGCGTCCGCCAGTCCAGGAACCTGACTTCGTCGAGCTCGAGGGCGAGTTCTCCGTTGCACTGCCGGACGAGTTGCGAGCGCTGTGGATCTGCTGCGGTGGTACCGAGGGCGATGTGCTGGCCGACGTCCTGCCGCCGTTCTACACGCCTTACGGCGCGCACCAGGCGTTGTCGGCGTGGCGCGATCACCGCAAGACCTGGACGGCGCAGTGGGACCGACCGGCCTGCGACTACTACGCGGGATCGCCGGGATCGAGCTTCCACCCGTCGTGGATCCCGATCGCCGGTGATGGTTTCGCCGATGAGCTGGTGGTCGACCTGCGGCCGGGGCCGTTGCGCGGGTGCGTGCTGGAGTGGGAGCAGGAGCACGCGCAGGTGCTGCGGCCGGAGTGGCAGGGCATCACGGCGATGCTCGCCGACGTGCACCGAGCGCTGACCGACGGCGTCCCCGCCGGGCACAGCTACCCGACTGTGACCGAGGACGGCCGTCTGGACTGGCAAATCCGCTGATCAGATCCCCATCGGAGTTCCGGTGGGGATTTTCTCCGACCTACTAGTTGGTGTCGCACACTAGTCGGTGTTACGTTGTAGTCATGGCGGAACGGACGACGGCCAGGCAGACGCAATGGCTGCGCGGGGTGCTCGACCTCGCGGTGCTGGCGCTGCTGGCCGAAGGCGGAGAGGGCTACGGCTACACGCTGCTGCAGCGGTTGGCCGAGGCCGGACTGCCGGACATGAAAGCCGGGACGCTCTACCCGCTGCTCAATCGGCTGGCCGCCGACGGCCTGCTGCAGGCGGAGTGGCGGGCGGGCGAAGGCGGCCCCGGCCGGAAGTTCTTCTCCCTGACCGATCAGGGCCGCGCCGCGCTGGCGGAGATGGGACCGAAGTGGGTCGAGTTCGCCCGGAACTCGATCGCCGTTGTGGAACGAGGGGTGCGAGCATGATGACGCTGGACAAGTACACCGATGACCTGCACAAGGCGCTGCGCTTCCACGAGGTATCCGGTGAGCGCGTGGGCGAGGTGCTCGCCGAGGTCGAGGCGCACGTGGCCGAGACCGGTGAGGACCCGGTGGACGCGTTCGGCAAGCCGCGCGACTACGCGCGGCAGGTCGCCGCGCAGCTCGACCCGGCCACCGGCAAGCGCTCCACCGGCGGCATCGTGCTCACCTTCGTCGCCGTCGCGACGCTGGCCCTGTTCGGCCAGACCTTCTTCGGCGACGGGCTCGCCCTGGACGAGGCGGGGGTGGTCTACACGCTGCGCGATGTCGTGGCGCAGCCGCTCCTCCTGGTGGCGGTCGTCGTCGTGGCCCTGCTGGTCTACCTCGCTCGCACGGCCTCCGCGAACAACAAGCTCTACGCCGGTGGGGCCGTCGTCGCGCTGATCGCGGGCTTGGGCGCCCAGGTGATCTGCAACAAGCACCTCGACGACGAGACTCCGGTCGTCACCGCCCCGAGCTGGTTGATCCTCACCCTCGGCGTCGTCTTCCTCGTCGGCATGTTCGCGATGCTCGCGCACTCCATCCGCCGAGGTCGGGTCCGCTACCCGAACAAGCACTGACGTCGTCCACCCGAACGCGAAGTGGCCTCAGGTTCCCGCGGGGTGCCACACGGTCTTGATCTCGGTGAAGGCGCGCAGGCGCTGCAGATCGGGTTCGCCGGTCCAGTCGGGTTCACCGCGGACCGGCAGCACCCGCTTGACGGTGTCCGCGGCCGAGCGCGCGAGCTCGACGCGCAGCTCGTGGGAGGCCCCGGTCGGGTCCAGCGCGTCGACGTCGGCGTGGGAGGCCAGCCACGGGCCGAGCTCGGCGGCCCGGCCGGTCAGCACGTTGACCACCCCGCCCGGAACGTCCGAGGTGGCCAGCACTTCCGCGAGCGTGATCGCGGGCAGCGGCCGCTCCCCGGAGGTCACGACCACGCAGGTGTTGCCCGCGGCGATCACCGGAGCGATCACGCTGACCAGCCCCAGCAGCGAGGACTCCTGCGGCGCCAGCACGCCCACGACCCCGGTCGGTTCGGGCGTGCTGAACGAGAAGTACGGGCCCGCAACCGGGTTCGACGCGCCGAGCACCATCGCGATCTTGTCGGTCCAGCCCGCGTACCAGACCAGGCGATCCACCGAGGTGTCCACGGTGGACAAAGCGGCTTCCCGCGAGATGCCTTCGGCGGTGGAGACCTCGGCGGCGAACTGCTCGCGCCGCCCCTCCATCACCTCGGCGATGCGGAACAGCACCTGGCCCCGGTTGTAGGCGGTGGCACCGGACCAGCCGCCGAACGCCTTGCGGGCGGCGGCGACGGCGTCGCGCACGTCCTTGCGGGAGGCGTGCGCGACGTTGGCCTGGAACTCCCCGTCCGCAGAGGTCACGGCGAACACCCGTCCGGATTCGGAGCGCGGGAACGCGCCACCGATGTAGAGCTTGTAGGTCTTGGCGACGGCCAGCCGGCCGGCAACGTCAGACATCGAGGTACGCCTCCAAACCAGCCCGGCCGCCCTCGCGGCCGAACCCGGATTCGCGGTAGCCGCCGAAGGGCGCGGTCGGGTCGAACCGGTTGAACGTGTTCGCCCACACCACGCCCGCGCGCAGCTTCTGCGCCGCCCACAGGATCCGCGAGCCCTTCTCGGTCCAGATCCCGGCCGACAGCCCGTAGGGCGTGTTGTTGGCCTTGGCGATCGCCTCGTCGGGCGTGCGGAACGTCAGCACCGACAGGACGGGACCGAAGATCTCCTCGCGGGCGATCCGCATCGACTGCTGCACCCCGGAGAACACCGTCGGCGCGAAGAAGAAACCGCGTTCCGGCAGCTCGCAAGGGCTGCTCCAGCGCTGGGCACCTTCGGCGGAACCGCCCTCGACGAGCTCGGTGATCTTGCTGAGCTGCTCGGCGGAGTTGATGGCGCCGACGTCGGTGTTCTTGTCCAGCGGGTCACCCACGCGCAGCGTGCTCACCCGCGCGCGCAGCTTCTCCAGCAGTTCTTCGGCCACGGTCTCCTGCACCAGCAGCCGGGAACCCGCGCAGCACACGTGGCCCTGGTTGAAGAAGATGCCGTTGACGATGCCCTCGACGGTCTGGTCCAGGGGCGCGTCGTCGAAGACGATGTTGGCGGCCTTGCCGCCCAGCTCCAGCGTCAGCTTCTTGCCGGTCCCGGCCACGGTCCGCTGGATCTGCTTGCCGACCTCGGTCGAGCCGGTGAAGGCCACCTTGTCCACGTCCGAGTGCGCCACCAGCGCGGCCCCGATGTCACCGGCGCCCGGCACGATGTTGACCACGCCCGCCGGCAGCCCGGCCTGGTGGCAGAGGTCGGCGAACACCAGCGCGCTCAGCGGCGTCGTCTCGGCGGGCTTGAGCACCACGGTGTTGCCGCAGGCCAGCGCCGGCGCGATCTTCCACGCCAGCATCAGCAGCGGGAAGTTCCACGGGATCACCTGTCCGGCCACGCCCAGCGGTTTCGGGTTGGGCCCGAAACCGGCGTGGTCGAGCTTGTCGGCCCAGCCGGCGTGGTGGAAGAAGTGCGCTGCGGCGGTGGGGACGTCGACGTCGCGGGATTCCTTGATGGGCTTGCCGTTGTCCAGCGTCTCCAGCACCGCCAGCTCGCGGGAGCGCTCCTGGATGAGCCGCGCGATCCGGAACAGGTGCTTCGCCCGCTCCTTGCCCGGCAGCTTCGACCACACCTGGTCGTGGGCGCGGCGCGCGGCGGCGACCGCCCGGTCCACGTCGCCGGTGTCGGCCGAGGACACCTCGGCGAGGGTTTCCTCGGTCGCCGGGTTGACGGTCTTGATGGTCTGCCCGCCGCCGTCGACGAACTCGCCGTCGACGAACATCCGGTAGTTCGGCTTGAGGTCGGCGAGCTCGCGCGACTCCGGCGCGGGCGCGTACTCCCAAGGGCTGGTCATCAGTCCACCGCCACGTAATCGGGGCCGCTGTAGTGGCCTTCGAGCTGGGTTCGCCGCTGCATGAGCAGATCGTTGAGCAGGCTGGACGCGCCGAACCGGAACAGGTCGGGGGTGAGCCACTCGGGCCCGGCGACCTCGTGCACCGCCACCAGGTACCGGATCGCGTCCTTGGTGTTGCGGATGCCGCCCGCGGGTTTGACACCGCGCAGCTCACCGATGGTGTCCCGCCAGTCGCGCACGGCCTGCAGCATCAGGTGCGTGACCGGCAGCGTCGCGGCGGGGGAGACCTTGCCGGTGGAGGTCTTGATGAAGTCACCTCCGGCCAGCAGCGCCAGCCACGACGCCCGGCGCACGTTGTCGTAGGTCGCCAGCTCGCCGGTCTCCAGGATGACCTTGAGGTGCGCGCTGCCGCAGGTGGCCTTGACGGCCTTGATCTCGTCGAAGACCTGCCCGTAGCGCCCGGCCAGGAACGCGCCCCGATCGATGACCATGTCGATCTCGTCGGCTCCGGCGGCCACGGCGTGCTCCACGTCGGCCAGTTTCACGGCCCGCGCGGCCCGCCCGGAGGGGAACGAGGTGGCCACCGAGGCCACGTGGATCCCGGACCCGTCGAGCTCGGCGACGGCGGTGGCGGCCAGGTCGGAGTACACGCACACGGCTGCGACCCGCGGAACCCCGTCCTGCCCGGGGTCGGGCCGCCGAGCCTTGGCGCACAGCGCCCGGACCTTGCCCTCGGTGTCGGCGCCTTCCAGGGTCGTCAGGTCGACCATGGAGATCGCGGTGTCGATGGCCTGCATCTTGGAGTTCTTCTTGATGCTCCGGGTGCCCAGCCCGGCGGCCCGCTGCTCCAGCCCCACCTGGTCGACGCCAGGAAGACCGTGCAGGAACCGGCGCAGCGACCGGTCATCCCGCACGGCGTCGTCAAGATCGAACGGCGTCCATGCCATGCCCGGCAGTCTAGGTCCAGACCTGGGGTGGGCGTCCGGATGGAGCGTTCACGCCAATTCGCCCATGACCCGTAAACCCTGCTCCCGGCCACCCGCCGCCATAACCACACCTGGCTCAACCCAGCCAACGCCCCGAAGAGCCAGGCGCCGCCACCAACCCGAGACCCCACACCGAACCCCCGGTGCCAGGATGCCCCGGAATACCGCAGTAATCGGGTGCCGGAATACCGCAGTAATCAGGTACCTGATTACTGCGGTATTCCGGGTGAGGTGACCGAGGCGTTACGGGGTCACGGGGTGGTGTTGCTGGTTGCGGAGGCCGGAGAGGAAGTCGTTCCACCGCTCACGGCTGAAGGCGAGGGTGCCGCTCTCGCGGTCCTTGGTGTCGCGCACCCCGACCACCTCGTCGGTGACCGCGACTTCGACGCAGTAGGAGTTGTCCGAGCTGCGTGACGACTTCCGCCAAGCAGCGTCGGATAAGACGTACTTATTGCCGTCACTCATAAATTCGACTCTAGCGGCGGCCTCCGCCACGCCCTGCACCCCGCGGAACCGCCGCACCCTGGCCAGGTCCGCGAAACCCTCTGCGGCGAGACGATCAACCTGGGCAAACCGACCGCGATCGACTGGCTGTCCCCGACGTGCGACACCTGCTGGCTGACCGCCACCGCGACACGCGACCGCCTCCACCCGCCCCGGGGCGATTCCCGCTGAAGTCCTCCGGCCGTGGGAGTGCGCTCGGCCGGAGATGGGTAGTCCCCTGGGGCCATGAGCGGTCACGCATGTGTTCTGGAGGTCTGAGATGAAGGCCGTCGTGTACCAAGAGCCTTACCGGGTTGCTGTGAATGAGGTGGAGAGTCCGAGGATCCAGCATCCCAGCGACGTGATCGTGCGGGTGACCTCGACCGCGATCTGCGGTTCGGACCTGCACATGTACGAGGGGCGCACGGCCGCTGAGCCGGGAATCGTGTTCGGGCACGAGAACATGGGCGTCGTCGAGGAGCTCGGCGAGGGCGTCGTCGGCCTGAGCAAGGGTGACCGGGTGGTGATGCCGTTCAACGTCGCCTGCGGGTTCTGCAAGAACTGCATGGCGGGCAACACCGGCTTCTGCCTGACCGTGAACCCCGGGTTCGCGGGCGGGGCCTACGGCTACGTCGCGATGGGGCCCTACACCGGTGGGCAGGCCGAGTACCTGCGGGTCCCGCACGCCGACTTCAACTGCCTGAAGCTGCCCTCCGGCAGCGAGCACGAGACCGACTTCGTGCTGCTGGCCGACATCTTCCCGACCGGCTACCACGGGTGCGAGCTCGCGCAGGTGTCGCCGGGCGAGACCGTCGCGGTGTACGGGGCGGGGCCGGTGGGCCTGATGGCCGCCTACTCCGCGCTGCTGCGGGGCGCGTCCCGTGTGTTCTGCGTGGACCGCGTCGCGGAGCGGTTGGCCAAGGCCGAGGAGATGGGTGCGATCCCGATCGACTTCTCGCAGGGCGATCCGGTTCAGATGATCAAGGAAAGCACCGACGGCGAGGGGACCGACAAGGGCGTCGACGCCGTCGGCTACCAGGCCCAGGTCGGCGACGCGTCCAAGGAAGAACCCGCCATCGTGCTCAACTCGCTGATCGAAACCGTGCGCCCGACCGGGCGTCTCGGCGTGCCCGGCCTCTACGTGCCCGCGGATCCGGGCGGCCCGTCGGAGGAGGCCAAGAAGGGCAGGCTGCTGGTGTCGGTCGGGAGGATGTTCGAGAAGGGCCAGGTCATCGGCACCGGCCAGTGCAACGTCAAGCGCTACAACCGCCAGTTGCGCGACATGATCATCTCGGGTCGGGCGAAGCCGAGCTTCGTCGTCTCCCACGAGCTGTCGCTGGACGACGCCCCTGATGCCTACAGCAAGTTCGATCAGCGCATCGAGGGCTACACGAAGGTCGTCCTGCACCCGTAGACGTGCGATCGGAGACACGTTCGCGCAAGTCGGTACGCCGGGGGTGGAAAGCGGCCGTTACGGTTGTCCGTCATGGACGTTCGGGTCGTGGACCACCCCCTGGCGAAGTCGCGGTTGTCGACGATGCGCGATGCGCGCACCAACAGCGCCGCCTTCCGCGCGGCGCTGCAAGAGCTCACGCTGATGCTCATCTACGAAGCGACGCGCGATGCCCAACTGGCGGAAGAGCCCATCCACACGCCCGTGGCCAAGACCACCGGCTACCGGATCGCGAACCCGCCGCTGCTGGTCCCGGTGCTGCGGGCCGGGCTGGGCATGGCCGACCAGGCGCACCGGTTGATCCCGGAGGCGCAGATGGGCTTCGTCGGGCTCGCCCGGGACGAGGAGACCCTGCAGCCCACCCCGTACCTGGAGTCGCTGCCCGCGGACCTCACCGGCATCCCGGTGCTGGTGCTGGACCCGATGCTGGCCACCGGCGGTTCGATGGTGCACACCATCGAGCTGCTGGTCGAGCGCGGCGCCACCGACGTCACCGCCATCTGCACCCTCGCCGCGCCCGAGGGCGTCCGGCGCCTCGAAGAGGCCGGCCTGCCGGTGAACGTGGTGACGGCGAGCATCGATAACCGGCTCAACGAATCGGGCTTCATCGTCCCCGGCCTCGGCGATGCCGGGGACCGCGAGTACGGGGCCGTCTGACCCCACGACCCGTTCGCCACACCCCGTAGGAGCGTGGGCGCAACGCGAAGTTCAGCGCCAATTAGGGCATTTGATCAGCACCCGTTTGCCCCTTCCGTGGCACGCTGAGTTCGTGGTTTCACCGCGAAGACACACGAACCGCTGGTCGTTGGTGCTCGGTGCGGTCGCCGTGGGGGTGTTGATCCGCAGCGTGCGCACGATCCGCCAGACGCGCGCCATCGCGTCGCTGCGAGAACCCCGATCGGGTGAGGTCGCGCCGCCGAAGGTCACCGTTGTCGTCCCCGCCCGCAACGAAGCCGCTGTCCTCGCCGACTGCCTGAACTCGATCGTGTCGCAGACCCACGACGCCCAGCACGAAGCGCTGCTGCGGGTGCTCGTGGTCGACGACGGCTCCACCGACGCCACCGGCGAGATCGCCCGCGAGTTCGCCCGGCGCGACCCGCGCGTGGTGCCGGTGCGGGTGGACTCGCCGCCGCCCGGCTGGGGCGGCAAGGTGCACGCGATGCACGTCGGCGTGGAGGCCGCCGGTCCGCCGGAGGCCGGTGAGTGGCTGCTGTTCCTCGACGCCGACACGGTCGCCGCGCCCGATCTGCTCAGCCGCCTGCTGGCCACGGCCGACGCCATCGAGGCCGACCTCGTCTCCACCCCTGGCGGCCCGCCTGCGGACCGCTCGGCGACCTGGCCGCTGCTGATGCCGCCCGGGTTGCAGCTCATCGGCGAGAACGCCTCACCGGACGGCCGGGGTCGCAAGGCGTTCGCCATCGGCCACTGCATCCTGGTGCGCCGCTCGCACTACGAGAAGGTCGGCGGCTGGGCCGCGTTCGCCGCGATCCGCAACGAGGACGTCGCGATCGCCACCGCCGTGCGCGACCACGGCGGCACCACGCGCACCGTCGACGGCCTCGACCACCTGCGCACCAGCGGGATGGACCCCTTCGAGCAGGGCTGGGCGTCGTTCCGGAAGAGCTTCGTGGCGGGCACCAAGGGCTCGGCACCGGTGCTGGCGGCCATCGGCCTCGGCCAGATCGCGATGTCGCTGGCCGCGCCGCTGTCGGTGCTGGTGGGGCGCGGACGCCGGCCCGTGCTGACCGCGCTCGGGCTCGTCGGCTGCGCCGCGCAGGGCGCCGCCCACGCCGGGACGGCGAGGTTCATGCGGGCGAACCCCGAGCTCGCGCCGCTGGCACCGATCAGCGGGACGCTGTTCGGCGTGCTCCTGCTCGACGGCGCCGTGCGCGCCCACCAGGGCCGCGACCAGTGGAAGGGCCGTCGTTCGAGTTTCTAGAAGAGCGGCCCGGCCGGACAGGCCGGCCGGGCCATCGCGTTGATTCGAGAAGGATCTTCAGAGACGGTCAGCCGACGGAGTCGCTTCGCAGTCTGCGCATCGCGATCGGTGCGCCTGCCAGGTCCTCCTCGTTGCACATCAACTTCAGGTCGTAGTACGGGGCGCCGTCTCGATCGTCGTAATCGAGATGAACCGCGATCACATCGATCGGTTCGCCGAGCCAGTTCTGGGCCTCGCGAAGCCACTTGGCGGATCGTTCCAAAGCCGCCGGTAGGTCGTCGTCACGGAACTCGACCGGCCGGTAGGGAACGCCCTGAACCTGGTCGTGAGGACCAGGGGGCTTGGGGAGATCCACGGAGACGCCGGAGTCATCGAGTTCGAGTCGGATCGTTTCCTCACTCACTGTCGCAGGGTAACGCGTACGGCCCCGGAAATGCTGCTGGAGGGCCTGCGGATTCCTCGACGGTCACGAAGGAGCGGGTGGCGGCTGATTACGATGAGCGAAGGTGCGGGGCGCCCCGAACATCGCACGTGATGAGGGAAGGCGGGCTCTGTCCGGGGCGCCCCGCCGTCGTCAAGGGGCGCGCCCCGACGACACGATCAGGTTATAGGAGACGCCCCAACCAAGATCAACTGGGTGGTCCCGGGACCACCTACGGCATCAGGTTCGCGGCCACCGTGGCGCCCAGCTCCCAGCAGGAATCCAGGTCGGATTTCTCCGGCGCGCCCAGGACGGTCGCGGGCTCGGCCGCCTGCTGCCAGCCCAGCCCGGTGGTGATCGAGGTGATCGCGCGCTGCGCTCCCTCGATGCCCTCGTTGCCGTGCACGTAGTAGCCGAACGGCCGTCCGCTGGTCGCGTCCAGGCAGGGGTAGTAGATCGTGTCGAAGAAGTGCTTCAGCGCGCCCGAGATGTAGCCCAGGTTGGCGGGTGTCCCCAGTAGGTAGCCGTCGGCGTCGAGGACGTCGGAGGCGGTGGCGCTCAGCGCGGGCCGCCGCACGACCTCGACCCCCTCGATCTCGTCGGTCGTCGCACCTGCCACCACCTGCTCGAACATCGCCTGCATGCCGGGCGAGGGTGTGTGGTGCACGATCAGCAGCTTGGCCATCTACTCCTCCACCAAGGCCGTCACGGCTCGGGTGAGCTCGTCCAGGCGGTCCGCGGCGCGCTGCTTGGCCTCCGCCAGCGGCAGCTCGCCGACCTGCTCGACCACCTGCAGGTAGCACTTGAGCTTCGGTTCGGTTCCCGACGGGCGGATCACCACGCGCAGCCCGCCGTCGCCGGTGACCACCAGCGCGTCGGTGTCCGGCAGCAGGTCGCGCGTCCGCACGGCCGTTCCCGCCAGCTCCTGCGGCGGTTCGCCGCGCAGCCGCTCCATGATCCGCGGGATCACCGCCAGGTCCGTCACCCGCACCGACACCTGGCCCGTCTGGTGCACGCCGTGCTCGGTGAACAGCTCGTCGAGCAGGTCCAGCAGGTGATCGCCCGAGGCCAGCAGGCTCGCGGTCAGGTCGCAGGCCAGCACCGCCGCCGAGATGCCGTCCTTGTCGCGCACCCGGTCGGGGTCGACGCTGTGCCCCAGCGCCTCCTCGTAGGCGTACACCAGACCGGTTCCCTCGCCGTCGCCCGCGCGCACCAGCCACTTGAATCCGGTGAGCGTCTCGGCGTAGCGGACCCCGAACTCGGCGGCGATCGAACGCAGCATGCTGGAGGACACGATCGTCGTGGCGACCAGCGGATCCGGCGCTGATTCATCCAAAGTGGACAGGATGTGCCAGGCCAGCAGCACCCCGGTCTCGTCGCCGCTCAACATCCGCCAGGTGCCCGCATCGCGCACGCCCAGCGCGCACCGGTCGGCATCCGGGTCCAGCGCGATCGCGAGATCCGCGTTGATGTCCTCGGCCAGCTGCAACAACTCGTCCGTCGCGCCGGGCTCCTCCGGGTTCGGGAAACCCACCGTCGGGAAGTCCGGGTCCGGTTCGGACTGCGAGGCCACGAAGTGCACGTCGTCGAAACCCGCGCGCTGCAACGCCCTTCGCAACGTCTTCGCGCCGACGCCGTGCAGCGCCGTCGCCGCCACCCGGACCTCGCGGTCGCCGCCGCGCGGCAACGCCGACACCCGGGCCAGGTAGTCGTCCTGACCGGACTCCAGCAGCGTCCAGTTCTGCTTGCGCGACACCGCTTTCGCCGCAGGCGTCTTCGCGATCGCCGCCTCGATCTCGGCATCCGCCGGACCCACCAGCTGGACGCCGCCACCCAGGTAGAGCTTGAAACCGTTGTCCTGCGGCGGGTTGTGCGACGCCGTGATCTGGATCCCGGCCACCGCGTCCAGAGCCCGCGCGGCGTGGGCGACCACCGGCGTCGGCAGCGGCTCCGGCAGCACCCGCACGTCGAAGCCCACCGCCGCCAGCACACCCGCGACGTCCAGGGCGAAATCCTCCGACCCGTGCCGGGCGTCCCTGCCCACCACCACGATCCCGCCGCCGAGCCCCTGCTGCACCAGCCAGCTCGCGACCCCGGCGGTGGTGCGCACGACCACCGCCCGGTTCATGCCGTTGGCACCCGCGCGCACCGGGGCGCGCATCCCCGCCGTGCCGAAGCGCGGCATGCCCGACATCCGGTCGGCCAGCTCAGGCGAGTCGAGGAGTTCCCGCAGCTCGTCCTGGGCGCGAGGGTCGACGTCGTCGGCGATCCACTGCTCCGCGGCCGCCCGGACATCCGGCTGGGTCACGCCGCCTCCAGCAACGCCCGCAGCAACCGGCCCATCCGCGATGCCGAAACCCTGCCCGCCTCCAGGACCTCCTCGTGGTTGAGCGGCTGACCGCTCAACCCGGCCGCCAGGTTCGTCACCAACGACAGGCCGAACACCTCTGCGCCCAGCGACCGCGCGGTGATGGCCTCCAGCACGGTCGACATGCCCACCAGGTCCACGCCGAGGGTGCGCAGCATCCGGATCTCGGCCGGGGTCTCGAAGTGCGGACCCGGCAGACCCGCGTAGACGCCCTCCTCCAGCGAGGAGTCGATGCCGCGCGCCAGTTCCCGCAGCCGCGGTGAGTAGAGGTCGGTCAGGTCCACGAAGTTCGCGCCCACCAGCGGCGACAGCGAGGTCATGTTGATGTGGTCGCTGATCAGGACCGGCTGCCCGACCTGCATGCCCTCGCGGATGCCGCCTGCCGCGTTGGTGAGCATCACCGTCCGGCACCCGGCCGCTACGGCGGTCCGCACGCCGTGCGCGACCTTCACGATGCCGTGGCCCTCGTACATGTGGGTGCGGCCGAGGATGACCAGCACGCGCTTGTCGCCCACCGGCACCGAGCGCATCTTGCCGGTGTGCCCGACGGCGCCCGGCTTGGCGAAGCCCGGCAGCTCGTCCATGCTGATCTCGGCTTCGGGCGTCCCGATCTCGTCGGCGGCGGGCTGCCAGCCGGAACCGAGGACGACGGCCAGGTCGTGGCCGTCGGCACCCGTGAGCTCGGCGAGCTTCGCCGAAGCCTCGTGGGCGAGGGCGGACGGGTCGGAGATGTTCGTAGCGGTCACGGCCGGGCAGCTTAGTCTCTCCGTTTTTCCGGCGCGTGCTCGTCCGCCTCACCTGCGGTCGGTTTTGGTCCGAACTGACCGGGCAAATGGGACATCGAGCGTGGACGGTTCGGACCAGAACGGCCCATTGGCGACGACGATCCGCAGCGGGTCCGGTGCTCGCGACCGGGCCGCGGCCTCAGCCGGCGGGTTCGAAGGTGGGGAGCACCTGGTCCAACAGGGCCTCCGCCGTCTGCCACTGATCCGGACTGCTGGTCACCCGGACGATCCAGAGGTCGTCGTCGGATTGCCGCAACGCCGCCGTGGTGCGGCGCTCGATCTCCTTCGCCGGACCGCTGAGCAGCTGCTCCACCTTGGTCGAGTAGACGACCCTGCGCACGCCGTTGACCGTGTGGAAGCTGTTGACGGTGACGTCGGCCGCCGGGCCGCCGATCGCTCGCGGCAGCTGCGTCTGGTAGCCGTCCAGCGTCAGCCCCCTGTCGAAGTAGCCGCCGTAGCGCTGCACCGCGACCTCCGTGGCCCCATCAGCGGACACGAACGCGACCACCGAGTTGTTCGAGAGGTCGTTGCGCTCGCTGTGGAAGGTGCGCCACCCGGCCGGAGCCATGATCGAGAACTCGCCGCCGTTGGGCGCCGCCGAGTGCTTCGCGTTCTCCCTGTGCGGCGTCAGCGCCGGAAGCGCCGGGTTCGGGTCCGAGGTGGACGGTGGCTCCAGCTCCGGAAGCAGCGACTGGCCGGCCATCAGTCGCGTCACCGCGAACGAGCCGATCAGCGCAGCGGTGAACAGCAGCAGCGCTGCCAGCACCAGCGCGAACGCGCGCAGCGGACGGCGCTTCTTCTTCGGCGGGTCGTGCAGCGCGAACGGTGGCGGACCGGGATCGGCCGCCAGCGGCGCCGAACCGGTGAGCTGCGGAGCGGGCGGGATCGACGGCTTGTCCTGAGAGGTCTGCTGCAGCACCCGCTGCCGGACCCGGACGGTCGGCGCTTCGGGATCCAGCAGCATCGCGAACGGACGGGCGCCCGGTTCCGGCAGCAGGTGCTGCAACCGGCGCCGCACCTCCGTCAACGGCATCCGCTGCGCCGGGTCCTTGACCATCAGCGCCCGGATCACGTCGCCCACCGCGCCCGGCCGGTGCAGCGTCGGAACGGGACCGCGCACGACCTCGGTGACCGTCGCGAGTGGATCGTCGCCCACGTCGTAGGGCGGGCGGCCCTCGGCGGCGGCGAACAGCGTGGCGCCCAAACCCCACAGGTCCGCGGCGGCCGTCACCGCTTCTCCGGCGGCGACCTCGGGGGCGATGTAGGCCGGAGTTCCCAGCAGGATCCCGGTGTTGGTGAGCGTGTGCTCGGCGACGTTGCGGGAGATGCCGAAATCGCTGACCTTCAACCGTCCGTCGTCGCCGATCAGCACGTTGCCCGGTTTGACGTCGCGGTGCACGATCCCGGCCCGGTGCGCGGCGTCCAGCCCGGCCGCGACGCCGTCGGCGATCACCGCGAGCTGGTTGTCGTCGAGCGCGCCGTGGTCGTCGAGGATCGCCGCCAGGCTCTGCGACGGGACGAGCTCCATCACCACGAACGGCTCGTCCTGGTCGCGCGCGACGTCGTAGAGCGTCACCACGTTGGGGTGCGACAGCACCGCGATGGCGCGTGCCTCGCGCAGCGCGCGTTCGCGCAGCTCGGCCGCCTCTTCCTCCGGCATTCCCGGCGCGAGCTTGACCTGCTTGACGGCCACCGGGCGATGCAGCAGTTCATCTGTGCCGTACCACACGGTGCCCATCGCGCCGCCGCCGAGCTTGCGCTCCAGGCGGTACCGGTCGGCGATCAGCCGACCGATGCCGGCGAGGGTGTTCTGGTTGTCGGTGGGCACGGCCACATTTTCCACCTTCGGTCCGACAGTCGGGCCGGAACGGGTCCGAAGACCTCCGAAAACTCAGCGGCGAGACATCGACCACCGGGAGATCGCCCAGGTCGGGAGACGATGTTACGCCACGTGAAGAATCCCACTCGCAAAGTCGCGGTCTCGTACCGTTTTCGAGGCGAACGTTATTTCGGCGCAACGAAAAACCGCCTCCCAGCGGCCCGGACGCTCCGATGCGCGGTGTTGGCGCGAGCCGGGTGCGTGCAGATAACTTGTCAGTGGTCGGACCTTCCGGACATCCGCGACGACTGATCGCGTCGTGGTGCGCGGACCTCCTGGGTGGCGAATGATCGGACGAGGCTGGCGGGCATGACAACAGCGGTGCGGAGGAGGTGCTTTGTTCGGCTTCGTCATCGCGCACCTGTTGGTGGCCGTGCTCCTGCCGCTGGTGGCCCGGCGCAACACCCGCGCAGCGTTCCTGATCGCCGCGATCCCACCCGCCGCGGCCGCCTTCTGGCTGCTCGCCCGCACCCCGCAGGTGCTCGCGGGCGCGACGATCACCGAGACCGTGCCCTGGGTGCCGCTGATCGGCCTGAACTTCGGCTTCCGTCTGGACGCGCTCGCGCTGGTGATGACCATCCTGGTCTGCGGCCTGGGCGTGCTGGTGCTGATCTACGCCGACTCCTACTTCGCCCGAGGACGCGGTGACGCGCGGCGTTCCGCACCGCTGCTGCTGGGCTTCGCCGGAGCGATGCTCGGACTGGTCGTGGCCGACGACCTCACCACCGTCTACATCTTCTGGGAACTGACCACGGTCTGCTCGTTCCTGCTGGTCGGGCAGGCGGGCATCAGCCGCGAATCCCGCCGGTCGGCGCTGCAGGCGCTGATGATCACCAGCCTCGGCGGTCTGGTCATGCTGCTCGGCTTCGTCGTGCTGGGCGAGACGGCGGGCACCTACCGGATCTCCGAGCTCATCGCCCACCCGCCGACCGGCACCGCCACCGCCGTGGCCGCGGTGCTGATCCTCGTGGGCGCGTTCACCAAGTCCGCGCAGCTGCCCTTCCACAACTGGCTGCCCGCCGCCATGGTCGCCCCCACCCCGATCAGCGCCTACCTGCACGCGGCGTCGATGGTCAAAGCCGGTGTCTTCCTCGTCGCCCGGCTCGGCCCGATCTTCGCAGCGCAGCCCGAATGGCGCGTTCCGGCCGTGGTGTTCGGGCTGGCCACCATGCTCTTCGGCGGCTGGCGCGCGCTGCACGAGCACGACCTGAAGAAGCTGCTGGCCTACGGCACGGTCAGCCAGCTCGGCTTCCTGATGGTGCTCTTCGGCGCGGGCAGCCACGACGCCGCGCTCGCCGGAGCGACGATGCTGCTGGCGCACGGCCTGTTCAAGGCCACCCTGTTCCTGGTCGTCGGCATGATCGACCACCAGGCCGGCACCCGCGACATCCGCAAGCTCTCCGGGCTCGCCGCCCGACAGCCGTGGCTCGCGGTGATCGCCGCCCTGGCCGCTGCGTCGATGGCGGGACTGCCGCCGATGCTCGGCTTCCTCGGCAAGGAGGCCGCGTTCGGCGCGTTCCTGTCCGGCCCAGCGGGTGCTGCGGTCGACGTCTTCCTGGTGCTCGGCTCGACGCTCACCGTCGCCTACAGCCTGCGCATGTGGTTCGGCGCCTTCGGGACCAAACCCGGGCTCGCGCCGACCACCGTCAAACCCGCCGACCTGCAGGCCCTGATCCCCGCCGGGCTGCCCGCGCTCGCTGGCCTGCTGCTGGGCGTCGCCTACCCGGTGGCCCACGAGCTCGCCGTCGGCTACGCGACGTCTTACGAGTCCGTCGGCAAGCCCGCCGAGCTCGCGCTGTGGCACGGCTTCAGCCTCCCGCTCGCGCTGTCGGTGCTCGCCGTCGCCGGTGGCCTGGGGCTGCACCGGGCGCGCACCCCGCTCACCGCCTGGCGCAACCGGCTTCCGCAGCCGCTCAACGCCCAGCGCGGCTACGAGCGGATCACCGCGCTGCTGGAACGCGTCGCGGTCGCCGTCACCGCGCGCACCCAGGTGGGTTCCCTGCCCACCTACCTCGGCATCATCCTCGTGACGGTCGTGGCCATCCCCGGATCGGCCCTGCTGATCCAGTTCACCGTGCCCGACGACCTGCGCGCCTACGACAACCTGCTGCAGGTGCCGCTGAGCCTGGGCGTGGTGCTCGCCGCGCTGGCCGTGCTGCGCGCCCACCGCAGGCTCACCGCGGTGCTGCTGGTCGGCGTCATCGGCTACGGCATCGGTGGGCTGTTCATCGTCGACGGCGCCCCGGACCTCGCGCTCGCCCAGTTCCTGGTGGAGACGCTGACCGTCGTGGCGTTCGTGTTCGTGCTGCGCAGGCTCCCGGAGCGCTTCACGCAGGCCGACTCGTCGAAGGCCATCCGGATCCCCAAGGCGATCATCGCCAGCGCCGCCGGGCTGTTCGTCGCGCTGGCCGCGATCGGGTTCAGCTCGGCGCGCCAGGCACCGCCGGAGGCCAGCCAGTACTTCATGGATCACGCGGAGAAGGGCGCCGGGGCCACCAACGTGGTCAACGCGATCATCGTGGACTTCCGCGCCTTCGACACCGTCGGCGAGATCGCCGTCCTCGCGGTGGCCGCGACCGGTGTCGCCAGCTTGATCCTGGCCTCCAGGCACGAACGCCGGAGGCGCGAGCAGACGCAACAGCAGGAGGTGCGCAAGTGAGTCCCTCGACCAAGCCGTCATGGACGAGCTGGGACGCGCCGACCGAGCGCTGGCTGCTGTCCGGTTTCCGCCGCGAAGGCCAGGCCCGCTCTGTGCTGCTGGAGCTGGTCGCGCGCATCGTGTTCCCGACCGTGCTGGTGCTGTCGATCTACCTGCTGTTCGCCGGGCACGACCGTGCGGGCGGCGGCTTCACCGGCGGCCTGGTGGCCGGGCAGGCGTTCCTGCTGCGCCACCTCGCCGGTGGCCGCATGGACGACAGCGCCGTGGTGTCGATGCGACCGCCGGTGCTGATCGGCCTCGGCCTGACGATCGCCTGCGCCTCGGCGTTCCTGCCGCTGCTCTTCGGTGGCCAGCTGCTGGAGACCGCGATCTACAAGTTCACCCTGCCGCTGCTGGGCGAGATCAAGTTCGTCAGCAGCGTCATCCTCGACACCGGTGTGTTCCTGCTGATCGTGGGCGTGGTGCTGGACCTGCTGCGCACCCTCGGCTCGGGCATCGAGGCCGATGCCGACGCGGCGGCGAGGGGGCGCCGATGACCATCAACCTGACCGTCGCGTTCGCCATCGCGGTCCTCTACTCGGTGGGCTTCTACCTGCTCATGCAGCGTTCCCTGATGCGGATCCTGCTGGGCATCGTGGTCCTCGGCCACGGCTCGAACCTGCTGCTGCAGATCGCGGGCGGCCCGCCCGGACGCCCCCCGATGCTCGACGTCGCCCGCCCGGAGGAGATGACCGATCCGCTGCCGCAGGCCATGGCGCTGACCGCCATCGTGATCACCTTCGCGCTCACCACGTTCCTGCTGGCGCTGGCCTACCGCTCCTGGACGCTGCTGGGCCACGACGAGGTCCGCGACGACGTCGAGGACCGCCGGATCCAGCGGTTGGAGAAGCGGCTGGAGTCCGGTGATGAGTCGGACGAGGACTCGACGGACGACGAGAAGTCGACGGAGGACGAACCGGCGAAGGAGGCGGCGCAGTGACGGTCCTGGTCGCCCTGCCGGTCCTGCTGCCGCTGGCCGCCGCCGGGCTCTCGCTGGCCCTCGGCCGCTTCGCCGACGTGCAGCGGATCCTCGGCCTGCTGGTGCTGGGCGTGATCATCGCCGACGCGGCGGTGCTGCTCTACGCCTCCGACCAGAGCGGGCCCGTGGTGCTGCAGATGGGCGCCTGGCAGGCTCCCTTCGGCATCACGCTCATCGCCGACCGGCTCTCGTCGTTGCTGCTGCTGGTGTCCTCGGTCGTGACGTTCGCGGTGCTGATCTACTCGATCGGGCAGCGCATCACCGACTACGGCCGGGAGCGCTCCAGCACGACGTTCCACCCGATGTACCTGATGCTGTGCGCGGGCGTGTCGCTGGCGTACCTCACCGGCGATCTGTTCAACCTCTTCGTCGCCTTCGAGATCATGCTCAGCTCGTCGTACGTGCTGATCACCCGCCGCACCACCTCCACCCGGGTCCGCGCGGGCATGACCTACACGATCGTCAGCCTCGCCTCGTCGCTGCTGTTCATCACCATGATCGCGCTGGTCTACGCCTCGACCGGCACGGTCAACCTCGCCGACCTGGGCACCAAGGTCGCCGACCTGCCGCGCGGCCTGCAGATCGCGCTGGCGCTGCTCGTGGTGATCGTGTTCGGCGTGAAGGCCGCGATGGTGCCGCTGCACTTCTGGCTGCCGGACAGCTACCCCACGGCGCCCGCGCCGGTCACCGCCGTGTTCGCCGGCCTGCTGACCAAGGTCGGCATCTACGCGCTGATCCGCACCCAGACGCTGGTGTTCTCGCACGCCGAGACCTGGGACCTGATGCTCGGCATCGCGCTGATCACCATGATCGTCGGCGCGCTCGGCGCCCTCGCGCAGAACGACCTCAACCGGTTGCTGTCGTTCCTGCTGGTCAGCCACATCGGGTACATGCTGTTCGGGCTCGGCGTCTACAACGTCGTCGGCCTGACCGGCGTGATCCTCTACGTCGTCCACCACATCACGGTGCAGGCAACGTTGTTCCTGGTCAGCGGTCTGATCACGCGGCACAGCGGAACGGTGGCGCTGACCCGCATGGGCGGCATGGCCAAGGTCACCCCGCTGATCGCGGTCCTGTTCGCGCTCCCGGCGCTGAGCCTGGCGGGCGTGCCGCCGTTCTCCGGTTTCGTCGCCAAGCTCGCGCTGCTGCAGGCGGGCATCGGCAGCGGAACCATCACCGGCTACGCGGTGACCGCCGGTGCCGTGCTGACCAGCCTGCTGAGCCTCTACGCGATGGCGCGGGTGTGGACCAGGGTGTTCTGGGGCCAGGTGAAGGCTCCCGCGCCGGACCCGGACCCGACCGACGAACTGGTCGTCGGCACCGCCAGCTCCAGTCGTCCGATGCTGGCCGCGACCGGCGTGCTCGTCGTGTCCAGCCTGGTGATCGCGCTGGTCGCGGGCCCGCTGGGAGAGGTCGCGGGCCGCGCGGCCGGGGACCTGATGCACGGCGAGATCTACCGGGCCGCGGTTCTGGGAGGTGGTTCCGGTGGGTGAGCGAATGCCGAAGCACCAGCGCCTGCTGCGCCGGGTTCCGCTGGTGGTCTGGCTGACCGCGGTGTGGGTGCTGCTGTGGGGCAGTTTCGACGTCGGCACGCTGTTCTTCGGCGTGCTGGTGGCGCTGCTGGTGACCCTGCTGTTCCCGCTGCCGATGATCCGCACCGGCATGGTGCTGCGTCCGCTGCCGCTGCTGCGGCTCGTCGGCTACCTGGCCTGGGACCTGGTGATCTCCACCCTCCGGGTGGCCTGGCAGGCGGTCTGGCACCGGCGCAGCGCCAAGGCGGGCATCGTGGCCAGCACGCTGCGCACCGACTCCGACCACCTGATCGCGATCGTGGCCAGCGCGGTGTCGCTCGCACCGGGCAAGTTCGTGCTGCAGATCGACCGCGCCAACCGCACCTGCTACGTCTACGCGCTGGGCCTGCGTCCCGGCGAGGAGGACTCGGTGCGACGCGAGATGTGGTTCCTGGAACGGCTGGTCGTCGATGCGGTCGGCTCCGCCGGACAACGAGAACTGGTCAGGGGTGATGCGGGGTGATCTGGGTCTTCGCCGTGACCTTCGTGCTGCTGAGCGTGGCAGGGCTGCTGGTGGTCGTCCGGTTGCTGCTCGGCACGACCACGTTGGACCGGATCGTAGCGGTCGACGTGCTGGTGACGCTGGTCGTCGCGGGCACCTGCGTGGGCATGGGCTTGCAGCAGGACGGGTCGAACATCGCGCTGCTGGCGGCCTTCGCGCTGCTGGCCTTCATCGGGTCGATCAGCACCGCGAAGTTGATCGAGAGGAAGGAGCCGTACCGATGAGCTGGACGGACGTCTTCTCCGCGATCTGCCTGATCGGTGGCGCGCTGTCCTGCCTGTTCGGCGCGATCGGGCTGCTGACCTTCCCGGACGTGACCGCGAGGCTGCAGGCCGCCACGAAACCGCAGACGCTGGGCCTGATCCTGATCCTGATCGGCACCGGAGTGCAGCTGGACCTCGGTTATGCCACCGGATTGATCCTCGTTGGACTGTTCCAGATGCTCACCGCGCCTGTTCTCGCGCAACTCGTGGGCCGGGCCGCTTATCGCACCGATAGCGTCGATCGGGACACCTTGATCGTCGATGAGCTCGGGGAGCGAATCGATCGTGAACCGGGAGTTCGCTGAACCGGCGGTTGTCCCCCGACGGTCGTTCTAGGACTGTCCTCACTGGGGGGAGTCGACCTCGTTCGCTCGCGGCACGTGTTCGATATGATCGACTCCGACCGGAACGGGTGACCCCTGGACGGGGGTCGCAGAAACACGACCCGGATGTGTCGGTGATCCGGCGCGACGCGAAGGATGTGGAGCCATCATGTGGCGGATCGGCCGCCTGCTCGCGGGACTTGCGATCGCGTTATCCCTGCTGCTCACACCATGGGCGGCGGCCAGTCCGGCGCCCGTCAGGGCCGAGGTGGTCCAGGTCGCCGTCGTGGCCCAGCCGCCGGCGCCGGGGTCGCCCGCGCCCGAGCGCGAGACGCAGGCCGAGCGCAACCAGCGCACCGCGATGGGGGTCGCCGGTGTGATGCTGATCGGGCTCGTGCTTCTTTCCCGCAAGATCAGGAAGAAGCCGGTGCTGTTCTTCGAGAAGAAGAAGTAGGTATTCCTAGAAAACAGACCGCGACGTAGGTTTTCGCTATTTCTTCACTACCAATTTCCGCCATGGACTAGACCTGACGGCGAACCTGTGGGATTTTCACACCTGATCGTGCGTGTGGAGTCATTCCGCACGTTTCCTGGGTGAGTAACCCATCGAGACGTGGGTCGGCGCCGGGAAGCCCCCCGACCGGTGCCGGCCCACACCCATTCCCGGCCCTGCGCCGGGAATGTCCGGCTCGGCCCGTGGAATTGCGTGGAATTCAACAAAGGTGTGAATTCCCTCTTTTCTGCCCAGCTGAAGTCTCGCCACCCGTTCGGCGCAGCTGGGCTACCGGTGGACGCCACGTAGCGTGCTCGTCCCGCGCAGCTGATCCAGCTGATGCAGGATGAACGCACATGCGTACCACCCCGCCCGAAGATCAGCCCGCGCCCGGAGGCCGAACCGCGCTGCGCGACCGCTGCCGCGACGTCGTGCGCAGGAACGGGGCGGCGCTGACCGGGCTGTCCCGCAGCATCCACGCCGAACCGGAGACGGCCTTCGCCGAGCACCGCAGCGCCGCCAAGGTCGCAGCGCTGCTCGCCGAGCACGGCTTCGCCGTCCAGGCCCCGGTCGCCGACCTGGACACCGCGCTGGTCGCCGAGCGCGGCAGCGGTGACCTCGTCGTCGGCATCTGCGCCGAGTACGACGCGTTGCCGCAGGTCGGACATGCCTGCGGGCACAACGTCATCGCCGCCTCCGCCGTGGGCGCCGCGCTCGCGCTGGCCGAGATCGCCGACGAAGCCGGACTCACCGTCAAGGTGTTCGGCACACCGGCCGAGGAAACCGGCGGCGGCAAGGTCGTGATGCTGGAGGCGGGCCTGTTCGACGACGTCGCCCTGGCGATGATGGTGCACCCCGGGCCCGAGGACATCTGCCTGCCGAGCTCGCTGGCCATCACCGACCTGGAGGTCCGCTACACCGGCCGCGCCGCGCACGCCGCGGCCGCGCCCGACCTCGGCATCAACGCCGCCGACGCGCTCACCGTCGCGCAGGTGGCCATCGGACTCCTGCGGCAGCACCTGGAGCCGCAGCAGATGGTGCACGGTATCGTCACGGAGGGTGGCGCGGCGCCGAACATCGTGCCCGCGCGCACCGCGGCGGTCTACAACCTGCGTGCTGCCGAAGCGCGCTCGCTGCAGCGCCTGGAGAACCGCATCCGGGCCTGCTTCGAAGCGGGTGCGACGGCGACCGGGTGTTCTCACGAGATCGTGCAGATCTCGCCGGTCTACGCGGAGCTCGCCTGCGACCAGTGGTTGTCGGAGGCGTACCGTCGCGCGATCACCGATCTCGGGCGTGAACCGCTCGATCGGAGCACCGAGCGGGGCCGGGTCATCGGCAGCACCGACATGGGCAACGTGACCAGGGCCTTGCCCGCGATCCACCCGATGATCGCGGTGGAATGCGGGGACGCGGTCAACCACCAGGCGGAGTTCGCCGCGGCCTGCGCCACTCCCTCGGCGGACCTCGCGGTCCTCGACGGGGCGGTGGCGATGGCCTGGACCGCGCTCGCGGCCGTGCTCGACGGCACGCAGTGCGAACGGCTGCTCGCCGGTGTCGCCGACCGCGCTGGAAAAGGTTCGACCGAACAGTTCTGCACGTCGGGAGGCGTGGCGTGACCGTGGTGGATTCTCGTGGCCCTGACCCGGGCCAGCGCCCGAACCGTGACGGTTCGGCGGTGACGGACGACGAGTGGGCCGTCGCCCAGGCGACGACGCTGGTGGCTGAGCCGATCGGCGCGACCGAAAGCACGATTGCGGACATGGATTCCCGCTTCGGATCCAGTGTGGAGTCCGTCGTGCCCGACATCGGTGCGGGTCGCGGACCGTCCTGGCTGGACGCCTGGCTGAACGCGAACGCGCGTCGCGTGGTCGCCTGGCGCCGTCACATCCACGCCCACCCGGAGCTCTCCCGCGCCGAGCACCGCACCACGGCGTTCCTCGCCGACCAGCTCGGCCGGATCGGCCTGACGCCCCGGCTGCTCCCCGTCGGAACCGGCCTGACCTGCGACATCGAGGGCACGGGCCCCGGTCCCACGATCGCGCTGCGCGCCGACATCGACGCGCTGCCGCTGACCGAGGCCACCGGCCTGCCGTACTCCTCCACAGTGGATGGTGCCTCGCACGCGTGCGGCCACGACGCGCACACCACCGTCGCGCTCGGCGCCGCGATGGCCCTGGCCACCGCCCCCGACCTGCCCGGACGCGTGCGGATGATCTTCCAGCCCGCCGAGGAGGTCATGCCCGGCGGCGCGCTGGACGTGCTGGCCAGCGGCGCTCTCGACGACGTCGACCGGATCTTCGGCCTGCACTGCGACCCGCGCCTGCCCGCGGGCAGCGTCGGAACCCGCGTCGGGCCGATCACCTCCGCCACCGACCTGCTGGAACTGCGGCTGACCTCGCCAGGCGGGCACACCTCGCGGCCCCACCTGACCGCCGACCTGGTGCACGCCCTGGGCAGCGTGATCACCGGTCTGCCCGCGCTGCTGTCCCGCCGCGTCGACCCGCGCACCGGGACCGTGCTGACCTGGGGAGCGGTGCACGCCGGCGAGGCGCCCAACGCCATCCCGCAGGACGGGGTGCTCACCGGCACCCTGCGCACCGCCGACCGGGACACCTGGGCGAAGCTGGAACCGCTCGTCCACGAGCTTGCGCAGAGCCTGCTCTCGCCGCTCGGGGTCGGCTTCGACCTGCGGCACCGCCGCGGCGTCCCACCGGTGGTCAACGAGCGGGACTGCACCGAGCTGATGCGGGCCGGGATCACCGCCGCGCTGGGGGAGCAGGCGCACGCCGACACCCCGCAGTCCTCGGGCGGCGAGGACTTCGGCTGGTACCTGGAGCACATCCCCGGTTCGTTCGCCCGCCTGGGCGTGCACTCGGGCAGCGGTCGGATCAAGGACCTGCACCAGCCGACCTTCACCCTCGACGAGCGGGCGCTGCTGGTCGGCATCCGCACGATGGTCCACACAGCGCTGCTGAGCCTGCGGAGCTGACGGAGCGGGCCGCGGAATTCGCCTGATCGAGGTGTATCCGGGCTCGGGATGTATCTGTGGGCGGGGTTCGCGCCTCTTCTCAGCATGAGGACGAACATCGACCGCCCGCAGTCCCTGCCCGCACCCGGCCCGCAGACCCCTCGGCACTGGCACGGGGCCTTGCCGCGCCACGAGGCCGAGCGCCTGCTCGGCGCCGCCGACCTCGCCGAGGCGTTGGAGGCCGGTGAGTGGGTCCAGCCATGGCCGGGTGTGGTGCTGCCGGCCGCGCTCCTGCGCGATCCGACCGCCAGAGCCGCCGCCGCGCTGCTGCGCGCAGGTGATCAAGGGGTGATCTCCGGACCGACGGCCGTGGCCATGCACGGCTGCGGCCCGGTCGAGGACGCCGTGCACGTGACCGTGCCCTACGACCGGGACCTGCGGTCGCAGGGCGATCTGGTCGTGCACCACGCCTGGTTCCGCGAGACCGAGGTGATCGAGCTCGACGGTCTCCGCGTCCAGGCACTGGACGTCGCGCTGGCGGACGTGCTGTGCTCCGGTCCGCAACGTCGCGCGCTGGACTGCCTGGAACGCGCCCTGGGACGGCTCGGCTCGGGTGCCGAGCACTTCCGCGCGCTGATCGGGGAGCGGCTGGCCCGCCGCCGGGACCGGCGCGGCACCCGGCGGGCCTGGGCGTTGCTGGAGCTGGCGTGGGCGTGATCGGGTGCGGCGTTCGCGAGGGCCGCACCCTCAGCGCACTGGTAGTTATCACATAAAATACTGTTAATTCTGTCGCTCCTGGTGTTATTTTGGGGCTGCAGGGAGCCACCTCGGTCCCGTTGGACCGCGAGCGAAAGGACCGGACGTGCCGGCCGATCCCACAACCGGAGCCGAACCGATCGACCTCGTGCTGCTCGACGTGGGCGGCCCCGTCTACGACGACACCGCGTACCGCGACGCACTGCTGCGCGCCACCCGCGAGCTCGCGGCCGAGGAGGGCGACGAGGTCTCCGAGACCGAGTTCCTGCGCCTCTACGACGAGCGCAGGCAGGCCCAAGGCGGCTCGCTGCGCACGGCGGTGGCGCAGCGCTTCCTCACCGTGCAGGATCGGCAGCGGCTGTCGGACCTGGCGGAGAGCTACTGGGAGTACCCGCCGGAAGCCCTCCACGACGACGTCCTGCCCGCCCTGCGCCTGATCGGCGAGCGCTACCGGATCGCCGTGGTCGCCAACCAGCGATCCGTCGTCGTCGACGCGCTGCGCCGGGACGGCGTCGCCGAGCACATCGACGTCTGGGCCATCTCGGAGACCGTCGGCGCGGAGAAGCCCGACCCGCGGATCTTCCAGCACGCCCTCGACGAGGCCGGTGTGCCGGCGTTCCGCGCGGTGCACGTCGGCAACCGCCTCGACACCGACGTCCGCGGTGCCCAGCGCATGGGGCTGCGCACGGTGTGGGTGCTGCGCGGCGAAGCGCCGCCCGCGCCGACGCCCGAGCAGCTCGCCGAACCGGACATCGCCGTGCACTCGCTGGCGGAACTGCCAGGAGCGCTGGAGAAGCTCGCGTCATGAACGGCGAGCTCGTCGCCGGTGTGGACATCGCCACGGCCACCGTCCGGGTGCAGGTCCACGACCCGGCGGGCGCGCTGCTGGCCCAGGCCTCGCGGTCGTTGCCGACGCCCGTGCGCTCGCCCGGCGGGCGTTCGGAGCAGGACGCCCTGTCGTGGTGGCCCGCCGCGCGCGACTGCCTGGCCGAGTGCACCGACCTGCTGGGCGCGCGCAGCGCCGGGATCACCGCGCTGGCGATCTCGGCCACCTCGGGCACGGTCGTCGCCGTCGACGCCGGCGGCGAGCCGGTCGGCCCGGCGCTGATGTACGACGACCGGCGCGCCCGGGTCGCCTGGCTGGCCGACAACCTCCCGGCGGGCGCCGAGCAGATCTGCCACACGCCCGAGGTGATCGCCCGGCGGCTCGTCGGGCACCCGGTCGCCACCGACACCAGCCACGCGCTCAAGAGCGGTTACGACGCGGCGGCCGGAGAGTGGGCAGCGGGCGTTCCCGCCGCGCTGCTGCCGCAGGTCGTGCGGCCCACGGCCGTGCTCGGCCACGTGGGGCGCGAGGCCGCGGAGCTCACCGGGCTGCCGGTGGGCTGCGAGGTCCGCGCTGGCATGACCGACGGTTGCGCCGGGCAGCTGGCGACGGGCGCCGTCGACGCCGGGCAGTTCGTGACCGTGCTGGGCACGACGCTGGTGATCAAGGGCGTGTCGGAGAAGCTGGTGCACGACCCGACCGGAGTGGTCTACAGCCACCTGCACCCCGAAGGCAGGTGGCTGCCCGGCGGGGCCGCCAACATCGGCGGCTCGGCGCTGTCCGATGTGGACCCGGCTGAACTGCCCGAACTGGACTCGGCGGCCATCGCGAACGGACCCGCGAGCGTGCTCAACTACCCGCTGCGCGGGCGGGGCGAGCGGTTCCCGTTCCAGGCGCCCGAAGCCGAGGCGTTCCTCCTCGGCACACCGCGGAACCGCGCCGAGGAGCATCGCTCGCGCCTGGAGGGCATCGCCTTCTGCGAACGCCTCGCGCTGGAACGCCTGGCCACGCTGGGCGCGGTGGCCGAAGGGCCGGTGCGCACGGCGGGCGGCGGCGCGCGGAGCACGGCCTGGTGCCGCGTCCGAGCTTCGGTCCTGGACCGGCCGGTGCTGCGCGTGCTCGGTGCCGGAACTGCTCTGGGCGCGGCGCTGCTGGCGGCCACCGGTTCGATCCACCCGGACCTGAGCGCGGCGGCGGCCGCGATGGGTCCGGCAGGCGAGCTCGTCGAGCCGGACCGGGCGGAAGTGGCCGCGCTCGACTCGGCTTACGAGCGGTTCGCGGCGGAACTCCGCGAGCGCGGCTGGCTCCAGGACCCGCCGGCAGGACCGCTCTAGAGCTCGCGGGGAGAGCCGGGGCCCACGTTGTGGCAGGGGCGTTTCCGGAGCTTCTCGACGTAGTCCTCGGGGGCTCCGGCGGCTTCCGCCGCGTCGGCCATCACGCCGAGGTAGCGGGCCGAAGGCAGTCCGCCCTCGTAGGCGTCGAGCACGTACAGCCATGCGAGCACGGGGCCGTCGAGCGTCTGCACCATCAGCCGGAGCTTCTTGTGCATCCCGAGCTCGGCGCCCTCCCAGTTGTCCAGGTTCTTCTCGTCTTCCGGGCTCACGTCGTAGAGCACCGTGAAGACCTGCGAACCGGGCTGCTCGACGATGGTCGCGAGGGCGCCTTCCCAGCCGTAGTCCTCGCCGCCGAAGGTCAGCCGCCAGTCCATCAGCCAGCCGCTTCCCGCCAGCGGGGAATGCGGGGCGCGCTTCAACATCTGGGCAGGATCCATGTTGGATCCGTACGCGGCGTACAGAGGCACGCCCCACAGGGTAGCGATCCGTTGGCGGAAAAGCGGACCGGAGGGCAGCACGAATGTGGGTTTCTCGGTCATCCGGTTCTGGCCGGGGCCCGAGAACCCGCGCACCGGCGACGATCACAGGCGGTGTCGGCGGCCCGGAGTGGTCTTCGCCACGATCACCCATCCCGGGCGGTACCACCCGGTTTGCCCGGACTCGTCGCGGCGTACCGTGAGTCCGGCGCCCATCGGTGTAATCGGTGACCATCGGCAACGGGGTGCCCTTCGGCCAGGTGGACTCAGGAGGAGCGCGAAGTGACCCGCATCGTGATCATGGGCGGCGGACCGGCGGGCTACGAGGCGGCCTTGGTCGCCGCTTCCAACGGAGCGGACGTCACGCTCGTCGAGCCGGAAGGTCTCGGCGGGGCCTGCGTGCTCTACGACTGCGTTCCTTCGAAGACCTTCATCGCCTCCGCAGGGGCTCGTTCCTCCTTCCGCGACGCCGAAGAGCTCGGCATCCGGACCTCCTCCCACGAAGCCGACGTCGAGGTCGCCGTCGTGCACGGCCGGGTCAAGGGCCTGGCTCTCGCGCAGTCGGCCGACATCCGCTCCCGGGTGCGCCGCGAAGGCGTCAAGATCATCCCGGGTCGTGCGCGCTTCACCGACCCGACGCCGGGCATGGCCGTGCACCAGATCGGCGTGGACCGCGCCGACGGCACCTACGAAGAGCTCACCGCCGACGTCGTGCTGATCGCCACCGGCGCCACGCCCCGCATTCTCAAGGGTGCCGAGCCCGACGGTGAGCGGATCCTGACCTGGCGCCAGCTCTTCGACCTGCCGGAACTGCCCGAGCACCTGGCCGTCATCGGCTCCGGCGTCACCGGTGTGGAGTTCGCCTCCGCCTACACCGAGATGGGCGTCAAGGTCTCCATGATCTCCAGCCGCGACCGCGTGCTGCCGCACGAGGACGCCGACGCCGCGGCCGTGCTCGAAGAGGTGTTCGCCGAGCGTGGCACCGAGGTCGTCAAGCACGCCCGCGCCGAGTCGGTGGAGCGCACCGAGAAGGGCGTGGTCATCCACCTCGCCGACGGCCGGAAGGTCGAGGCCAGCCACGCGCTGATGACGGTGGGCTCGGTGCCCAACACCAGCGACATCGGCCTGGAGAAGGTCGGCATCGAGACCGGTCGGGGCGGCTACGTCGAGGTCGACCGCGTGTCGCGGACCGGCGCCCCGGGCATCTACGCCGCCGGTGACTGCACCGGTCTGCTGCTGCTGGCCTCCGTCGCCGGCATGCAGGGCCGCATCGCGATGTGGCACGCGCTGGGCGAGGGCGTCACGCCGATCAAGCTGAAGACGGTGGCGGCCAACGTCTTCACCCACCCCGAGATCGCCACGGTCGGCATCAGCCAGCAGGCCATCGACAGCGGCGAGGTCCCCGCGCGGACCGTGATGATGCCGCTGGCCACCAACCCGCGCGCCAAGATGGAAGGCCTGCGGCGCGGTTTCCTCAAGGTCTTCTGCCGCCCGCAGACGGGTGTGGTCGTGGGTGGCGTCGTGGTGTCGCCGAACGCCAGCGAGCTGATCCTGCCGATCGCGCTCGCGGTGCAGAACCAGGTGACGGTGGACAACCTGGCCAACACCTTCTCGGTGTACCCGTCGCTGTCGGGTTCGCTCACCGAAGCCGGGCGCCTGCTGATGCGCCACGACGACCTGGACTGACGAAGGGCCTCCTGTGAGGGAGGATGGCGGCGTGGCCGAACGTCCGGTGCTGATCTACGACGGCGACTGCGGGTTCTGCACCCGCAGCGTCCGCCTCGCCGTGCGCCTGCCGGTGCGCATGCGGGTCCAGCCCTGGCAGGAAGCCGATCTCGCGGCGCTGAACATCACCGAAGACCGAGCCGCTCACGAGGTCCTCTGGATCGACCGCTCCGGCCGGGTTTTCGGCGGCGCCGCAGCGGTGGCAGAACTCCTCAGGGCCAGCCGCGCCCCCTGGCCCCTGCTGGGTGGGCTCATGTCGGCTTCGCTGCTGCGCACCCTCGCCGAACGCCTCTACCGCTGGGTCGCCGACCACCGCCACCGCCTGCCCGGCGCCACCCCGGCCTGCCAGCTCCCGCCCGAACAACGCCCCCAGCGCGACTGACCCCCGGGAAAATCGCGCGACACGCCTCGGGGCTCCGAGCTAATCTCGGCTCGTGCAGTGGCAGTTCTACCTCTGATCAAGCCCGCCTGAAGCGGCCTCACCGCGCGCGGATCTCCGCAGCGCGGTCATCCACCGTTCCCGCTCGACTTCCGGGCGTCTTGATCAGGAGTTCCCACTCATGTCTCAGAACCTCCACCGCACCAGGCGGCGGGCGCACGTCCTTTTCGTGTCCATCCCCGCTCACGGTCACATCAATCCCGGTCTCGGCCTGGTCGCCGAGCTGACCGGGCGCGGACACCGCGTCAGCTACGCGACCACCGACGAGTTCACCGCGCAGGTCACCGACAGCGGCGCCGAACCGGTCCGCTACGACTCCCTGCTGCCCGGCACCGCCGGAGCTCAGCGGTCGGAGTGGCCGGACGACGAGCTCACCGCGCAGCGCCTGTTCCTCGACGAGACCGATCTCGTGCTGCCGCAGCTGGAGCGGGCGCTGGCCGATGATCGACCGGAGGTGATCGTCTACGACGTCGCCGCCTTCGCCGGGCTGGTGCTGGCCGAGAAGTGGCGGATCCCGCGCATCCAGCTGTCCCCGACGTACGTCTTCTCCCCGGGTATCGAGCAGGTGTTGGGCGTGGCGGAGGACACGGCGGGCAAGCGCGAGGTGCGGGACCGCTACGACCGGTACTTCGCCGCGCAGGGCGTCGGCCTGGCCTTCCAGGCCATCGCGGTGCCGCGACGGGCCATCGTGACGATTCCGCGCGGGTTCCAGTACTTCGGGGACGAGGTCGAGGACTCCTTCGAGTTCGTCGGCCCGATGCTCTCGGAACGCGCGTTCCAGGGGGACTGGAGCCCACCCGACGACCGCCCGGTCCTGGTCATCTCGCTGGGCTCGGCCTACAACGACCGCCGCGACTTCTACCGCAGGTGCCTGGAGGCGTTCGGCGGGATGGACCGGCACGTGGTGCTGTCGGTCGGTCGCGGCATCGATCCGGCCGAGCTGGGCGAAGCACCGGAGAACTTCGAGATCCACCAGTGGATCCCGCAGCTGAAGGTGCTCTCGCACGCGGACGCGTTCCTCACCCACGCGGGCATGGGCGGGGTGATGGAAGGACTGCACCACGGCGTGCCGCTGATCGCGGCACCGCAGGCGGCCGAGCAGTTCGCCAACGCCGATCGCGTCGAGCAGCTGTCCCTCGGCGTCCAGGTCGATTCCGGCGCGGTTTCTCCCGAACAACTCCGAGAAGCCCTGGTGGAGGTCACCACGAACCCGGAGATCCGGCGCAGCACGGCGAGGATGCGGCGGGAGATCGAGGAGTCCGGCGGCCGGGACCGAGCCGCCGACGCGGTCGAGTCGCTGCTCGAAACCTGACGTGCGAACGGCGGTTCGCTCGGCTCCGGACGTCCGGAACCGAGCGAACCGCCGTCGGCGTCGGTGAGGCGATCATGCGCGGTCGCCTCACCCGAGGGTGCGGAGCCCTGGCGTCACTCGACCCAGTCGAAGGTCTTGGTGACCGCCTTCTGCCAGTTGGCGTACTGCTTCTCGCGGAGCTCCTCCGTCATCGACGGGTCCCACTGCTTGTCCTTGGCCCAGTTGCTGCGGATGTCGGCTTCGCTCTCCCAGAAGCCGACCGCGAGGCCGGCCGCGTAGGCGGCGCCGAGCGCGGTGGTCTCGTTGACCTTCGGCCGGATCACCGGAACGCCCAGGATGTCGGCCTGGAACTGCATCAGCAGCTCGTTGACGACCATGCCGCCGTCGACCTTCAGCGACTTCAGCGGGACACCGGAGTCGGCGTTCATCGCCTCGATGACCTCGCGGGTCTGGAAGGCCGTGGCCTCCAGCACCGCTCGGGCGAGGTGACCGCGGTTGACGTACCGGGTGAGCCCGACGATCGCGCCGCGGGCGTCCGAGCGCCAGTGCGGCGCGAACAGACCGGAGAAGGCGGGCACGAAGTACGCGCCGCCGTTGTCGTCCACGCTGGACGCGACCTGCTCGATCTCCGGAGCGCTGCCGATCATGCCGAGGTTGTCCCGCAGCCACTGCACCAGCGAACCGGTGACCGCGATCGAGCCCTCCAGGCAGTAGATCGTGTCGTTGTCGCCGATCTTGTAGCCGACCGTGGTCAGCAGGCCGTTCTGGCTGATGACGCGCTCGGTCCCGGTGTTGAGCAGGACGAAGTTGCCGGTGCCGTAGGTGTTCTTGGCCTCACCGGGAGACAGGCACGCCTGCCCGAAGGTGGCGGCCTGCTGATCGCCGAGGATCCCGGCGATCGGGATCCCGGCGAACACACCGCGCTCGCGGAACTGCCCGTAGACCTCCGAGGAGGAGCGGATTTCCGGCAGCATCGACATCGGCACGCCGATCTCGGCGCAGATGTCCGGATCCCACTGCAGGGTCTCCAGATCCATCAGCAGCGTGCGCGAGGCGTTGGTCGGGTCGGTGACGTGAAGTCCACCGTCCGGGCCACCGGTGCAGTTCCACAGCACCCAGGTGTCCATGTTGCCGAACAGCAGCTCGCCCTTCTCGGCGCGCTCCCGGATGCCCTCGACGTTGTCCAGCAGCCACTTCACCTTCGGGCCGGAGAAGTAGGTCGCCAGCGGCAGACCGGTCTTCGCCTGGAAGCGGTTCTGCCCCTCCTTCGCGCCCAGTCGGCTGACGATCTCGTCGGTGCGGGTGTCCTGCCAGACGATGGCGTTGTAGACCGGCTTTCCGGTCGCCTTCTCCCAGACCACCGTGGTCTCACGCTGGTTGGTGATGCCGCAGGCGGCGATGTCGGAGGAGACCAGGTCTGCCTTGGCCAGGGCGCCCGCGCACACCTGGCGGACGTTGTTCCAGATCTCGACCGGGTCGTGCTCGACCCAGCCTGCCTTGGGGAACAGCTGGCGGTGCTCCTTCTGGTTGACCGCGACCACCCTGCCGGAGTGGTCGAAGATCATGCACCGCGAGGACGTGGTCCCCTGGTCAATGGCGGCGATGTACGAGGCCATTGTTCAAACCTTCCTTGTCCGGTCAGCTGCTGATGGGCAGAGCGAGGGCCAGCAAACCCGCCAGCGCGCCACCGATGATCGGTCCGGCGATCGGGACCCACGAGTAGCCCCACTCCGCCGAACCCTTGCCGCGAATGGGCAGGATCGCGTACGCGATGCGCGGACCCAGGTCACGCGCCGGGTTGATGGCGTACCCGGTGGGTCCGCCGAGCGAGTTGCCGATGCCGATCACGATGAAGGCGACCGCCGCGTAGCCGAGCGCGGCGTTGCCGAAGTCCGGAACTCCCGGGGTGTCACCGGCGCTGGCCGGCGGGTTGGTGATGACCCAGAACACCAGCACGAAGGTGCCGATGATCTCGGTGATCAGGTTCCACGGAGCGTTCGGGACCGTCGGTCCGGTGCAGAAGATCCCCCGGGTGTTGGCGGGCTCCTCCGTCGTGTCGAACTGCAACTTGTAGGCCGCCCAGCACAGGACCGCACCCAGTACGGCACCGATCATCTGAGCGATGATGTAGACGGGGACCTGCGACCACGGGGTGTCCCCGTAGATCGCCAGTCCGATGGTGACCGCGGGGTTGATGTGCGCCCCGGCAGGTTCGGCGATGCTGGCGCCGGCGAAAACCGCGAAGCCCCAGCCGAAGTTCACCAGCAGCCATCCGCCGCCGACTCCGAGGCTTCTGCTCAGCGTCACGTTCGCCACGACGCCGCAGCCCATGAGCGTCAGTATCGCCGTCCCGAGCAGCTCCCAGAGGAATACCTCGCCAAGACTGGTCATACTCCCGTTCCCCTCGTGATGCCGCCGTTGGCACAGGCGGGTGTTCGGTGTCTGTCCGACATGGAGCGAGTCGGGACGGTACTGCCGCATGGCAACACGTGTCCATGAGTGCCGCCAGTCGTGCGCAGCACGTTCGTCTGTACCGCCTAATCCCGGAGCTCGCCCGGTGGTAGCGCGGAGTCGAAGATCCCCGGTGCCGGGCTCCCGGTGTGGGGACACCGGCGTCCGGCACGCCTGGACCGAGTGATCGGCCCCGGCTACCGGACGACACTTTAATCACAAACTCCGTGTGAAAAGAAGCGTTGCGGACTGGTTGAGATGGTGTTTTTATCGAGTTGTACGGTGAGCTTGCGGTGACGGAGGTGATCCGGCCGCAGTCAGCGCCACTCGGAGCGAGGAGCCGCCATGTCCGGCCGACGACCGTCCGGCAAGCAGCAGGACCGGCGCCGCAAGATCACCGAACTGGTGATGGCGGAGGGCACCCTGCGCATCGACGACCTGGTCGCGACCATCGGGGCCAGCGCCATGACCGTGTACCGGGATCTCGCCGACCTGGAATCGCAAGGGCTGGTGCACCGCAACAGGGGCAACGTCTCGGCCGCCTCGTCGCTGCTCTACGAAGCGGCTTCGGAATACCGGTTGCAGCAGAACCAGCCCGAAAAGGAGGAACTTGCCCGCGCCGCCGCCGAGCTCATCGAGCCCGGGCAGGCGCTGGTGCTCGACGACTCCACCACCGGCGTGCACCTGGCGCGGCTGCTGCCCGAACGCGCCCCGCTGACGGTCGTCACCAACCACCGCGGCGTTTTCGACGAGCTCGCCGCCGCCCCCGGGATCAGCTTGATCTGCGTCGGCGGCGACTACCTGCCGTGGGCGGACGCGTTCGTCGGTGGCATGGCGCTGGACTCGCTGCGCAACCTCCGCGTCGACCTGGCGATCATGTCGGTGTCGGCGGTGACCGACGGCATCGGCTGCTACCCGCAGCAGGAGATGGTGCAGATCAAGAAGGCGATGCTGGCCGCGGCTCAGCGCACAGTGCTCTACGTTGACCACACGAAGTTCCACCGGCGCGCGCTGCACGCGGTCGCGCCCGTCGAGGACTTCGACATCGTCATCGTGGATTCGAAAACCCCCGGCCACCAGATCGAAGTGCTGCGCGAGCGGGGAGCGCTCGTCGAACAGGCGACCCCAGCGGGACGCGCTGCGCCAGGCACGGACAGTGCTGGTCGGGCATGATGACCACCGTGGTGCGCCACCTGCGCGCAGGTCCGGTTCCGCGTCAGCGGTGGGTTTAACGGTGGGACGCGATCAAAGCGAGGAGGACGCGGTGTCCAAGTCCAAGGACAAGACCGAGACCGGAAACCGGCTGAAGGGCTCGTTGGGACCCACCGAGCGGGCCGAGAACTGGAAGCGGCTCGAACGCGACGAGTTCGACGTCGTGGTGATCGGCGGCGGCGTCACCGGCGCCGGCGCGGCGCTGGACGCCGCGACCCGGGGACTCCGGGTCGCGCTGGTGGAGGCCCGCGACCTGGCGGCCGGGACCTCCAGCCGTTCCAGCAAGCTGTTCCACGGCGGACTCCGCTACCTGGAGCAGCTGGAGTTCTCCCTGGTCCGCGAGGCCCTGCGGGAACGCGAGCTGATGCTGACCAGGCTCGCGCCGCACCTGGTCAAGCCCGTCCCGTTCCTGTACCCGCTGACGCGCCGCTTCTGGGAACGCCCCTACACGGCGGCCGGTCTGCTCATGTACGACACGATGGGCGGTGCCCGCTCGGTGCCGGGGCAGAAGCACCTCAGCCGCGCCGGTGCGCTGCGGATGGTTCCCGCGCTCAAGCGCAGCGCGATGATCGGCGGCATCCGCTACTACGACGCGCAGGCCGACGACGCCCGGCACACCATGACCGTCGCCCGCACGGCCGCGCGCTACGGCGCCGTGGTCATGACCTCCACGCAGGTCACCGGCTTCCTGCGGGAGGCCGACCGGATCGCGGGCGTCAAGGTGCGCGACGTGGAGACCGCGGAAGAGATCGAGGTCCGCGCCCACGCGGTGATCAACGCGACCGGTGTGTGGACCGACGAGCTGCAGAAGCTCTCCGGGGGTCGCGGGCGGTTCCGCGTCCGCTCCAGCAAGGGCGTGCACATCGTCGTCCCGCGCGACCGGATCGTCGCCGAGACCGGCATGATCCTGCGCACCGAGAAGTCCGTGCTGTTCGTCATCCCGTGGGGCAACCACTGGATCATCGGCACCACCGACACCGACTGGCACCTCGACCTCGCGCACCCGTCGGCGACCAAGGCCGACATCGACTACCTGCTCGAACACGTGAACTCGGTGCTGGCGACCCCGTTGACGCACGACGACATCGAGGGCGTCTACGCCGGTCTGCGGCCGCTGCTGGCGGGCGAGAGCGAGGAGAGCTCCAAGCTCTCCCGCGAACACGCGGTCGCGCGGGTGGCCCCGGGGCTGGTGGCCATCGCCGGTGGCAAGTACACGACCTACCGGGTCATGGCCGCCGACGCGGTCGACGCAGTCTCGCCCGACGTCCCCGGCCGGATGGCCTCGTCGATCACCGACCAGGTTCCGCTGATCGGCGCCGACGGTTACCACGCGCTGGTCAACCAGGCCGATCAGCTGGCCAGCGCGCACGGCCTGCACCCGTACCGGATCCGGCACCTGCTGGACCGCTACGGCTCGGAGATCCACGAGGTGCTCGCGGTCTCCGAGGAGCGACCCGACCTGCTCAAGCCGGTCCCGGCCGCCCCGAACTACCTCCAGGCGGAGATCGTCTACGCGTGCAGCCACGAAGGCGCGATGCACCTGGAGGACGTGCTCACCCGGCGCACCCGCATCTCCATCGAGTACCCGCACCGGGGCGTGGACTGCGCTGACGCCGTGGCACGGCTGATGGCGGCCGAGCTCGGCTGGGACGAGGAGACCATCACCCGCGAGGTCGCGGTCTACACCCAGCGGGTCGAAGCCGAACGCGACTCGCAGAGCGAACCCAGCGACCAAGCGGCCGACGCCAAGCGCTCCGCGGCCCCGGAAGCCAGGATCAGCCTCCTGGAACCGGTGGTCTGACACGCGCTCGATGGCCCGTCCTCGGACGGGGCCATCGTCATGAGACCGCGCCGACGAGCCCGGCACGCTTCCGGTCGAACGCGCGCCGAGGTGCGCCTCCGCCAGCAGGATTCGAATTTCGCGCGAAATTCGAATGGTGATGCGGGGGCGAGGTCCTCGCCGTGCCGGGGCGGTGGCCGTGGTGAGCGCTACTGCCGGGGTGCGGCGGTCACCTCGTTGAGCAGTTCTTCCACGTGGCCTGCCAGGCGGCGGTTGTCCGCCGGGGCGATCGTGCTCCAGGCCTCCCCGGACGGGGACGTGGTGCGGAGCTGCGCGTAGCGGCCGAGGGCGGAGTCGAAGAACCCGACGACGCGCTCGGCCCTCTCGCGCCTGCCGTACCGGACTCGCGCGGCCGCGCCGAACTGCCCCTGTGCCACGGCTCCGGCGACCATCTCGCCCAAGACCTCGGCGTCGTCGGGGCGAACACCGCGTCGTTGCAGCGCGGAGGCGAGCTGCTCGGTCTTGTCACCCACCTCGTGGGCGGCGGCGTCGAGGACGTCGCTGGGCACCGACACCGACCGGCCCGGACCGGGAGGCAGCTCCGGCAGCGGCGAGATCGCCGCGCGCGGAAGCCCCGCGGCCGAAACAGCGGAAAAGCTCAGGTGATCGCCGTCCTTGACCACGAGAACTGCGCGCTCGCCGTCCTTCTCGGCCGCGGCCAGCACCCGAACGCTGCGCTGCAACCAGCTCCGCCCGTCGACCTCGCGGCCGGGTTCGGCGACGAGCCGCAGCATCCACGCCAGGTCGGCGTCGAGCTCACCACCGCTGATCAGGCCGCGATTCGACATCGCGCGCCACGCGGAGGCGACCAGCTTCGCGCGTTCGGCGTGGGTGCGTCCCGGCGACGGGACCTTGAGGACCAGCGGGACGCCGTCGAGCTCCAGGTGCTCGGCCAGGACGTCGAATTCCAGCGCCGAGAGGCTGATCAACCTCTCGGCGCGTGCGGTGGTGTTCATCGACCGGGCTCGCCGCCGATCACCGGGCGCGAACCCGTCTGCTGCTCGCCGAAGAACCCGCCGTCACCCAGCTTCTCGGTGACCTCGCGCTGGACGGCCTCGTCGCGGCTGCCCTTGGCGCGCTTGCCCGACGCCCGCCCGGCGGCGGAACCGGCGGCCCGGCCCGAACGTCGACCGTCCTGCTTGGCACCGGGCGCGGTGGTGCCCGAACCGGTCCTGCCGGTCGGCGCACCGGTGCTCGGCGCGGCGACGGTCGGACCCCAGCTGATCGTCACCTGCGGTGATCCACCCGGCGCCCTGGACCCGCCCGCGGCCGGGGCGTCCACGACGACCTGCGGGGGTGGGGCGAACGAGGCCAGCGAAGTCGTGTTGGCCTGCGTGGACGCCTCGTAGGTGCGCATCACGTCGAACGCGCGCTGCTCAGCGGCGTGCTGCCGGGCCTCCTGGACCTCGTAGTCGGTCTGCCCGCCGAACAGGTGCGTGAGCGCGGTCGCCGCGGTTCCCGGGTCTTCGCTGGTCGCCTGCACCGGCGGTGGCATGTCCCTGCGGGCCTTGCTGATGAACTCCGCCTGCTGCTCGGCGCGCTCGCGCATGACTGTGCTCGCCTGCTGCGCCAGCACCGCCCACTCGCCCAGCGGGCGAAGCCCGGCGTTGGCGTTGTCGGCCGCTGAGCCCTGCCAGCCGCTCTTCGCGGCGGCGACCGCGGCGGCCAGACCGCCGTCGATCTCGCCCAGCGCGCGGGTCAGCTCGGTCCAGCGGCGCACGCTGTCGGTCGAGCCGTGCGCACCCGGGCCCTCGTTGATCTGCGCGTGCAGCTCGGCGTGCTGGTATCCCTGCCATCGGTGGTCACCCATCGCGGATCAGCAACCCCCGCCCAGACCGGCCGCGCTGTCGTGGTCGATCTGCTCGTACTCGCGGCCGGCCTGCTGCAACGACTCCGCGGCGGCCTGCAGCTGGTCGCGGTAACCGCACAGCGCGGTCAGCGCGTCCTCACCGCCGCCCACCGATCGCTCGTTGAACAGCTCGGCCGCGTCCGCGCTGACCGGGTCACCGGCCCACGGACGGATGCGGAGCTCGGTGATGGCGTGCTCGATCTGCAGCCCGACGGCGTCCAGGGACTCCTGCAGCGAGTTGACCAGACGCGGGATCGCGGTGGGCTCGACCTGCATCGAACCACCGGAACCCGCGCCGTACGGCTCGGTTAGCGGCACGTCGCCCCCTCCCACAGGTGAAACGTCCGCCGGACACTGTATCCGCGATCTGTAACGCTGTGGAGTCCTCCATACGCGGGGAGTGGCGTGGACCTCAGGGCGTTGACTCGGACGGCAGCTGCGTCGGGGCCTCCGAGCTGGAGGTTCCCGAGGCCGGTGGGTGGGCCAGCGTCCGCACCGCCTCTTCGGCGACCCGCTGAGCACCGGAGCACAGCTGGTCCACCGGCGGCGGTGGCTGCCCCCCGTCGTCGCGGTAGAGGACGTCGAGGTGCTGCCCCTCGGCCACGTCGAC
Source organism: Saccharopolyspora sp. NPDC049426 (assembly GCF_040676935.1). Lineage (NCBI taxonomy): Bacteria > Bacillati > Actinomycetota > Actinomycetes > Pseudonocardiales > Pseudonocardiaceae > Saccharopolyspora > Saccharopolyspora sp. NPDC049426. The sequence goes on along the minus strand of NZ_JBFAPZ010000007.1, from coordinate 82,424 downwards.
CGCCACGTTGCACGACAGGTCGAGTCCCGGGGTCTTGATCACCAGCGCAGGGAACTGCTGCACGAGGATCGGCGTGGCCTCGACCTGCGCGGTGTCATCGGTCCACACCCGCATGCCCTCGGTGGTGATCAGCGCCAGGCGGGCGCCGACCTTGGCGGTGGTGTTGCGGTAGCTGCAGGTGGCGGCGTTGCCGAAGCCTGCGTCGGAGTCCGGCTGCGGTTCGCGGTCGAAACCGAGCTGGTTGCGCTGGTCGGCGGTGAGCAGCTCGCACGGGTCGACGCCGTCCAGGCCGAGGTCGAACGGCCTCGGCGGCAGCGACGGCGGTGCGCTGCTGACCGGTGCCGGTGGTGGCGGTGGAGGCGGTGCGGTGCCTGCCGTGGGCGCCGACTGCCAGATGCCGCAACCGGTGAGGGTGAGCGCGCCGAGGCCGAGCAACGCGCTGAGACGTCGCACCTCGGTGAACCGCGAGCTGTGCATGGGCCTCACCGTAACGAAACGTGGTCGAAGGTGACGGCAGGTCGTCACCTTCGTCGCCACACGAACCAGATGATCACCACGGTCGGCAGCAGCAGCATCAGCCCGATCGGTCTCGCGACCACCACGAGCGCGAGCAGCAGCGCCACCGCGCCGACGGCCAGAGCGATGTTTCCCACCGAGGGCGCGGGGCGTGTCGTGGCGGGTGCCAGCTCGCCGAACGGGCGAGGCCCGGGCAGGTCGTCGAAGAGCACGTCGAGCTCGGAGCCGAACCGCGCTCCGGCCGCCAGCTTGCTGCGCTCGTCGTACTCGGCGAGCTCCAGGCGCCCGGCGGAGAAGTGCTCGCCGAGCAGCCGGATGGCCCGCTCGCGCTCGGGGTCACCGATGCGCAGGTCTTTTCCCCGCCGGCCGCTGTCCACGCGGCCCATCCTACGGATGGGCCATCACCCGAACGAAGTGCCGAGGCGGGTTTTCCCGGCCCGGTGCGCGATCACGCGCACCGGGCCGGTCCGCTCACGCCGTGGCAGGTTCCCGGTCGCCGATCAGCGGGGGCGTGCTGGGGGCGTCCAGCACCTCGTCGTCGAGGACGTTCTCGCTGCGGGCCACGATCACCGGGACGGCGATCTGGCCGGCGACGTTGGTGGCGGTGCGCATCATGTCCATGATCGGGTCGACCGCGTAGGCGATGGCGATGCCGGTGGCCACGACCTCGGGCGGGAAGCCCAGCGCGCCGACGGTCAGCGTCAGCATCGTGAACCAGCCGGTCACGCCCGCGGTGGCGATCGAACCGAACACCGCGACCGCGATGATCGTCAGGTACTGCACCCAGCCCAGCTGGATGCCGAAGAGGTTGGCGATGAACAGCGAACCGATCGCCGGGTAGATCGCCGCGCAACCGTCCATCTTGGTGGTGCTGGCCAGCGGGACCGCGAAGCTCGCGTAGGAGGGCGGAACGCCGAGGTTCTCCGCGGCCTGGCGGGTCATCGGGAGGCTCGCGCCGGAGGAGCGGGAGGCGAAGGCGAACTGCAGGACCGTCCACGACTTGGCGAAGAAGCGGGCCGGGCTGACCTTGGCCACCAGCCCCAGCAGCAGCGGGTACACGGCGAACAGCACCAGCAGGCACGCCACGTAGGTGGAGCCGATGAGCTTGACCAGCGGCAGGAAGAACTCGTTGCCGTAGGTGGCCACGGCGTTGCCGATCAGGCCGAGGGTGCCCAGCGGGGCCAGCCGGATGATCCAGCCCAGCACGCGCTGGATGACCTCGAAGGCCGCCTTGTTGAAGTTCACGAACGGCGCGGCCTTGTCGCCGAGGCTGTAGGTGGCCGCGCCGATGATCAGCGACACGAACACGACCTGCAGGGTCTCGCCCTCGGCGAAGGCGCTGATCAGGTTGTCCGGCACCAGGCCGTTGAGCAGGTCCAGCCAGGAGCCCTGCGTCTTCTCGCCGATCGCCTGCAGCTTCGCCGGATCCGGCTCGATGACCAGGCCGCGACCGGGCTGGAACAGCCGGCCGACGACCAGGCCGATCACCACGGCGATCAACGAGGTGATGGCGAACCACAGCGCTGTCTTGCCGCCCAGCCGGGCCGCGGTCCGGCCGCCGCCGAGCGAGCGGAGGCTGTTGATGCCCACCACGATCGCCGTGAAGATCAGCGGCAGCACGGTGAAGCTGAGCAGCTTGGTGAACGTGCTGCCGATGGTGTCCAGCGCGGTGACCAGCCATTCGGCGCCGGTCTGCTTGGCGACCCAGCCGAGCAGGGCGCCGAGCACCAGCGAGGCGAGCACTGCGACGGCGAACAACTTCGGGTTGAAGCGCAGGCGGGACCGCCCGGCGGTTTCGGACACAGGGATCTCCTGAAGTCGTGAAGGGTTGATGCGGCGAAGGGCGCGGGTCAGCGCCGGAGCGCGGCGGAGCGCCGCGTGGGTGAGTGGCCGAGCGAGGGCTTCAGCTCGGGCCGGAGGAGATCAGCGACAGACGCAGCTGGCCTGCCGTCGAAGATCGACGTGCAGGCGCGAGGTCAACAGCCACGGTCGCAGAACAGGCATAGCGACCTCAATTAACCACCCGATCGAGCGATTAAGTCCCGAAGGTGGGGGAAATGTGCCCACGTTCACCCCGATGGCGGCCCGAGGCGACCGAATGCCCCGGTGTTCGGGTCGTCACGGCTCTGACGGAGCCCGGGATCAGGCGGTGAGGGACCTGGGGTCAGGAGGTGGGGGTGGTCCAGAGGTCGGTGATGCTGAGGCCCAGGTCGGCGAGGAGCCTGCGGGTGAGGGGGAGGCTGATGCCCAGGACGCTGGACGGGTCTCCGTCGACGCCCTCGATGAACCAGCCGCCGAAGCCCTCCAGGGTGAAACCGCCCGCGACGTTGAGGGGTTCGCCGGTGGCGATGTAGGCGTTGATCTCGTCTTCGGTGGGGGTTCCGAAGCGGACCGTCGTGCCCAGGTGGCCCGAGGTGCGCTCGGTGATCTGCCCGTCGCGCACCCGGATGATCGCGTGCCCGGTCAGGAGCTCGGCGCTGCTGCCGGAGTTCTGGGCCCAGCGCTTGGCGGCGACCTCCGGAGTGCCGGGCTTGCCGACGATCTCACCGTCGGCCAGCAGCAGCATCGAGTCGCATCCGACGATCACCGCGTCGGGCTCCGCGCACTCGCCGGCGACCGCCTCGGCCTTGGCCTTCGCCAGCGCGGTGACCAGCTCGGCCGGAGCCGGATCGGTCAGCGACGCGGCCACCGCGTCCTCGTCGACGCCCGAGACCTGCACGAGCGGTTCGATCCCGGCGGAGCGGAGCACGGAGAGGCGGGCGGGCGAGGCGGAGGCGAGGACGAAGCGCACGCGCCCGATGCTAGTGCCTGGTCCCACGCCGGTGGACGTGGTGCGGCGAGCCGGGAAGCGGATCCGCATAGGCTGAGCGGGTGAGTGCTGAAGTTCTGCTTGATGGAGACCGGCTGCGCCGACGACTGGTCGACGAGGGGCCGTATTCCGCGCTGGACGTGGTGGCCGTGACCGGCTCCACCAACTCGGACCTGGCCGCAGCCGCAGCTCGCGGTGCCGCCGACCGGACGGTGCTGATCGCCGAGGAGCAGAACGCCGGGCGCGGGCGGCTGCAGCGGCAGTGGATCTCGCCGCGCGGCGCCGGGCTGTTCGTGAGCGTGCTGCTGCGCCCCGGCGTTCCGCCGTCGGCGGTGGGGTGGATGCCGCTGATCGCCGGCGTCGCCCTCGCCGAGACCGTCGAGCGGACCACCGGCGTTCCCGCCGGCCTGAAGTGGCCCAACGACCTCCTGCTCGGCTCGGGAGAGGACTGGCACAAGGGCGCCGGGATCCTCTCCGAGGCGGTCGCGGGACCGGACGGCATCGCGCTGGTCCTGGGCATGGGGGTCAACGTCCGGCAGCGGCGCGACGAGCTGCCCACCGGCGCGGGCGGCCTGCCTGCCACCTCGCTGGCCGCCGAGGGCGCCGACGTGGACCGGGAGGCGTTCGCGGCGGACCTGCTCGGCGCGCTCGCCGAGGTCGAGGGGCTGTGGCGCGACGCCGGTGGCGACGTGGTGTCCACCGGGTTGCTCGACCGCTACCGCGAGCGGTGCCGGACCCTCGGCCAGCGCGTGCGGGTGGAGCTGGGGGACGGCGACCTGCACGGGGAGGCCGTCGACATCGACGACACCGGCAGGCTCGTGGTGCGCACCGAGGCCGGTCGGACCACGTCCGTCTCGGCGGGCGACGTGGTGCACGTCCGCCGGAGCTGAGAGCGTTCTCCACGTTCGGGAGCGCCCGGTAACGTGATTCGCAGACCGGCTTTCAGGGCTGAGGAAGGGGAACCGTGGCCTACCCGGACGGCCTGCTCCACGACGACGAGAACGTGGTCGTGCACAAGCATCCGCACTGGAAGATGCTGCTCGGCCCGGTGCTCGTGCTGTTCGTGGTGGTCGGTGGCGCCTCCTACCTGGCGGCGCTGGTGGCGACCACCCCGTGGCGACTGCCGGTGTGGATCGCGCTCGGCGTGGTGGGTCTGGTGCTGATCGTCTGGTCCACGCTCGCCCCGCTGGCCCGCTGGCGGACCACGCACTTCGTGATCACCACGCACCGGCTGATGGTCCGCGAGGGTGTGTTCACCCGATCCGGGATCGACATCCCGATGTGGCGGATCAACTCGGTGCGCTCCCGGCGCGGTCTGGTGGACCGCCTCTTCGGCTGCGGCACGTTGGTGGTCGAGTCGGCGTCGGACGAGCCGCTGGAATTCGATGACATCCCGCAGGTCGAGCTGGTGCAGACGCTGCTCTACCGCGAGGTTGGCGATGCTGTTGAACATCGGGCGCAGGAGGGCTGAATGGGACCACGTGAGCTGGGCTTGCCGATGCCGGTCGCCTCACCGGATCCGGCGGGCCTGCCCGCCGAGGTGACGATCTGGGAGGTCGGCGCGCGCGACGGCCTGCAGAACGAGAAGGAGACCGTCCCGCTCGACGTGAAGCTGGAGTTCCTGCGGCGGCTGGCTGATGCCGGTCTGGCCGTCCTGGAGGCGACCAGCTTCGTGCACCCGAAGTGGGTTCCGCAGCTGGCGGACGCCGCCGAGCTGATCGACGGGCTCGACCAGGCCCCCGGCGTGCGGTACCCGGTGCTGGTGCCCAACCAGCGCGGTCTTGATCGCGCGCTCGACGCGAAGGTCCGCGACATCGCGATCTTCGCCGCGGCGTCCGAGACGTTCGCGCAGCGCAACCTCAACAGCGGGCTCGACGAGCAGTTCGCCATGTTCGAGCCGGTGGTGGGGCGCGCCGTCGGCGAGGGGATCGCCGTGCGCGGCTACCTGTCGATGTGCTTCGGCGATCCGTGGGAAGGCCCGGTCCCGGTCGAGCAGGTCGTGGCGACGGGCAAGCGGCTGCTGGAGATGGGCTGCCACCAGCTCTCGCTCGGCGACACCATCGGCGTGGCCACCCCGGGGCACGTGGAGGCCCTGCTCCGCGCGTTCGTCGCGGCCGGTGTCGGGGTGGACGAGATCGCGGTGCACTTCCACGACACCTACGGTCAGGCGCTGGCAAACACCGCCACCGCCCTCCGCCGCGGGGTGTCCACTGTGGATTCCTCGGCTGGTGGCCTGGGCGGCTGCCCCTACGCCAAGTCCGCGACCGGCAACCTCGCCACCGAGGACCTGATCTGGATGCTCGACGGCCTCGGCATCCAGCACGGGGTCGACCTCGGCAAGCTGGTCGACACCAGCGTCTGGATGGCCGAGCGGCTGGGCCGTCCGAGCCCCTCGCGGGTGGTCAAGGCACTGAGCTCGTGATCGCGCCGAGTCCGGTCCTGCACGCCGTGCAGGACCGGCCGGTGCTGGTCTGGCGCTGCACCCGCAAGTGGCTGGCGATCTCCTCGGCGCCCAGCGGCGGCGGCATCGGCCTGCGCGACTGGGTGTTCAACGCGACCGTGGTCACCGACTACGACCACCCCGACCCCTCGGCGCACGCCGCGGAGATGGCGGCAGGACTCGGCCTGACCGGTGCGGGCATCGGCCTGCTCACCGCGGTCGACGTGCGGCACGAGGTCACCGCGACCGACCGCGGTGTCCGCGCCGGCGTGACCACCGGCGCCAACGCGCCCATCTGGGCCGCGGCGCCCGTCGACGAGCAGGCGTGGGCACCGGGCACGATCAACGCGGTCTGCTGGTCACCGGTGCGCCTGAGCGAAGCGGCGCTGGTGAACGCGGTGGCGACCGTCGCGGAGGCCAAAACCCAAGCGCTGCTGGAATCCGGAGTCGCGGGCACCGGAACGGTCACCGACGCCACCGCCGTCCTCTGCCCGGCCGACGGCGACCCCGAGCCCTACGGCGGCCCCCGCTCCCGCGTCGGAGCAGCCCTGGCCCGCGCGGTCCACGCAGCGGTGACGGCCGGGCTGCGCGTCGAGAACGCGCGCCACGACCCGTCCTGAGGTCAGTCCTGCTCGCGGGTACCGAACATCCCCACGAAGCTGAAGCGCAGCACCCGGTCACCGTCGCGATCGGCGGTGCCGGTGATCTCCACCAGGCCCAGGTTCGGCTTGCTGCGGGAACGGCGCTGGCCGGTGACCTCCATGCCGAACTGGAGCACATCACCCGGGAACACCGGGGCCAGCCAGGTCAGCTCGTTGCCGCCGGGCGAACCCTGCGAGGTCGAATCGGCCAGCACGTGATCGACGTAGGCGCGCATCCACAGCGACGCGGTGAACCAGCCCGAGGCGCACAAGCCGCCCAGCACCGAGTTGCGGCCCGCTTCCTCGTCGAGGTGGAACGGCTGCGGGTCGAAGCGGGCGTTGAACGCCAGCATCTCCTCGCGGTCGATCTCGGTCTTGCCCAGATCGAACGTCCGCCCCGGCGTCAGGTCCTCGTACGCGATGGTGGCCATGACGCCATCTTCGCAGCTATCAGGCGCGGACGGTGTTGAGAGGGTCCTCACAAGCCGCTTCCGCGACCGGCGATTTCGGTGGCGACGAGAGCCGGAGGTGGTGAAAAGCGCCCTCGCGCGTGGAACCATCGAACCGTCCGCGCGTCCCACCAGGAGGGGCGCCGACCGCACGCGGCAGGGGAGGGCAGCGGCAGTGCCGACCGACCACAGATCTCAAGTGGAAGAGCTGATGGCCGACTACCGGCGGAGCCGGGAGCGGCTGTCCGACACCCGGCGCGACCTCGCCGCCGTCACCGCCACCGCGAGCAGCGACGACGGCCGAGTGCGGGTCGTCGTCGGCCCGCAGGGAGCGCTGCGCGAACTCGAGATCGCCGACGACGCGGCCCAGCGGATGCGACCGGCCGACCTCGCGGCCACGATCGTCCGGCTCAGCACCGACGCCGCCCGCGCCGCCGCCGAACGCGCCGCGCACGTGCTCGCCGACGTGCTGCCCGCCGGAACCGACCCGGAACTGCTGCTCGGGCCACCCCCGGAACCGGTGTCGCGCAACGATTCACGCCGGATCGACGATGATGCCGACGACGAGGACTTCTCGGACGCCAGCTGGTTGCAGCAGGGCCCGACGGGACGGACGTGACCATGGGCGGTTTCCGCAGCGACACCGAGCGGTTGACGCGACGGGCAGGTGAGTTCGAGGACCTGGCCGGTCAGGCGCAACGCATCGCCGACACCGTGCGGCAGGCCGTGGAGTCCGCGGGCGCCTGCTGGGGTGACGACGAGTTCGGCGAGCGCTTCGCCGCAGCCCACGCACCCCGCGCCGACGCCGCGCTCGCCGCGGCGGGCGCGTTACCGGGCGAACTGCGCGCGCTGGGCCAGAAGTTCGCCGACACCGCCGAGACCTCGCGCCGAACCGACTCCGACAACGCCGACGCGCTCCGCCGGCTCACCGGAGAGGGGTGAGCGGCGTGGGCATCGAACTCCCGCCGGAACTCCGCGACGTCGCCGCCCGAGCCGGAGCCCGCTGGCCTGCCGCGGACGAGGACCAGATGCGCGACTCCGCCCACGCCTGGCGCGAAGCGGCGACGTCCCTCGACGCGCTCACCCGAGACGCCGACGGCGTCGCGCGAGGCGCGCTGAACTCCGTCGACGGCGAGGCGGCCGAGGCCGCCGGCCGGGAGTGGAACGGCTTCATCGCCGAGGACGGACCGCTGCCCGCCACCGCGAAGCAGTGCCAGGCCAACGCCGATCGACTCGACCACGCGGCCGAGCAGATCAGCACCGCCAAGGTCGAGCTCGTGCGCGAACTCGTCTCGCTGGCCAAGCAGACCGACGCCGCCGAACAAGCCGCCGCGACCGGAAACCCGCAGGCCCTGGCCGGTCTCGACACGGCGCTCAGCGGCGCGGCCGCCAACGTCGCCCGCGTCCACGAGACGCTGTCCACCGCGCTCGACTCCGGCGTCCCGGCAGCGGCGGAACGGGCCTCCGGTGCTCTGGCGGAAGCCGGCGCGGTCGCAGGCCATACGCTGGAACCGGAATCCGCAGTGGACGGTGCGGAACCCGGTGATGTCGGTGCTGTGATCGAAGAAGCGGAACGTGGCGTGGCGGAAACAGTCGGAGGTGCCCATGACACCGTCCGCGAAGCGGTTCCGGAAGGTGGGTTCGGCGCTCCCGCAGCTCCCGCCGCTCCCGGCTGGCAGCCGGGAATGGCGGAGGCCGGAACCGGACCGATCCCGGTGATCGGCTCCGGCGGCCACGCCGGTGGGCGGCCCGACGAGGCTCCCAGCACCGCACCCCAGGCCTCGCACGCGGCCTGGGCGGCGCAGCCCGGCCAGCAGCCGCCGGCACCCGCACCGGCAGCGGGTTTCAACCCGCCCCCACCCCCGCCGCCGCAGCAGCAGGGCGGTTACGCCGTCGCCGGAGGCCCCGCGGCCCCGCCACCCCAGCCGGGCGTGGCCGCCGCGCGCCCACCGCAGCCACCCCCGGTCAACCGAGGACCGATGGCCTTCGGGCAGGCCGGACTCGCGCCGCAGCCGCCGGGCGGCCAGCCCCAGCACGTCCAGAACCAGCCCGCGTCCCACCAGCAGGTGCAGCGCGGAGCACTGCGCCCGCTGCCGCCGCAAGCCCAGCCGCCGCAGGCCCCGGTCGCCCCGGAACCGCAGCAACGGCCGCTGCGCCACGGCCCGCGCAACGCCGACGTCGTCGCCTTCGTGCTGCACCAGTTCCCGATCGGCTACATGCCGGTCGCCGCCGACCAGGCCAGCCGCCAGCTCCCGGTGCACGACGCGCCCGAGAACCGCGAGGGCTTGAACTTCCCGCCGCAGGACCACCCCCGCTCCGACCTGGTCGACGACACCGAGGCCCTGCGCCGCGCCCAGAACACCGCGCTGTACGAAGACGCGCGCCGCAACCGCTCCGAACCCGACGAACGCCCCACACCCCCGCAAGAACTGCTCGCCGCGCACGAACCGCTCGGCGAGCTCAGCGAACTCGACTGGGAACGCCGCTACGAGATCCGCGACGGCGAGAACACCCGGCACCGCTGGCCGCAGGCCGAGGAGTTCCCGGAAGGCGGGTTCGAACCGGGCGAGGCCGCGGTGCTGGAACCGGACGCGGTGATCGACCTGCTCGGCACCGGCGACGGACGGCTCTTCTGCGCCGCCGCAACTCCTTTCGCGCACCGCTCGCTGCCTCCCGACCACGCCGAGCGGGACTACCGGCGCTACCGGCTGCTGCGGCCGCTCCCGGTGTGGCGGTCGGTGGCCGCGCCGTGGTTCGAGCAACCGGGCCGCGGAGTCCGCTACCGCGCCACCTATCCGGCCGCCGACCTCGTCGGACTCGGATACCTGGTGGAACTGACCAAGTCCAGGGAGCTGTCGGAAGCCTCCACGCTGCGCCTGGTGCTCACCGGCACCACCGACGGCGAACCGCCCCCGGACGAGCACGATCGGCAACAGGAGAGCCCGCGATGAACAGCGAATCGGTACTCGGCTGGCTGATCGCGATGGGAGTGCCGGAGGAACTGGTCTCCATCGGCGCCGAAGCCGACGACGCCTGGTGCCTGCTGCGCACCGAGTCCGAGAGCGGACCGGGCTGGGAGGTCTTCTGGCGCGAGCAGGGCAACCGCTACGACTGGGCCAGCTTCAGCAACGAGCAGGTCGCCTGCTTCTACCTCTTCGGGCGGCTCACCTGGACTCAGGCTTTGCGCGGTGTCGTGGGGCCGGTCGACGTCACCAGCACTCCGCCTCAGGGGACTCCTGTTGTTCGGTGAGTCCTTCTGGTGGCCGGAATCTGAGCAACGTTTGGGTTCCGGGGGTTGGGATTTCTACTGCAACTGCTCAGTGGTCCTCTTGCTTGGCGGTGCGGGTAGCGGAACCTGAGCGGCTCTCTGGCTCCGGGATCCGAGACTTGTGCATGGTCCAATACACGGCGCTACGGCTGTCCTCACCAGAGAGCCGCTCAGAACCCGCGGCGGTGCCGGTTGCTCAGGTGGGGTAGTGAGGAAGAACCTTCGGTGCTTGCCTGACGGGTATCCGGTGACTGGGTATTGGGCATCCGGTATCTGAGTAGTGCTACGGATGTTTGGGGGGTTTGTTGGCTGGAGCATGTCGGCATGTCGCAACCGCACCAGGGGGACACCCTCCAGTTAGTCGCGGGTGAGCTCGCCGCGATCGGGCAGCGCCTGTCGTACCTGGGCAGCGTGCTGCAGACCGAGGCGGCGACCCGCCCCCAGGACACCTCCGAGCAGCCGGCCGCTCCGCAGCAGCCGCCCGCGGAACCGCTTCCCGCGCACCCCGCGCAGGCCGTGGCCGAGCCTCGACGCCGGATCAGGCCGGACCTCGAACCGAGCCGCGTGCTGGCCTGGGTCGGTGGCGGCGTCACCCTGCTCGGCGTGGTGTTCCTGCTGGTCCTCGCCGTCCAGCAGGACTGGCTGGGCCCGGCCGCGCGCGTCACCGGTGGAGCCGCGCTCGCCGCGCTGCTGATCGCCGCCGGTTGGTGGGTGCACCGCAAGGCCGCCGAGCAGCGCATCGCCTCGATCTCCCTGGCGACCACCGGTTTCGCGGCCATGTTCCTCGACGTCGTCGCCGCGACCGCGCTCTACGGCTACCTCCCGGCCCCGGCGGGGCTGGGCACCGGCCTGCTCGTCGCGATCGGCGGACTCGTCCTCGCGGACCGCTGGCAGGCGCAGCCGTTGGCGATCGGCGTCGTGCTCGGCTCCGCGATCTGCGCGCCGATGATCACCCAGGGCGCCGACGCGCTGCTGATCGGCTTCGTGGTGCTGCTGCAGGTCGCCGCGGCCCCGGTCCAGGTGCGACGCGGCTGGGGCGGACTCGCGCTCGCCGCGGGCATCCCGACCGTGCTGGCCGCGCTGGTCGGAGCCTTCTGGGGGCTGGCCTTCCCGAACCCCGTGCTGGTGCCCGCGATCCTGGTCGCCGCCGTGCTGGGCGTCGTCGTCGCCGCCGTGACGGCCGGTTTCCGGCCCGCCGCCGAACGCACCGCGATCGGCCTGCTCGTCGCCGCACCGACCCCGTCGTTCCTGGCCGGCCCGCTGTTGCTGGAACGAGCCGAGGCCACCGCGACCGGCGCGGGCATGGCGCTGCTGCTCGCCGCGATCTGGGCCGTCGGCCGCTACCTGCCCGCCTTCGCTGACTGGCTGCCCGGCCGCTTCCTGGCCGCCGTCGGCGCGATGGCCGTCGTGGCCACCGGGCAGGCGACGATCACCGCGCTGGACGCGTCCAGCTGGGCCACCGGCCTGCTGTGCGAGGCGCTGCTGCTGACCGCCGCCGGGCACCTGCTGCGGCGCGGCGGAATCCTGCTGGGCGCCGCCTGCTACGCGGTGTTCGGGTTCTTCCTGGCCCTGGCCAACGAGGTGCCGATCAACGCACTGCTGTTCACTGACGAAGGAACCGGCGTGGCCGGTCTGGTCGCGGGCCTGCTGATCGCCGTGGTGGCGGTCGCCCTGCCCACCGCAGGGGTGCGGATCGGGAAGGTCGCCAGCCTGCCGGCCTCGCTGCCGCTGTGGGCCTCGGCGGCGCTCGCGCTGCTCTACGGCACCGCGAGCGCCACGATGGCCGCGTGCCTGCTGGTCAGCGAGTCGCGCGGAGCGTTCCTGACGGGCCACATCCTGATCACCCTGTGCTGGGTGGTGTTCGCGATCGCCCTGCTGCTGCGCGGAGTTCAGGTGCGGCACCTGCGCATCGGCGGCCTGGTGCTCACGGCCGTGTCGCTGGCGAAGCTGCTGCTGTTCGACCTGGCCACGCTCGACGGCTTCGCCCGCGTGATCGCGTTCCTGTGCGCAGGACTGATCCTGCTCACCGCGGGCGTCGGCTACGCCAGACTCCTCACCCGCCAAGCAGAGCCATCGATCTAGGTCTGTTGAGGAGAGCGGCGGTAGCCGCTGTTTCAGGTGCGGGACTCAGCTCGCACCGCCGCGGGTTCTGAGGCGGTTCTCCTGTGAGGACGTGTCGATGTGGTGTATTGGCATACATGAGTCGGCGCGCCCGGAGCAGGAGGGCCGCCTCAGGTTCCGCTACCCGCACCGGCGAGCAAGGTGATTCCCCAACAGTTTTCAACGCTCCAGCAGGCGCAGGGCTTCGTCGTGGAGGTGCCCGTTGGTGGACAAGCCGTTGCCGCCGTCGTAGCGGGCGACGCCTGCGAGGTCGGTGAACCTGCCGCCGGCCTCCTCCACGAGGATCTGCGCCGCCGCCACGTCCCACGGGTTGACGATCGGTTCCGCGGCGATGTCGATGACGCCCTCGGCGACCAGGCAGTGGTGCCAGAAGTCGCCGAACGCCCGGTTCTCCCAGCAGGCGTCGATCAACCGCAGGTAGGACTCCCGCGAGTGGTGCTCCACCCAGGTGCCCAGGTGGGTCGTGGACACGTAGGCGTCGGCGGTGTCGCGCACCCCGGACACCGAGATCCGCTCGGGCTCGCCCTGGCCGGTCCGGCACCAGGCACCTTCGCCCGCGGCGGCCCACCAGCGCTTGCCCAGGGCCGGGGCGCTGATCATGCCCACGATCGGGCGCTGGTGATCGACCAGCGCGATCAGGGTGGCCCAGGCGGGCACGCCGCGCAGGAAGTTCTTGGTGCCGTCGATCGGGTCCAGCACCCAGGCTCGCCCGTCGCCCGTCGTGCCGCCGCGCTCCTCACCGGCGACGACGTCACCTGGCCGTTGCTCGGCGAGCACCTTGCGCACGGCGTCCTCGACGGCCAGGTCGGCGTCGGTCACCGGGGTGCGGTCGGGTTTGCGGTCGACGCCGAGATCGCGGGCGCGGAAGCGCGCCGTGGTGATCGAGTCGGCAACATCGGCCAGCTGCTGGGCGAGATCGAGATCGCTGGTCACATCCCCAGACCCTAGCCCGTCGCCACCGGTGACCTGGCGAGGGCGGTGATCCGCGGGGCCTTTCAGGTCCTCCCAGCCGCACCGCTGGGCGAAGGAACTTCCGCGCAGGCTCTAGTCTGGGATGCGTGAGCGTGGTGTTGCTGGCAGAAGATGATCCGGCCATCGCGGTGCCGCTGTCCCGGGCGCTGCAACGCGAGGGCTACGCGGTGAAGGTGATCGCCGACGGTCCGTCGACGCTGCACACCGCCGCCGAGGGTGGCGTTGACCTGCTGGTTCTCGATCTGGGACTGCCCGACATGGACGGCCTGGAGGTGTGCCGCAGACTGCGCGCGCAGGGCCGCGGACTCCCCGTCCTGATGCTCACCGCGCGCACCGACGAGGTCGACTTCGTGGTCGGCCTGGACGCCGGTGCCGACGACTACGTGGCCAAGCCGTTCCGCCTCGCCGAGCTGATGGCCCGCATCCGCGCGTTGCTGCGCCGGGGTGCGCCGGAAACGGTCGAGGCCTCCGGGGTGCGCCTGGACCTGACCGCCCGCCGGGTCCTGGTCGACGAGCACGAGGTGCAGCTGGCGAACAAGGAGTACGAGCTGCTGCGGGTGCTGATGCAGCACGCGGGCCAGGTCGTGACCCGGGAGGAGATCCTCGAAGAGGTCTGGCCGGAGTCCGACCGCAAGGGCAGCAAAACCCTGGACATGCACATCTCCTGGCTGCGCCGGAAGCTCAGCGACAGCAACGGCCGGCTGGACGAGACCCGCATCGCCACCGTGCGCGGCGTCGGGTTCCGCTTCAACTCGGACTAGGAGCGGCTGAGGAATGCGGCGAAGCCGCTGTTTCAGGTGTGGGACTCAGCCCGCACCGCTGCGGGTTCTGAGCGGTTTCGTGGCGAGTACGCCGGGACGCCGTGCATTGGCATACATCAGGAGCGGCGCACGGGGTCCACGGAGCCGCTCGGGTTCTGCCACCTGCACCGCTAAGCACAGCAACCCCATCAACAGGATTTAGATGCGTCGCCGGATCTTGCAGGCCACCCTGCTCGCAGTGGCCGTCACCACGGTCGTGCTGGGGCTCCCGCTGGGCTTCAGCGCGCTCAAGCTCGTCCAGGACCTCACCGGTGCCGACCTGTCGACGCGGGCGCAGCAGATCGCGACGCTGCTCGACGAGCAGGTCGCCAACCAGCGCCCGATCGACCTCAACGCCGTGCGGCTGGCGGTTCCCGGGGGAGCCCGCCTGGTGGTGCGGACCCAGGCGCACGACTACGTCTACGGGCCCGATCCCGGTGAGGACCCGCTCGTCCAGAGCGTGCCGATGGTGCAGAGCGGCACGGTGACCATCGCCGCGCCCAGCGCTCCGGTGCGCACCCAGCAGCTCCAGGTCGCAGGGCTGGTGCTGATGCTCGTGGTCCTCTCCGCGGGCACCGGCATGATCGTCGCCTCGGTGACGGCGCGACGCCTCGCCGATCCCCTCCGCCACGTCGCGTCGAGGGCCGCGCGGCTCGGCGCGGGTGACTTCCGTCCCGATCCGCAGCGGCACGAGGTGCCCGAGCTCGACCGGGTCGCCGACGCGCTGGACGCCTCCGGCGCGGCGCTGTCCCAGCTGGTGCAGCGGGAACGCGAGCTCGTCGGCGACGTCTCGCACCAGCTGCGCAGCCGCCTGACCGCGCTGCACCTGAGGTTGGAGGCTCTGGCGGCGGTCGACGACGCCGACGTCTCCGAGGAGGCGGGCGCCGCGCTGGAGCAGGCCGAGCGGCTCTCCGCCGTGCTCGACGACCTGCTGGCGGCCGCGACCGCGGCGCGCGCCCGCGACGCCGAACCGCTCGACGTGACGAGCCTGCTCAACCAGGTCGCCGACGAGTGGCGCGAACCGCTGCGCAACCACGGCCGCACTTTGCGGCTCAAGATCGGTGACGAGCTGCTGGCGCGCGCCACCCCGGCCCGGCTGCGGGAAGCGATCGGCGTGCTGCTGGACAACGCGCTGCGGCACGGCGAAGGCCCGGTCACGCTCACCGCCAGGCACGGCGGTGGCACGGTGCTCATCGAGGTCTCCGACGCCGGGTCGGGCGTGCCGGACGAGCTGGTCCCGCACGTCTTCGAGCGCGGCTTCTCCGGGCACGGCTCCACCGGCGTCGGCTTGGCGCTGGCCAGGGCGCTGGTGGAGGCCGACGGCGGTCGCTTGGAGCTCAGCCAGGCCCGCCCGGCGATGTTCGAGGTGTTCCTCAGGGTCGCCCGCGCCGACGACGTGCTGGGCCTGCTGTGGAAGCCGGAACCCACCCCGCGCTGAGCCTCAGCGGGCCAGCGCCCGGTCGTTCTCCGGGGTGTCCTCTTCGTGATCGGTGGGGAAGACCCACTTGCGGAAGGCCCACCAGCGGAACGCCATGCCCAGCAGCAGCCCGACGATCTGCCCGGCGGTGAAGTCGGCGATCTCCTCGATCAGCCTGCTCGTGTAGGGCGTTTGCAGGTGGAGCACGTAGCGGGAGACCCACAGCGGCGCGGAGTACAGGCCGACTCCGATGCCGCTGATGACGAAGTACAGCGTCGCCTCGTGGTGCCTGCGATGGCCGCCGCGCGTGCGGAACGACCAGTCGCGGTTGAGCACGTAGGACACCAGCGTCGCCACCAGCACCGCGATGACCTTCGAGGTCACGGGTTTCGGCGAGAGGATCGTCAGCTTCAGCGCGTAGAAGATGCCCGTGTCGATGAAGAAGGTGATCGCGCCGACGACACCGAACTTGAGCAGCTCGCGGTACCGAAACGCGAAAGCCCGGTACGGCTGCGGGACCCGCGCCAGCACCGAATCTGCAACGGACACCCCTCAAGTCTACGGAGGCGCCGCGCGTCCCTGGGCCAGGACCGGAGTACGTCACCTCACTTCCGGCGGCTCGTCCCGACCTCGATCAGACCGCGGATCGAGGCCGGGACGAGCGCTGACCAGGTCAGGAACCCGAGGTGGGGGTGCTCGACGTGGTGGGTCGGGTCGTGGTGGACGAGGACGGCGGTGCGGTCGTCGTCGACGGAGGCGTCGACGAGCTCGGAGCCGGGCTCGGCGTCGTCGTGGTCGTGGTCGGCGGCGGTGCTGTCGTCGTGGGCGGCGGCACCGCGGTCGATGACGGCTGCGGCGGCGGAAGCGGGCGCTCGTGCGACGGTGGGCTGCAGGGCCCGTGCTCCCACGGCCGGTCGTGACCGTTGCCGTGCCCGTTCCCGGGCGTCCACGGCGGCTCACCGGTGTGGCCCGGCGGCCACCACGGCGGGCAGTCCGGCCCGGTGCTGGTCGTCGTCGACGTGGTCGTTCCGGTGGTGGTCGGCGGTGGGGTGGGTTCCGGTGGCTTCGGCGGCCACCAGGGAGACCACAGGTGCAGTGCCACGGCCTGCCGATCGGTCGCCTCGCCCAGCGTCGCGGTGATCGGCAGCCAGACGTCGTGCCGGTGACGGCCGTCGACGGCCACCGCGTCCTGACCGTGCAGCGGCCACCACGGGTGGCCCGGGTGCTCGCGGTCGCTGGAGACCCACAGCTCCCGGTAGAAGCCCTCGCGCGGAGCGAGACCGTCTTCGGCGCAGGTCACGAGGCGACCGACGGAGGTGCAGCCGGTCGGCACGACGTCGGCCTCGACGCCTTCGGGCAGCTCGGCCACCACTTCCGCGCGACCGGTGCTGGTGCCGGTGTTGCGCACCCCGATCGCGACCCGGCTGATGTCCATCCACGGCTGGTCCCACGCCCAGGCGTGGAGATCGACCCGGTCGACGGGCTTCGGCGGGGCAGGCGGTTCGGGTTCGGGCGCGGGCTGCACGATCACCGGAACCGCGGGCAGCCGCAGGTCGATCTGGCCACCGGCGCTGATGGACACGGTGATCTCGCCGCCGGTGGCCGTCTCCTCGGCCCGCACCAGGTGGTCGAAGACCATCGACTCACCGGGCTGCAGGCCCCGGTCGGTGGTGCAGGTGATGGTGCCGGTCTGACCGTTGCAGCGCACCGCAGGAGCACCGGCCGCCTGCGTCCGCACCGAGGCGCTCTGCGGCGACGTGCTCGCGGGCGTGGTCGACGCGGCCTGGGGAGCGGTGCTCGCCGGGCCGGACACGGCCGCCGGGAGCTGCGCGGTCACGCCCGGTGGCAGCGCCATCGTCGAGGTGAGCGGCACCGAGGGGCCGGTGCCGCTGTTGGTCACCCGGATCGGCACCGACACTGGTGCACCCCCGGCGACCAGCTGCAACGGCTGCGAGGGGCCGGTCGCGTTGAGCGAAGGCGTCACAGCCGGAGGGGGCGGCGGAGCGGGCGCCGGGGCCGGCGCGGGAGCAGCGGGCGGCGGCGCCGCGGGAGGAGGCGGCGGCGGAGCGGGCGCCGCAGGCGGTGCGGGCGGCGCCGGTGGCACCGCGGGGGGAGCCGGTGCCGGCGCGGGCGGTTCCGCGGCGGGCGGAGGGGCAGGCGCCTGCGCGACCGGGATGGACTGGTCGGCCCCCGAGGTCATGGCCACCGCGATCGCGGCCGCCAGCACGGCGGATGCGACACCGGCGGTCACCGCCTGGCGAGGACCCGAGCTGGCCGCGTCCCCGGCGGCCGCACCGGCACCACCGGCGACGAGCGCCCCGGCAGCGGTACCGCCGGAGGAAGCCGTGGCGAGGTAGCCGGTGGCGGTGGCGCCCAGGACCAGCGGCGCGATGATGACCCGCAGCGCGCCGTTGACGTCGGCGAGCTCGGCCGCCAGCGCCCGGCACCGGTCGCAGGTGTCCAGGTGGGTCTCCACCTGCGCGGTCTCGCGCTTGGACAGACCACCTCGGGTCCACGCGCCCAGCTTGTCGACGGCGGCCCGGCACTGCTCGACACCGGAGCCGGTCGCTTCCAGCTGACCCAGGTGGACCTGCAGGTAGGCCTGCCGGAGCCCTTCCCTGGCGCGGTAGGCAAGCGCGGACACGCCGTTGGACGTCAGCCCGAGCAGCGGGGCGACCTCGGCGGGCGACTGCCCTTCGATCTCGACGTGCCAGAGCACGGTCTGCCAGCGCTCCGGCAGCCGGGAGAACGCCTGCGCGGCGAGCGTGCGCTCTAACCCGTCGACGGCGGTGTCGGTGAACGGCACGCTGACGTCGGCCCCGGAGACCTCGGCGACGTCGTCGGCCAGCTGTACCTTGCGCTCGCGCCGGGTCCGGTCGTAGGCGCTGTGCCGCAGCGCGGTCAGCAGGTAGGCGCGGAACGCCGTGGTGGGACCGCGTCCTTCGCGCAGCGTGTCGAGGACCTTGGCGAACGCCTCGGAGACGAGGTCGTCGGCCTCGGCCGGCGACTTGGCGACCTGGCGGGCCATGTTGTAGGCCGCCGCCACGTGCCGCTCGTAGAGCTCGCCGTAGGCCTGCGACGAACCGCCGCGCACCTCTTCCAGAAGCTCACCATCGCTGGAGCCTTCGATTTCCGCTGGAACAGTCGCCACGCCGCACCTTCCTCCCCGCAGGGGGCATGTCCTCGTCAGTCCTACCTGGGAGCTCGGTTGGCGAAAACCACCTGGTGTGGAATTCGCCGATCATTGTGATCCGAATCGTATGGGCAAAGCCAGCGAGTCCACCGTCATGGGCGACCGTCTGCTCCGTCTCGCTCACGAGTAGGCCCTATGGGGAGGGACGTTGAGCATGCGGGACTGGCCACTGAGGTGTGACGCGTCGGCAGTGCGGACGCTGGAGCGAGCGGTGCGCTCGCGCTGGCGGACGGCGAGCCTAGCAGCGGGGTGGCCGTTTCCCAGCGATTGGGAGGTTTCGGCCGTCGACGCCGTGTGCGCGGCCGTCGTGGCGGGCGACGACCTGTCCGATCCGCTGGCGGAACTGGGCGCGTCGCGCGCGGAATCGGGCGTGGGACTGTCCGGAACGCTGCAGGACCTCGCCGCCCTGCACGCCGTGACGAGCGAGGACTCCGACGGGCTGGTCTCGGCCGACCCGGACGCGGTGCCCGCACCGCTGATCCGGATCACGGCGCTGGGCTGGGCGGACGCGGTCAGCGGCATGTCGATCGGCCGCGAGGTCGAGGACCCGCTGACCGGGCTCAACACCGCCACCTACCTGCGCACCCGGCTGCACGAGATCTACCGGGAGTCGAGCTCGCGGGACTCCACCGCCGACGAGGACTACGCGCTCATCACCGTGATGCTGGGCGTGTCCGCCGACGGCTACCCGCGGATGGTCGCGATGGTGCTCATCGCCGACGTGCTGCGCGCGGTCTTCGACGCGGGTGAGACCACGGCGCTGCTGCGGGCGGCAACGGCGGCGATACTCGCCCCCCGCACGCCGCAGCTGCGCAGCCGCTGCCAGCAGGCGCAATGGATGATCGAGCACCGGCTGGCCGCGGACCCGGCGCTGCGCGACTGCGGCCAGATCCGGTTCCGGGAGGAGACGCTGCCGGGCGATCACGCGGAGGTGTGCCGGTTGCTCGCCGCGCTGTGATGGCTGTGAACCAGGTCGCGCTAGTCCGTCCCGGTGCAGGTGTGAGCGGTGCGCAGCCTTAGGCTGGACGGGTGGACCAGCGCACCGGAACCCCAGTTGTCGGCATGATCGGCGGTGGCCAGCTCGCCCGGATGACGCACCAGGCGGCGATTCCGCTCGGGCAGTCGCTGAAGGTGCTGGCGAACTCCGCGGACGAGTCCGCTGCGCTGGTGGCCTCGAACGTCGAGTTCGGCCACCACACCGACCTGGAGGCGCTGAAGACCTTCGCGCAGGGCTGCGACGTGGTCACCTTCGACCACGAGCACGTTCCCGGCGATCACCTCCGCGCGCTGGAGGCCGCCGGTGTGTCGGTGCAGCCGCGCCCCGACGCGCTGCTGCACGCCCAGGACAAGCTGGTGATGCGCCGCAAGCTCGCCGAACTGGGGCTGCCGGTTCCGCCGTTCGCCGAGATCACCTCGGTCGACGACGTGCTGAAGTTCGGTGCCGAGCACGGCTTCCCGTGCGTGCTCAAGACCGCGCGCGGCGGCTACGACGGTCGCGGCGTGTGGGTCCTCGACTCCGCTGAGGACGCCGAGCGCGTCGTCTCCGAGCTGCTCGACGGCGGCGCGCCGCTGCTGGCCGAGCAGCGGGTGCCGCTGCACCGCGAACTGGCCGCGCTGGTCGCGCGCTCGCCGTTCGGGCAGGGCGCGGTGTGGCCGCTGGTGGAGACCGTGCAGGAGGACGGCATCTGCGTGCAGGTGCTGGCCCCGGCCCCGGACGCCTCGCCGGAGCTGATCGAGCGGGCCCAGGACATCGCCCTCAACGTCGCCGAGTCGCTGGGCGTCACCGGCGTGCTGGCGGTGGAGCTGTTCGAGACCACCGACGGCCTGGTGATCAACGAGCTGGCGATGCGCCCGCACAACTCCGGTCACTGGACCATCGAGGGTTCCCGCACCTCGCAGTTCGAGCAACACCTGCGATCGGTCCTCGACTACCCGCTGGGCAGCACCGAGCAGACCGCGCCCGCCGTGGTGATGGCGAACCTGCTGGGCGCCGAGGTCGAGCCGACGATGAGCGTAGACGAGCGGCTGCACCACCTGTTCGCCCGCTACCCGCACGCCAAGGTGCACCTCTACGGCAAGAGCGAGCGCCCCGGCCGCAAGCTGGGCCACATCACGGTTCTCGGCGACGACATGGCCGAGGTCCGCGAGCAGGCGCGGCTGGCGGCGCACTGGCTCTCCGCGGGCGAGTGGCTCGACGGCCACGAAATCCACTGACGTCCAGCAGCTCTCGACATTCCAGGAGGTCCGCGTGAGTGAGCAGCCGCTCGTTGGCGTGATCATGGGCAGCGACTCCGACTGGCCGGTGATGCAGGCGGCCGGTGACGCGCTCACCGAGTTCGACGTCCCCTTCGAGGTCGGCGTCTACTCCGCGCACCGCACGCCGCAGCGGATGCTCGACTACGCGCGCCAGGCCGCCGACCGCGGGATTCGCGTGATCATCGCCGGCGCGGGCGGCGCCGCGCACCTGCCGGGCATGGTCGCGTCGGCCACGGTTCTGCCGGTGATCGGCGTCCCGGTTCCCCTGAAGCACCTGGACGGCATGGACTCGCTGCTCTCCATCGTCCAGATGCCTGCGGGAGTTCCGGTCGCCACGGTCTCGGTCGGCGGAGCCCGCAACGCGGGCCTCCTCGCGGTCCGCACTCTCGCCACCGACTCCGGCGACCTCGGCACCCGCCTCCGCCACCAGATGGCGGACTTCCAAGCAGCCCTCGAAACCATGGTCCACGAGAAGCACGCAGCCCTCCAGGCCAAGACCAACCAGCCCTGACCCTCCAACACCCCACCCGGGCCAACCGGAATGCGGCGGTATTCAACCACCCGATCACCGCGGTTTTCCGGGCCCGGATCGCGGCGGTGTCCCGGGTGCGCGGATTACTGCGGTTTTCGGTTGCCGGATTACTGCGGTTTTCCGGGTCCGGATTACGGCGGTAATCGGGTCATCCCCCGCCGCGTCTCGGTGGGAGGGGTTGTTCGCGTGCTGCGGGTCGGGGTCAGCCCAGTTGGTTGACCATGACTGCTTCTTGGGCCGTGCCGATGGGGCCCTCGGTGTCGTAGAGGTGGGCGTGAGCGGTGCCGATCCCTGTGAGTTGGACGTCTCGTCGCATCTCCATGCCGAGCCACTCGCCCCGCATCTCGCGGTGCAGGTAGAGCGAGACGTCGGTGTTGATCCAGGGACCGAACAGTTCGCCGATCGGGCTGGCGGCGCTGATCGCGTCGGCGAGGATCGCCACGTGCGACAGCGGGCTGAGGGGTTCACCCGGCAGCAGGGGGAGCGGCATCCGCATCCACGCGCGGCTGGTGCCGATCGCCGACTGGTCGGCGATCCACCGCACCTGCATCACGTCGTGGACTCCCCAGCGAAGTCCCAGCTCGGGCGGGAGCAGCGTGCGGTCCTCCAGGCCGTCGGGACCGTCGAACGGCACCGCGGAGTCGGGCGCGGGACCGTCGAGGTCGGAGCGTCGCAGCAGGTGAGCGGTGGCGTTGGTGTGCAGCCGGCCGTCGATGTGCAGTCCGGCCTGCACCACCTTGAGCCGCTTGCCGGTGCGCAGCGGCCGCACCTCGATCGACAGCGGAACGCGCGGTACCGGGCGCATCAGGTCCACGGTGAGCCGGGCGACGAACAGGTCCGGGTCGTCGTTGGCCGCTTCGACCGCGCGGGCGATCAGACCCGCGACGGGGCCGCCCCCGGTCAGCTCGCCCCAGGGGTTCCCGGACGCCTCGTTCGGCACGAGGAACTCGCCCTCGGTGCGGAAGAGTGACTGCGCATCACGCATCCATCGATGTTACCCACGAGTAGGTAAGTGGTGGGGGCGTTGTGTGAGGGGTCTCTCAGAGCCCGAGTTCGACGGTCGTGCGCTCATCGGCGCGTCGCTTGTCGAGCTTGGCGGGGTCCGGGTTGGTGCAGTGCACGAGCGCGGCCTCCGCGGCGAGCACCGCGAGCAGTCCGTCCACGACGCCTCCGGGCAACGTCCAGTCCAAGGTGGACAGGACTCGGTCGTCGCGACCGATTCCCAGTTCACCCGCGCGGCGCCTCGCCAGCTCCAGCACCTCGTCCACGGACTTGCCCAGCAACGCGGGCGAATCCCCGGCGACGGGCATGATCGGGCTGAAGTCGTCGCCGTGCACGCGGATGTCCGAGACGTAGTCCGCGGTGCCGGTGGGCAGGCCGCGAGCCGGAGCCCCCAGCGGGTCCAGGCCGACGGCGGCGACCACGTGCGCGCCCTCGCCGCGCGCGAGGTCAGCGGCCGGTACGAACGCGACCTCGGCACCTGCCGGTTCATCGGTCACGTGCGCACCCGCCCACCAGGCGCCCAGCAGCACGCCGACCGTCTGCCAGTGCGCGGGCAGCGACACCGAGATCGGTGTCTCCGGCTCCAGGTCGATCTCGTCCACCAGCCAGTTCGCCGTCTTGGCCGCCCAGTTCGCGGTGGTGGCTCGGGAGAGCTCGATGCGAGCACCGGTGGCGTCGTCGTAGTGCGTGATCAGCGGTTTGGGTGCGCCGCTCGCCAGCAGCGGACCGAGAAGTGCCTGGGTGACGCTCATGCGCGCAGCCTAACCGGCTAGTTCACGCAGGGAACGTCGCCGTCGGAGGTGATCGGTTGCTGCCGGGCGGTCCCGTCCAGCCGCAGACCCGGTCTCGGGGCCAGGCCGGGCGCGTTCGCGGACAGGCCCGCGAAGAACTGCTGCACGGCCGCGCGGTCGATGGAGACGATGCTCTGGCCCCGCTCGTCGCGCGCGCCCGCGCTGAGCACCGGCATCGTCACGAAGTTGACCCGCCCCGCGGCGATCTGCTGCATCTGCTGCACGAAACCCAGCGCGTCCCAGTCCTCGTCGAGCTCGACCGTGCGCTGGGTGGCCGCGGTCAGGTCGTTGACCATCGCGGGATCGGTGAGCGTGCCCGTCGAGAGCACCTTGTTCGCCAACGCCGCCATGAACACCTGCTGACGCACGATGCGGTCCAGGTCGCCGCGCGGCAGGCCGTGCCGCTGGCGGACGAAGGACAGTGCGTCGCCGCCGGTGACCGTGTGCCGCCCGGCGCTGAAGTCGGCCCCGGAATTCTTGTCGCTGGTCGCGTTGTTGAGGCAGACCTCGACACCACCGACCGCGTCGGTGAGCTCGAAGAACCCGAGCAGGTTGATCTCGGCGTAGTGGTCGATGCGCATGCCGGTGAGCGTCTGCACGGTCTGCACCAGCGCGCGCTGCCCGGCGACCTTCGAGCGGTGCTCGACCTCGACGGCAGGCAGGTTCTGGCCTTCCAGCTCATCGGCAGCGGCCTTCTTGGTGAGCCCGTACACCGCGTTGATCTTGTCGGGGCCACCGGTGGGCGTCTCGGTGTAGGTGTCGCGCGGGATGGACACCGCGGTCGGAGCTGCGCCGCTGTGCGGGACGCGGATGAGCACCAGGCTGTCGGTGTTGAGCCCACCGGTCGCCTCGGTGCGCAACTGCTTGAGGACCTTCAGCGGCAGCGGATTGCCCTGCGCGTCCGTGCGGCTGTCGCTGCCGACCAGCAGCACATCGGTGGCCCCGTCATCGGGCGGGGGAGCGTGCGGCACCTCGGCGAGCACCTTCGCGGAGCTGACCTCGCTGAGCCGGTCGATGACGAACCAGCCGACGGCGCTGAGCCCCAGCACGACGACCGACGCGAATGCCACCACGCTTCGTCCTGCGATCCGCGCCGCTGAGCGGGACCGGCCGGACGAAACGACTTCGGGGCCGTCCGGCTCGGGGAGCTCATGCCCCTGATCCGGTTCGTCCACCGAGCCCTCCCCCTGGGTTTGTGTCGATGATTCACAGTAAACCGCCAAGGATCATGCTCAAAAGCCGGAGGAGGGGAACCTTTCGCTCACGTCGTGAAGGGAGCTCCTCGGTTGCGAGGAGGGGAACTTTCCGTGTCGTGAAGGGCCCCTGGGTCGGGAGGAAGGGAACTTCCCGCTCACGTCGCGAGGGGAGACCTTGGGTCACCGGGCTGGGAACCTTTCGCTCACTTCGCGAAGGGAGCCCTGAACGCGGCGAAGCCCGCGCCTGTGCGGCGCGGGCTTCGGACAGGAGTCGCGTCGGTCAGAACAGGACGCCCTGGGCCGAGGGCTGGAGGGTGCCGACCTGCAGGCTCTTCAGCGGGATCTCGGTGACCGGCTCGTTGTTCAGGCTGTTGACCGGGGCGCTGACCGAGCCGCTCATGTCGGCGGGGCTGGCGACGAAACCGCTGGTGACGTAGGTGTTCGAGTCGCCCTTGTCGCCCAGTTCGGCGTTGACGCCGGCGAAAGCGGTCCGGCCCGGCTCGAGGGTGATGTCCTGCGGCCCGCCCGGGATCTCGACGTTCTCGCTGGGAACTTCCTCGATCGGCTCGTTCGCCATGTTGGTGGGCGTCAGGTTCACCCAGCCGCCGAGCTCGCAGGCCTTGTCCGAGGTGTTGGTCATGGTCAGCAGGTACTGGTTCGGGTTGGGCTGGGCCTGCAGCTTGATCTGGAAGTCCGTCGCCGAGCAGTTGGACGCGGAGATGTCATCGCCCTGCGAGGTGCCGACGCCGACGGCGTTGACGGCCTGCGAACCGGATTGGGGCAACCCGGCCGGCGAGTTCGTCGCGGCCTGGCCGCTGCATCCGGCGATCAGCAGCGTTCCGCCGAGGAGGGCGGTCGCGGCACCGGCGGTACGAATTCGCTTCAGCATGATTGGGTCCTTCCCCCAGGGTGCTATCGGGTCTTTCTCACCCGCTTTTGATTCGTAAGACGTGCCGCCCCCGGCTCGGTTGCTCCGCGTTGGAAAAGGAATTTGAACAAGCCTCTCACCTGCGCGTTCGTTGACCGCGGGAAGTTTTGGGTCAATGTCCGCGCGGTATCGGGGGAATCCCTTGGGGGTTGTCCCCCATATATCCGGGATCGACGTGCGCGATTCCGGATCGTCGTGTATGCGGCGGGCGTCGCGGAATCAGGAGAAATTGCGATTCAGGGTCTGGCCCTGCGCGGGACCGACCGCGCGGGACAAGCGTGTCCCCCGGGCGCGGTCGGTGGATCGAGCCCCTCACAGCACGCGCATGGGAGCTTTCCTGTCACATGCTGGTGGCAGGAAAGCTCCCATGCTGCCTGGCGGCTCCGACGGTGACAGGAAAGTTCCCATGCACCTCAGTCGATGCAGGGGACCCCGTCCGCGGTGATGGGGTTGTTCCCGGTGTCCGCCTGCGTGCGCAGCGGTGCGGCCTTGTTCAGGCCGTCGAGGCGGAGGGTGGGGGCGCCGGCGAAGTTCGACTTGCCGGGGCCCTTGTAGTCCTTGCCGATGTAGACCTCGACGCTGCCCGGTGTGATGTTGGGGTTGACCTCGGTAGGCAGGCCTCCGAGGGACTCGGCGACCAACTTGCCGACGTCCTGCTCGCCGTTGGCGTAGTAGACGACGGAGGAGGCGCGGGTCTCGGAGTTGGAGCTGCTGCCTTCCTGGAAGCCCTGACTGGTCAGCTCCTCCAGCACGTTGGCGGCCAGCCCGCTGATGCCGGAGGCGTTGTAGACGCTGGTGGTGACCTTGGTCGGGGACTTCAGGGTCGCCAGCTTCTGCGCGCGCTGCTGCGGGGGCAGGAGCAGGTCGGCCGCGAACTGCTTGCTCTCGGCGATGTTGAGCGTGACGTCCTCCTGGCCGGACTCGCCGACCAGGTGCACCGGGGCGCTGTAGAACTGCACGTTGCCGCCGGCGATGCCCTGCATCTGCTCGGCGAAGCCGAGGATGTCGCTGGCCAGCGCTGGGTCGAGGGTCACCGACTTGTTGATCGCGTCGATCAGCGCGCTGAGCTTCGCCGGGTTGGCCAGGGTGCCGGAGGACAGGATCCGGTGCGCGAGCGCGGACATGAACACCTGCTGGCGCTTGCCGCGGGAGAGCTCGTTGAGCAGGCCGTGGCGCTGCCGGACGAAGGCGAGCGCGTCGGCGCCCTGGATCGTCTGCACGCCCTTCTTGAAGTTGGCGCCGGAGTAGCTGTCCTTGGTGGCGTCGTTGAGGCAGACCTCGACGCCGCCGACGGCCTTGGTGATCTCGTAGAACCCGAGCAGGTTGACCTCGGCGTAGTGGTCGATGCTGACGCCGGTGAGCTTCTCCATGGTCTCCAGCAGCGCCTGCTTGCCGGCCAGCCGCGACTTCTCGTCGAGCTCCTTGGGGTCGGTGACGCCCTCTTCCTGGAGCTTGGCGCGTTCGGCGTCCTTGCCGCGGTTCATGGTCTCGGTGAGCTTGTGCTTCTCCTCGCCGACACTGCTGTTGACCATGGTGTCCCGGGGGAAGGACATGGCGCTGGCGCTGTGACCGCCGTTGGGGATGCGCACCAGGATCATGGCGTCGGTGAGGTCGCCGCCCTCCTGCGTGGTGTGCAGCTCCTGCAGGATCTGCTTGGGCAGCGGGTTGCCCTGCGCGTCGGTGCGGCTGTCGTTGCCGATCAGCAGGATGTCGGTGGCGCCGTCGGGGGCGCTGAACCCGCTGCCGATGACGTCGGCGGTGCCGGTGCCGCCCGCGCCCGGCCGGAACATCGCCCAGGCGAAGCCGGTGATGCACAGGACGATGACCGACAGCAGGGCGGTGAGGGTGCGGGCGCCGTTGCGGGTGGTCTTCCGCTGCCAGAAGCCGCCTCGGCTCCAGACGTCGTCGGGATGCAGGTCGGCATCACCGCTTCGAGCAGATTCCCTGGCCGCAGCCTTACTCTGAGCAGTCGCTGAGCTGCTCCTCGCGGCACTCGCGGCGCCGGTCGCAGCGCCTGCCGCACCGGTGCGACGAGCACCCTGCGGTCGGCCGGCAGGAGCGCCGGAGCGGGCCGGTCCGCCTCCGGGGCCACGTGGCGGAACACCTCTTCCGGGTCGCCCATCAGGGCTCCCGGGCCGCCTCGGCCGGTCGTCCACGCGATTCCTCCTTGGGGGCTGCGGGGGCGAGCGTTACACCTACACGAGTGATTTTGCCCGACTTCTCGGAGAAGGCTAACGGTGATCCACTCGAACCATGACGGGTCCCTCGAGAACTGGTGATCTCACTCATAAGGGTGAACCACGTCTGTGACGGTACGTAACTCGGGAGTCGATGGGGTCGAGCATCGGCGCATGTCAGACTGCCCATCGCGGGCCGTGCGCCTACTGCCCGCGCAGGACGAGGAAGAGGCGGAATGCGGATTCTGGTCACCGGTGGGGCCGGCTTCATCGGCTCGCACTACGTCAGGCAGCTGCTCAGCGGGGCTTACCCGGCCTTCAGCGGTGCCGAAGTGATCGTGCTGGACAAGCTGACCTACGCGGGCAACGAGGCGAACCTGGCGGAGGTGGCCGACGACCCCCGGCTGCGGTTCGTGCGCGGCGACATCTGCGACCGCGACCTGCTCGGCGAGGTCATGACCAGCGTCGACGTGGTGGTGCACTTCGCCGCGGAGACCCACGTGGACCGCTCCATCACCGGTTCCGACGCCTTCGTGGTGACCAACGTGGTGGGGACCAACGCGCTGCTGCAGGCCGCGCTGGAAGCCGGTGTGGGCAAGTTCGTCCACGTCTCCACCGACGAGGTCTACGGCTCGATCGAGACCGGTTCGTGGCCAGAAGATCATCTTCTCGAGCCCAATTCGCCTTACTCGGCGGCCAAAGCGGGCTCCGACCTGCTGGCGCGCGCCTACCACCGCACGCACGGGCTTCCGGTGTGCATCACGCGGTGCTCGAACAACTACGGCCCGTACCAGTTCCCGGAGAAGGTGCTGCCGCTGTTCATCACGAACCTGATGGACGGGCGCAAGGTTCCCCTCTACGGCGACGGCATGAACGTGCGCGACTGGCTGCACGTCGGCGATCACTGCCGAGGCATCCAGATCGTCGCCGAGTCCGGGACTCCGGGTGAGATCTACAACATCGGCGGCGGCACCGAGCTGACCAACCGGGAGCTGACCGAACGGCTGCTCGCCGAGTTCGGACTGGACCGCTCGATGGTCGAACCCGTCGAGGACCGCAAGGGCCACGACCGCCGCTACTCGGTCGACCACGCCAAGATCGCCGAGCTCGGCTACGCCCCGCAGATCGACTTCGAGACCGGGCTGCGCGACACCATCGCCTGGTACCGGGACCACCGGTCGTGGTGGGAACCGCTGAAGGAGCGCGCGGCGGTGGCCCGATGACCCGCCTGGCGGTGCTCGTCCCGGGCGGCAAGGGACAGGTCGGCTCCGAGTTGTCGGCGATCCTCGACGCCCGCCGCGGGAGCCTGGTGCACGCACCGGGATCGTCCGAGCTCGACATCACCGATGCCGAATCCGTGCGCGACGCCGTCGAAGCGTTCGCCCAGGCCGCCGGCGACGCCGAACTCCGCCCGGTCGTGATCAACACCGCCGCCTACACCGCGGTGGACGCCGCCGAGTCCGATCCCGAAGGGGCGCACCGGGTCAACGTCGCGGGTCCTGCCGCGCTCGCCGAGGCGTGCCGGGACGGCGGGCTGCCGCTGCTGCACGTGTCCACCGACTACGTCTTCCCCGGCGACGCCGACCGCCCCTACGAGCCGGGCGACGAGACCGGGCCGCGCACCGTCTACGGCCGCACCAAGCTCGAAGGCGAGCGGGCGGTGCTGGAATCGGCTGCGAGCGCCTGGATCGTGCGCACCGCCTGGGTCTACGGCGCGCACGGCGGCAACTTCGTCAAGACCATGGCCCGGCTGGCGGCCCAGCGCGACGAACTGTCCGTCGTGAACGACCAGATCGGCTCGCCCACCTGGGCCGCGGACCTGGCTCGCGGCCTGCTGGAACTCGCCGAACCGGTCGCCGCGGGCACCGGCCCGCAGCAGCGGGTGCTGCACTGCACCAACACCGGATCCACCAGCTGGTTCGAGTTCGCCCGCGCCATCTTCGCCGAACTGGGCCTCGACCCGCACCGGGTGAACCCCTGCACCAGCGCCGACTACCCGACCAGGACCCCGCGCCCGGCCTACTCGGTGCTGTCCGAGAACGCCTGGAGGGACGCGGGTCTGACACCGCTGCGGCCTTGGCAGGACGCGCTGAAGGAGGCCTTCACCACCAGCGGGGAAGCCTTCCGCCTCCGCGGATGAGCGGAAGGTTCCCCTACGCCACGGCGCGCAGGTAGGCGGCACGGGTCCGGCTCGCGCAGTGCTCCCAGCTGAAGCTCTTCGCGTGCGCGCGACCGGCTTCGGCATCCGGTGGCGCGGCCAGCGCGCGGCGCAACGCCTCGCGCAGCGCGGCCGGATCCTCGGCCGGTGCGAAGACCGCGTGCGCACCGGCGACCTCCCGCAGCGCGGGGAGGTCCGAGCACACCACCGGCACCCCGCACGCCAGCGCCTCCAGCACCGGCAACCCGAAGCCCTCGTCGCGGGACGGCAGCACCAGCGCGCTCGCCCCGGCCACCAGACCGCGCAACTCCTCGTCGGTGAGGTAACCGGTGCGGATCACCCCGTCGACCTCGCCGGCCGTTCCCGGGCCCGCGATGACCAGCGGCGGGAGATCCGGAGCAAGAGCCGACCGCAGCACGTCGAGCCCCTTGCGCGGGCTCTCCGCACCCACGAACAGCAGGTACTCGGGCGGAATCCGATCGTCTGAGGCCCGTGCCGCCGAGAACCATGCGGGATCGACCCCCAAGGGCGTGACCGCGAGCTTCTCCGGCGAGACGTCCAGGCGCTCGGCGACCTGGTCGGCCACCGCCGCCGTCGGCGCGCACACCACGCGCGCCCGCTGCGCCGAAAGCCGCACCAGCGCGGGCAGGTCCTCGTCGGCCAGCGAAGGATCGTCCAGGAACGCCAGGTCGTGCACCGTCACCACACCCGCCGCGCGCACCGACGGGGGCAGCACGAAGTTCGTCCCGTGCATTACGTCGACGGTCCCGGACAGCAGCTCGACCGGCGGGAAACGCCCGCCCCGCCACAACATCCGCAACGCGCGAGCCGGGATCGGCGGCCCCACCACGTGAGTTCCGGTCGGCGCCTCGGTGCGCAACCGGCGCCACCCCCGGGCGCTGAAGCCGATCAACCGGACGTCCACCTCGGACGCCAGCGCCGCCACCAGCGACGCCGTGTAGCGGCCGATGCCGGTGCGCGGCCCCAGCAGCGGTGTGGCGTCGAGCAGAACCCGCAGGTCAGCGGCCACGGAGCCGTTCCCCGGCGATGCGCCGCAGCCGGCCGGTCGCGCGCTTGGCGACCTCGGCCGGACCACCGGCGTCGAGGTACTCCCGCAGCAGCGACAGATCCCGACGCACCGCTTCCACCCGTCCCGGCTGCTCGCTGCGCACCAGCGGGGCGGCGGCGGTGAGCCGGTCGGCCGCCGGACGCGGATCGCGGCAGAACGAGGTCAGCGGCGAGAGCACCGCCTCCCAGGTGAAGCGCTCGCGCACCGGCTCGATCCGGCGGCGGCACTCGGCGGCGAACTCCGCGTCGTAGAGGACCTTCTCCAGCGCGTCGGCGAGAGCCTCGGGATCCTCGGCGGGCACCACGACGCCGATGCCCTCGCTGCGCACCAGGTCGGCGAACGAATCACCGTCGGTGGTGATCACCGGCAGCCCCGACCACAGGTAGTCCAGCACCCTCGTGCGGAACGCGAAGGTCGTCTCCACGTGCTCGAAGTGCGTGGTGACACCGCAGTCGGCGTCCAGCAGGAAGTTCTGCCGCTCCTGGTAGGGCACCCAGCTCTCGTTGAAGAACACGAACTTGTCGGTCAGGCCGAGCCGCTGCGCCAGCGCCCGGGTCTGCCCGGCCATGCCCATCTCCGGCACGTCCGGGTTCGGGTGCTTCATGCCCAAGAAGAACAACCGCACATCGCTTCGCCGCTGCGCCAGCCGGTCGATCGCGCGCAGCAGGGTCAGCGGGTCGAACCAGCTGTAGACGCCACCCGCCCACAGCACGACCTTGTCGTCGGCCGAGATCCCCGGCCTGGTGCCCTTGATCGCGGGCGCGGTGCGGCGCGGAGCCACCGAAGGCAGCCCGAACGGCACCACCGACAGCAGGGACCGCACCGTCGGATCGTTGTCGTAGAGCCCCGGCGTCAACCGGCCCAGCGACGCGAGGTGCCCGAGCCAGAAGTGCCGCTGGCGCTCCGAGGCGCACAGGAAGAAGTCCCCGCGCTCCAGCTGGGTGTTGAGCACCTCGGTGACACCGGCGAGGTCCTTCGCGCGGCGCTCCTCGTCGGAATCCCGGCCCTGCTCCAGCAGTTCCAGGTGCATCGGGTCGTAGACGTCGCAGACCACGATCTTGGTGGAGTCCACGCGCTTGAGCGCGGGCACCATCTCCAGGACGTGCCCCTGCAGCACGACGATGTCGGCCCACTCGACGTGCTCGGCCAGCTCCCGCGGCTTGGCGGCCAGCACCTCGAACTCCGACTCCGGCGGATCCACCCGGGCGTTGACGCTGACCAGCCGGACCCGGTGCTCGGCGGCGAGCACCTCGGCCATGTGCCAGGCGCGGATCGCCGGACCGGCCATCCGCTCGGTGACCGCGTCGCCGGTGATCACCACGATCTTGCGCGGTCTGCCGAACACCTCGTCCAGCTCGAACGCCTCCACCAGCGCGTCGTGCGCGGCCAGGTAGCGGGGAAGCGGGTAGGCGGGCTCCATCGCCTTGCGCATCAGCGGCAGCAGGTCGGCATCGGTGCGCACCCGCTCCCGCTGCTCCTGCTCGCGGGAGATCTTCAGCGACGGCAGCAGCTCGACGAACTGGTCGATGGCCAGCATCCCCGCCAGCGCCGAGCGGTCGATCGGCACCGGGGAGTCGTCCTCGGTCTCGCCGCGCCGGGTGATCTCCAGCTGCGTCGGGTCGATCTCGCCGCGCGCCGTGGCCCGCCGCACCGCCAGCGCCATCGCTGCGGGCAGCGCCTTGGCGAGCGTCTCGTCGGAGAGGTTCTTGTACAGCGCGGCCAGCGCGTTGCGCTCCAGCAGGTAGTGCTCGCGGGAGGAGGAGACCTCGGCCATCGACGCGTGGTGGCGGTGGAAGGTCAGCGACCTCGGCTCGTAGCGGACCCGCCAGCCGCGCAGGTTCAGCCGCCAGCCCAGGTCCACGTCCTCGTAGAACATGAAGAAGCGCTCGTCGAAACCGTCCAGCGCCGCGAACAGCTCGGCTCGCACGAACAGCGCCGACCCGGTTCCGAACAGCACGTCGCGGGGCGCGTCGTGCGAACCGTCGTCGAGCTCACCGGCGTGCCGCTTGTAGCCCATGCCGAACCAGGTGAGGCCGCCGTCGACGAAGTCGACGCGCTCGCCGTCCCAGTCCAGCACCTTGCTGGCCACCGCGCCCACGGTCGGCTCCGCCCGCAGCACCTCCACGGCCGCCCGCGCCCAGCTGCGGTCCGGTCGGGCGTCGTTGTTGAGGAACGCCAGCACCTCCCCGGACGCCTCGCGCGCGGCCAGGTTGCAGCCACCGGCGAAACCGGTGTTGCTCGCCGACTCGATCAACCGCGCCTCGGGCACGGCGTCCCGGATGCGCTGCGCGGAGCCGTCACCGGAGGCGTTGTCGACGCACAGCACCTCCAGCTTGTCGGCCGGGTAGTCCAGCTCATCGCGCACCGCGCGCAGGCAGGTGATGGTGTCGTCCGCGCCGCGGTAGTTCACGACGATCACGGAGACGACGGGAAGATTCGCTTCGACCACGCCCCAAGCCTGCACCATCGCGAGTCCGGGCCGCCCGGGTGTTCGGTCAATTCGGTCGCCGTGACCGGCCTCGGAGGCGGTTCGGGCCTCGCCAGGGGACGGTTCCGGTCCGAACTGCCCGGGCGAATCGGACATCGATCGTGGACGGTTCGGACCACAACCGCCCGCTGCCCCTCACCTCGGGCCCTGGCTGAGCAGCTCCCGGAGCCTCGGCGTGTAGAGGGCCGTGATGTCGGCGGCCCCGGCGAAGGCGTCGAAGTAGATCGACGTCAACTCCTCGTCCTGCTGGATGGCGCGCAGCAGAGCCAGGCGCTGCTCGTTCGGCGGCGTCATCCGCGCCACCGACAGCGTCGCCTCGTACCCCGAGGCCAAGGTGCGGTCGCGCTCGGCCGCGAAGCCCCGCAACGCCGCGTCCAGCCTCCCCGGCGAGTCGAGGAACCCGCTGATGTGCCTGGCCAACGCCTCGGCCTGGGTGAACGCGTCGCTGATCCCGCGCGCGGTGATCGAGTCCTTGTGGTGGCCGGCATCGCCCACCAGCACCCAACCCGGACCGGCCGCCTCGCGGAAGAAGTTCTGCTGATCACCAGACCCGCGCAACCGCTCCACCTGTTCCCCGCCCTGCAAGCGCTCGTGCAGCTCAGGTGCGGTTTCCCGAACGCGATCGAGGTGGGCGCGCTGGGCGTCGGCGCGCACCGAGCGGAACCGCGACTGCGGGAAGTAGGTCAGCACCAGCGTCGCGTGCCCGTGCGTGGGCGTGGCCGCCACCCAACTGCCCGTCGACTCGTAGATCTCCAGATCGGCGGGCACACCCGTCCAGTACGAGTAGTAGGCGCAGGTCAACCGCTCGTCCCAGGTCGTGAACCCCGCACCGGCGTGCGCGGCCACCGACGAGCGCATCCCGTCCGCGCCGATCACCAGCGACGCGCGCTCGGTGAACTCCACCCCCCGGTGCTCGCCGCGCACCCCCACCACCCGGCCGCCGTCGTCCCGCAACAACCCGGTGACCCGGCACTTCTCCCGCAACTCCGCGCCCGCCGCCACAGCCGCCCGCGCCAGCAGCTCGTCCAGCACGAAGCGGCGCGGCGCGTACCCCGCGCGCTGCCCGGCCACGCCGCGCCCGCACCCGGCCAGCCGCGCATCGGCGACCTGGTAGCGGGCGTGCCGCAGCGGCGGGCAACCGGTGGCGCGCAACTCGTCCAACAACCCCCACCGCGCCAGCGCGGCCACCCCGGGCTGGTGGATGACGTGGGTGGAAACGGTGTCTGAGGGGAACGTCCCGCGCTCCAGCAGCAGCACCCGGTGACCCGCACGGGCCAGCAGCATTGCGGTGGGCGAACCCGCGCAGCGGGCACCCACGACGATCGCGTCGAACATCATCGCCTCACAGTTCGAGTTCGGTGCGCAGCGCCCGGCGGTCGAGCTTGCCGTTGGCGTTGAGCGGAAGTCGGTCCAGCACCGTGATCCGGCGCGGCAGCATGTACGGCGGCAGCCGGTCGCGCAGACCCGCCTGCAGCGCGTCGGGATCGCAGTCGCCCCCGACGGCCGCCGCCAACTCCGGTTCGCCCTCGGTCGGCACCGCCAGCACGATCGCGTCCCGCACGCCCGGCAGCGCGCGCAACGCGGCCTCGACCTCACCGAGCTCGATGCGATGCCCGCGCACCTTCACCTGCTGATCGGTGCGGCCCAGGTGCAGCAGCACACCGTCCTCGACGGTCACCAGATCCCCGGTCCGGTACCAGCCGCCCGGCGCGAAACGTCCCGCGTCGTCAGCGGGATCGAGGTATCCGGCGAACCGCTGCGGTCCGCGCACGCACAACTCGCCGCGCGCCGCCGGCCTGCCGGTGGGATCCAGCACCCGGAACTCCAACGAGGGGAAGCACTCGCCGATCGGAGCGACCCCGTTCGGCGTGCTCGGCCACCCCGACACCTCGCGCGGCAACCGGTAGCCGGTGCAAGCGATCGTCAGCTCAGTCGGCCCGTAGAGCACCTCGACATCGCTGTTCGGCGCCGCCCGGTTCCAACTCCGCAGCGCCTCCAACGGCACCGCCTCACCGCCGAAGATGCTGCACCGCAACGTCGGCATCGCCCCCGGCCGCAGCGTGCCGAGCCGCTCAGCGAAGGAGATCAGCGACGGCACCGAGAACCAGTGCGTCAACCGCAGCGCGTTGACCGCGCGCACCGGTGACAGCAACGCTCCCGCGCGCGGCACAACCAGCGTGCCGCCCTGGCAGAGGGTGACGAACATGTCGTGCACCGAACCGTCGAAGGTCAGCTCGAAGTTCCCCGAAACCCGGCTTCCCGGCCCGATCCCGTACCGCGCGGCGACCTCCGTCAGATACGCGTCGAGGTTGCCGTGCGAGACCGGCACCGCCTTCGGCGTCCCCGTCGATCCCGACGTGCAGATGACGTAGGCGATGTCGTCCGGCCCGACGGGCACCTCCCGCGCCCGTCCGAAGGGCTCGTCCGTCCCGGCGCGCAGCACGGGAACCTTCCACTCACCCCGAGCCCCGGACTGCTCGGTGAGCAGCAGCTCGACACCGGTCTTGGCCACCAGTTCGCGGATGCGCTCCGGCGGGTGCTGCGGGTTCAAGGGCACCACCGTCGCACCGGCGCGCAGCACCGCCAGGTATCCGGCGCAGGCGAGCACCGAGCGGTTCGCCAGCAGCCCGACCCGCCGAGGGGCGCCCGCCGCCTGCAGCCGCGCAGCCAACCGCTCGACCAGTTCGCGCAGCTCCGCGTAGGTCAGGGCGGCCCCGTCGACCTCCAGAGCCGGCTCGTCGGGGAACTGGGCGGCGGCCCGTTCGAACCACGTGAGAACGTTCATCGCCGAACCTCCGCCAGCTCTCGCGCCCAGCGGCACAGGTCCCGCACGGTGCGCAGCGCCGCAAGCTCCTCCGGATCGACCTCGCGCCCGGTGCGCTGCTGCACCTCCACCAGCAGTTGCAGCTTCGCCAGCGAATCGATGCCGATGTCGGCGAGCGCGGAATCCTGGTCGAACGCGGTGCGCGCGTGCTTGCCCAGCAACCACTCAGCCGGATCATCACCCGCCGGCTCCTCGCCCGGCCAGTAGCGGCGCGTCTGCCACGGGTACGTCGGCAGCGGCACGTGCCGTCCGGGCCCGAACAGCCCGTCCCGGTCCACCGACTCGGAACCGAGGAACCGGTCCAGCTCCGGCGTGCTGTCGGTGGTCAGCGACTCGACGAGCTCCCGGTGCGTCGCACCGATCGCCACCGCGCGGTGCTCGAAGCGCGTGCGGCGCAGCGCCGCGCTGCGGCACAGGTCGCGCACCGGGAAGTCCGCACCCGAACCCGAGAGATGCTCGACGTAGGCGCGGGTCAGGTCCGCCAGCGCTTCTGGAGTGCGCGCCGACAGCACCAGCGGCCAGCGCGTCCCGTCGTCCGGTGTGCGCGGCTCGTGCTCGGCGCTGTGCAGCACCACGTGCGCGTTGAGCGCCGACGACCCCTGCGCGGACACCCCGGCGATCGCCCGCGAGGGGATGTCGGTGAGCGCTCGCGGGATCGACAGGCCCGACCAGTCCACGTCGGTGCGCGGGAGCCCGGCGTGCAGGCTCGCAGGAACCTTGCCGTTCTCCAGGCACAACGCGGCCTTGATCAGCCCGACCAGACCACCGGCGGCCTCTGCGTGCCCGAGGTTGGACTTCACCGAGCCGACCAGCAGCGGCCGGTCCGGTGATCGGGAGGTTCCCATGAACCGGCCCAGGGCGGTCAGCTCCAATGGGTCCAGCAGCGGCGAACCGGACCCGTGCGCCTCCACGAAGTCCACCGCCGAGGGCTCCACGCGCGCGTCCCGGTAGGCCCAGCGCA
The DNA here is from genome assembly GCF_040676935.1 of Saccharopolyspora sp. NPDC049426. NCBI lineage: Bacteria > Bacillati > Actinomycetota > Actinomycetes > Pseudonocardiales > Pseudonocardiaceae > Saccharopolyspora > Saccharopolyspora sp. NPDC049426. Next base: position 45,416 of record NZ_JBFAPZ010000007.1, on the reverse strand, counting down.
GCACGTCCAGCTGTCCCTCCAGCGACGGGTTGAGCACCGAGTCGTTGCTGCGCCCGTCGTTGCCCACAGCGCTGCCGGCGATCACCGCGCGCACCCGATCCCCATCGGCCAGCGCCGCTTCCATCGGCTTGAGCACCACCACCGCGACCGCGTCGGAAGGCGCGTGACCATCGGCGTCCGCGCTGCCGAAACGGCTGCGGCCGTCCGCCGACATGGCCCCGGCGTGCGACATCATCACGGCCTCGTCGGGCCGCAGCGGCAGGTTCACCCCGGCGACCACCGCCGCCGGGATCTCCCCGGACCGCAGGCTCTGCACCGCCTGGTGCACCGCCGTCAACGCCGACGAGCACGCGGTGTCGACCACGACGCTCGGACCGCGCAGGTCGAAGTGGTGCGACAGCCTCGCGGGCAGCAGTGAGCGAACGTTTCCCAGCTGCGTCGCCGTGGCGGAGGAAAGGCCCTGCTGGAGGGCGGATTCGAGGAAATCGGCCCGGGAGTTGCCCACGAACACGCCGGTTCGGGATTCGCGCCACTGCTCCGGGACGACTCCGGCGTCCTCGAACGCCTCCCACGCGCACATCAGCAGCAGCCGCTGCTGAGGATCGAGCGCGGTGGCCTCGGCTGCGGACATGTCGAAGAAATCGGCGTCGAAATCCGCGATTCCGTCGACGAACCCGGCCCGGCAACCGGCGAGACCGCCGGGCCCCGAGGAACGCAGCGCCGCCGCGTCGTAGCGCTCAGCGGGGGTGTGCGCGGTCGCGTCGACACCGCCGCACAAAAGTTCCCACAGCCGGTCGGGGTCGGTCGCCCTGGGAAGCCGGCAGGACATCCCCACGATGGCGATCGAACGCTGGTGAACTCCTGTCGTAGTCATGCCCCCGAAGTGTGCGCAGGCCGCTTACAACCGCCTTGCACAGCACTGACGTCCGCTCACCGGCCCGCCCAGGCCTCCCACACCTCGCGGCGGGAAACCCGTGCCATCCGGCCGATCCTGCGACGGGCGCGCAGCGTCGCGGGCAGCACCGAGGAGACCTTCACCAACACCCGCAGCCGCAGACCGGCCCGCAGGTTCGGCGGGCGATGGGGCACATCGCGCCACGGCAGGAGCAGCGTGATGGCCGCGAACCTCGCCAGCTCGCGAACCGCCACCCCGGCGGGCGCGCAGCGCAGCAGGGTGAGCAGACGGTTCCCCTCGTTCCAGCGGTGGAACAGCGCCGACCCGGGCCGGGTGCTGGCCCCGTGCAGATGCGTGGCGGTCGCCTCCGTGCCCACCACGTCGAAACCCGCCAGCCGCAGCCGCCACGCCGTGTCGGTGTCCTCGTAGTAGCAGAAGAAGTCGGCCGGAACCCCTCCCACCTCGCGCAGCACGTCGGTGCGCAGCAACGCCGCCCCACCGCAGAACCCGAAGACCGCGCCGGTCGCCGTGGCATCCGCGCCGTGCCCGTCAGCGGTCAGCCGCACCCCCGTCGACTGCACACGGCCGTCCGGCGCCAGCAGCACGGACGTGGCCGCCGCCGCGGTCGCGGTGGCAGAAAGGTTCCCCTCCACCACCTCCAGCCAGTTCGCGGACGGGGCGGCGTCGTCGTTGAGCCAGGCGACGAAGGGCGTGTCCACCTCGGGCAGTGCGGCGGCCAGGCCGCCCGCGTAGCCGACGTTGCGCGGCAGCCGCAGCACCTCGATCTCGGGGTGGGCGGTGAGCAGTTCGGCCGTGCCGTCGTCGGAGGCGTTGTCCACCACCAGCGTCCGGTGCGGACGCGACTGCGCGGCCAGCGCCTCCAGGCAGGCGTCGATGTGGGCCCGGCCGCGCCACGTGATCACGATGACCGTGGTGCGCACCCCGTCTGATGTCACCGGGGAAACCTAGCGTCACGCATCGGCGGGTTTCCAGCGCGTGCGAAGCTGAGCGCGTGCCCGAGCTGGTTGCCATCGCCGAGCAGCTGCTGGCCCCGGTCCCCGGCGGCACCGGCCGCTACACCCGGGAACTGCTGCGCGCCCTCGCCGCCACCGCACCCGACGGATGGACGGTGACCAGCGCGATCAGCCGCAGCGGCGACCCCGAGGAGGCCCGCGTCCCCGGCGTCGCGGGACCCCGCGTGCTGCCGCTGCCGCGACGCGCGCTGATCGCCGCGTGGGAGCGCGGCCTGCCGCTGTGGCCGGGCGGCGACACCGTGCACGCGATGACGCCGCTCGCCCCGCCCCGCCGACGCGGACGCGGCCTGGTCGTCACCGTGCACGACACCGTCCCCTGGACCCATCCGGAAACCCTCACCCCGCGCGGAGTCGCCTGGCACCGGCGCATGATCACCAGAGCCGCCGGTCACGCGGACGCCCTGGTGGTGCCCACCCGCGCCGTCGCCGAAGACCTCGCGGGTCGAGTTCCGCTCACCTCCGAACCCCGGGTGGTTCCCGAAGGCGTGACCCACGCTCTGCTGGCCGACCCAGCACCCGCCACGCGTCTCGATCTGCCGCCGGAGTACCTGCTGGCGATCGGCACCATCGAGCCGCGCAAGGGCTACGAGCACCTCATCCGCGCCCTCGCCGAACCGAACGCCCCGGACATCCCGCTGCTGATCGTCGGCCGCCCCGGCTGGGGAGACCTCGACCTGCCGGCCCTCGCGGCCGACACCGGGTACGGCCGCCTGCGGGTGCTCAACGACATCACCGACGCCGAGCTCTCCGCGCTGCTGCGCGGCGCCACGGCGCTGGTCGCGCCGAGCCTCGCCGAGGGCTTCGGCCTGCCGCTGATCGAGGCGATGTCACTCGGCCTCCCGGTCGTCCACTCCGACGCCCCAGCACTGTCGGAGGTCGCCGGCGGTGCGGGAGCGGAAGTCCCCCGGGCCGACCCGCCCGCGCTGGCGGCTGCGTTGCGCCGCATCGTCGACGAACCGCAGCGCAGAGCCGATCTCGCCGCGGCCGGGCGGCGCAGGGCGGCCGAGTTCACCTGGGAAAGAGCGGCCCTCGACATCTGGGAACTGCACCGCGACCTCGTCGGTGACTGAAAGGTTCCCCTCCTCACCCTCGGACCGACGATCAGGTTGCGAGCCGGCGAACGGTGACCGAAAGGTTCCCTTGCTCACAAAGGCTGCTCCTCGCTCCCACGTTTTTCACGTACTGGGCACGAAGCCGTGAACCTTCGCCGTACTCTCTCCTGGTGCACAGAGGTGAACCGCACATTCTGATCGACGCCACCGCGGTCCCCGCGGACCGAGGCGGCGTCGGACGGTACGTCGATTCCCTGCTCGCCGCCCTGGATTCGGACGGCGCGCGGGTCACCGTGGTGTGCCAGCCGCGCGACGCCGCCCTCTACGCGACCCTCGCGCGGAACTCGCGGATCGTTCCGGCCGCCGAGGCGGTCGCGACCCGGACCGCGCGGTTGACGTGGGAGCAGACGACGCTGCCGGTGCTGGTCAACAAGCTCGGCGTCGACGTGCTGCACTCGCCGCACTACACGACGCCGCTGGCCAACCCCGCCGCGTCGGTGGTGACCCTGCACGACGCCACGTTCTTCACCAACCGCCGCGTCCACTCGCCGGTCAAGGCCCGCTTCTTCCGCGCGTGGACGAGGGCCGCGCTGCGCCGCGCCGAGATCTGCGTGGTGCCCAGCCAGGCCACCGCGGCCGAGCTCGCCCGCACCATCGGGGCGGACCGCAACCGCATGGCGGTGAGCTACCACGGCGTCGACCCGGACCGGTTCCACCCGCCGACCCCGGAGGAGATCGAGGTCGTCCGCGACCGCCTGAACCTCTTCGACCAGCCCTACGTCGCGTTCCTCGGAGCCCTCGAACCGCGCAAGAACGTTCCTGCGCTCATCCGGGCCTTCACCCAGGCCTGCCAGGGGCGCCGCGACGAGGCCCCCGCGCTGGTGCTCGCCGGGCAGCCCGGCTGGGACACCTTGGTCGAGCGGGCGCTGGAATCGGTTCCGCACCGGATCCGGGTGATCAGGGCCGGGTACCTGCCGTTCGACGAGCTCGCCGGATTCCTCGGCGGTGCGCGGCTGGTCGCCTACCCGAGCCTCGGCGAGGGCTTCGGACTGCCGGTCCTGGAAGCGATGGCCTGCGGTGCGCCGGTGCTGACCACGCGCAGGCTGAGCCTGCCGGAGGTGGGCGGTGACGCCGTCGCCTACTGCGGCGTCCGGCCCACCGACATCGCCGCCGGCCTGCGCGAACTCCTCGACGACCCGGCCCGCCGCTCGGCCCTGGCAACTGCCGCGCAGCTGCGCGCCAAGGAGTTCACCTGGGGCGCCTGCGCGACCCAGCACCGCGAGGCCTACGCGCGCGCCCACCACGCCCGCACCCGCTGACCCGGTGGCGACCGCGTTGCAGCAGAATGTGACGGCGTGACCAACGCGCGCACCTACGGCGACGAACTCGCCGTCGTCACCGTGACCTACTCGCCCGGCGAAACGTTGCAGCGCTTCATCGACACCCTGGACAAGGCCACCGAGCGCCCGGTCCGCGTGATCCTCGCCGACAACGGTTCGCAGGACGGCGCGCCGCAGCAGGCTGCGCAGCAGCACGCGAACGTCGAATTCGTGCCGACCGGCGGCAACCTCGGATACGGCGGGGGAGCCAACCGCGGAGTCGCCGCGCTCGGCCCGGAGTACGGCTGGGTGGTCATCGCCAACCCCGACCTGGAGTGGGGCGCGGGCTCCCTCGACGAGCTGATCGCGGCGGCCGGGCGCTGGCCGCGCGGTGGCGCTTTCGGCCCGCTGATCACCGAACCCACCGGCGAGGTCTACCCCTCCGCTCGGCTGCTGCCCTCGATCGGGCGCGGTGTAGGGCACGCGCTGTTCGTCAAGGTCTGGCCCGGCAACCCCTGGTCGCGCGCCTACCGCCAGTCGGACTCGGGGAGCGGTGAACGCACCGCCGGATGGCTGTCGGGATCCTGTCTGCTGATGCGGCGCGAGGCGTTCGACTCCATCGACGGGTTCGACCCGCGCTACTTCATGTACTTCGAGGACGTCGACCTCGGGGACCGGCTGGGCAAGGCCGGCTGGCTCAGCGTCTACGTGCCGGACGCCGAGATCATGCACATCGGCGGCGCCTCGACCTCCCAGGTCTCCAAGCGGATGCTCACCGAGCACCACCGCTCCGCCTACCGCTACCTCGCCGACCGGTACCCGGGCCTGAAGTGGGCGCCGCTGCGCCTCGCGCTGAAGCTCGGCCTGACCGCGCGCGCCAAGATCCAGGCGCGCTGATCGTCTAGTACTGCTGCGGGTACTGCTGGGTGGGCTGCGACCCGAGCGGTCCGAACTCGTGCGGTCCGCGCTGCGACTGGTACGGGTTGGGCGGCATGCCGTGCTGCGGCTGCCCGTAGTCCTCGGTCGGCCACCCGGTGTGCGGGTCGACGGTCGGGAACTGCGGCTGCTGCTGCGCCTGCATCTGCTGACCAGCGGCGGGCAGCATGTTCGTGTCGGTGTCCGCGCCCGCGCTGTTGACGATGTCGCGCGGGATCCGCACGGTGTTCGCCGCGTCCATCGGCGACGTGGCGTTGTCCGGTGTGACGACGAACGCGCCGCGTGCCCGCGCGCGAGCAAGTGCTTCGTCGGCTCGGAGGCGCGGGTCCATGTGGATGCCCTCTCAGTCGTTCGCAGTCGGTGGTGCCGAACCTGGCAAAAAACCAGGTGTGGCGTTGAACCGGGCACGGCCATCGGGCACGGACCCAGTGTCATTATGCCGTTGCCACTGCCAGAGTATTCCCCCCAATGGGTTTTCGTCATTGATCTAGGTCAGGTAGAGGAGGACGACGCCGATGTCCGCGGATGCGCAGACCCCGGTCGAACCGCGCCCGAAGGCGGAAGCGGTCGTGCTGGTGGGCGGTCGGGGGGTTCGGCTCCGGCCTTTGACCCTGTCCGCACCGAAGCCGATGTTGCCGACCGCCGGCGTGCCGTTCCTGCGCCACCTGCTGTCCCGGATCCGCGCGATCGGCATCGAGCACGTGGTCCTCGGCACCTCCTACAAGGCGGAGGTCTTCGAGGAGCACTTCGGTGACGGATCGGACCTCGGCCTGCACATCGAGTACGTGGTGGAGTCCGAACCGCTGGACACCGCGGGCGCGATCCGCAACGTCGCCGACCGCCTCACCGCCGACGACGTGCTGGTGTTCAACGGCGACATCCTCTCCGGCGTCGACCTCGCCGAGCTGCTCGACACCCATCGCGACGCGGCGGCCGACGTCACCCTGCACCTGGTGAAGGTCGACGATCCGCGCCGCTTCGGCTGCGTGCCCACCAACGCGGACGGGCGGGTCACCGACTTCCTGGAGAAGACCGAGAACCCGCCGGTCGACCAGATCAACGCGGGTTGCTACGTCTTCCGGAGAGAGGTGATCGAAGGCATCCCCACCGGCAGACCGGTGTCGGTCGAGCGCGAGACCTTCCCCGAACTGCTCGCCTCCGGAGCCCGCGTGCAGGGCTACGTCGACGCGTCGTACTGGCTGGACATGGGAACCCCTGCCGCGTTCGTGCGCGGCAGCGCGGACCTCGTCCTGGGCAACGCCCCGTCCGGCGCGCTGCCCGGCCCGACCGGGCCGGCGCTGGTGCTCGCCGGTGCGAGGGTCGCCGAAGACGCGGTCGTCGACGCGGGCAGCACCCTGGGGGAGAACTGCGAGATTGGTTCCCATGCCCACGTCAGCGCTTCGGTCCTCTTCGAGGGCGTGACGGTCGAGGACGGCGCGGTCGTGGAGCGCTGCGTGGTGGGAGCCGGTGCTCGCATCGGTGCCGGGGCCGTGCTGCGGGACGTGGTGATCGGTGACGGCGCGACGATCGGCGCCGACTGCGAGCTGCTGGCCGGGATCCGGGTCTGGCCGGGCGTCGAGCTTCCGCCGAACGGAGTACGGTTCTCGGCGGATTGAACGATATGAACGAACCCCTCACCCGTGACTGGCACCACGACTACCCGCTGGACCTGGTCCGCGTCCTGTCGCCGCTGCGGCGCGGCAACGGTGATCCGACGACCCGCGTCGAGCCGGGCGAGCTGTGGTGGGCCAGCACCACCGCCGACGGCCCCGCGACGCTGCGCCTGCGCCGTGCGAGCAAGGGAACCATTCGCGCATCCGCGTGGGGCCCGGGAGCCGAAGCGGTGCTGGAGGGCGTCCCGGACCTGCTCGGCGCCTCCGACGACGACAGCGGTTTCGCGCCCGCCCACGACGTCGTCACGCGAGGGGTGCGGGCGGCGTCGGGGATGCGGCTGTGCTCGTCGGGCAGGGTGTGGGACGTCCTCGTCGCCGCGATCCTGGAGCAGAAGGTCACCAACCGGGAGGCGTGGCGCTCGTGGCGGGAGCTGTGCCGCCGCTTCGGCCACCCCGCCCCCGGGCCGGTGGAGAAGCTGTGGACGGCGCCCGATCCGCGGCAGGTCCGCGAGATCCGGGACTGGGAGTGGCATCGCGCGGGCATCGACGGAGCCCGTCGCCGCACCCTGCTCGCCGCGGCCTCGTCGGCGCGCAGCCTGGAGAAGGCCGTGGTCCTCCGCGGTGAGGCGGGCCGGGACCTGCTGCAGAAGATCCCCGGCATCGGTCCCTGGACGGCGGCCGAGGTCGCGCAGCGCGCTTGGGGTGACCCCGACGCGGTGAGCGTCGGTGACTTCCACCTGCCCGCGATCGTCGGCACCGCCCTGGTCGGCCGCCCCCTCGACGACGAGGGGATGCTCAGCGCGCTCAGCCCCTACGAAGGCCACCGCCACAGAGCGGTCCGCTACCTCGCCGCGGCAGGGGTCAACCGCCCCCGCTACGCCCCGCGCTTCCCCGTGCGCGATTACCGGGCGTTCTAGCCATGACTGCATAATGACTCTATAATGAAGTCATGGCTGTTCTGACGATTCGCAACGTTCCCGAAGAGGTAAGAGAGTTGCTCACCCGGGCCGCAAAGCGGAGCGGTCAGTCCTTGCAGGCTTATCTGCTGGCTGTGCTGGAGCGTGAGGCGAGGTTCTCGCGCAATGCTGAACTGGCGGACATGGAGCCTGTGGGTGGCGGGTTGTTGAGCATGGACGAGATCGTTGATGCGGTCCGCGCTGCCCGTGGTGAGGCTCCAGGGGGCGATGGTCGGGCGGGTGTTGTGTGATCGTCGTCGACACTTCCACCTTGGTCTCGTTCTTCCTGGGAGCGAACCACAGTGGTCCCCAGGTCCGGAAACTCCTCGGGACGCATACCAGCTGGGCAGCGCCTCCGCATCAACCAGTTGAGATGCTCAGCGTGCTACGAGGGCTGGTCGCGGGCGGAAAGATTTCTGCGATGCACGCCGAGGACGTTCTCGGCAGGTGGGCGGTGACGTTCATCCAGGAACTCCCGTTCACCGCCGCGGTCAGAGGAAGGATCTGGGAACTGCGCCACAACCTTTCCTCCTACGACGCTGCGTACGTTGCCGTCGCGGAGCTGAACGAACTGCCTCTCGTCACGGGTGACAAGCGGCTGGCCGCTGCCCCGGGGATTCGATGCGAACTCCGGTTGGTGCAGTGACTCGGCCTTGGCCTCGCAAGCGTTCGAAGGGGAGTCAGCCTGCCATCGCCGCGGTGAGCAGCGGGCCGAGATCGGTGTTCTCCGGCGGGGTCGCCAGGGGCCACCAGCGCAGGTCGAGGGACTCATCGCTGCGGGTGGGTTCGGCGCCGGCCGGGGCGCGGACGACGTAGCGGACGTCGAAGTGGCGCGTCGGCTTGCCGAGCGAGCAGGTGATCGGGTGGACGTCGAGGTGCACCGGCTCCGGATCGACCACCAGGCCGGTCATCCCGGACTCCTCGGTGGCCTCGCGCAGCGCCGCACCGGCGAGGGTGTCGTCCTCCGGCTCGCAGTGCCCGCCCAGCTGCAGCCACCGGCCCACGCGCGGGTGCAGCGTGAGCAGCACGTTGTCGCCCGCCGAGTCCAGCAGCACCGCCGAGGCCGTGACGTGGCCCGGTTCACAGGCGCGCAGGCAGGCGTCCTCCCGGGCGTCGAGCAGCGCGAGGAACGCCTGGCGCAGGGCTTCTTGCTGCGGGTCGACCGGGCGCCAGTCGCCCAGCACCCGAGTCGTGTCCGCGTGCGGTCCGGTCACAGCTCCACCAATCCGTCGTCGAGGTCGCGCGGCGGTCGCGGGCCCTCGGCGGGCGTCGCCGGGTGGCCGACCGCGACGGCACCGAGAGGCTCCCAGGCGTCCGGCAGGTCCAGTGCCTTGCGGACCACCTCGGCGCAGAACATCGTCGACGAGACCCAGCACGAGCCGAGCTCCTCGGCGGCGAGCGACACCAGGAGTCCCTGCACCGCGGCACCGCCCGCGACGGTGAACATCTGCCGCTCGGCATCCGAGCGCGCCTCGTCCGGGTAGGTGTGCGCACCGTCGCGCACCAGGAACGGCAGCACCACTTCCGGCGCCGCGTAGAGCAGGTTCCCGCGGTTGACGCGGCGCTGGGCGGCCTGCTCGGACAAGCCGTCACCGCGCAGGTCCTCCAGCCACGCGGTGCGCATCGCGTCGAGCAGCTTGACCCGCAGCGGTCGATCGCGCAGCCACACGAACCGCACCGGGCGCGTGTGGTGCGGAGCGGGAGCGGTCAGCGCCGCGCCGACCGCGCGCCGCAGCGATTCCTCCTCCACCGGGGTGTCGGCGAACTCGCGCACCGAGCGGCGCACCAGCACCGCTTCCCGTCGTCCCCGCGCGATCGCCTCGGCCGTTCCCAGGTGGAACAGGTCCTCCTCGACCGGCCGGGCGAGGTCCCGCGCCGCCGAACCGTCGTCCACAGTGGTCAGTCCGCGCACCACGGCGACGGGGATGCCGCCGAGCTTGCCCTTGACCAGGTCCGCCGCACCGGCGATCTCGTCGGCGATCGCGACCTCGGTGACGGCCAGCTCGTTGCCCTGCGCGTCCGTGCTGCCCGCGTAGCGGTGCAGCACGGCCAGTCCGGCGGAGCCGATGGCCGCGTCGGTCTGCCCGACCCGCCAGGCACGGCCCATCGTGTCGGTCACCACTACGGCGACCCGCACGCCCAGCCGCGCGGCGATCCCGTCCCGCAACCGACGAGCGGAGGCGTCCGGGTCCTCCGGGAGCAGCGCGATCTGGTCCTGCGCGACGTTCGAGGCGTCCACGCCGGACGCGGCCTGCACGATGCCGAGCTTGTTCTGCGTGATCAGCGTCCGGCCCTTGCGGGCCAGCACCGACCGGGCCTCCGAGAGCACCAGCTCGCGCCGCAGCGCGTCGCGCTCCTCGGGATCGTCGGGCGCGGCGACCATCCGGCCTTCGACCTTCGACACGATCTTGCTGGTGACGACGAGGACGTCACCGTCGCTCAACCAGGGAGCGGTCGCCGAGATCGACGCCGCCAGATCGTCCCCCTCGACGAACTCCGGCAGCCCCGTCACCGCGAACAGCTGCAAGCCCCCGGTCGCCGCGTGGTCCCTGGGTGTCATGCCTTCTCCGAAGCCAGGTCGAACGCCGCCCGCGCCATCGCCGCGGTGGCGTCCACATCGGACATCAGCAGCGGCACCGAGCGCACCTTCACGCCGGGCACCTCGGCGGTGTCGTCGCTGTGCACCAGCCAGCCGTCCAGGATTCCCTCGGCATCGCCGCGCGCGCCGTAGTGGCGGCCGACGGCCTCCGCCGAGGTCTCCACGCCGATCGCGCTCAGGCACGCGTCGGCCATCCCGCGCAGCGGCTTGCCGCCGATGATCGGCGACAGGCCCACCACGGCGGCCTCCGTCTCGCGCAGCGCGTTGCGGAAACCGGGCACCGCCAGCAGGGTTCCGATGCTCACCACCGGGTTCGACGGGGCCAGCAGCACCACGTCGGCCTGCGCGATCGCGTCCAGCACCTCGGGGGTCGGCTTGGCCTCGTCGGCGCCGACCGGCACGATCGCGCGCGCCTCCGGCTCCGAGCGGTAGCGCACCCACCACTCCTGGAAGTGCACCGCCCGGCTCTCGCCGGTGTCCGGGTCGTCGATCGCCACGTGGGTCTCGACCCTGTCGTCGGTGACCGGCAGCAGCCGGACCCCCGGGCGCCAGCGGTCGCACAGCGCCTCGGTCACCGCCGTCAGCGAGTAGCCCGCGCGCAGCATCCGGGACCGCACGAGGTGGGTGGCGATGTCGCGGTCGCCGAGGCCGAACCAGGTCGGTTCCGCGCCGTAGGCGGCGAGCTCCTCCTTGACCGACCAGGTCTCGTCGACCCGGCCCCAGCCCTTGGCGGTGTCGATGCCGTCGGCGAGCGTGTACATGCAGGTGTCGAGGTCGGGGCAGACCCGCAGCCCGTGCATCCACACGTCGTCGCCCACGTTGACCACCGCGGTGATCTCGTGTTCGGAACTCTCCGCCTCGCCGATGGCGGGCAGCCCGAGCGCCGCCTTGACTCCGAGCAGGAAACGGGCGCCACCGACGCCGCCGACCAGAACTACGACCTTCACACCACCGATCCTCGCACGCCCATCCCCGGCGAGGTCTGTGAACCCGGACGCTCCCGGTCAGTGGACTCAGAGGCCGCCGAAGATGCTCCGGAAGAACGTCTGCCCCAGCGAGGTCATCGCGGAGTCCCCGCCGACCAGGTCGAACACGAAGTAGGCGAGCTCGAAGAACCAGCTGCCCACCAGCGGAACACCGATCAGCAGCAGGAACAGCACCAGCGGAGCCCACGGCCGGGCCTTCTCGCCGAACCGCCGCGCCGGCGCCGACAGCCACGGCTCGATCGCGCCGTACCCGTCGAGTCCGGGAACCGGCAGGATGTTGAGCACGAAGGCGATCACCTGCAGGAAGGCCAGGTAGGACAGCCCGGCCGTCAGGCCGATCGGCATCGGGACCAAGGCGATGATCGTCGTCAGGATCAGACCCAGCACGAGGTTCGTCAGTGGTCCCGCCAGCGAGACCATCGACTCGACCCTGCGGCCCCGCAGAGCGCCGTGGTTGATCCACACCGCGCCGCCGGGGAGCGGGATGCCGCCGATGGCCACGAAGATCAGCGGCAGGATGATGCTCAGCACTGGATCGGTGTAGCGGCGCGGGTCCAGCGTCAGGTAGCCCTTCGAGCGAACCGACCAGTCACCACCGCGGTAGGCGGTGATCGCGTGTCCGAACTCGTGCAGGCACAGCGAAACCGCCCAGCCGCCCAGCACCAGCAGGATCACGCCGCTGGTCAGGGCGGTGGTGTCGGTGAACGTCGTCAGCACACCGCCGAGCGCGGTGACGGCGACGATGCCGAGGAACAGCGGGCTGACCCGCGCGACGGAGGTAGTCACGCTCCAAGTCTCCACGACTCGCCGTGCGCGTGTTGATCGGATTCGGACAGCGGTGATCGCGGAGGGGTGGTATTAATGATCTTGGCGCAGCGCGATGCGCCGTACGGACCACTGGCCCTGTGCTGAACGCGCGGGTCTGGTTGGGGCGGCCGGACCTGGGGATCCGCAGATCCGGATGTCCCCCTACGGATGGTCCCGGCTTGACCGCAAGGAGCTACACGGGTGTAATCACAGCAGTGTCATTCGCTGTTGAAACCGAACCCCTCGCCACGGCGAGGTGGTCGTTTCGGCGGTCGGCCGGGAGCGGGAGAACCCGGCCGGACACGAGGTCGATCGGCGCGTCGCCGGCAGTGAGAGGGCGGCGATGTGAGCGGTCGGCGACGGCATCGCCGTCGATGCGTTCCGGTCCCGTCTGCGGGACCGGAAACCTGCGAGCAGGAGTGCGTCCTGTTCCGGTCCTGGGGAGGACCGGCGGGATAACGGGGAGAAATCGGGGGAGTCATGTGGGAATCAGGAGATAGCCGTCTCGCGGAGCGCGGGGACGCCACCGCCACCGCCACGGTCGCGGAGTTCGACGCGCTCGCCGAGCTCTTCGAGATGGAAGAAGAGCAGGAGTGGCAGGAGCGCGCGCTGTGCGCGCAAACCGATCCAGAAGCGTTCTTCCCGGAGAAGGGCGGATCCACTCGCGAGGCCAAGCGCATCTGCGCCGGCTGCGAGGTCCGCTCCGAATGCCTGGAATACGCGCTGCAGCACGACGAGCGCTTCGGCATCTGGGGTGGCCTGTCGGAACGCGAGCGCCGCAAGCTCAAGCGCCGCGCAGTCTGATCGGCTGCTTTCCGCGCTCGCCCCGCAGCGGTGCGAGCTGCGAAGGTCGTCTTCACGCCCGTCGCGTCCGGTCCGCACCGGCACGAGAGGTCGTCACACCCAGTCCGCTGGACGTTCCGCGTGCATTACCGTTCGGGCCGTAGTGGTTCGGACGAGCGGGAGGACCAGCGCGGGTGGACGAGCCGTCGAAGTCGCGGTTGCAGGTCGTGAAGTCGTTGCGCCGCTTCGTCTTTGAGCGAAGCGACCAGACCGAGCAGCCGACGCCGTCACCACGCGAGTCCTCGGACGCCCCGACCACCGCGGAAACCCAGGAGCCGGTCCGCCGCTCACCGCGCGAGCGGGCGCTGTCGGCCCTGCGGTCGCCCGGAACCGCGATGACCGCCGCACTGGCCGTTTTCGCGCTCGTCAACGCGCTGATCACGAATCGGTTCGGCGGAAGGCTGGCCGGCGGCCGGCTGTTGCCGACCGCTGATCTGGCCACCACTTGGAGCGACTACCTCAACGCGTGGCACGCCGTCGGCGGTGGCACCGGATCGCCCGCGTCGCCCTCGCTGGTCGTGCTGGCGCTGCTCGGCTCCGTCCTAGGTGGACCGTCGGTCGTGGTCGCCGCGCTGGTGCTCTTCGGTGTCCCGCTGGCCGGGCTGAGCGCCTACCTCGCCACTCGCGCGATCGACGCCTCCCCGCTGCGCCGCGCTCTGGTCGCCGGTGCCTACGCGCTGCTGCCGGTGGCCGCGATCTCGGCCGGGCAGGGACGGCTCGACGTCGTCGTCGCGCACGTGCTGGTTCCGCCGCTGCTGGCCGGGATCGCCGCCGTCATCCGCCGCTCCGACGGCCAATGGCTCGGCACCGCCTGCCTCACCGCGTTCGGACTGGCTGTCCTCGGCGCCTTCGCGCCGGCGGTGCACCTGTCGCTGATCGTGCTGGCGCTGCTCGCCCACGTGCTCGTTCCCGGCAACGGCCTGCGCGGACGCCGACGTGCCGCCGGACTCGTCGCGCTCGTGCTGCTGTCGGTGGCCTGCCTGTTGCCGTGGCCGGGACAGCTGCTCAGCCACCCCGAGGTGCTGGTGCACGGGCTCGGCGCCCGCGTCGTCGAGCAGCCCGCGTCGGTGCTGCTGGCCACGCTCAGCCCGGACGGCTCCGCGGTGGGCGCGCTCGGCGTGCTGCTGGTGCTGACCGCGATCCTGGCGCTGGCGGTCTGCTGGGACGCCCGGATGCTGGCCGGTGCCGGAGTCGCCCTGCTCGGCTGGCTGGCGGCTGTCGTCATCGGCACGGTGTCCACCGAACCGCTCACCGGCGGCGTCGCGAGCCCCGGCTGGACGGGCGGCCCGCTGGTGCTGGTCGCCGCCGGATGCGCCTGGATCGTGCTGATCGCGAAGATGCCCGCGCTGAGCTGGAAGATCACCGCGCCGGTGCTGGCGGTGGGCCTGCTCGCGCTCGGCGGTGCGTCGGCGATCGGCAGCGCTTCGGGCCCGCTGCAGGTTCACCAGGCCGCTCCCGCGGCCGGCACCCGCCTGGTGCTCGACCCGGGACCACAACCCGCCCGGCTGATCACCGGCAGCGGTCCGCGCTTCGGCGACGACGACCTCGCCCCGGCAGGAACCGCCGCCGACTGGCTGCGCCGGATCGACGAGGACCTGCGGAGCGACGACAGCGCACGGGTCCGCCGAGCGCTGGCCGCGGTCGCCGCCCGCGGCGCCGACCACGTCGTCGTCCCGGCGAACTCGCGGCTCCCCGAACTCGCCCACGACATGGTCGTCGACGACGGCCGCCTCACCGGCCCGGCCCGCGAGCTGCGGCTGCTGCTGCCCGCGACGCCGGTGAAGCTCGTCGGCCCCGACCTGTCCAGGCAGGCCCAGACCGAGCCCGGCCCGGCCCCGGAAGCGCGCCCGCTGCCGGTGGGCGCCGAGCTGCCGTCGTTCACGGTGCGGATCTCCGAGGGCGGGACCGGGCGCGCGCTGGTGCTCGGCGCCGAGAACGAGCCAGGCTGGTACGCCACCGTCAACGGCAAGCGCGTCCCGCTGGCCACGGCGTGGGGTCATCAGGTCGCCGTGCCGCTGCCGCAGCAGGCCGCCGAGGTCCAGGTCGGCTACACCGAGCTCCCGCGCACCACGCTGCTGGTGGTGCAGGCGGCGGTGGTGCTGTTCACGGTGATCGCGGCGATCCCCGGGCGGCGACGCCGGGGCGTCACTGCCCCTCGATGACGTCCGGATCCAGTCCCAGGTAGGTCGCGACCTGCTCGACGAGGACGTCGTGCAGCAGGTCGGCCATGTCCGTGCCGTCGCGGGCGCGCGCTTCCAGCGGTCTGCGGTAGAGCACGATGCGGGCGCGCGTGGGCAGGCCGCGCTTGTCCACGCCGGCCGGGACGAGCCGGGCGAGCGGGACGTTGGCGTCGACGACCACGTCGTCGTCCCAGGTCACCTTCTCCGGAGCGGTGTTGTTGATCTCCGGTACCTCGTCGACGGCCACATCGAGCTGGGTCAGTTCGGCGTGCCAGCGCTGCTCGATGGGTTCCAGCGCTTCCAGCACCAGCGCGTCGAAGCGCTGCGAACGGCTGCGCGAGACCGGGACCGAGGAGGGGTACAGCGGTCCGCGCAGGCCACGGCCGCGCCGATCCCGCCGGTAGCGGGTTCGACGCCGAGATCCACGTGCGGTCACCACGGGCTGAGGGTACGCCCTCCGCAACCCGGGCCGGGACAACCGTCACGGGGATTTCCGGTGGTGATCGCTACCGCCTGTTCGCCGAAAGCAGACACCCCATCAACTCGGTGCGAGGCAGGGTGGAAACTGGTGTTCGGCGTGGCTCGTGAAAGAGATTCCGCGTGCCTGCGCCGCGAGGTGGACAGGAGGCGCTATCGTGCGTGGCGTGCGGAGCGTGAGGCGGTGCTCGCGGACCGGGTGTGTCAACCCGGCCGTCGCCACGCTCACTTATGCCTATGCGGACTCGACCGCGGTCGTCGGACCGCTGGCCACCTATGCCGAACCGCACAGCTACGACCTGTGCGAGGCGCACGCGCTGCGGCTCACCGTTCCCAACGGCTGGGAGGTCGTCCGGCACGAAGGCGAGTTCGCGCCACCCACCCCGTCAGATGACGACCTGACCGCGCTGGCCGAGGCCGTGCGCGAAGCGGGCAGACCGGACAGGCCGGTGGAATCGCAGGTCAGCGCCCCGGGAGCCGGTCGCCGCGCGCACCTGCGGGCGCTGCCCGACCCCGTGGACGAGTGAACAGATCGTGACGAACAGCTCTGGTCAAACCGGATGCCGCCAACGACATGCCGATCGCCGGTAGGCTGCCAACCACGTTGGTTGGGAACCGGGGAGGGTGCAGCGTGCGGGACCTGTCGGGGATCGTCAAGGCTTACGACATCCGCGGAGTGGTCGGCGAAGGCATCGATGCCGACGTCGTGCGGGAGATCGGAGCGGCGTTCACCAGACTGGTCGGCGGACCGGCCGTGGTGATCGGTCATGACATGCGCGACTCCTCGCCCGGGTTGGCGCAGGCGTTCGCCGAAGGTGTCACCGGCCAGGGCGTCGACGTCATCAACATCGGGCTCGCCAGCACCGACATGCTCTACTTCGCCTCCGGCAAGCTGGAGCTGCCGGGCGCGATGTTCACCGCCAGCCACAACCCCGCCCAGTACAACGGCATCAAGCTCTGCCGCGCGGGCGCAGCGCCCGTCGGCCAGGACAGCGGCCTGTCCGAGATCCGCGAACTGGTCGGTCACGGCGTGCCGGAGTTCCTCGGGGCCAAGGGGTCGACCAGCGAGCGCGACATGGTCGCCGAGTACTCGGCCTACCTGCTCGACCTGGTGAAGCTGCGCGACATCCGCCCGCTCAAGATCGTCGTCGACGCCGGCAACGGCATGGGTGGGCACACCGTGCCCACCGTGTTCGCCGACCTGCCGGTCGACCTGGTGCCGATGTACTTCGAGCTCGACGGCTCCTTCCCGAACCACGAGGCCAACCCGCTGGACCCGGCCAACATCGTCGACCTGCAGGCCAAGGTCCGCGAGGTCGGAGCGGACGCCGGCCTGGCCTTCGACGGCGACGCCGACCGCTGCTTCGTGGTCGACGAGCGCGCCGAACCGGTCACCCCGAGCGCGATCACCGCGCTGGTCGCCGCCCGCGAACTGGCCAAGGAGCCCGGCGGGACGATCATCCACAACCTGATCACCTCCAAGGTCGTGCCGGAGATCGTCTCCGAGCTCGGCGGCAAGCCGGTGCGCACCCGCGTCGGCCACTCGTTCATCAAGCAGACGATGGCCGAGACCGGGGCGATCTTCGGCGGCGAGCACTCCGCGCACTACTACTTCCGCGACTTCTGGCGCGCCGACTCCGGGATGCTGGCCGCGCTGCACGTGCTGGCCGCCCTCGGGGGCCAGGACGCGCCGCTGTCGGAACTCATGGCCGACTACTCCCGCTACGAGGCCAGCGGCGAGATCAACTCCACGGTCGATGACCAGCAGGCCCGCATGCGCGCCGTCGCCGACGTCTTCGGTGACCGGAATGGCGCTTCTGTCGACGAGCTCGACGGGCTTACCGTGGAGCTGTCGGACGGATCGTGGTTCAACCTGCGCCCGTCCAACACCGAACCGCTGCTCCGGCTCAACGTCGAGGCAAGGGACACTGAGGCCATGGCCGCGCTGCGCGACGAGGTGCTCGCGGTCATCCGCGGATGAACCGGCGTCGACCCTGATGAGCGACACTCGCCGAAGCGCGCGAGTTTGGGAGGAAAACGTGGCCGTTGACCTGGAAGCGCAGTTGCTGGAGATCCTGGCCTGCCCGTGCGAGCAGCACGGCGCTCTGCGGCCCGGCTTGGCCGACGACGCGCAGGCCGACTACCTGACCTGCGCTTCCTGCGGCCGCGGTTTCCCGGTGCGGGACGGCATTCCGGTGCTGTTGCTGGAAGAAGCCGTCGGGGGCGGATCTCCCGGCGGCGCCGGGGAGGGGTGAAGCGCCGGTGCTGGACGACAGTCTGCTCGACGACCCGGCCAGGCTGGCCGACGTCGATTCCGGCGGCCTGCTGAGGCTGGCCGCGCTCTCCGGCGCGCAGGTGCGCGCCACCGCCGAAGTCGCGGCCGAAGCCGGCCTCGACGACCTGGCCGACGGCCGCCCGCGCGCGGTCGTGCTGCTGACCAGGCCCGGCGTGTCCACGAGCGTGGCGAACCTGCTGGTCGCGCTCACCGGCGCCCGCTGCCCGGTCCCGGTGGTGATCTCCGACGAGCTGCCGTCCTGGGTGGGTGCGCTGGACGTCGTGTTCGCCCACACGGACGACGTCGGTGACGTCGCGCTCGCCGAATCCGTGGCCACCGCCTGCCGCCGCACCGCCAGCGTCGTGCTCGCGGTGCCCTCCGAAGGTCCCGTCGCCGCTGCCGGCGCGGGCCGCGCGAAGATCCTGGTGCCGCGCGTGCCGGTGCCGCCCGCCCTCGCGTTCGCCTACGTCTTCGCCGCCGGGATCAGCACCTTCCGCGCCCTGGGCCTGCTGGACTTCGACACCGACGAGCTCGCCGAGGAGCTCGACCGGGAAGCCGAGCGCGCCCACCCCAACCACGAGTCGCTGAGCAACCCGGCCAAGTCGCTGGCGCTGCGGATGGCCGACCGCACCCCGCTGCTGTGGGGTCTGGGCCCCATCGCCGCCGCCGTGGCCGGTCACGGTGCGTTCGCGCTCGGCGCGCACGCGGGCGTTCCCGCCCACGTCGCCGAGTACCCGCACGCGGTCGTGGAGCGCGCGCGGCACCGCGCCGCCGCGTCCGCCGGCTCCGAGGCCGACATCTTCGCGGACCCCGAAGACGAGCCAGGGGCGCAGCTGAGGGCCTTCCTGATCAGCACGCGCCACAACGACCAGGGGGAGGTGTTCGAACGGTCCGCTGCACGGGACCTGCCCGGTGCCGACGTGGTCGTACCGGGGGACACGGTGCGCGCCGACCCGCTGCTGCGCGCGGCGGTCCTGGCCGCCCGGTTCGACCTGGCCGCCGTGTACCTGGGCCTGGCCGCGGGCACCCTCAGCGGTCCGGGCTGGCCGGCCCTGGCCATGAGCTGAGGCGAGCCGCACCGAGAACCCGGGATCTCCCCGATGCCGCACGCCCGCCCGGCGAGGTGTGCTTGGCCGGACGAGCAAGCGCGAGAACGAGGAAGCGAGAACGACTGTGGAGCTACTGCGAAACGCGGTGCGCCCCTACGCCTGGGGCTCGCGCACCGCTATTGCGGATCTGCTCGGTCGGCCCGTCCCCACCCCGCACCCGGAAGCCGAGCTGTGGATGGGCGCTCATCCCGGTGACCCGTCCCGGGTGCTGCGACCCGGCGGGGACGAGGTGTCGCTGCTGTCGCTGCTGGACTCCGAACCCGCGCACCACCTGGGCGACGAGTGCGTCCGCCGCTGGGGCGGCAGGCTGCCGTTCCTGATGAAGGTCCTCGCCGCCGACGAGCCGCTGAGCCTGCAGGCCCACCCCTCCGCCGAACAGGCCGCCGAGGGCTTCTCCCGGGAGGAGCGGGCCGGGATCGCGCGCAACGCGCCCAACCGCAACTACCCGGACCCGACGGCCAAGCCCGAGCTGATCTGCGCGCTCACCGAGTTCCACGCGCTCGCCGGGTTCCGCGAAGCGCAGCGCACCGTCCGGCTGCTCGACGCGCTGGACGTGCCCAGCCTGCGCGCGCACCGCGAGCTGCTGGCGGCGCAACCGGACGCCAGCGGTCTGCGCGCGCTGTTCACGACCTGGATCACGCTGCCCGAGCACTACCTGCGCGACGTGCTGCCCGAGCTCCTGGACGCCTGCGTCGCGCACGTCAAGGAGCGCGGCGAGTTCGCCCTGGAGTGCCGCACGGTGCTGGAGCTGGGCGAGGCGTACCCGCACGACGCGGGAGTTCTGGCGAGCCTGCTGCTGAACCGGATCGTGCTGCAGCCGGGCGAGGCGATCTTCCTGCCCGCGGGCAACCTGCACGCCTACCTGCACGGCACCGGCATCGAGATCCTCGCCAACTCGGACAACATCCTGCGCTGCGGCCTGACGCCCAAGCACGTGGACGTGCCGGAACTGCTGAAGGTCCTGGACTTCTCGTGCGGTGACATGCGGGTCCTCAAGGGCGAGTCGCTGGACGCCAACCTGACGGCCTACCGCACCCAGGCCGACGAGTTCGAGCTGTCCCGGTTGGACTGGACGCCGGCCGAGTCCGGAATCGTCCACCTGGACTCGCCTGGTCCGCAGATACTGCTGTGCACCAAGGGAAGCGTCCGCCTGACCAGTGGTCACCCGGGCAACGGCTCGCTGCCGCGCGAGCTGGTCCTGCACCGCGGGCACTCGGTGTGGCTCGCCGCCAGCGACCCGGCGGTGGAAGTCCGCCCGGCCGAACTGGATCCGGACGGACAGGCCCAGGTCTTCCGAGCCGCGGCCGGGTCCTTCACGAGATCGATCTCGCACAACGGTTAGGTTCACTCCGCCCCTGATGAGGCCGGTCAACCGGTAGATTCCTCCCGACATCGCAGCCGGATCGCCAGGAGGAGAACGTGTCAGCAGGGGGCGGGACCAAGGCCATCCTCGCCGCATTGGCCGCCAACGCGGGAATCGCGGTGGCCAAGTTCGGTGGATTCCTGTTCACCGGTTCGTCGTCGATGCTGGCGGAGTCGGTGCACTCGCTCGCCGACACCTCGAACCAGGGGCTGCTGCTGCTCGGTCAGAAGACCTCGCAGCGCAAGGCCTCCGAGGATCACCCGTTCGGCTACGGCCGGGACCGGTACTTCTACTCGTTCGTCGTCGCGTTGATGCTGTTCACCCTGGGCTCGGTGTTCGCGCTCTACGAGGGCATCCACAAGGTCGAGCACCCGGAGCCGTTGGAGTCGGCGTGGGTCGCGGTGCTCATCCTGGTGATCGCGATCGGCCTGGAGACCTACAGCTTCCGGACCGCCATCAAGGAATCGCGCGCGATCAAGGGCGAGTTGAGCTGGTGGCAGTTCATCCGCCAGTCCAAGACCCCCGAGCTCCCGGTGGTGCTGCTGGAGGACCTCGGCGCGCTGGTCGGCCTGGTGCTGGCGCTCGGCGGCGTCGGGCTGACGGTGCTGACCGGCAACGCGATCTTCGACGGCATCGGCACCGTGTGCATCGGTGTGCTGCTCGGGGTGATCGCGGTGGTGCTGATCGTGGAGACCAAGAGCCTGCTCATCGGCGAGGGCGCGAGCCGCGCCGTGCTCGACGAGATCATCGGCCAGGTGGAGTCCGAGCGGGTGGAGCGCGTCATCCACATCCGCACCCAGTACCTCGGGCCCGACGAGCTGCTGATCGCCGCGAAGATCTGCTTCACCGAGTCGCTCTCGGTTGCGGAAGTGGCCGCCGAGATCGATGGTGCTGAAAAGCGGATCCGAGCGAACGTTCCGGCGGCTCGTCTGATCTACCTGGAACCGGATCTCGACCGTGGCCGAACGACCACGGCCTGAAACAAGACAACGTCTTGTCATCACAACGGGTTAACGAAAGCGATGGCGAACACTAGCCGACCGTTACCTGGAGCGACACGGGCACGTTAGGGTGCGTTCCACCCCGCGACACTTGGGACTTGATGAGGAGGCGACAGTGCCAGGCACTGGGCTGTGGCGAACCAAGTCGGTAGAGCAATCCATTCTCGACACCGACGAGCCGGACACAAAACTACGCAAAAATCTGGGCACCTGGGACCTGATCGTCTTCGGCGTATCGGTCGTGATCGGTGCCGGCATCTTCACGCTCGCGGCACGTACGGCGGGTGACGTCTCCGGACCTTCGGTGTCGCTGGCCTTCGTGCTCTCCGCGATCGCCTGCGGGCTCGCCGCGCTGTGCTACGCCGAGTTCGCCTCGACGGTGCCGGTCGCCGGCAGCGCCTACACGTACTCCTACGCGACCTTCGGCGAGTTCATCGCCTGGATCATCGGCTGGGACCTGATCCTGGAGTTCGCGGTCGCCGCCGCGGCCGTCTCCAAGGGCTGGTCGGTGTACCTCGAAGAGGTCCTGGAGCTCATCGGGCTCAGCGTGCCCACCTCGCTGCCGCTCGGGCCGCTCCAGTTCGACTGGGGCGCGCTGCTGCTGGTCGTCGTGCTGTCCACGCTGCTGGCGGTCGGCACGAAGCTCTCCGCGCGGGTGTCGCTGGTCATCACCATCATCAAGGTGGCCGTCGTGCTGCTGGTGATCGTGGTCGGCCTCGCCTACATCAACGCCGACAACTACACGCCGTTCATCCCGCCGGGGCAGGAGGCCACTGAGGACAGCCCGGCGATCGAGCAGTCCCTGCTGTCGCTGATGCTCGGCGGCGAGACCAGCACCTACGGCATGTTCGGCCTGCTGGCCGGTGCCTCCCTGGTGTTCTTCGCGTTCATCGGTTTCGACATCGTCGCGACCACCGCGGAGGAGACCAAGAACCCCCAGAAGAACGCCCCGCGCGGCATCCTGGGAAGCCTCGCGATCGTCACGGTCCTCTACGTCGCGGTCGCGCTGGTCGTCACCGGCATGGTGCCCTACACCGACCTGGCGACCGCTGAGGACGGCACCCGGTCCACCCTGGCCACGGCGTTCGCGCAGCACGGCGTGACCTGGGCGGCGGCGATCATCTCCTTCGGTGCGCTGGCCGGTCTGACCACTGTGGTCATGGTGTTGCTGCTGGGTCAGACCCGGGTGCTGTTCGCGATGTCCCGTGACGGCCTGATGCCGAAGAGCCTGGCCAAGACCTCCACCGCCGGAACCCCGATGCGCGCGACCGTCCTGGTCGGCGTCGTGGTCGTCCTGGCGGCGGCCTTCTTCCCGGCGGACAAGCTGGAGGAGATGGTCAACGTCGGCACGCTGTTCGCGTTCATCCTGGTCTCGCTGGGTGTGATCGTGCTTCGGCGGACCCGTCCGGACCTGCCGCGCGGCTTCCGCGCCCCGCTGGTGCCGTTCGTGCCGATCCTGGCGATCCTGGCCTGCCTGTGGCTGATGCTGAACCTGACCGCCCTGACCTGGGTCCGGTTCCTGGTGTGGATGATCGCCGGTGTGGTGATCTACTTCCTCTACGGCCGGTCGCACTCGCGCCTGGGCAAGGAGGGCGACGTCGCCAACGGCGGCTCCGTCACCAGCTAGCCCGAGCAACACCCGACAGCGGCGCCGTCCTCCGGGATGGCGCCGCTGTCGCGTTCCCGGCCCGTCGGTCTCGGCGGCAGCGGGCGGTTGTGGTCCGAACCGATCCGGGCGAAACGGATGTGGATCATGGACGGTTCGGACCGCCCCCGGCCCAGGAACGCCGAAGCCGCGGTTCACCGCTGGAGCGGCCCTGGGTCCACGGTGGACGGGGCCACGCCTTCGGGGCGTGGCGCCCGGGGTGTCAGCTGTCGGTGGAGCGGAGGGAGGCACCGCGCTCCCAGGGGGCGATGCGGCCCCTGGGCTCGGTGATCTCCGGCAGCACCGAGGGTTCCGAGCGGGCCTCGGAACCCTGCTGCGCGGGCAGCGCCGGGGCGTCCTCGGCGGGCTCGGGGGTCGGCTCCTCGTGCGACTGCTGCTCCGGCACCTCGGCCTCCGACCCTCCCTTGCGGAACGGGATGACCGGCTTCGAGCGCTTGGTCCTGGCGGCCTCCGCCGTCTCACCCGGGGTGCGGCGGGGCAGGTCCTCGACCGGATCGGTGATCGACCCGCCGTCGTCGCCCTGCGGAGCCAGCGGTGCGCCGAACCCGTGCGGCTCCGGGGCGGACGGGATCTGCGGAGCCTCCGGCGTGGACAGCGGCAGTGCGGCACCGCGAACCGGCCGCTCCAGACCCGCCGCCATCGCCACGGCGCGATCCCACTCCGGATCACCGCTGTAGTCGGAATGCCCCAGCACACCGGGAACCCAACGGCGGCAGGAGAACGGGCCACGCTGCGGATCCGGCAACCAGTGATCGCCACCGAGCACCAGCGCACCGGTCGGCCCGCGCGTCGCCGCGGGCAAGGGACCCTCGGTGCCGTCGCCGCGAAGGCCGACGCCGATCAGCATCCCGTTGTAGACCTGCCGGTTCCACGTGGTCACGGCCCCGCCCAGCGGGTCGGTGCCGCGGCACAGCGACCGCCACCGGTCGCCCATCGACCCCGCCAGGTCCCGCAACGCCGAATGCGGCACCACACCCGGGAAAGCGCGCGGATACGCCCACTGCAACTGCGACCCGGCCGTCACCAGGCCGACCCGCTCGCGATCCTGCTCCGGCAGCTTCTCCAGCAGCCGCGCGGCCGCGACGGCGGCCAGCAGGCTGCCCTGGCTGTGCCCGACCAGCACCACGCGCGTGTTCGGATCGGACAGGTGCTCGGCGGCCCGGTCGGCCAGCTCGGGGATCACCTTCAGCGCGTAGCACGGCGGGACCACCGGGTGCGCCTCGCGCGGCCAGAACAGCGCCAGATCGCCCAGCACGCCCAGCACCCGCGCGGTGTCCCGCTTCGTCGCCGCCAGGAACACCGTGCGCAGCAACCCGACCGCCAGACCCGCCAGCGTCACCACGCCGATCGCGCTCAACCAGCCGACGCTGGCCATCCCAGCGAACCGGGCCGCCAGGCTCGCCGCGGTGCTGACCGTCAACACCCCGGCGATCACCAGGAACAGCTGGTGCGAGTACCGGCGCTGCAGATCGGCGAACTTCCAGGCGCTCGCGGCCTTGCGCTGGTCCTCCTTGCGGCCGGCGTGCAGCAGCGCGACCTCGTCCGGGATCGGGTCGCCGTCCTCGCTGCGCCGGAAGCGGCGGAACAGCAGCCACGGCAGCGCCAGCAGCAGCGACGCGGCCAGCAGCACCACGGCGCTGCCCCAGAAGAACGTCACGTCGTCGAACGCGGCGGGCAGCAGCAGCGGAGCGGCGCCCGGCGACCGCGGCACGCTCAGCGTCTCCCGGACGCTGAGCGCCAGGCCCGCGCCGAACCCGTTGCCGAGCATCGCCGCCAGCATCAGCACCGGCGCGCTCATCCAGCCGCCCGCCCACGGCCGCAGCTGCCTCGGCGAGGACTTCCACTCGGGCCGCGCCAGCAGCGACGCCGGGACCAGCAGCACGGCGACCGCAACGCAGGTCAGCACCAGCAGCGCGGTGATCGTGTCGATCGTCGAACCCGAACCGGGCAACGGACCCCTCAGCTCACCCGGAAGCAGCGCGACGGAAGCGACCAGCACACCGCCGACCGACATCAGCACCTGCCGCGCCCGCCGCCCGAGCAGCCCCCGGAAGACCTCGCTCGTCTCCCGCATCCCGGCCGGATCGTCCAGCCCGGCGGTGCCGACGACGGAGACGACCAGCAGCGCGGCGGCGACCAGCCAGCGCGGATCGAAACTCGGCGACAGCGGCCCGCCCAGCGCCACCAGCGCCACAGTGGACAGAGCGGCCGCCACGTGCAGCGCCCGCAGCGCCGGGGTGTCCGGATCGGACACCACGTTCTCGCCGGGCAGCATCGGCGCCAGCGCGGAGTGCTGCGGGCTGTCCTTCTTGGGCGCGGACACCCGCCAGGACACAGTGGACAGCCGGTGCATGAGCAGCACCACCAGCGCCACCGGCACCAGCAGCGCGTTCGAACGCAGCACGTCGACGCCGCGCAGCGCGTCCGGCACGAAGCCCATGCACTGCGCGCCGGGTGCCAGGCACTGCGCCGCCACCAGGTCCAGGGTGATCACGGTCAGCTGCGCGACCAGCAGCATCGTCAGCAGCAGCGCGGACAGCCGCAGCAGACCGCGCAACACCGAGCCCAGCATCCTGCTGAGCGGGTTCGCGGTCCGAGTCGGCGGAAGCATCCAGTGCGCCATGTTGGCCAGCGCGAACGGGAACAGCAGAGCCCAGGTCGCCTTCGCCAGACCACCCGAGGTCATCGCGCCCCACACGTAGCCCTCGACGATCCGGGGCACCGAGCGGTCGCCGGCGTTGAGCATCGGGCCCGGAACGGGTCGGCGCAGCCGGTCGGCCGGCCGCATGATGCGACCCACCCCGTCGCCGGCCACGTCCACCGACGCCACCGAATCGGTCAGCTCGTCGCCGGTGGTGCCGAGAATTCCGTGCACGCGCAGCTCAACGACGCGTGTGTCGGGCCCGGGTACTTGCACAGGGGTCCTCCCGAGCAGGTCGTGATCATCGAACGCCGAGGTGATTCTCCATCGTGGATGCACACCTGGCGACCTCTACGATCACGATTGTGATCGTCCCGGCAGGGGATGTCATGGGTTCGAAGGTTTTGCCACCGCGCCGCCGACGAGGGAGGACGCCGCCCGGCACCCCGTCGGCACCGTTCCGCTACCGTTTCCGACGTGGGACGACTCATCGTCATCGAGGGGCTGGACGGCGCGGGCAAGCGCACCCTGGCCCGGGGGATCACGGCCGAGCTGAACGCGCGCGGGTGCAGCGTGGCGAGCGCGGCGTTCCCGCGCTACGCCGAGGACGTGCACGCCGAACTCGTCGCCGAGGCGCTGCGGGGTGAGCACGGCGACCTCGGATCCTCCGTGCACGGCATGGCCGTCCTCTACGCCCTCGACCGCAGGGGAGCGGCCGACGCGCTGCGCGCCGACCTCGACTCCCACGACGTCGTCCTGCTCGACCGCTACGTCGCCTCCAACGCCGCCTACGCCGCCGCGCGGCTGCACCAGCACGCCGACGGCGAGGTCGTGTCCTGGATCCGCGACCTGGAGATCACCCGCTTCGGGCTGCCCGAGCCGGACCTGCAGATCCTGCTCCGGGTGCCGGCCGAGGTCGCCACCGGTCGCGCCGAGCACCGCGAGCGCACCGAATCCGACCGCCGCCGCGATCGCTTCGAATCCGACACCCCGCTCCAGCAACGCTGCGCCGAGGTCTACGCCGAGCTCGCCGACGCCGACTGGTGGACCCCGTGGGTCGTCGTCGACGGCGCCAACGAGGTCGATTTCGCGGTGCTCGTCGACAAGCACGTCCTGGCCTGAAGGTTGAAGCTGACACCACACGGGAGCTGCTCCATTCGGTGGTACCGGTTGCGCTGAACCGGCGTCGAGTTCGCTACCTGCGACGACACCCGGCGGGTGGATGCACGGACTCCAAGTGACAAGTGCAACGATGTGGTGCATGAAGGCACGCGTGCTCGTGGTGGACGATGATCCGGCCCTGGCCGAAATGCTGACCATCGTGCTCCGGGGAGAGGGGTTCGAGACCGCCGTCGTCAGCGACGGCACCAAGGCGATGCCCGCCTTGCGCGAGCTCAAACCCGATCTGGTCCTGCTGGACCTGATGCTGCCCGGCATGAACGGCATCGACGTATGCAAGGCGATCCGGACCGAGTCCGTGGTGCCCATCGTCATGCTCACCGCCAAGAGCGACACGGTCGACGTGGTCCTCGGCCTGGAGTCCGGCGCCGACGACTACATAGTGAAGCCCTTCAAGCCGAAGGAGCTCGTCGCCCGGCTGCGCGCTCGGCTGCGCCGCACCGACGCCGAGCCGGCCGAGGTGCTCACCATCGGCGACGTGATCATCGACGTGCCCGGGCACGAGGTCACCCGCGACGGCCAGCCGATCGCGCTGACCCCGCTGGAGTTCGACCTGCTGGTGGCCCTGGCCCGCAAGCCGCGCCAGGTCTTCACCCGCGAGGTGCTGCTGGAGCAGGTGTGGGGCTACCGGCACGCGGCCGACACCCGCCTGGTCAACGTGCACGTCCAGCGACTCCGCTCCAAGGTCGAACGCGACCCGGAACGCCCGGAGGTAGTGCTCACGGTCCGAGGAGTCGGCTACAAAGCCGGCCCTCCGTAACGAGGGTCTGTTGAGGGTCTGATTCAGTGGTTGCTTTGCTGGTCGGTGTCGGTAGCGGAACCTGAGACGCCGCCTGGACTCCGTGCGCCACTCCTGATGTATGTCCAATACGCGGCGTCGCGGCGTACTCGCCAGACGACGTCTCAGAACCTGCGGCGGTGCCAGCTGCGAGAGTGGGCACAGAGAAAGCGGCTCCGCCGCTTGCCCGTGGTGTTGGAACAGGGACGGTCACCGTGAGCGTGTGGACGCGCCAGAGCCGCTGGGTGCGGTTGTTGAGCAGTCGTGTCCGCGAGGAGACGCGCGCTCGCTGGCACCGCTTCGAGGCGCTGTGGCGGCGGTCGATGCAGCTGCGCGTCGTCGTCAGCACCCTCGCGCTGTCGCTGGCCGTGGTGATAGTGCTGGGCATGGTGCTGCAGTGGCAGATCACCTCCCAGCTGCTGGAGTCCAAGGAGCAGGGCGCGATCGCGCAGGCCGAGGTGAGCCTGCCCATCCTGGAGCGCGAGCTCACCGCCGTCGACCCCAACTCCGACAGCGTCTCCGAGCAGCTGCAAGCCGCCCTGAACCGGCTGACGACCTCGTCCTCCGGCCAGTCCACCAGCGATGTCGCCGGTGCGTTCACCGCCGTGCTGGTGGACGGTCGAGCGCCCGGCGCGCGCAACGAGCAGCCCGCCGCCGGTCCCATCGAGGACGTGCCCGAGGACCTGCGCGTGTTCGTCGAGCGCGGCCAGCTCGCCACCAAGATCCACACGGTGCAGCGGGAGAACGGCCCGGTCACGATGGTGATCGTCGGGACACCGGTGTCCAGCGCGACCCGCCCGTTGCAGATCTACCTGCTGTTCCCGCTGACCGCCGAGCAGCAGACCCTCGCCGGCCTGCAGCGGACCCTGCTGGTCAGCGCCGTGGTGCTGCTGGCGCTGCTGGGAGCGATCACCAACCTGGTGACCCGCCAGGTCGTGCGCCCGGTGCGGCAGGCCGCGCAGACCGCCGAGCAGCTCGCCGAAGGCGACCTGGACAAGCGGATGCGGGTGATCGGCGAGGACGACATGGCCCGGCTCGCCGAGTCGTTCAACGAGATGGCCGACAGCCTCAAGCAGCAGATCACGCAGCTGGAGGAGTTCGGCCAGCTGCAGCGCCGCTTCACCTCCGACGTCTCGCACGAGCTGCGCACCCCGCTGACCACGGTCCGGATGGCCGCCGACGTCCTGCACGCCTCCCGCGAGGAGTTCCCGCCCGGCCTGTCGCGCTCCACCGAGCTGCTGGTCGACGAGCTCGACCGGTTCGAGCTGCTGCTCGCCGACCTGCTGGAGATCTCCCGCCTCGACGCGGGCGTCGCCGACCTGGCCGCCGAGCGGCTCGACCTGCACGAGATCGCCGAACGCGCCGCCGAATCCGTGCGCGCCATCGCCGACACCAGCGGCGTCGAACTCCGCGTGCTCGCACCCGCCGACGGCACCGACCTCACCATCGTCGCCGACGCCCGCCGCGTCGAACGGATCATGCGCAACCTCGTGGCCAACGCCATCGACCACGCCGAAGGCGGCCCGGTCGAGCTGCGCTTCGGAGGCAACGAGCAGGCCGTCGCCGTCACCGTCCGGGACTACGGCGTGGGGCTGCGCAGCGGCGAGGCCGAGCTGGTGTTCACCCGCTTCTGGCGCGCCGACCCCTCCCGCAACCGGCGCAGCGGCGGCACCGGGCTCGGCCTGTCGATCAGCCAGGAGGACGCCCGCCTGCACGGCGGCGACCTCGACGCCTGGGGCGAACCCGGCGAAGGCTCCTGCTTCCGCCTGACGCTGCCGCGCAAACCCGGCAAGGAACCCGAGACCAGCCCGCTGTCGCTGCCGAGCACCCGCCGCATCGCCGCCCCCGAAGCGCTGCTGGCCACCGGCGTGGAACGGCCGTCCGAAGGGGACGGTGAGCAGGACGTCCGCGACAAGGGGCCCGCTCGCCTGACCGAAGAGTCCTGGGAGGAGAAGTGATGGACGCGCACCGGTCACGCCGACTGGCGGCACTGCTGGTCCTGCTGCTGTCGGTGTCGGCATGCGCGTCGATCCCGGAAACCTCCGAGCCCAAGGCGGTCAAGGAGGTCGACGGCAGCAACACGACCATCCCGATCAACCCGCCACCGGACGACATCGACCCGCTGGCCCTGGTGCGCAGCTTCGTCGACAAGGCCGCCTCTCCCGCCAGCAACCACGAGTCGGCCCGCAAGCACCTCGCGGAGTCGATGGAGCGCAACTGGACGCCACCGCCGGGCATGCTGATCGTGGAGAACGTCGACACCATCCCGGTCGCCACGCCGCAGCCGCTGCCCGACGGGGTCCAGCTGGTGACGCTGCGGGCCGACCGGATCGGCAGGCTGCTCGCCGATTCCTCGTTCGTGCCGGAGACCGGCGAGTTCGCCGTGGACGTGCGGGTGGAGCGCCAGAACAACGGCCAGTGGCGGATCACCACGCCGCCGCCGGAGCTGGTCGTGAGCAAGACGTCCTTCAGCTCCATCTTCCGGCCGGTGCCGATCTACTTCCTCGACCACGACCTCACCGGCGTCGCCTCCGACCTGCGCTACGTGGTGGCGCAACCGGCCACCACGCTGCCGCGCCGGGTCATCGACCTGCTGACCTCCGGGCCGTCGGAGGGCATGCGGCAGGCGATGCGCACCGCCATCCCGGCCGGAGTGCACCCCAAGACCAACACCACCGAGGCCGCGGACGGCGCCATGGAGGTCAACCTCAGCGAGCTTGGCGAGGTCTCGCCCGAGACGCGCAAGCTGATCGCCGCGCAGGTCGTCTACACGCTCGAAGGCGTGAGCAGCGCACGTGTCCGCATCAAGGAAGAGGGCGTGCCGCTGCTGCCCGACGGCAAGGACCTGCGGCCCACCGACATGGAGCAGTACGAGGCCGACAACGTGCAGCGCCCGGACCTGCCGGGCCTGGCGGTGGTCGACGAGCGCGTCCTGGTGCTCGACCGGAACGCGCGCCCGATCCCGGGACCGGCCGGTTCCGGCGAGTACGACGTGGTGCGCGCGGGGCGGTCGCCGCACGGCGACAAGCTCGCCGCGGTCACCCGCCGTCCCGGTGGTGTGGCGCTGCGCGTCGGCGACTTCGGCGAGCAGCTGGCCGAGCTGCCCACGGTCGGCAACTACATGAGCAAGCCGACGTGGCGCGGCGAGGAAGAGGCGTGGACGGTCGTCGACGGCCGCGGCGTGGTGCGCGTGGTCGACACCGGCGGCGAGTGGACCCCGCAGACCGTCGACACCCGCGCGCTGCCGCCCGGACGTCCCATCACCGACCTGCGGTTGTCCCGCGACGGCACCCGGATCGCGGCGGTCATCGACGGCAGCGTGGTGGTCGCCGGGGTCGCCGAGCAGGACGGCCACGCGGTGCTGCAACGGCCGGTGGAGCTGCGCGCTCCGCAGGGCATGCAGGTCACGTCGGTGGAGTGGCGGCAGGACGAGTCGCTCGTCGCGATCACCGACAGCAACAACTACCCGGTCTACGACCTGTCCGTGGACGGCTTCCGCTGGGAGCCCTACACGGCGGCGAACCTCGGGCAGCCGCTGACCGCGGTCACCGTCGGTCCGGGAGGCCAGGTGGTGGTCGCCGATCGCCACGGCATCTGGCAGTCCCGGGACACCGACGACGTCTGGTCCCTGACCGACGCTCCGATCGGAGGCGCGTCCATCCCGTTCTACCCGGGCTGATCGCTCGCCCCATTCCCGCTCAGAACCCCCGGCGGCGAGGGCGGTGGATGGGGCACCGGCTTCGCTGATCGCCGACGCGCGTCGGTGAGTCGGATCGGCGATCGGGCAATGATCGGCCGGTGCTGTCCTCCCTGCGCGAAGCGCTCTCCGGTCTGGCCGACCTGCTGCTGCCGCTGCACTGCGTCGGCTGCGACGTCGCGGGCACCGCGTGGTGCCCGCGTTGCGCGGGCGGACTCGGCGGGCTGCGCCGGGTCGACCGGCCGCTCTTCGGGAACTCGCCACCGGTGTTCGCCCTCGGCCGATACCGGGGCGCCGCCCGGCGCGCGGTGCTGGCCTACAAGGAGGACGGTCAGCGCGCGCTCGCCGCTCCGCTGGGCGCGCAGCTGGCCACGGGGCTGCGCTCGATCACCCTCGACCGATCGCTGGAACCCGGGTGGTGGCTGGTGCCCGCGCCCTCGCGCGCGATGGCCTCGCG
The DNA here is from genome assembly GCF_040676935.1 of Saccharopolyspora sp. NPDC049426. NCBI lineage: Bacteria > Bacillati > Actinomycetota > Actinomycetes > Pseudonocardiales > Pseudonocardiaceae > Saccharopolyspora > Saccharopolyspora sp. NPDC049426. Next base: position 13,553 of record NZ_JBFAPZ010000007.1, on the reverse strand, counting down.
GCGGCGCGGCGGCGCTCACATGGCCCGGATCGCGCGCTTCGCGGCGGTCGAGCTCAGCGCCGCGGGGATGCCGGCGCGCGTCGCCGACTGCCTGCTGACCGGTCCGGGCGCCGCGGATTCGGCGGGGCTCACCCCGCAGCAACGCCTCGACAACCTCTCCGGCCGGGTGCTGGTGCGCCCTGGCCGGCTGCCGCCGAGCGGGGCGCAGGTCGCGTTGCTCGACGACGTCGTGACATCGGGAGCGACGGTGACCGGCGCTGCGGCCGCTCTCGACGTGGCCGGACGCCCGGTCGAGGTGGCGCTCGCCCTGACCGCGACCGCCGGTTGATCTCGTCGAGTGATTTCGCCCGACCTGATCGGCCCAGGAACTGATCAGCGCTCGCGTTCGTTCTCCGTGTGTGAGCTGGCAAAAAACGCCAATCGCCACCATGCGCAGAGCTACTGCGCCTTCTACCCGAACGGGTGAACCACCCGTTCGGCGGCTCACTCCGGCCACGCCTGGCACGCAGCGTGATCTGCTGCTTTCGGCAGCAAACATCACTCTCGGTGGATGCTTGACTTCGCCCGTCTGAGGGGGTGTCACAAATCGATAAACCGAGCTAACGTGGCGAACCAATCCAGCCAATCGAGGCGGAGGGAAGGAGCGAAAACCCATGTCCCTGGCGCCTGAAGTGAGCTGATCTCCTTTCCAGGCGCCCCCGTGCACACCTCGCCTACGGAGCTTGCAAGGAACGGAGGTCGTGAATGGATATCGTCGTCAAGGGTCGTAACGTTCAGGTTCCCGATCACTACCGGGAGCACGTCAACACCAAGATGACCCGGCTTGAGCGGTACAACCGGAAGGCCATTCGGGCGGAAGTGGAACTGTTCCACGAGAAGAATCCCCGCCAGGCCAAGAACTGCCAGCGAGTCGAGATCACTCTGAAGGGCAAGGGCGCTCCTATTCGCGCCCAAGCTTGTGCAGGCGACTTCTACGCCGCGCTCGACGCCGCGACGACCAAGCTGGAGAGCAGGCTCCGGCGCATGCACGACCGTAGAAAGGTGCACTACGGACAGCACAACCCGACTTCCGTGGCAGAGGCGACCGCAGCGATGGCGGACCGGCCAGTGGTGACCGGCCCGATCGGGTCCGGCTCCGGTGGAGCCGAAGGCCGAACCGCGCTGCTCGAAGCGCCCCAGGAAGCTCCCGCGCACACCGCCGAGGTGCCGGGACAGCGCATGACCGAAGAGGACGGCTACGCCCCCGGCCAGGTCGTGCGCGAGAAGGAGCACTCGGCCAAACCGATGACCGTCGACGAAGCCCTCTACCAGATGGAACTGGTGGGGCACGATTTCTACCTCTTCTCCGACGCCGACAGCGGGCGTCCCAGCGTCGTCTACCGCAGGAAGGGATTCGACTACGGCGTGATCCGACTCGCCGACGCGTGAAAACCAATCTGGGCGGCTTGGCCGGCGGAACCTGAGGCGCCGTCTGTACTGCGAGTGCCACTCCCGACCCACGCGGAGTGGTCGTCCTCCCCAGATGACGCCCCAGAACCCGCAGCGGTGCGAGCTGCGAGAGCGTGAAGCAGAACGCGGCTGACGCCGCTCGCCTGACGGCCAGAGGGCGAGTCTGCGCCACGCCCGACCCACACGGCTGTCCCCCGCGTACGGTGGTTCGCGGGGGACAGCCGTGTGTTGCGGTCCGCCAACGCTGCATCGGACTACGGCACACCCCCACAGCCAGCTCTAATACGATGGCCACAAAGCGTCCGTGACGGACGCGTCACGATCAGCTAGCGAGGTCGACCGGATGGTCCTGTCCCGACTGCTCCGCGCCGGCGAGGGCAAGATACTCAAGCGCCTGCGTGCTATCGCAGCGCACATCAACGAGCTCGAAGACACCGTCGCCGGTTTGTCCGATACCGAGCTGCGGGGCAAGACAGACGAGTTCAAGCGCCGCCACAGCGAGGGGGAGTCGCTCGACGAGCTGCTGCCCGAAGCCTTCGCGGTCGCCCGCGAAGGCGCCAAGCGCACCCTCGGCCAGCGGCACTTCGACGTGCAGCTGATGGGCGGTGCCGCCCTGCACCTGGGCAACATCGCCGAGATGAAGACCGGTGAGGGCAAGACCCTGACCTGCGTCCTGCCCGCCTACCTCAACGCCATCACCGGCGAAGGCGTGCACGTGGTCACCGTCAACGACTACCTCGCCAAGCGCGACGCCGAGTGGATGGGCCGCGTGCACCGCTTCCTCGGCCTGGAAGTCGGCGCGATCCTCGCCGAGATGACCCCGGAGCAGCGCCGCCAGGCCTACACCGCCGACATCACCTACGGCACCAACAACGAGTTCGGCTTCGACTACCTGCGCGACAACATGGCCTGGAGCCTCGCCGACTGCGTGCAGCGCGGCCACCACTTCGCCGTGGTCGACGAGGTCGACTCCATCCTCATCGACGAAGCCCGGACCCCGCTGATCATCTCGGGCCCCGCCGACCAGTCCTCCCGCTGGTACCAGGAGTTCGCCCGGCTCGCCCCCATCCTCAAGCGCGACGCGCACTACGAGGTCGACGAGCGCAAGCGCACGGTCGGCGTCACCGAAGAGGGCGTGTCGATCATCGAGGACCAGCTCGGCATCGAGAACCTCTACGAGGCCGCGAACACGCCGCTCGTCGGCTACCTCAACAACGCGCTCAAGGCCAAGGAGCTCTACCAGCGCGACAAGGACTACATCGTCCGCGACGGCGAGGTGTCCATCGTCGACGAGTTCACCGGCCGAATCCTGGCCGGTCGCCGCTACAACGAGGGCATGCACCAGGCGATCGAGGCCAAGGAAGGCGTCGAGATCAAGGCCGAGAACCAGACGCTGGCCACGATCACGCTGCAGAACTACTTCCGCCTCTACGACAAGCTGGGCGGCATGACCGGTACCGCCGAGACCGAGGCGGCCGAGTTCCACGCCACCTACAAGCTCGGCGTGGTGCCCATCCCCACCAACGAGCCGATGGCCCGCATCGACCAGCCCGACCTTGTCTACAAGGGAGAGCCCGCCAAGTTCGAGGCCGTCGCCGAGGACATCTCCGAGCGCCACGAGAAGGGCCAGCCGGTCCTGGTCGGCACCACCAGCGTCGAGCGCTCCGAGTACCTGTCGAAGCTGCTGACCAAGCTCGGCGTCCCGCACAACGTGCTCAACGCGAAGAACCACCAGCGCGAAGCCGCGATCATCGCCGAGGCCGGTCGTCTCGGCGCCGTCACCGTCGCCACCAACATGGCCGGCCGCGGTACCGACATCGTGCTGGGCGGCAACGTCGACCACCTCGCCGACGCCGAGCTGCGCGAGCGCGGCCTGGACCCGGTGCAGAACCGCGAGCAGTACGAGGCCGAGTGGCCCGCCGTCGTCGAGAAGATCAGGGTGCAGGTCGACGCCGAAGCCGACCGGGTCCGCGAGGCCGGCGGCCTCTACGTGCTCGGCACCGAGCGGCACGAGTCCCGCCGCATCGACAACCAGCTGCGCGGTCGTTCCGGCCGTCAGGGCGACCCCGGCGAATCCCGCTTCTACCTGTCGCTGGGCGACGAGCTCATGCGCCGGTTCAACTCCGCCATGGTCGAGACCGTCATGACGCGCCTGAAGGTGCCCGACGACGTCCCGATCGAGCACAAGATGGTCTCCCGCGCGATCCGCAGCGCTCAGACGCAGGTCGAGCAGCAGAACATGGAGATCCGCAAGAACGTCCTCAAGTACGACGAGGTGATGAACCAGCAGCGCACCGTCATCTACGACGAGCGCCGCCGCGTCCTGGCCGGTGAGGACCTGCAGGAGCAGGTCATGCACATGCTCACCGACGTCATCACCGCCTACGTCGACGCCGAGACCTCCGCCGGCTACGCCGAGGACTGGGACTTCGAGAAGCTCTGGAAGGCGCTGGGCTCGCTGTACCCGGTCGGCCTGAACTGGGAGACGCTGGTCGAGGAGGACGACGACCTCAGCAAGGAACACCTGCTGGAGCTGATCACCGCCGACGCCAAGGACGCCTACGCCAAGCGCGAGGCCGAGGTCGACGGCAAGGTCGGACCCGGTGCGATGCGGGAGCTGGAGCGGCGCGTGCTGCTCAGCGTCCTGGACCGCAAGTGGCGCGAGCACCTCTACGAGATGGACTACCTCAAGGAGGGCATCGGCCTGCGCGCCATGGCGCAGCGCGACCCGCTGATCGAGTACCGCCGCGAGGGCTTCGACATGTTCGGTGGCATGCTGGACGCGTTGAAGGAGGAGTCGGTCGGCTTCCTGTTCAACGTCCAGGTCGAGGCCGCCGAGCCCGAGCCCGCACCTGAGCAGCCGGCCGTGCCGGTCTCGGTGAGCCAGGCGGGCAATGGTGTCCCCGAGGTCCCGCAGACGCCGCAGGTCCCGCAGGCGAGCGCTCAGCCCCAGGGCGCGCGTTCCCGGCGGGCCAAGCCCGCTTCGGCGGGCCCGGCCCTGAGCCAGCTCGCCGGAGGCCCCGGCGACGGTGAAGAGACCCCGCCCGCGCTGCGCGGCGGCGGTCTGCAGGCCCCCGGCAACCAGCGCCTGAGCTACTCCGGCCCGGACGAGACCGGCGAGGTGCAGAAGATCTCCGAGCAGGACGACCCGGAGACCCGGAGCGGCACCCGCCGCGAGCGCCGCGCGGCCGCCCGAGCCGACAACAAGAAGAAGAAGCGCTGAGGCTCCGCTCACGCGAAGGGCCCCGGACCGTGCGGTCCGGGGCCCTTCGCTTCTCGGGTGCGGCGGTTGCCGCCTCGATCACGAGTTGGGGCGCTTGCCGTGGTTGGCCTTGTTCTTGCGCCGGTCCTTCTTCTTGCGCGCGCGCTTGCCCATAAGGCGACTCCCTCGAAGTTCGAGTTTCACTCCAGCCCGGTGACCGCGAGTGATCAACTGACACCCGGTCTCCGCTGGGATTTCGAGGTTCCAGTCTGCCATGTCCGATACCTGCCGTCGGCGGGTGGTGGCGGTCGTGGTTTCCTAAGCAGGGGCCGGAGTCGGCCGCGACGAGGAGGAAGAGATGGCCGAGGAGATCCGCGCCGAGATGGTGGCCAACGTCATGGCGGTGCCGATGTCCGAGGGCGACGCGGTCCACGACGGTGACTCGCTGGTGCTCCTGGAGTCCATGAGCATGGAGATCCCGGTGCTCAGCGAGGTGTCCGGCAAGATCAGCACCATGGCTGTCAAGCCGGGTGACGTCGTTCAGGAGGGCGATCTGATCGCTGTCGTCGAGTGACGACCCGCTTCGATCCGAGCAGCCGACCCGGAGGACCGCCTTGTCCACGCTGAGTGATCTTCTCGCCGAACACACGGGACTGTCCGGCACTGCCGCCGACCACCTGCAGCTGGTGGTCGCCGAGTGGCAGTTGCTGAGCGACCTGTCGTTCGCGGATTTCATCATGTGGGTGCCGATCGGCCCCTCGGAGGCGCCCGAGGACCGCTTCCTGTGCGTCGCCCAGGCCCGTCCCACCACCGCGCCCACCGCGCACCCGGAGGACGTGGTCGGCTCCGAGGTCACCCAGGACGACCACCCGCAGCTCCGGCGGGCCGCCCTGGAGGGCCGCATCTGCCGCGAGGAGGACCCGCGCTGGCACCTGGGGGTTCCGGTGCGGCGCGAGACGATCCCGGTGAAGCTGGGCGACGAGATCGTGGCGGTGCTCAGCCGCGACACCAACCTCGCCGTGCCGAGAGTGCCCAGTCCGCTGGAGATCTCCTACCTGGGCAGCGCCGCCGACCTGTGCCAGATGGTCGCCGATGGCACGTTCCCCACGCCGGAACCGGCGCCCGACGTGCACACCAGTCCGCGCGTCGGTGACGGCCTGATCAGGCTGGACAACTCGGGAACGGTCGTGTTCGCCAGTCCCAACGCGCTGTCGGCCTACCACCGCATGGGCCACGCGGCCGACCTGGTGGGCGCCCAGCTGGCGCCGCTGACGAGGTCGCTGCTCAACGACCCGTTCGACGCGGACGAGGTCTCGCAGCGGGTCCGGCGGGCGATGGGCGGTGAGCCCAGCATGCGCATCGAAGCCGAGGCGCGCGGTGCGACGGTGCTGTTCCGCGCGCTGCCGCTGCGCCCGCGCGGCCAGTCCGCTGGCGCGCTGGTGCTGGTCCGCGACGTCACCGAGGTCAAGCGGCGGGACCGGGCGTTGATGTCCAAGGACGCCACGATCCGCGAGATCCACCACCGCGTGAAGAACAACCTGCAGACCGTGGCGGCGCTGCTGCGGTTGCAGTCGCGGCGCACCGGCAACAACGAGGCCCGGCTGGCGCTGGACGAGTCGGTGCGGCGGGTGACCTCGATCGCCTTGGTGCACGAGACGCTGTCGATGTCGGTGGACGAGCGGGTCGACCTCGACGACGTGGTGGACCGGGTGATCCCGATGATGAGCGACGTCGCCGTCGCCGAGACCGGGGTGAAGGTCAGCCGCGGCGGGAAGTTCGGGGTGGTGTCGGCGGAACTGGCCACGCCGCTGGTGATGGTCCTGACCGAGCTGGTGCAGAACGCTTTCGAGCACGCCTTCCCGGAGGGCCAAGGCGGGGAAGTGGTCGTGCAGGCGGAGCGTTCGGCGCGCTGGCTCGACGTCGTCATCTCGGATGACGGTCGTGGCCTGCCGAAGGGATTCTCCCTCGAGCGCGCCGAACGTCTCGGCCTGCAGATCGTGCGGACCCTGGTGGAGTCTGAGCTCCGCGGGTCTCTGAGCTTGCGTGGCCGCGGTCATCAACGTGGTACCGAGGCGGTTTTGCGGGTGCCTCTGAAGTACCGACGATGACGGCCCGTATATTGGGTGCCACGCTGGTGCGTCGATCACTCGGGTGACATCCCCACGCGCCGGGGACGTCGGGCCGATCGGGTCGGTTTCCCCGGTTCCGGCTACCCCGTGGTGATGGGGAGATCGGCTGGAACGTGCGGGACCGACATCGACGCTGATCGGCCGGAGCTGCTAGTCGGGGTCGGGTCAGTTCTTGCGGTGCGAGGCCGTGTGCGGCCGGGGCGAGACGGGCGGTCGGTCACCGGGGGTGCGACCGACCGGCCACGTCTCAGCGAGCTGCTACTCAGGCGTTGGTGCGCGCCCGGGTGCGAGCGTTGCGCCGCTTGAGGGCACGCCGCTCGTCTTCGCTCATGCCGCCCCAGACACCGGCGTCCTGGCCGCTCTCGAGTGCCCACGCCAGGCACTGAGAGGCAACCGGACAACGGCGGCATACGGCCTTCGCCTCGGCGATCTGCAGCACAGCAGGACCGCTGTTCCCAACCGGGAAGAACAGCTCCGGGTCCTCGTCACGGCAAACCGCATCGTGGCGCCAGTCCATTGTTCCTTGCTCCTCGCTAGGCGCGCCCATGCGCGCCGATAGTTCGTTCGGGGTGTTTGTGAATGCTTTCACGGAGTCCGTGTGCTTGTGAATGCTTTCACGAACTGCCGCGATGTCAAGAGGTCGATCTCGGGCGGTGAGCGAACTCACCTGAAAGATCGACGAGACTTGACCAGGGGTTTCGGTGTGCTCCCGGACTCAGACGGGGGTCATGAGTCGGCAGCGACGTCCATCCGTGACCAGAAGGTTATACAGCGACGCGGAGAGCGTTCGGGACTGAGGAGAACTCGATCGCCGATCGCTCACCCAGGCAATCGCCGTCCACCTGCAGGCGCAACGGCTCCGTACAGGTTACGCGTAGTTGGGGCACATCCGCAGCCTGAATTGAATTTCTTCCGTGTGGTTTCCCTCTGCCGCGCAGCATCTCCGCTACGTGTCGCAACACAGGGTAGGCAGTCATCTTCTTCAGCGCGAACACGCCGAGACCGTTGTCGAAGCTGGTCTCGGGGCTCATGCGGACCGGCGTCGAACCCAGGTAGGTCCACGGGTCGGTGTTGGAGACAAACACACTGTGTAGTAGCTCACTCGGGTGATCGTCACCGATTTGCAAGCTCAACTTCGGTTCCCCACGGGCCATCCGAACGTAGCAGGCCAGGGCAATCCGGGCATACAGGGCGGGGGTGGCTTCGCGGCCGCGCGACCGCTGGCGCTCCATCTCGGCGACGACCTCGGCGTCCCAGCCGATGCCGGCGTTGAAGGTGAACCACCTCTCGTCGGCCTTGCCCAACCCGACCTGGCGCGTGCTGCGATCGGCCAGCGCGCGCATCAGGTGGTGCGTGGCGTCGACGGGGTCCTTGGGGACCCCGAGCGCGCGGGCGAACACGTTCGCCGAACCACCCGGCACCACGCCCAGCGTCGGCATCGAGGGATCGCCGGGCTCGGCGACCTCGAACATGCCGTTGACCACCTCGTTGACCGTGCCGTCGCCACCGTGCGCGATGACCAGGTCGGCACCGTCCCGCACTGCGTCCCTCGCGGCCTCCGAGGCGTGTCCGAAGTGCCGCGTCTCCACGACGTCCAGCTTCAGCACACTGGCCAGGGCGGCGGCGAGCACATCGCGGCCACTGGCTGTGGTGGAGGTCGCCTGCGGGTTGACGACGAGAACGGCGCGCACAACCGAAGCCTAAGCGAGACGGTTTCGTGTCCGTCGGGCGCGGGGGCCCGGTTCCGCGTGCCGCGAAGTCTCAACTGGGCTGTCCGGTCACCTCCGAGTCCGATGCGGACCGGGACCGGCCGAGGTGCGCGGCACGGGCGGACGCGGCTACGGAACGCACCAGGAGCGGATGCGCCATGCCGCTGACCACCGGTTTCCGGTGACAACCGGATGCGTAACCCCGGAACGCACCCGACTGTTGTGCACCGGCTGCCGACGTGCACGCGGCGAGATCGACGGACACCCCGATATCCGCGAACGCCGCTTCAGCCATGAGTCGATCATGTCGTCTCGGGGCCTGCGGCAGCTATGCGGCGATCGGGCGGTATTACCATCGAAAGTGCACACGCAGAGTCACTGGCGGGGTCGTGGCCCCGTTCGAGGAGAGGGCGCCTTGTCTACCGAGACCGTTCCCCGCACGGTGCGCATCGCCGGCGTGCTGACCACCCTGCAGGCGGTGGCAGCCCTGGTGTTCGTCGTGGCGCTGCTGGTCCGCAGCACCTCCAGCGACCTCGGCGGCGTCGGTCAGCTCGAACGCAGCGAGACGTGGGGCGAGGCCGGCTACTACGCGCTGCTGGCCTCCGGTGTGCTCGCCGCGGGCATCGGCCTGATCAAGGGCAAGCACTGGGCCCGCACGCCCGCCCTGCTGCTGCAGCTGCTGCTGCTCGGCACCGCGTGGTACGCGACCGGCCCGTCCGGGCGGCCGCTGATCGGCCTGATCATCGCGGTGCCCGCCGTGGCGGTGCTGTGGTTCCTGTTCAACCGCGAGGGCCGGGAGTGGTCGTTCCACGCCTCGATGGCCCCCGACGCCCGCGAGGACTGATCGGTCAGCCCCCGAAGGAGCGCAGGGCGTCCCCGGTGAGCCGGTAGACGCTCCAACCGTCCATCGGGAAGGCGCCCTGGGCCTTGTAGAAGGCGATCGAGGGCTCGTTCCAGTCCAGCACCGACCACTCCAGCCGCGCGTAGCCGCGCTCGACGCACTCGCTCGCCAGCGTCCGCAGCAGCCGCTTGCCCAAGCCCGAACCCCGGTGCTCCGGCCGCACGTAGAGATCCTCCAGGTAGATCCCGTGGACGCCTTCCCAGGTGGAGAAGTTCAGGAACCAGAGGGTCAAACCGACGACAGCACCGTCCACTTCGGCCACGTGCCCGAACAGGGCGGGGTCGGACCCGAACAGCGCCGTCCGCAGCTGCTCCTCGGTCAGGTGGCAGGAATCGGGCTCCTCCTCGTACCTGGCGAGCTCGTGCACCAGCTCCACCATCGCCGCCACGTCGTCCTCGCGAGCCCGCCGGATCATCCCGTCCTCCACTGCCGACCGAACCTGGTGCTTCCAGGCCCATTCTGCGCGGTGGTGCGGCGGGGAAGGTGCTCAGCCCTGCTGCCAGGCGGGGATGTTGGACCGCTGGATCTGCGGAACGCCCCGGTCGTGGCCGAGAACGGTGATCCCGGCGGCGTCCAGGGCGAAGTGGACCCCGGAGGCGATGGGCAGGTTCAGCCAGCGGGCGATCAGGCACCGGCTGAAGTGGCCGTGCCCGACGAGCACCACGTCGGTGTCTGCCCCGCGCACGCGCGCCAGCAGGTCGTCGGCGCGGGTGGCGATGTTGGAGGCGGTTTCACCGCCGGGGCAGGGGTGGCTCCACACCGTCCAGTCCGGAACGGTCTCGCGGATCTGATCGGTGGTCAGACCCTCGTAGTCGCCGTAATCCCACTCCACCAGCAGCGGTTCGGTCATCACGTCGGCGAGCCCGGCGAGGTCCGCGGTGCGCTGCGCCCGCTTCCGCGGGCTGCACAGCACCGTGACGGGACTGGCGGGGCGCAAGGCGGTCAGGGTCTGCCCCGCCTGACGTGCCCGCAGCTCGCCTTCGACGGTGAGGGGGATGTCGGTGCGACTGGTGTGCTGACCGGTCAGGGACCACTCCGTGGTGCCGTGCCGGAGGATGTAGACGCGCTGTTCCACGGATCGCAGCGTACGGATCCGCGGCGCTTACGCAGAACGAGGTCACTCACGTCACGTCGTCCACATCGGTCAGTGCTCGTCGTAGTGCTCCCCGTGGGCGGCGTGGCGGTGCCCGTCGTGGACGTAGTCGACGTGGTCGCCGTGCGGAACCGCGACGTGCCCGCAGTTCTCGCCGTGCACGTGGTCGTGGGACCCGTGCTCCTGGTACCCGCCGACCTCGCACTCGTCGTAGTGCTCCCCGTGCGCGGCGTGCAGGTGCCCGTCGTGGGCGTAGTCGACGTGGTCGCCGTGCGGTACGGCGACGTGCCCGCAGCCGGGCCCGTGCGCGTGGTCGTGGCCGGTGTGCTCTCGGCATGCGGTGGTCATGAGCTCTCCCCAACTCCGCGAGACGTCGGTGTTCGTGCAGGCCAGCCTATGGCTGCCGAGAAGGCCTCGCATGATCGTCACCGGCGGAAGCGTGGGAACCTTTCGCGCAGCTCGGGCCGACGAGAGCATGGGAACCTTTCTGCCATCTGCGCTCTCGGGACGAGGGTGCGAAAAAGAAAACGCCGACCAGCGTTTCCGCTGGCCGGCGTTCTCGAAGGTCGCTGGAGATCAGCCCTTCTTGGTCTCCCAGAAGATCTTGTCGATCTCGGCGATGTAGTCCAGCAGCTCCTGGCCCTTGGCCGGGTCCATCGAACCCTTGGTGCCGGTCGCGCCCGCGGCCTTGGTGGCCTTGTTGACCAGCTCGTGCAGCTGCGGGTACTTCTCGAAGTGCGGCGGCTTGAAGTAGTCGGTCCACAGCACCCACAGGTGGTGCTTGACCAACTCGGAGCGCTGCTCGGCGATCAGAATCGCGCGAGTGCGGAACTCCGGGTCCTCGTTGCCCTGGTACTTCTCCTGGATCGCCTTGACCGACTCCGCTTCGATCCGCGCCTGCGCGGGGTCGTAAACGCCGCACGGCAGGTCGCAGTGGGCGGTCGCCTCCAGGCGGGGGCTGAGGATGCGCGACAGGAGTCGCATGATTCCTCCCTGACAAGTGAGTGCTCCGACGAGGCCGACCCTACTCTTGAAGATCCTCGTCGTCCTACTGGAGGTGCCGGTGAAATCGCTCGGACGGTGGCCGTTGCGCAGGTTGCGGGTGCGCGGACCGTCGATGGTTCCCACACTTCGGGACCAGGACGTGGTGGTGTTCCGGACCGGCGATCTTGCTCGTGCGGGTGATGTCGTGCTGGTGCGGTGGGAACAACGTCCCCATCAGCTGTCGGTCAAGCGGGCCGTGCGCCGCGAGGCCGGCGGCTGGCACGTGGAGGGCGACAACGGTTTCGGTTCGACGGACTCCCGCGACCTCGGCCCCGCGCAGGTGCTGGGCGTGGTGCGCTGGCGGTTGTGGCCATCGCCCGGCCGCGTGCGCTGAGGAGGGGAACCTTCCTGCCATCTTGTTCGGCGTGACAGGAAGGTTCCCGTCCTCACTGCTCGGTGCGCAGCGACTCGTAGTGCGCGAGGCAGGTGTTGAAGTCGGGGAGCAGGCCGTTCTCGGCGGCTTCGGCGAGAGTGGGGGCTTCGCGGTCCTTTTCGGACAGGATCGCCGGACCGCTGAGCTCGCTCGCCCAGGGCAGGCCGAGGTCCGGGTCCATCGGGTTGATGCCGTGTTCGCCGGAGGGGTTGTAGCCGGTGGAGCACAGGTAGGTCATCACGGTGTTGTCGGTGAGGGCCAGGAACGCGTGCCCGAGTCCTTCGGCGACGTAGAGGGCGCGGTACTCGGTCGAGTCGAGGCGGATCGCCTCCCACTGGCCGAAGGTGGGGGAGCCGATGCGGATGTCGACGACCACGTCCAGCAGCGCGCCCTGCGGGCAGTAGACGTACTTGGCCTGGCCGGGCGGGGTGTCGGCGAAGTGCACGCCGCGGATGACGTCGCGGGCCGAGACGCTGTGGTTGGTCTGGGCCAGGGTCATCGGGTGGCCGGTGGCTTCGGTGAACGCCTTCTCCTGGAACGGGGCCACGAACAGACCGCGGCTGTCGGGGAAAGCCTTTGGGGTGAATTCGAACGCCCCGGTGATCTCAAGTCGACGTACCTGCACGAGTGCCGAGCCTAGGAGGCGTGATCGGGGCCGGTTCGGTGGGGCGGCGGTGACAGGAAGGTTCCCCTGCTCGATCGCATCGCGGAAAACCAGAGGTCGGCACACGCATTTTCCAAACAGTTTCGATTCAGATGGCAATACCGGACACTCGTACCGCATAACTGCGAAATGCAAACAGGATGCGCGTACTGCATCTCGCCTTCGGAAAATATGACGCGCGTACTGTCCCAATTCGTAAAATTCTCGCCTTTTTGCTGGTGAGACGTGTGATCCCTGTCGCTGACATTGCTTCAAAGGGCTGGCAGACTAACCGCACCGCAGCGTCCGCCGAGCCGCTGTCCGAACAGGATGGCCGGTATCGGTATTTCGATAGACGTCTTCTTCTCCGGTACGCCCGGGAAGTCGGCGTTGACAGCGACCGTTCTAGGTCGCATCCGCCCGGCTCGATAGTGCTCGGGCCGCAGGCATGGCAATAGGAGGGACGCCGTGACCACCATCAACGAGGGCACCGCCAATGGAATCGGTGCCGAGCTGACCCACGAAGAGATCTTCGCCGCGCACGAAGGGGGCAAGCTCACCGCTGCGGTGACCGCCCCGCTCGACAGCGCGCGCGACCTGTCGATCGCGTACACCCCCGGGGTGGCGCAGGTCAGCCGGGCGATCGCCAGCGATCCGTCCTTGGCTGATCGCTACACCTGGACTCAGCGCCTGGTGGCCGTGGTCAGCGATGGATCCGCGGTTCTCGGTCTGGGCGACATCGGCCCGAAGGCATCGCTGCCGGTCATGGAGGGCAAGTCCGCCCTGTTCAAGACCTTCGCCGGGCTCGACTCGATCCCGCTGGTCCTGGACACCAAGGACGTCGACGAGATCGTGGAAACGCTGGTCCGGCTGCGCCCCTCGTTCGGTGCGGTGAACCTGGAGGACATCTCCGCGCCGCGCTGCTTCGAGCTGGAGCGCCGGGTCACCGAAGCGCTGGACTGCCCGGTCATGCACGACGACCAGCACGGCACCGCCGTCGTGGCGCTGGC